>NZ_CP028913.1:2400000-3052052 GCF_003070885.1 Agromyces badenianii
CCGACCTCGGCTGCGGCATCGGCGGAGACGCCCTCGCGATGGCGGCGATCGACCTCGAGGTCACCGCCGCAGAGGCCGACGAGGTCACCGCGGCCATCGCAGCGTACAACCTCACCCCGTTCCCACGGGCGCGGGTGCTCCACGAGCAGGCCGAGCGCGTTCCGCTCGGCGGCATCGACGGCGCCTGGCTCGACCCCGCACGGCGCACCACCGCGGGCGGCACCACCAGGAGAATCACGGATGCCTCGGGCTACTCCCCCTCGCTCGACTTCGCCTTCCGGCTCGGCGAGCGCATGCCCGTCGGAGTGAAGCTCGGCCCGGGCACCGATCGCGAGGTCATTCCGTCTGACGCCGAGGCACAGTGGGTCTCGGTCGACGGCGACCTCGTCGAGCTCGGCGTGTGGTTCGGGCTCGTGGCCCGGCCCGGCATCCGCCGCGCCGCCCTCGTCGTCCGCGGCGAGGCCGCCCACGAGCTCACAGCCGGCGCCGACAGTGAAGACGCGCCCGTCGGCCCACTCGGCGACTACCTCTACGAGCCCGACGGGGCGGTGATCCGGGCACGCCTGATCGGCGACCTGGCCCGCGCCCACGGCGCGTGGATGCTGAGCAGCGGAATCGCCTACCTCACCGCCGACACTGCGTTCGACTCGCCGTTCGCCCGGGGCTTCCGGGTGCTCGAGCGACTGCCGGCCGACGAACGGCAGTTGCGCCAGGCGCTCGCCGCTCGCGGCATCGGCACGCTCGAGATCAAGAAGCGCGGCGTCGACGTCGACCCGGCCGCGCTGCGCACGCGACTGAAGCTGCGCGGTTCGGCATCAGCGACGATCGTGCTGACCCGTGAGGCCGGTCGCCATGTCACGCTGCTCGTCGAGCGGATCTGACGCGGGCGTCAGGGCGTCACCGCGTCGGTGCGTCAGGGCGTCACGACGTCAGCGCGCCGAAGACGATCGCGTAGTACCCGATCCAGACGGCCGAGAAGACGAGCCCGGCGAGCCCGGTGCCGATGCCGACGAAGGCGAGCGCGCGGCCGTGCTCCTCGCGGCGCAGGCCGAGCACCCCGAAGACGATCGCGGCGATCGACAGTGGCAGCATCCAGCCGACGAAGAGGGATGCCGCGCCGCCGATGGTGCCGATCACGGCGGCGACCCAGCTGAAGACCCGCCGCTGGGTGCGATCTTCCGCCGCGTCGCTCGCGTCGGTGCTGCCGGGGCGATGCACGATGAGGAGCTGCCCCGTCGAGATCGACCGGAGCTGCCCGGTGTCGAAGGGCACATCGAACTCGCGCACCGTCGGATCTGGACGGAAGGTCGGCTCGGCCGGCTGGAACGGCGCAAGCGCTTCGAGCGGCGTCGAGGCACGGTCGAGTGGGACGACCGGCCGGCCGTCGCCCGCGCCGGCCGGACCCGACGGGTCGGGTCGACCCGGTGCACCGGCCGCGGTCATCGGGTTCGTTCCGGATGCTTCTGCACTGCTCGCCCCCGACAAGCGGTCGGGGGTCCCGCCGTCGGGCGAAACCCCCTCGCGCTCAACCATGGACTACTCCTCAGTAGTAGTAGTTGTTGTCGTAGCTGGCGAAGAGCACGCCCCACAGCACGAACGACAGCAGCGCGATGCCGATGCCGACGAATCCGAGGATGATGCCCGTCAGCCACATGCCCTTGGCCGCCGGCTCCTTCTTCTTGCCGAGGAAACCGAGCACCACGGCCGCCGCCGGGATGAACAGCTGCAGGATGCCGCCCACGAACGGGATGAAGACGACGAAGAAGCCGATGACGCCGACGATGCCGGCGATCAGCGAGATCAGGCTGAGCACGGGGGTCGACTTGGTCGGTGCTGCCGCGCCATAGGCGGCTGCGCCGTACGCGGCCGCCGGAGCACCGTACGCGGGCGCCGGCTCACCGGGCGCAGCCGGCGCCGGAGCACCGTACCCGGGCGGCGGCGGGGGCGGGGTCGCAGCGCCGTAGCTCGGCGGCACGGGCGGCGCCGGAGGAACGGGCGGTGCGGGCGGCTCGGGCGCGGCCGGCGGCTCGGGTGCAGACGGCACCTCGGGCACGTCGGGGCCGGTCGCGGAGACGTCGACGGGGGCGACAGGCTCGGGCGCGCCCGGAATCGCGGGCTCTGGGGCGTCGGGCGACGTGGGCTCGGGAACGCGCGGCGTCTCGGGCTCGGCCGGCACCTCGGGGAGGTCGGGATTCTTGGGATCACTCATGGCATTCGCCCTTCTGCGTGGTCGATGGAGGCTCGGTCGGCCCGCGGCTCAGTACGGTCGCGCCGCTCAGTACGGTCGCGCCGCTCAGTACGTGGTGTCGAAGCTGCCCGACGACGCCAGCGATGCGAACAGCGCGATGAAGATGATCACGCCGATGATCGAGAGGACGATGCCGATGTACCCGACGATCAGGCCGGCGACTGCGAGTCCACGACCCTGTTCGCCGGTCTTCTTGATCTGGCCGAGCGCGATGTGGCCGCAGATGACTCCGACGATGAAGCCGATGCCCCAGATGACCACGCCGGCGATGGAGGCGACGAGCGAGACGATCGCAAGGGTGTTCGTCTTGGTAGCAGGCGCCTGCCCGTAAGCGGGCTGCCCGTAGGCCGGCTGCCCGTAGGCCGGTGCCGCAGCCTGCGGTTCCCCGTAGGCGGGGGCAGCGGGCGCGGTCGGCGGTACGGCGGGCTGCTCAGGAAGGTTCGGATCAGTCACGGTGGTTCCCCTCGATGCTGTGGAATGCGACCCCGCCACGATGGCGGGAACTCCCGGGCGTCGTCGACGACGGCGGCATCCGGTCTCCCGCTCACACTAGCGCGCCCGGCGTCCGGCCGCACGGATCACGGCATTCGCGCCGCGACCTGGATCTCGGTCGCCGGCAGCGTCGAGTCCGCCCCGAAGTCGAGCGTCGACGGCGGATGGCCCGCCATGACGAGTTGCGCACCGAGCGCCGCGATCATCGCGCCGTTGTCGGTGCAGAGCGACAGCGGCGGAATGCGCAGTGCGATGCCGGCGGCATCCGCTCGCTCGGTCGCGAGCTCACGCAGGCGGGCGTTGGCGACCACGCCTCCGCCGAGCAGCAGTCGCGGCACGCCGAGCTCGGTGCAGGCGGCGACGGCCTTCGTCACGAGCACGTCGGCGACGGCCTCGCGGAAGCTCGCCGCGACGTCTGCGAGCGGCACGGGCTCCCCCGCCGCCTCCCTCTGCTCGACCCAACGGGCGACGGCGGTCTTCAGCCCCGAGAAGCTGAAGTCGTAGCGGTGCGCGGCGAGATCTTTCGGCTGGGTGAGCCCGCGCGGGAACCGGATCGCCCGGGGGTCGCCGCCGATCGCCGCGCGGTCGATCTCGGGGCCTCCGGGGTACGGCAGGCCGAGGAGTCGCGCCACCTTGTCGAACGCCTCCCCCGCCGCGTCGTCGATCGTCTCGCCGAGCAGTTCGACGTCGGAGACGAGGTCGCGCACGAGCAGGAGCGAGGTGTGGCCGCCCGAGACGAGCAGCGCGACGGTGGGGGTCTCGAGCGGCGCCGCGGTGTCGAGCAGGTCGGCGCCGACGTGGCCGACGAGGTGGTTGACGGCGTAGATCGGCACGTCGAGCGCGAGCGCGAGCGCCTTGGCCGCGCCGACGCCGACCATGAGTGCGCCGGCCAGTCCGGGACCACTCGTCACGGCGATCGCGTCGACCTCGGCGAGGGTGACGGATGCCTCGTCGAGCGCTGCCCGGATCGTGGGGCCGAGTGCCTCGAGGTGCGCACGCGCGGCGACCTCCGGCACGACCCCGCCGTAGCGCGCGTGCTCCTCCATGGACGAGGCGATCGTGTTGGCGAGCAGCGTCGTGCCGCGCACGATGCCGATGCCGGTCTCGTCGCAGGAGGTCTCGATGCCGAGGATGAGGGGGGTGTCGCGGTTCATCGACCCGCCTTCGCGTCGCCGGCGCCGCGCCCCGATCGCCCGCCGCTGCCGTCGGTCTCGTCGCCGGCCGGTCGGGTGATCGCCGGTGGCACGGTCAGGCGCATGTGCACCGCGTCGACGCCGTGCCGGTAGTAGCCGCGTCGGACCCCGATCTCCTCGAAGCCGAGCGAGTCGTAGAGCGCCCGCGCGATGGGGTTGTCTGCGCGCACCTCGAGGAAGAGCTCGGCGACGTGGCGTCTGCGGGCCTCGGTGATGAGCGCGTGCATGAGTCCGCGGCCGAGGCCGATGCCGCGCGTCGAGGGAGCCACCGCGATCGTCTGGATGTCGCCCTGACCGCCGCCGGCGGGCGCCAGGAGACCGGCGTAGCCGAGCAGGCCGGCGGCCGGGTCGGCGTCGCCGTCTTGGTCGAGGTCGGGGTCGGCAGCGGGGTCATGGTGGTCGTCGGTGCCGCTCTCCGCGCGGGCGTCTCGCCGGGCCTCGAGCTCGTCGTCGACGGCGATGAGGTAGTAGCCGTGAGGGCTCTCGAGCTCTCGGCGCATGGCATCGATCGACCAGGCATCGGCCTCGAAGGTCTCGCGCTCGAGCACCATGATGCGGTCGAGATCGCCGACGTTCGCACGCCGCATGAACACGCTCATCGAAGCACCTTCTTGCCGGCCGAGGGGGTCACATCGGGTGCCCGAAGGTAGATCGGACGGTCGGCTGCGAGCGGCAGCCGACCGGCGGCGAAGGCGAGTTCGGCGAGCATGCCGACCGCGCCCGCCGAGACGATCGACGCGTCGAAGCGGATGCCTCGGGCCGGCGGCACCTCGTCACGCGGCACGAGCCCCGGGCCATCGACGCGCACCGGCAGGCCGTCGGCGTCGAGGCCCTCGTATTCCGAGACGGCGAACTCCCGGCGCCGCGCGTCGGTGACGACCTGCACGAGACCCTCGTCGCCCGCGAGATACCGAGTCAAGGCGATCGCATCGTGGCTGACGACCGGCACGAAGGGGCGAGCGATGCCGAGCGCGAAGGCGTGAGCGGCCGCGATGCCGACCCGCAGCCCGGTGAAGGGCCCCGGCCCCATTCCCGCCGCGACTCCCGACAGCTCGTGCGGCCCGATGCCCGCGCCCGCGAGCGCGCCTCGGATGAACCCGCCGATCACCTCGGCGTGCCGCATGGTGTCGTCGGTGCCCGTCTCGGCGAGGCAGCGCAGTTCGCCGCTGGCACGGTCTCGATCGACCACGGCGACGCTCGTGCCAGTCGAGGTGTCGATCGCGAGAAGCATGCCGTCAAGCCTACGCGGGCGCGGCGAACGGGGTGGCCGCCCAGCGGGGGCCGAATCCCGTCGCGGTGACGACGCGGGGCTCGTCGGCGTCGAGAGCCGCGTCAGCGTCGGCGGCATCGGCATCGGTGTCGGCATCGGGCGCGACGACGTGCTCGGCGTCAGTTGCGGCATCCGTTGCGGCATCCGTCGCGGCATCCGTCGCGCGCGCACCCGTCGGCCGGTCGATCACGATCTCGAGCCAGGAGTCCGTGACGTCGTCGACGAGCCCCGCGCCCCATTCGACGACGACGACCGAGCGGTCGAAATCGAGGTCGAGGTCGTCGAGCAGGGCCGCACTGCCGAGCCGATAGGCGTCGACGTGCACGAGCGGAGCGCCGCCGATGAGGCTCGGATGGGTGCGCGCGAGCACGAAGGTCGGGCTCTGCACCGGCCCGCGCACACCGAGACCGGCGCCGATGCCCCGCGTCAGGGTGGTCTTTCCGGCCCCGAGCGGCCCGGTGAGCACCACGACGTCGCCGGCGCGGAGCATCGCCCCGAGCTCACGGCCGAACGCCTCCATGGCCGCCGTGTCGGGCGCCTCGAACCGCATCATGCGCCGCCCACGTAGCGCCGCGGCACCCGCGGGCCGATGCGGGTGACGATCTCGTAGCCGATGGTGCCTGCGGCATCGCCCCAGTCGTCGGCCGACGGCGCGCCCGTCGCCGGGTCGCCGAACAGCACGATCTCGTCGCCCGTCTCGACGTGGTCGTCGCCGACGTCGACGACGAACTGGTCCATCGCGACGCGGCCGACGATCGGGCGGCGGGCACCGGCGATCCAGACCTCGGCCCGGCCCGACGCGTGACGGGGGATGCCGTCGGCGTAGCCGAGGGGCACGAGCGCGAGCGTCGTCGGGCGTTCGGCCCGCCAGGTGTAGCCGTAGGAGACGCCTGTTCCGGGCTCGACCCGGCGTACAGCAGCGACTCGGCCGCGCAAAGTCATCACGGGGCGCAGTCCCAGCTCGGCGGCGGTCGTGCCGTCGCCGAACGGGGGGATGCCGTAGATGCCGATGCCGATGCGCACGAGGTCGAATCGCGCGGCCGGCACCCGCAGCGCACCCGCGGTCGACGCGAGGTGGCGTACCTCGGGGCGAAGCCCCGCGGTCGAGGCCTGCACGAGCCCGCGGTCGAAGGCCTCGACCTGGCGCACATCGTCGTCGGGCGAGGCGTTCGCGAGGTGGCTGAAGAGTCCACGAACGTGGATGTGGCCGGCCTGCTCGAGGCGGGCCGCGCGAGCCACGACCGCGGCCCAGTGCTCGGGGGCGACGCCGCTGCGGCTCAGCCCGGTGTCGAGTTTCAGGTGCACGGCCGCGATGCGATCGACGGATGCCGCGGCATCCGCGATCGCCTCGAGCTGGCCGAGCGACGAGACACCGAGGTCGATGTCGCGCTCGATCGCGGGAGCGAATGCGGCCCCGGGGTCGTGCAGCCAGGCGAGGAGCGGCGCGTCGATGCCGGCACCGCGAAGCTCGTGCGCCTCGTCGATGTCGGCGACGCCGAGCCAGTCGGCCCCGCCTGCGAGCGCCGCCCTCGCCACCGGAACGGCGCCGTGGCCGTAGGCGTTGGCCTTCACGACCGCCATCGTCTGCGCGGGCGCCACGGCTGCTGCGAGGGCGGCCACGTTCTCGCGCACGGCGCCGAGGTCGACGACCGCCTCGCGGAACGGGCGCTCCGCAGCATCCGACCCGCTCATGCCCCGCTCCCCCCGGTCTCGAGCACGACGAACGCACTCGCGATGCCGGCGTCATGGCTCATCGTGAGGTGCACCCGATCGATGCCGAGTTCGCGAGTGAGCTGCGAGATGGCCCCGGACAGCTCGAAATCGGGGTTGCCGTGCTCGTCTTGCACGACTCGCATGTCATGCCACCGGATCACCCTGTTACCGCCGAGCGCCTTGATGAGCGCCTCTTTCGCCGCGAATCGGGCGGCGAGCGAGCGGGCCGGTCGGTCCCGTTCGCTCTCGGCGAACAAGCGGTCGCGAAGCGCGGGGGTCCGCGTCATGGATCGCTCGAACCGGGCGATGTCGACGACATCGATGCCGATTCCTGCGATCACGCCGCTCTCCCCCGCGCCCGTCGGCTCACTCGACCGTGACCGACTTCGCCAGGTTCCGAGGCTGGTCGACGTCGAGGCCCTTGGCCTGCGAGAGCTCCATCGCGAAGATCTGCAGCGGCACGACCGCGAGGAGCGGCTCGAAGAGCGGCGCCGCGAGCGGGATGCGCAGCACCTCGTCGGCGAACGGCAGCACCGCGGCGTCGCCCTCCTCGGCGATGGCGATCACGCGGGCGCCGCGTGCGCGGATCTCCTGGATGTTCGAGACGACCTTCGGATGCAGTGCCGCCGAACCACGCGGGCTCGGTACGACGACGAAGACCGGCTGGCCGGGCTCGATGAGCGCGATCGGCCCGTGCTTGAGCTCGCCCGCCGCGAAGCCCTCGGCGTGGATGTAGGCGAGCTCCTTGAGCTTCAGCGCTCCCTCGAGCGCGATCGGGTAGCCGACGTGACGGCCGAGGAAGAGCACGGAACGAGTGTCGGCCATCCAGTGCGCGAGCTGAGTGACCTTCTCGGACTCGGCGAGCACGGCCTCGAGCTTCTCGGGCACCGCCTGCAGCTCGGCCAGCTGATCTGCGAGCGCCTCGGCGGAGAGCGTGCCGCGCACCCGCGCGAGGTGCAGGCCGAAGAGGTAGAGCGCCGCGATCTGCGCCACGAACGCCTTCGTCGACGCGACGGCGACCTCGGGGCCTGCGTGCGTGTAGACGACCGCGTCGGACTCACGGGGAATCGTGGCACCCTGCGTGTTGCAGATCGAGATCGTGCGGGCACCCTGTTCGCGGGCGTACTTCACGGCCATCAGCGTGTCCATGGTCTCGCCCGACTGGCTGATGGAGACGACGAGGGTGTGCTCGTCGAGCACCGGCTCGCGGTAGCGGAACTCGTGGCTCAGCTCGACCTCGACCGGCACTCGCGCCCACTGCTCGATCGCGTACTTCGCGACCATCCCCGCGTAGGCGGCCGTGCCGCACGCGATCAGGGTGATGCGACGGATGCCGCGGAGTTCCTCATCGCCGAACGACTCGAGCTCGGGAATCACGACCCGGCCGTCGACGACCCGGCCGAGGAGCGTCTTCGCCACGGCCTCGGGCTGCTCGGCGACCTCCTTGCGCATGAACGACGACCAGCCGCCCTTCTCGGCGGCGGAGGCGTCCCAGGCGACCTCGAACGACTCGACCTCGACCGGCTGCCCGTCGAAGTCCGTGACGACGACCTCGTCTGCCGTGATCGTCACGATCTGGTCCTGGCCGATCGCGACGGCGCGCTTCGTGTACTCGACGAATGCCGCGACATCCGACCCCAGGAAGTTCTCGCCCTCGCCGAGGCCGATCACGAGCGGCGAGTTCCGGCGCGCTCCGACGACGACGCCCGGCTCCGCGCGGTGCACCGCGAGCAGGGTGAACGCGCCGTCGAGCCGCGACACGGTGTTGCGGAACGCCTCGCGGAGGTCGCCCGTCGCCGCGTACTCCTTGCCGAGGAGCACAGCGGCCACCTCGGTGTCGGTCTCGCTCTCGAAGGAGAAGCCCTCGGCGAGGAGCTCCTCTTTCAGCTCGGAGAAGTTCTCGATGATGCCGTTGTGGATGAGCGCGAGACGCCCGTCGTCGCCGAGGTGCGGGTGGGCGTTGCTGTCGGTCGGGCCGCCGTGAGTCGCCCACCGGGTGTGCCCGATCCCCGTGCCACCTCGGTGCAGAGGGTTCTCGGAGAGTTCATCGGCGAGCACCTGTAGTTTGCCCGCCCGTTTCATGGTTTCGATGGCACCGTCGTCATCGACGACCGCCACCCCCGCCGAGTCGTAGCCACGATACTCGAGGCGGCGAAGGCCTCCCATAAGGACGTCGAGGCTGTTGCGCTCTCCGACGTATCCGACGATTCCACACATGGTTCGATTCTACTGGCGCGCCGGTGTGCGGTCGCGCTGTCCGGGCCCGGCGTGCTGGCGTCCGGGCCCGGCGTGCTGGCGTCCGGGCCCGGCGTGCTGACGTCCGGACCTGGCGTGCTGACTACACTGGCACGGTGTCCGATCCGCAGAGTCCCTCGTCGCACACGGCGCAGATCTCCCCGTTCGTCGAACTCGATCGGGCCGACTGGGCCGCGCTCGCGCCGTCGATGCCCTCACCCCTGCGCGAGACCGAGATCGTGCAGTTGCGCGGTCTCGGCGAGCCCCTCGACCCGCGCGAGGTCGCCGAGGTATACCTGCCGCTCAGCCGGCTGCTGAATCTCTACGTGGGCGGCACGAAGTCGCTGCACAACGTCACGAGCGAGTTCTTGCGCGAGCGGTTCGAGTCGACGCCTTTCGTCATCGGCGTGGCCGGCTCGGTCGCCGTCGGCAAGTCGACGATCGCCCGGCTGCTCCGCGAGCTGCTCGCCCGCTGGGAGCACACGCCGCGCGTCGAGCTCGTCACGACCGACGGCTTCCTCTTCCCCAACGCCGAGCTCGAGCGGCGCGGCCTCATGGCCCGCAAGGGATTCCCCGAGTCGTACGACCGGCGCGCGCTGCTGCGCTTCGTGAGCGAGGTGAAGGCCGGTGCCGCCGAAGTGCGCGCTCCGTTCTACTCGCACCTCGCTTACGACATCGTGCCCGACGCCCAGGTCACCGTGCGCCGGCCCGACGTGCTGATCGTCGAGGGCCTGAACGTGCTGCAGCCCCCCGGACCGGGCCATCGGCTCGCGGTCAGCGACCTCTTCGACTTCACGATCTACGTCGATGCGCGCACCAGCGATATCGCCCGTTGGTACGAGGAACGGTTCCTGAAGCTCCAGCGCGGCGCGTTCGTCAACCCGCGCTCGTACTTCCACCGCTTTGCGAGCCTCACCGAGACCGAGGCCCGAACCCGCGCTCACGAAATCTGGCACTCCATCAACGAGCCGAACCTGCTGCAGAACATCCGGCCGACGAGATCGCGCGCCTCGCTCGTGCTGCGCAAGAGCGCCGACCACGCCGTGTCGAGCGTGTTGCTCCGCAAGCTCTGACCCACGCACCCCGCGTCGCGGGGCGGGAGACCTCAGGCGGTTGCCAGCCGATCGTGCACCACTGCGGCGAGCTTCTCGGCGTGGCGCTCGGCGGCCTCCTGATCGGCCGCCTCGACCATGACCCGAACCATCGGCTCGGTGCCCGACGGTCGCAGCAGCACGCGACCCGTGTCGCCGAGCTCGGCCTCGACTGCGGCGACCGCGGCTGCGATCTCGGCGTCACCGCCGAGGGCGTGGTGGTCGACCCCGCGCACGTTCACGAGCACCTGCGGGTAGACGGTCATGAGCGAGGCGAGCTCTGCCATCGACTTGCCTGTGCGCGCCATCTCGGCCGCGAGGTGCAGTCCGGTCAGCACGCCGTCGCCGGTCGTGGCGAACTCGCTCATGATCACGTGACCCGACTGCTCCCCGCCGAGGGCGAGGCCTTCGGCCGCGAGGGCCTCGAGCACGTAGCGGTCGCCGACCTTCGTCTCCACGACGCGGATGCCGTGTTCGGCCATCGCGCGGCGCAGGCCGAGGTTCGACATGACGGTCACGACGAGCGTGTCGTCGGTGAGCGCGCCGCGCTCCTTCATCGAGACGGCGAGGATCGCCAGGATGCGGTCGCCGTCGATGACGTTGCCGTCGGCGTCGATGGCCAGGCACCGGTCGGCGTCGCCGTCGTGCGCGATGCCCAGATCGGCGCCGTGCTCGAGGACGGCGGCCTGCAGCGGCTCGAGGTGGGTCGAACCCACTCCGTCGTTGATGTTCATGCCATCGGGATCGGCCCCGATGACGACGACCTCGGCGCCCGCGTCGGTGAAGGTCTGGGGCGAGACGCCGGCGGCAGCGCCGTGCGCGCAGTCGAGCACGATCTTCAGGCCTTCGAGGCGGTGCGGCAGCGTGCCCAGCAAGTGCACGATGTAGCGGTCTTCGGCATCGGCGAAGCGGCGGATGCGGCCGACTCCGTCGCCGACCGGCGCGAGCTTCTGGCGCCCGAGGAAGGACTCGATGCGGTCTTCGACCTCATCGGGCAGTTTCGTGCCGCCGAACGAGAAGAACTTGATGCCGTTGTCGGGCGCGGGGTTGTGCGACGCCGAGATCATCACGCCGAAGTCGGCGCCGATCGAGTCGATCAGGAACGCGGCCGCGGGGGTGGGGATGACTCCTGCATCGAGCACGTCGACACCCGAGCTCGCGAGCCCGGCCGAGACGGCGGCGGTGATGAACTCGCCCGAGACGCGCGGATCGCGCGCCACGACAGCGACGGGGCGCCGGCCGGCGGCGCGGAGCTCGTCGGCGTGACGGCCCTGCGTGAGGACTGCAGCTGCAGCCTGGGCGAGGCCCAGGGCCAGGTCAGCCGTGAGTTCACGGTTGGCCAGGCCCCGCACCCCGTCGGTTCCGAATAGCCGTGGCATCGACGAAGGACCGGTCGCCGGGATCAGCGCTTCGAGAACTGCGGCGCCTTGCGCGCCTTCTTGAGTCCGGCCTTCTTGCGCTCGATGACGCGAGCGTCACGCGTGAGGAAGCCCGACTTCTTGAGCGTCGCACGGTTGTTCTCGCGGTCGATCTCGTTCAGCGCACGAGCGATCGCGAGGCGCAGCGCACCGGCCTGGCCCGAGGGTCCGCCGCCGGTGATCTTCGCGACCACGTCGTACGAGCCGGTGAGCTCGAGCACGGTGAACGGGTCGGTGATGAGCTGCTGGTGCAGCTTGTTGGGGAAGTAGGCCGCGAACTCACGGCCGTTGACGGTGATGCCGCCGGCGCCGGGAACGAGGCGCGCGCGCGCGATGGCCTGCTTGCGGCGACCGACGGCGGCGCCCGACACGTTGAGCACGGGGCGGGGGGTGCTGGGAGCTGCCTCGGCGGCGCTCTCGGTGGTGTAGCTCTCGGGAGCCGCTTCGATCTGGTCTGCGATCTTCGCCATGGTGGTGTGAATCCTTATTTCGAGAACGTCGAGGGTGCCGGAATTACTGGGCGACCTGGGTGAGGGTGTACGGCTTGGGCTGCTGAGCCGCGTGCGGGTGCTCCGGCCCGGTGTAGACCTTTAGCTTCTTGAGCTGGGCCCGACCGAGCGAGTTCTTCGGGAGCATGCCGCGGATCGCCTTCTCGACGGCGCGGACGGGGTTCTTCTCAAGGAGCTCGGCGTAGCTGACGGCCTTGAGGCCACCCGGGTACCCGGAGTGGCGGTAGGCCTTCTTCTGCTCGAGCTTCTGACCGGTGAGGGCCACCTTGTCGGCGTTGACGATGATGACGAAGTCACCGGTGTCGACGTGGTTCGCGAAGATCGCCTTGTGCTTGCCGCGCAGCAGGGCTGCGGAGTGGCTCGCGAGGCGACCGAGGACGATGTCGGTTGCGTCGATGACGACCCAGTCGCGCTGGATGTCGGACGGCTTGGGAGTGAAAGTGCGCGTCACGGAAGTGCTGCTTTCTGATCGAGTGAGAAGTTCGTGAATCCCACTCCGGTGGGTGTTCGCCTGCGATGCGTTCGAACGCCCCGTTGGAGGGCTCATCTTCGGATGCCGCCGCGGACGACGGCACCAACGGGCAAGTTTAGCGGTTCATGCCCCGGGCGTCCAATCGACCCCGGATCGCTCCCCCACCTTCGGCTCCTCGGCGCCGGTCGAGTCCGGTTGCACGCGCAACTCCCGCCGGGCCCGGGTCTGCGCCGCACGGGCCTCGAGCTCGCCGTCGTCGGGGTACCCGACCTCGGTCAGCACGAGGCCCTTGGCGGGCATCACCATGAAGGCGCTCGTGCGATGGGCCGCTCGAAGCAGGTCCGCCGGTTCCTCGACGGTCAGCCGCCCCTCGCCCACCGCGACGGCCGCGCCGATCAGCGCGCGGACCATCGAGTGGCAGAAGGCATCGGCCTGCAGCGACGCGACGAGCACGCCGTCGGCGTCACGGCGCCAGCGGTAGGACTGCAGGGTTCTGATCGTCGTGGCACCGTCTCGCGGCTTGCAGTATGCGGCGAAGTCGTGCAGCCCCACCAGCCGGTCGACGGCTGCCCCCATCGCCGCGTCGTCGAGTACTCGCGGGTGGGCGACCGTTCGGTGACGCTGAAGCGGGTCGCGGCGAGCGGATGCATCGGCCACGCGATACTCGTACCGCCGCCACACGGCCGAGAACCGCGCATCGAAGCCGCGGGGTGCATGATCGATGCCGTTCACGACGACATCGGAGCCCGCGCCGAGGATGCCGGTGAGTCGACGTGCGAGCACGCTCGCATCGCTCGTCGCCTCACCCGGATGACCGCGGCGCACTCTCGTCACAGCGCTGAGCGCCTCGCGCGGCACATCGAGGTGGGCGACCTGGCCGATCGCATGCACGCCGGCGTCCGTTCGACCGGCGACCGTGAGCCGAGGTGCGACCCCCGACCGGCGGAACAGGGTCGCGAGCGCGTCTTCGAGCACGCCCTGCACGGTGCGGAGCCCCGGCTGACGGCTCCACCCCGTGAAGCCAGCACCGTCGTAGGCGAGGCTCAAGCGAAGTCGCGCGAGGGATACCGCGTCGGCGGCGGCTTCGAGAGCGATCTCGGGCGCGACGGGCGCGCCCTCGCGAAGCGTCAGCGGGTCGTGCTCGGTCACGCCTCCCAGCCTAGACGCCGAGGCACGCCGGAGACGGCGAAGGACCCCGGCGCATGCACCGGGGTCCTTCGTGAACGAGCGTCGAGACTACTTGGCCTCGGCGGGCTCGGCCTCTTCGACGGGAGCCTCGTCGGCGGCAGCCTCGGAGGTCTCCTCGGCAGCAGCCTCTGTCTCCTCGACCGCTGCGGTCTCTTCGACCTCGACGGGAGCCTCCTCGGCGACGGGCGCCTCGGCGGCCGGCTTCGCGGCCCGCTTCTTCGGGGTCACGGGCTCGAGCACGAGCTCGATGACCGCCATGGGCGCGTTGTCGCCCTTGCGGTTGCCGATCTTCGTGATGCGGGTGTAGCCGCCCTCACGGTCGGCGACCTGGGGTGCGATGACCGTGAACAGCTCGTGCACGACGGTCTTGTCACCGATGACGGCGAGCACGCGACGGCGCGCGTGAAGGTCGCCGCGCTTGCCGAACGTCACGAGACGCTCGGCGAGCGGACGCAGGCGCTTGGCCTTCGTCTCGGTGGTGGTGATGCGCTTGTGCGTGAACAGCGCAGCCGCGAGGTTCGCGAGCATCAACCGCTCGTGGGCGGGTCCGCCTCCGAGGCGGGGGCCCTTCGTGGGCTTCGGCATGGTTCGTTATCTCCAGTAGTCGGGGGTTGGTGCGGCGGCCGCCTTGGCCGTCTCAGTTCTCGTCGTCGAAGCCCGTGTAGAAGTGGGCGCCGTCGAATCCGGGGACGGAGTCCTTCAGCGACAGGCCCATTTCGGTGAGCTTGTCCTTGACCTCATCCACCGACTTCTGACCGAAGTTGCGGATGTTCATGAGCTGCGACTCCGACAGGGCGACGAGCTCGGACACCGTGTTGATTCCCTCGCGCTTCAGGCAGTTGTAGCTGCGCACCGAGAGGTCGAGGTCTTCGATCGGGATCGAGAGCTCGCTGGAGAGCACGGCGTCGACCGGCGCGGGGCCGATCTCGATGCCCTCGGCAGCGGTGTTCAGCTCGCGGGCGAGACCGAACAGCTCGGTGAGCGTACGGCCCGCCGAGGCGATCGCGTCGCGCGGCGTGATGGCCGGCTTCGACTCGACGTCGACCACGAGGCGGTCGAAGTCGGTGCGCTCGCCGGCACGGGTGGCCTCGACGCGGTAGGTGACCTTGAGCACCGGCGAGTAGATCGAGTCGACCGGGATCTGGCCGGCCTCGGAGTACTCGTTGCGGTTCTGACTGGCCGAGACGTAGCCACGGCCGCGCTCGATCGTGAGCTCGAGCTCGAACTTCGCCGAGTCGTTGAGCGTCGCGATGACGAGCTCGGGGTTGTGCACCTCGACACCCGCCGGAGCGGAGATGTCGGCGGCCGTGACCTCACCGGAGCCCTGCTTGCGCAGGTACGCGGTGATGGGCTCGTCGTGCTCGCTGGAGACGACCAGGTTCTTGATGTTGAGGATGATCTCGGTGACATCCTCCTTCACGCCCGGAACGGTCGAGAACTCGTGGAGCACGCCGTCGATGCGGATGCTCGTCACGGCTGCGCCGGGGATCGAGGAGAGGAGGGTGCGACGGAGCGAGTTGCCCAGGGTGTAACCGAAGCCCGGCTCGAGGGGCTCGATCACGAAACGCGAACGGAACTCCGAGATGTTCTCTTCGGTGAGCGTCGGGCGCTGTGCGATCAGCACTGTTGATTCCTTTCGGCAGGGTGTCCGCTATATGACACCTGCGAGTACGAGGATCTTGAGTTGTGTGAGAGAACGGATGTCCCGGTGATCGAGGAGTGCCCGGCTGAGCCGGACCTCTCCTCGATCACCGGGAGCGAATCAAACGCGGCGACGCTTGGGCGGGCGGCATCCGTTGTGCGCCTGGGGCGTCACATCGTTGATGCTGCCGACCTCGAGGCCTGCGGCCTGGAGCGAGCGGATCGCGGTCTCGCGGCCCGAGCCGGGGCCCTTGACGAAGACGTCGACCTTCTTCATGCCGTGCTCCTGCGCCTGGCGAGCGGCCGACTCGGCGGCGAGCTGCGCGGCGAACGGGGTCGACTTGCGCGAGCCCTTGAAGCCGACGCCACCGGAGGAGGCCCAGCTGATCACGGCACCGTTGGTGTCGGTGATCGAGACGATCGTGTTGTTGAACGTCGACTTGATGTGGGCCTGGCCCACGGCGATGTTCTTCTTTTCCTTCTTGCGCGGCTTGCGAGTAGCCGCCTTGGGTGCTGCCATGTGTGAAATCTCCTAGATCTGGCGACGAGCGGTTACTTGCGGCCGGGCTTCTTCTTGCCGGCGACGGTGCGCTTCGGGCCCTTGCGGGTACGAGCGTTGGTCTTGGTGCGCTGGCCGCGGACCGGGAGACCGCGACGGTGGCGGATGCCCTCGTACGAGCCGATCTCGACCTTGCGGCGGATGTCGGCGGCCACCTCGCGGCGGAGGTCACCCTCGACCTTGAAGTTTCCCTCGATGTAGTCGCGCAGCGCGACGAGCTGGTCGTCGCTGAGGTCTTTCACGCGGATGTTTCCGTCGATGCCGGTCTCGGCAAGCGTGGTGAGCGCTCGCGTGCGGCCGACGCCGTAGATGTAAGTCAGTGCGATCTCCACGCGCTTCTCGCGCGGGATGTCGACTCCTGCCAGACGTGCCATGTGTGGCTTCTCCTGTTTCGAAGTGGAGGTGTGGAGCAGCGCCGGTGCCCGGGCCTCCAACCTGAGGTGTCCCCGCGGCATCCGTGGATGCCTGCGGTTCTGGCGCTGCCGATGTGTTCAGTTGCGGGAAGCGGGGCGCGATGCGCCCCGACGTCTGGTGCCTAGCCCTGGCGCTGCTTGTGGCGCGGGTTCGACTTGCAGATGACCATGACGCGGCCGTGGCGGCGAATCACCTTGCAGTGGTCGCAGATGGGCTTGACGCTGGGGTTGACCTTCACGATTGTTCCTTGATGTCGCTGTCCTCGTACCCGCGAGATGTCGCGGGCCGTTACTTTCCGAGCAACCCTTACTTGTAGCGGTAGACGATGCGGCCGCGCGTCAGGTCGTATGGGCTCAGCTCGACGATCACGCGGTCCTCGGGGAGGATGCGGATGTAGTGCTGGCGCATCTTTCCTGAGATGTGCGCGAGGACCTTGTGCCCGTTCGTGAGTTCCACCCGGAACATCGCGTTCGGGAGGGCCTCGACAACCGAGCCTTCGATCTCGATGACGCCGTCTTTCTTGGCCATAGCCTCACTATCGCTTGAGTTTGGGATGCTGGTCGTGCGATGGTTCCGCTCACCGAGCTGAAGATCCGTGAGAACACAGCTCGTCAGGCATGCCGAAGCAGGCGTGCAGAACACCAAGGGTCAACTCTAGGTGATTCCGAGCATTTTCGCCAGTCGGGCCGAGGATGCCGCCGGCCCGGCGCTCACGACGCGGTCTCCCGCGCCTGGGTGCTGATGACGGCGGCGGCGGCATCTGCCGCCGTTCGGGCTTCGGCCGCTCCCTCAGCGGCCAAGGCTGCCCGGGCGAGCGCTTTCGCGTCGTCCAGGCTGTACCGCGCGAGGGAGGCGCGGACATCGGCGAGCGCCGACGGCGACATCGACAGGCTCGTGGCACCGAGTCCGACGAGCACGACGGCGAGCAATGGGTCGGCGGCGGCCTCGCCGCAGATGCCGACCGGCTTGCCGAGCTCGGCACCGGCCGCCCCGACCTCCGCGATGAGGCGGAGCACGGCGGGGTGCCAGGGGTTCTGCAGCATGGCGATCGTGCCGAGCAGGCGGTCGGCGGCCATCGTGTACTGCGTCAGGTCGTTCGTGCCGATCGAGGCGAAGTCGGTCTCGGCGAGCACGCGGTCGGCGATGAGCGCCGCCGAGGGCGTCTCGACCATCACGCCGGCGACCGCGATGCCGAGTTCCTTCGCGAGCGCGGTGAAGTAGCGCGTCTCCTCGACGGTCGCGACCATCGGCGCCATGACCCACAGCTCGGCGTCGGTCGCCGCGCCGGCCGCGGCGAGCGCGGTGAGCTGCTCCCGCAGGATCACCTCGGAGTGACGCAGGGCCCGGATGCCGCGGAGCCCGAGTGCCGGATTCTCCTCCGGCGCGTCGTTGAGGAACGCGAGCGGCTTGTCGGCGCCGGCGTCGAGCACGCGTACGACGACCTTCTTGCCGGCGAACGCCGTGAGCAACCGCGTGTACTGGGCCTGCTGCTCGCGCACGCTCGGTGCGGTGTCGGCGTCGAGGAAGAGGAACTCGGTGCGGAAGAGGCCAACGCCCTCGGCGCCGAGGCGGAGCGCCTCGGCCGCACCGTCGGCCGAGCCGAGGTTCGCGAGCAGCGGCACCGGCGTGCCGTCGGCGAGGGCGCCCGGCGCGAGCGGTGCGGCGGCCTGCGCGGCGCGCTCGGCGATCCTCGCCTTCGCCGCGGCGATCTCGTCGGCAGTGGGCACGGCCACGACGAGGCTCCTCGCGGCATCGACGATGACGGTGTCGCCGTCGGCGAGACTCGCGGCATCCGCTGCCCCGACGACCGCGACGATCGACTTCTCGCGGGCGAGGATCGCCGTGTGCGAGGTCGGGCCGCCGTCGATCGTGACGAGGCCCTGCACCTGGTCGAGGTCGAGCAGTGCCGTGTCGGCGGGCGCGAGATCGCGAGCCACGAGGATGAACGGATGCCCGGGGTCGGGCACGCCCGGAGCCGGGAGCTTCAGCAGGTGCGCGATGACCCGCTGCGAGATGTCGTCGAGGTCGGCCGCGCGCTCGGCCATGTACCCGCCCATGCCGGCCAGCAGGTCGCGGTAGGAGGCGAAGGCCTCGAACACCGCACGCTCGGCGGTCTTCCCCGCGGCGAGCCGTGTGGTGATGACATCGATGAGGCTCGGGTCTTCGGCCATCATGGCCTGGGCCTCGAGCACGTCCTTCGCGGCGCCGCCGGCCTTGGCCCCGCGACCGGCGAGCTCGGCTGCGACGACCGAGAGCGACGCCCTGGCCCGCTCCCCCTCGCGCTCGGGGTCGAGGTGGCTCGGCCGGTCGACCGGCTCTGGCAGGTGTTCCGCCATGCGCACCACCGGCCCGATGGCCACCCCCTGGCCGATGCCCGTTCCCGTGATCTCCATCAGTCGCCTTTCCGAATCGGATCGACGGGAGACGAATGTCCCGCCCTACTCGTCGTGATCGGTTCGTTCAAGCATGTGTCCGGCCTCCGTCGCGAGTGTCCGTTCCCTCGTCCACCATATCCCCCGGCCGCGGATGAGGGCGCGGTGAGCATCGCGCAGCGGTTCATGGGCGCGTCTCGATCGAGTCGAGCACGAGGTCGAGCACCCGGCCTCCGTCGGCGGCTGCCGCGTCGGCGGGCCGCACGGCGAGGGCGACGGATGCTGCGGCCGCCCGTGTGCGCACCGACTCGAGTCGCTCGCCGAGATGGGCGCCGACGAGCGTCAGATCGCCACACGACTGGCGGGCACCGGGCTCTCGCTCGTCGGTCTACATCGCCCACGAACTCGCCCAGATCGAATGCTCAGGCGATCTCCGTCGGGCGTACGCCGAACGGTGCGAGGCCCGCTGCACCGCCGTCCGGGGCCGTGAGCACCCAGATCCCGTCGGCGTGCACGGCGACGGAGTGCTCCCAGTGGGCGGCATCCGAGCCGTCGGACGTCGTGACGGTCCAGTCGTCGTCGCGCGTGAACGTGTCGATCGCGCCGCCGACGATCATCGGCTCGATCGCCACGACGAGCCCCGGCTTGACCGCGGGACCCCGACGGTCGACGCGGTAGTTGAACACCGGCGGTTCCTCGTGCATGGAACGGCCGATCCCATGGCCGACGTAGTCGGTGAGGATGCCGAAGTCGCCCTCGCTGCGGACGAAGTCCTCGATGGCCGCTCCCACCTCGTTGAGGTGGGTCGAGCGGGCGAGCGCGGCGATGCCGTGCCACAGGGCCTGCTCGGTCACGCGGTTGAGCTGCTCGCGCGAGGACACCACGTCGGGGCGCGACGCATCGGGCAGCACGACGGTGAAAGCGGAGTCGCCGTTCCAGCCGTCGACCTCGGCGCCGCCGTCGATCGAGACGATGTCGCCCGGCCGCAACGGCCGATCGCCGGGAATGCCGTGCACGACGTCGTCGTCGACGGAGACGCAGAGCGTGTGCCGATAGCCCGGGACGAGCTGGAAGTTCGGTCGGCCTCCGCCGCTTCGGATCACCCGCTCTGCGGCGGCGTCGAGTTCGAGCGGGGTCGCGCCGGGAACGAGCAGTCGGCGTGCCTCGGCGAGTGCTGCGGCCGTCAGCTCACCGGCCGCCCGCATCGAGCGCAGCTCGGCCGGCGACTTGTAGATCGAACGTCGGAACACCCGCGCCGCTCAGGCGGAGACGGTGTCGCCGGCCGACGGCGTGAGGCCGCGGTCGGCGAGTGCCGCGAAGATGCGCTGCGTGACCTCGTCGAGCGAGCCCACGCCGTCGACGCGTGCGACGATGCCGTGATCGCGATAGACGTCGAGAATCGGCGCCGTCTCGCGCTCGTAGATCGCCAGGCGGTTCGCGATGACCTCTTCGGTGTCGTCGGTGCGCCCCTGCTCGGCCGCGCGCTGCTGCAGGCGGTCGATGCTCTCGTCACGCGGAACCTCGAGTTCGATCACCGCGTCGAGCGCCTCGCCGCGAGCTGCGAGGAACGCGTCGAGGTCGTCGACCTGGCCGCGGTTGCGCGGATAGCCGTCGAGCAGGAACCCGCCAGCGGCATCGGGCTGCTCGAGTCGATCGCGCACGAGCGCGCTCGTCAGCTCGTCGGGCACCAGGTCGCCGGCCTCGACGATCGTCTTGACCTGTTGGCCGAGCTCGGTGCCGCCCGAGATGTTCGCACGGAAGACGTCGCCGGTCGAGACCTGCGGCACACCGAACGCCTCGGCGACGAGCACGCCCTGTGTGCCCTTGCCAGAGCCCTGAGGGCCGACGATCAGGAAGCGAGCGGAGGCGGGTGCAGAAGCCGTCATCGGAGGAGTCCTTCGTAGTGTCGTTGCTGGAGCTGGGCGTCGATCTGCTTGACCGTCTCGAGGCCGACGCCGACGATGATCAGGATCGATGCACCGCCGAACGGGAAGTTCTGGTCGGCGCCGACCAGTGCGAAGGCGATCAGAGGGATCAATGCCACGAGACCGAGGTAGAGCGAGCCCGGGAGGGTGATGCGGGTGAGCACGTAGTCGAGGTACTCGGCGGTCGGGCGCCCGGCACGGATGCCCGGGATGAAGCCGCCGTACTTCTTCATGTTCTCGGAGACCTCGTCGGGATTGAACGTGATCGCGACGTAGAAGTAGGTGAAGCCGACGATGAGCAGGAAGTACATGAGCATGTACAGCGGGTGGCTGCCCTGCGTCAGGTAGTTCGTGATCCACACGACCCACGGCTGCGGCGTCTCACCGGCGGCCGGGGTGTTGAACTGCGCGATGAGCGCCGGCAGGTAGAGCAGCGACGAGGCGAAGATGACCGGCACGACGCCCGCCATGTTGACCTTGATCGGGATATAGGTGTTGTTGCCGCCGTAGGTGCGCCGGCCGACCATGCGCTTCGCGTACTGCACCGGGATGCGCCGTTGCGACTGCTCGACGAAGACCACGGCGACCACCACCAGCAGGCCGATGGCGAGCACGATCGCGAACACGTCCCAGCCGCGGGCGATGCCGATCGCCCACAGCGAGCCGGGGAAGGTCGCGGCGATCGAGGTGAAGATCAGGAGCGACATGCCGTTGCCGATGCCGCGCTCGGTGATGAGCTCGCCCATCCACATGATGAGGCCGGTACCGGCGGTCATCGTGATGACCATGAGGAGGATCGCGTACCAGGCGTCGTTCGTGATGAGCTGCGAGCACTCGGGGGCGCCCGACGGGAACAGCGCGCCGGAACGGGCGACCGTGATGAGCGTCGTCGACTGGAGCACGCCGAGCGCGATCGTGAGGTAGCGGGTGTACTGGGTGAGGCGGCCCTGGCCGGCCTGGCCCTCTTTGTACAGCGTCTCGAAGTGAGGGATCACCACGCGCAGCAGCTGCACGATGATCGACGCGGTGATGTAGGGCATGATGCCGAGCGCGAAGATCGAGAGCTGCAGCAGCGCGCCGCCCGAGAAGAGGTTGACGAGGTCGTAGAGGCCGGCTGCGCCGGCCTGGTTGGCGGCGAGGCACGCCTGCACGTTGCCGAAGTCCACGAACGGCGCGGGGATGAACGAGCCGAGCCGGAACAGGGCGACGATGCCCAGTGTGAACCCGAGCTTGCGGCGAAGATCCGGCGTGCGGAAGATCCGCCCGATGGCGTTGAACACTCGTCCTCCTGTTGCTCCGTGTGGAGTCAGTCCATATGCGGCTCGAGCCAGTCGAGACCCCCGTGAATCATACGCGAGGTCCCGACTGGCTCGAACAATCGGTGCTGTTTCGGTCTACTTGACCGAGCCGCCAGCGGCGACGATCTTCTGCTCGGCGGAGCCGGAGACCTTGTCGACGGCGACGTTGAGCTTCACCTGGATGTCACCGTTGCCGAGCACCTTGACGCGCTCGTTCTTGCGAACGGCACCCTTCTCGACGAGGTCGGCGATCGTGACGTCGCCGCCCTTCGGGTACAGCTCGGCGAGCTTCTCCAGGTTGACCACCTGGTACTCGACACGGAACGGGTTCTTGAAGCCGCGCAGCTTCGGCGCACGCATGTGGTACGGAAGCTGGCCACCCTCGAACCCGGGGCGGATGTTGTTGCGGGCCTTGGAACCCTTGGTGCCGCGACCGGCCGTCTTGCCCTTCGAACCCTCACCGCGTCCGACGCGGGTCTTGTCCTTCTTGGCACCCGGAGCCGGGCGGAGGTGGTGAACCTTCAGCACCTGCTCGCGCTTCTCCGCGACGTCGGCCTTGGGAGCAGCCTTCTTCGCGGGAGCCTTCTTGGCCGGAGCCTTCGCGGCGTCGGCCGAGTCGGCCTTCGCAGCGGCAGCCTTGGGAGCCGCCTTCGCAGCGGCAGCCTTGGGGGCGGCCTTCGCGGCAGCGGGCTTGTCGGCCGTCTTCTTCGCCGGAGCCTTCTTGGGGGCCTCGGCGGCGGCGTCGTTCTTCTCGTCAGCCATTAGTCAATCTCCTCAACCTTCACGAGGTGGGCGACGGTGTTCACGTAGCCGCGGTTCTGCGGGTTGTCCTCGCGAACCACCGAGTCACCGATGCGCTTGAGTCCGAGGCTGCGCAGCGTGTCGCGCTGGTACTGCTTCTCGCTCACCTTGGACTTGATCTGGGTCACCTTCAGCTGCTTGGCCATCAGGCACCTGCCTTCGCTGCTGCGGCAGCCTCGGCCGCCTGGGCCTCGGCACGCAGCAGACGGGGCGGGGCGACCTCGTCGTAGTCCAGACCACGACGGGCGGCGACCGCACGCGGCTCTTCGAGCTGCGAGAGGGCTGCGACCGTGGCGTGCACGATGTTGATGGTGTTCGACGAACCGAGCGACTTGCTCAGCACGTCGTGGATGCCGGCGCACTCGAGCACCGCACGCACCGGACCACCGGCGATAACACCGGTACCGGCCGAAGCGGGGCGCAGCAGGACGACGCCGGCTGCGGCCTCACCCTGCACGGGGTGCGGGATGGTCGCTCCGACGCGAGGGACACGGAAGAAGTTCTTCTTCGCCTCCTCGACGCCCTTCGAGATCGCGGTCGGAACCTCGCGCGCCTTGCCGTAGCCGACGCCGACGAGTCCGTTGCCGTCGCCCACGACGACGAGCGCCGTGAAGCTGAAGCGACGGCCGCCCTTGACGACCTTCGACACGCGGTTGATGGTCACGACGCGCTCGAGGAACTGGCTCTTCTCGGCGTCACGGCCACCGCGGTCGCGGCCACCCTGGTTGCGGTCGCGGCCGCCACCACGACGGTTGTCGCGCTCGTTGCGGGCCGGCTCCGAAGCTGCTGCCGTCTCGACGGGTGCCTCTGCGGTCACCTCGGTCTCCTTCGTAGTGCCATTTTCAATAGGTACGGTGCTCACAGGTTGAGCCCTGCCTCTCGCGCTCCATCGGCGATCGCTGCGACACGACCGGCGTACTTGCTGCCACCGCGGTCGAAGACGACTGCCTCGACACCGGCCTGCTTGGCGCGCTCGGCGACGAGTTCGCCGACCTTCTTCGCCTTGGCGGTCTTGTCACCGTCGAATGCGCGGAGGTCGGCCTCCATGGTCGAGGCGGATGCCAGGGTGTGACCCTTGGCGTCGTCGACGACCTGCACGAAGACGTGACGAGCCGAACGGGTGACAACGAGACGCGGACGCGCCTCGGTGCCGACGATCTTCTTGCGAAGGCGGGTGTGGCGGCGCGCACGCGCAGCCGACTTGCTCTTCACGGCCA
This sequence comes from Agromyces badenianii, assembly GCF_003070885.1. Classification (NCBI taxonomy): domain Bacteria; kingdom Bacillati; phylum Actinomycetota; class Actinomycetes; order Micrococcales; family Microbacteriaceae; genus Agromyces; species Agromyces badenianii. The sequence continues at coordinate 2,424,057 of NZ_CP028913.1, forward strand.
TGATTACTTACCAGCCTTTCCGGCCTTGCGACGCACGACCTCGCCGGCGTAGCGGATGCCCTTGCCCTTGTAGGGCTCCGGCTTCTTGATCTTGCGGATGTTCGCGGCGGTCTCGCCCACGGCCTGCTTGTCGATGCCGGCAACGGTGATCTTGTTGTTGCCCTCGACGGTCAGCGTGATGCCGGTCGGTGCTTCGACGACGACGGGGTGCGAGAAACCGAGCGCGAGTTCGAGGGACGAGCCCTTCTGCGCGACGCGGTAACCGGTGCCGACGATCTCGAGTGCCTTGGAGTAGCCCTGGGTCACGCCGATGATCTGGTTGGCGATGAGGGTACGCGTAAGGCCGTGCAGCGAACGCGAGGTGCGCTCGTCGTCGGGGCGGGTGACGAGAACCTGGTTCTCTTCGAGCTTGACCTCGATGGGGGCGGCGACGGTGAGCGCGAGCTCACCCTTCGGGCCCTTCACCGAAACGGCCTGGCCGTCGATCTTGACGTCGACGCCCGCGGGGATGTCGATGGGAAGTCGTCCGATTCGTGACATGGAACTACCACACGTAGGCGAGGACTTCTCCGCCTACGCCCTTCTTCTCGGCCTGGCGGTCGGTGAGCAGACCGCTGGAGGTGGACAGGATGGCAACGCCGAGGCCGCCGAGCACCTTGGGGAGCTCCGTCGACTTCGCGTACACGCGGAGGCCGGGCTTGGAGACGCGCTTGATGCCGGCGATCGAACGCTCGCGGTTGGGGCCGAACTTGAGCTGCAGCGTGAGCGTCTTGCCCACGCGCGCGTCGGTCACCTCGAAGTCGGCGATGTAGCCCTCTTTCTTCAAGATCTCGGCGATGTGCGCCTTGAGCTTGGAGTTCGGCATCGAGACGGAGTCGTGGTGTGCGGAGTTCGCATTCCGCAGACGGGTCAGCATGTCAGCGACCGGGTCGGTCATCGTCATGACGAGTGTTTCCTTACGTTCACCAGGTTTCAGCGCCCGTTACACGAGCGATGACCTGTGGTGTCGGTCCCCGCGGATGCGGGGAACCGGTTCGGATGCTGCGGGCGTGTGCCCGCAGCATCCGTGGTTCAGTTGGCGGACTCGGCCGACTTGAAGGGGAAGCCGAGCTGCTTGAGCAGCGCGCGGCCCTCTTCGTCGGTCTTGGCGGTGGTCACCACGGTGATGTCCATGCCGCGGACGCGGTCGATCTTGTCCTGGTCGATCTCGTGGAACACCGACTGCTCGGTGAGACCGAAGGTGTAGTTGCCGGTGCCGTCGAACTGCTTCTCCGACAGACCGCGGAAGTCGCGGATGCGCGGCAGCGCGAGCGAGAGCAGGCGGTCGAGGAACTCCCACATGCGGTCGCCGCGAAGCGTGACGTGGGCGCCGATCGGCTGGCCCTCGCGCAGCTTGAACTGCGCGATGGACTTGCGGGCCTTCGTGACCTGCGGCTTCTGACCGGTGATCTTGGTGAGGTCGGCGATCGCACCGTCGATGACCTTGCCATCGCGCGCGGCCTCGCCCACACCCATGTTCACGACGATCTTCACGAGGCCCGGCACCTGGTGCACGTTGGTGTAGCCGTGCGCCTCGGTGAGGTTCTTCGAGATCTCGTCCCGGTACTTGGTCTTCAGTCGCGGCTGGATTTTGCCAGCCTGCGTAGCCGTATCGGTCATTACAGGTCCTTACCTGACTTCTTGGCGTAGCGGACGCGGACGGTCTTCTCGACGCCGTCCTTCGTCACGGTCTCGTTGCGGAAGCCGACGCGGGTCGGCTTCTTCGACTCGGGGTCGACGATCGCGACGTTCGAGACGTGGATCGGGGCCTCTTGGGTCTCGACGCCGCCGGTCTTCGAACCGCGCTGCGTCTGGCCGACGCGAACGTGCTTCGTCACGAAGTTGATGCCTTCGACGACGACGCGGTTCTCGGCGACGAGCACCTCGAGGACCTTGCCCTGCTTGCCGCGGTCTCCACCGCGAGCCTGGCTGCGGCCGGAGATGACCTGCACGAGGTCACCCTTCTTGATGTTGGCCATGACTAGATAACCTCCGGTGCCAGCGAGATGATCTTCATGAACTTCTTGTCGCGAAGCTCGCGACCGACCGGTCCGAAGATACGGGTGCCGCGAGGGTCACCGTCGTTCTTCAGGATCACTGCGGCGTTCTCGTCGAACTTGATGTAGGAGCCGTCGGCGCGACGGGTCTCCTTGACGGTGCGGACGATGACGGCCTTGACCACATCGCCCTTCTTCACGTTGCCGCCGGGGATCGCGTCCTTGACGGTCGCGACGATGGTGTCACCGAGGCCGGCGTACCGGCGCTTCGAGCCACCGAGCACGCGGATCGTGAGCAGCTCCTTGGCGCCGGTGTTGTCGGCGACCTTGACTCGTGATTCCTGCTGAAGCACTTTGAACTCCTTCTTTCAAGTAAGCCCGAGGCCTACTTGGCCTTCTCGACGATCTCGACGAGGCGCCAGCGCTTCGTGGCGGAGAGGGGACGGGTCTCGCTGATGACGACGAGGTCGCCGATGCCGGCGGTGTTCGTCTCGTCGTGCGCCTTGACCTTCGAGGTGCGACGCAGGACCTTGCCGTACAGCGGGTGCTTCACGCGGTCCTCGACCTCGACGACGATGGTCTTCTCCATCTTGTCGCTGACGACGTAGCCGCGACGAACCTTGCGGTAACCGCGGACGAGCTCGGCCGCGGTGTCGACCTCGGCCGAAGCCTTCTTGGTCTCAGCCATGATCAGGCCTCCTTCGTCTCTGCGACCTCGGCAGCGGCATCCTCGGATGCCTCGGCCTTGGCCTTCTTGGTCTTCTTCTCGGCCTTGACCGGAACCTCGACCGGCGCGGGCGTGGCCCGGATGCCGAGTTCGCGCTCGCGGATGACCGTGTAGATGCGCGCGATGTCGCGCTTGACCGCCCGGAGGCGGCCGTGGCTCTCGAGCTGACCGGTGGCCGACTGGAAGCGCAGGTTGAACAGCTCTTCCTTGGCCTTCTTCAGCTCGTCGACGAGTCGCTCGTCTTCAAAGGTGTCGAGCTCGGTGGGGCTGAGCTCCTTGGTGCCGACGGCCATTATGCGTCGCCCTCCTCGCGCTTGATGATGCGTGCCTTGAGGGGCAGCTTGTGGATGGCACGGGTCATGGCCTCACGAGCGAGTTCCTCGGAGACGCCGGAGACCTCGAAGAGGACTCGACCCGGCTTGACGTTCGCGACCCACCACTCGGGCGAACCCTTACCGGAACCCATGCGGGTTTCGGCGGGCTTCTTGGTGAGCGGACGGTCGGGGTAGATGTTGATCCACACCTTGCCGCCGCGCTTGATGTGACGGGTCATCGCGATACGAGCGGACTCGATCTGACGGTTCGTCACGTACGCGGGGGTCAACGCCTGGATGCCGAACTCACCGAAGGTGACCTTCGTGCCGCCGGTGGCGTGGCCCGAACGGCCGGGGTGGTGCTGCTTGCGGAACTTGACTCGACGGGGAATCAACATGGTTATGCCTCAACTCCTGCTGCCACCGGCTCCTGCGCCTTGGGCGCACGACGGGGACGGTCACTGCGCTCGGGGCGCGACGACTTCTGGTTGGCCTGCTCGCGGGCGAGCTCCTTGTTGGTGATGTCGCCCTTGTAGATCCAGACCTTCACGCCGATGCGGCCGAAGGTGGTCTTCGCCTCGTAGAAGCCGTAGTCGATGTTCGCGCGGAGCGTGTGCAGGGGCACACGGCCTTCGCGGTAGAACTCGGAACGGCTCATCTCGGCGCCGCCGAGGCGGCCGGAGACCTGGATGCGGACGCCCTTGGCGCCGGCGCGCTGGGCACCCTGCAGACCCTTGCGCATCGCGCGGCGGAATGCCACACGAGCGGAGAGCTGCTCGGCGATGCCCTGAGCGACGAGCTGAGCGTCGGCCTCGGGGTTCTTCACCTCGAGGATGTTCAGCTGGATCTGCTTGCCGCTGAGCTTCTCGAGGTCGGAGCGGATGCGCTCGGCCTCGGCTCCGCGGCGGCCGATCACGATGCCGGGACGCGCCGTGTGGATGTCCACGCGAACGCGGTCACGGGTGCGCTCGATCTCGATGCGCGAGACACCTGCGCGGTCGAGCGACGTCTGCAGCAGTCGACGGATCTTGATGTCTTCTGCCAGGTAGTCGGCGTAACGCTGACCGGGCTTCGTCGAGTCTGAGAACCACCGCGACACATGGTCGGTGGTGATGCCGAGACGGAAGCCGTACGGGTTGACCTTCTGACCCATTACTTCGTACCCTCCTCGGGCGTGGCGAGCACGACGGTGATGTGGCTCGTTCGCTTGTTGATGCGGAAGGCACGACCCTGCGCACGCGGCTGGAATCGCTTGAGGGTGGTGCCCTCATCGACGAATGCGCGGCTGATGTAGAGGTCCTGCTCGTCCAGGTAGGTGTTCGTGGCATCGGCCTTGACGCGAGCGTTCGCGATGGCCGAGGCGACGAGCTTGTACACCGGCTCGCTCGCACCCTGGGGTGCGAACTTCAGGATGGCGAGTGCCTCCTGTGCCTGCTTGCCGCGGATCAAGTTGACGACGCGGCGGGCCTTCATGGGGGTCACGCGGATGTGTCGCACGCGTGCGATCGACTCCACCATTTCTTCTCCTCCTCACGCCACCGCGTCAGCGGCGGCGGCCCTTCTTGTCGTCCTTCACGTGTCCACGGAAGGTGCGGGTGGGGGCGAACTCGCCGAGCTTGTGACCCACCATGGTCTCGGTGACGAACACCGGGATGTGCTTGCGGCCATCGTGCACGGCGATCGTGTGCCCCAGCATGGCGGGGATGATCATCGAGCGGCGTGACCAGGTCTTGATGACGTTCTTGCTGCTGGCCTCGTTGGCCGAGATCACCTTGCGAAGCAGGTGATCGTCGACGAAGGGGCCCTTCTTCAGACTGCGTGGCATCTTCTACAACTCCTACTTGCGCTTCTTGCCGACGTTGCGGCGGCGAACGATGAGCTTGTCGCTGGGAAGATCGCGCTTGCGCGTACGGCCTTCCTTCTGGCCCCACGGGCTGACGGGGTGACGTCCACCGGAGGTCTTGCCCTCACCACCACCGTGCGGGTGGTCGACCGGGTTCATGGCGACACCACGCACGGTCGGGCGGACACCCTTCCAGCGCATGCGACCGGCCTTGCCCCAGTTGATGTTCGACTGCTCGGCGTTGCCGACCTCGCCGATCGTCGCGCGGCAGCGCGCGTCGACGTTGCGGATCTCGCCCGAGGGCAGACGCAGCTGGGCGTAGGGCCCGTCTTTCGCCACGAGGCGAACGGAGGCGCCGGCCGAGCGGGCCATCTTGGCACCGCCACCGGGGCGCAGCTCGATGGCGTGCACGACGGTACCGGTGGGGATGTTGCGCAGCGGCAGGTTGTTGCCGGGCTTGATGTCGGCGTTCGGACCCGACTCGACGATGTCGCCCTGGGCGAGCTTGCTCGGCGCCAGGATGTAGCGCTTGGTGCCGTCGGCGAAGTGCAGCAGTGCGATGCGCGCCGTGCGGTTGGGGTCGTACTCGATGTGAGCGACCTTGGCGTTCACGCCGTCTTTGTCGTTGCGACGGAAGTCGATCACGCGGTACTGGCGCTTGTGGCCACCACCGATGTGACGGGTCGTGATGCGGCCCTGGTTGTTGCGACCACCGGTCTTCGGCAGCGGGCGGAGCAGCGACTTCTCGGGCGTCGAACGCGTGATCTCCGCGAAGTCGGCGACCGACGATCCGCGACGACCCGGGGTCGTGGGCTTGTACTTACGAATAGCCATTCTTATTCCTCTGCTCCCTAGCCGACAGCCGTGAAGATGTCGATCGAGCCGGACTTGAGGGTGACGATCGCGCGCTTGGTGTCCTTGCGCTTGCCCATGCCGAACCGGGTACGGCGGGTCTTGCCCTGACGGTTCAGGGTGTTGATCGACGCCACCTGGACGTTGAAGATCTTCTCGATGGCGAGCTTGATCTCGGTCTTGTTCGAGCGGGGGTCCACGATGAACGTGTACTTGCCCTCGTCGATCAGGCCGTAGCTCTTCTCCGAGACGACGGGCGCGATGATGATGTCGCGCGGGTCCTTGTTGTTCGCGGCGGCGGTCATGCCGAGACCTCTTCCTTCTTCGCCGACTTCGCGGCCACGAAGGCCTCGAGGGCGGCGGTGCTGAAGACGATGTCGTCGGAGACGAGCACGTCGTAGGCGTTCAGCTGGTCGACGCGCAGCACGTGCACGGTCGGGATGTTGCGCACTGCGCGCTCCGACGTCTCTTCGCCCTGTGCGAGCACGATGAGGAAGCGCTTGGCGGGAGCGATCGCACCGAGGAGCGACACGGCTTCCTTCGTCTTCGGCGTCTCGCCGGCGACGAAGCCGGAGACCGCGTGGATGCGGCCGCCGCGTGCGCGGTCGGAGAGCGAACCGAGGAGGGCCGCGGCGATCATCTTCTTGGGGGTGCGCTGCGAGTAGTCACGCGGCTGCGGGCCGTGGACGACGCCACCGCCGGTCATCTGAGGTGCACGGATCGAACCCTGACGGGCGCGGCCGGTGCCCTTCTGCTTGAACGGCTTGCGACCGGCGCCGGAAACCTCGCCGCGGGTCTTGGTCTTGTGCGTGCCCTGGCGCGCTGCTGCGAGCTGGGCCACGACGACCTGGTGGATGAGCGGGACGTTGGTCTGCACGTCGAAGAGTTCGGCGGGCAGCTCGACCGAGCCGGACTTCTTGCCGGTCGCGTCGAGCACGTCAATGGTGTTGGCGGTAGCCATGGACTACGCCCCCTTCACTGCGTTGCGGACGAAAACGAGGCGGCCGCGAGCGCCGGGAACCGCGCCCTTGACCAGGAGCAGGCCCTTCTCGGCGTCGACGGCGTGCACGCGGAGGTTGAGCACGGTGACGCGCTCGCCACCCATGCGACCGGCCATGCGCATGCCCTTGAAGACACGGCTGGGGGTCGAGGAGGCGCCGATCGAACCGGGCTTGCGGTGGTTGCGGTGCGAACCGTGCGAAGCGGAGACGCCCTTGAAGTTGTGACGCTTCATGACACCGGCGAAGCCCTTGCCCTTGCTCGTGCCGACGACGTCGACGAGCTGGCCGGCTTCGAAGGTGGCCTCGACGGTGAGCTCCTGGCCGCGCTCGTACGAGGCGGCGTCAGCTGTGCGCACCTCGGTGAGGTGGCGACGAGGGGTCACACCGGCTTCACGGAAGTGACCGGCGGCGGGCTGGTTCACCTTGCGCGGGTCGATGGCGCCGGCCGCGATCTGCACGGCCTGGTAGCCGTCCTTCTCGGGCGTGCGAACCTGGGTGACCACGTTCGGGGCGATCTCGATGACGGTGACCGGGATGAGCTTGTTGTTCTCGTCCCACACCTGGGTCATGCCGAGCTTGGTGCCGAGCAGACCCTTCACGTTCTTGGTAGCGGAAGACATCTGTTACCTCAGAGCTTGATCTCGATGTTGACGTCGGCCGGCAGGTCGAGTCGCATGAGCGAGTCGACGGCCTTGGGCGTCGGGTCCACGATGTCGATGAGACGCTTGTGGGTGCGCATCTCGAAGTGCTCGCGGCTGTCTTTGTACTTGTGGGGCGAACGGATGACGCACACCACGTTCTTCTCCGTCGGAAGCGGCACGGGGCCGACGACCGTGGCGCCCGCGCGGGTCACCGTGTCGACGATCTTGCGCGCCGAGGTGTCGATGACCTCGTGGTCATACGACTTCAGTCGAATGCGGATCTTTTGTCCCGCCATTGCTGACTCTCTCTCTGTCAAGGCGTCTTACCCCTTCCGAGGGCATCGGACGCCGCGTAGCTACTCCGTGTGAAGCACCACTGTTCTTCTGTCAAAGGCCGGTGATCGAGCCTGTCGAAACCACCCGCCCGGATGCTCCGGGGCGGTGCTCTCGACACGCTCGACCTTCGAGCCCACCGAGGCGCACGCGCGCATACCTGTGTCTTTGCAGGCACAGGCCTGATGCGTGGTTGTCGGCTTGTCTGTTCTCCTGCCTGCGGCCTAGCCTGACCCCCGTGCGAACCCTGTTGGAACGGGGTGAACCGGGTGGCTATGCACTGCCTGACAGTGATCCGATCGGCGCGCACGAGTGCACGCGTTCGAAATGTTGAACTCAACGAGTTTGCCACAGTCCGGGCCACCGTGCAACCCGGGCGTGTCGCGCGCGAGCGGGTTCACAGCGAGTCGCAGGGCGAGGGATGCCTCGCGCCCCCGTGATCCGTGATGGAATCGAGCTCACGACCATGTCAGGAGACCGAATGACCGAGCACGCGCACGGGGTCGGCGAGCGGATCAGGCCGGGCAGCGTCTCGGTCACCCGCACCGGCTCACGCACCTACGAGGGCTTGAACGAGCGCGGATCGACCGTGCTCATCGGGCCCGAGGAGGTCGAGGGGCACTTCACGCCCGGTGAGCTGCTCAAGCTCGCTCTCGCCGGTTGCGCCGGCATGAGCGCTGATCGCGTCGCCGCACGCCAGCTCGGCGAGGACTTCGAGATGACGGTGTGGGCGCACGGCACCTCCGACGCCGAGAACCGCTACTCGCGCGTCGATGAAGAACTGCTCGTCGATCTCTCGGTGCTCGACGAGTCCGAGCGCGCGAAGCTCGTCGCGATCATGGTGAAGGCGATCGACCGGGGTTGCACCGTCGCGCGGAGCGTGCACGGTTGCGTCGACCTCGAGACGACGATCGACGGCACACCGGTCTGAGGCTCGTCAGTCCCGATTGCCGCGCCCGACGTCGTCACCGCGGTCGCACGCGACGCTGGGCTCGGCCGCGACGCTCGGCGCGACGACCCCTGCGCTGACGACGAGAGCGATCGCCGCGGCGATGCCGCCGAGCACGAGCGCGGGGTGCGAGCGCCGGCCGGGCGCCGGCGTGCGGAACGGATCCTCGATGAGGCGCTTGGAGAGTCCGGCGACCAGGAACGCCAGCACCACGAGCAGCACCATCAGCCACGGCGGGCTCGGCATGCCGGTGAGGTAGGGCGTGAACATGAAGATCGGCCAGTGCCACAGGTAGAGCGAGTACGACACGTCTCCCATCCACTGCACCGGCCCGAGCGCGATGAGTCGGGCGGGCGACCACGCGGCATCCGGCATGCCCGCCCAGATCACCGCGAGGGCGCCCGTCACCGGCACCAGCACGATCACCCCCGGGAAGAGTTCCGGTGAGCGGAAGACGACGATCGGCACGGCGATGAGCACGAGACCGGCCAGCGACACGGCACTGCGCAGCCGGTGCCGCCCTCGCATCGGCTCAGCGGCGAGCAGGGCGAGCAGGCCGCCCACCCCGAACTCCCATGTACGGGTCAGGGTCGAGAAGTAGGCGAGATCGGAATCCAGCGCGGTCAGCACCACGCAGTGCACGAACGACGCCGCCGTGACCGTGCCGAGCACGAGCAGCAGCACCCGCCGTGACCCCACTCCACTGCGGGCCGCGATCCAGAGCGCCACGATGAGCAGGAGCGGCCAGAAGAGGTAGAACTGCTCCTCGACCGAGAGCGACCAGTAGTGCTGCACGGGCGTCGACTCGAGATCGGCGCGGGCCGGGATCTGGGAGTCGATCGCGAGCTGCCAGTTCTCGTAGTAGAGCGCGCTCGCGACGATCTCCCTGAACCAGGCACGCCACTCCCGCTGCGGCACGAGCGCGAGGGTGAGCGCGGCGACGACGGCCAGCACTGCGACGGCGGCGGGCAGGATGCGCCGGGCTCGACGCACGTAGAACGAGCTGAGCGAGATGCGACCACGCGCCTCCGCCTCGCGGAGGAGGAGTCCGGTGATGAGGAACCCCGAGACGACGAAGAAGACGTCGACCCCCATGTACCCCGCCGGCGCCACGGCCGGCCAGCCGTGATGGAGCACGACGGCTCCGACGGCGAGCGCCCGGAGAGCTTGTATCTCTGGGCGAACCGTCGATCGCACGAATGGCTGAGGGGGAGCTGCCATCCGTTCCAGACTAGAAGCGTCGTCTGGAACCCGAAAGGGCTTGACCCGACACGAGACCGGGCCCCGGAGAGCGCTGCCGGGGTACGCGAAAGGGGCCGGGCCCGAAGGCCCGACCCCTGTCGGCGATCAGTAGGAGAACCTACTTGACGATCTTGGTGACCGTACCGGCACCCACGGTGCGTCCACCCTCGCGGATGGCGAAGCCGAGGCCCTCCTCCATGGCGATCGGCTGGATGAGCTCGACCGTCATGTCGGTGGTGTCGCCGGGCATGACCATCTCGGTGCCCTCGGGCAGCGTGATGACGCCGGTGACGTCGGTGGTGCGGAAGTAGAACTGCGGACGGTAGTTCGCGTAGAACGGGTTGTGACGCCCGCCTTCCTCCTTGGAGAGGATGTACGCGGTGCCCTCGAAGTTCGTGTGCGGGGTGACCGAGCCGGGTGCGACGACGACCTGGCCGCGCTCCACGTCTTCGCGCTTGGTGCCGCGAAGGAGCAGACCGCAGTTCTCGCCGGCCCATGCCTCGTCGAGCTGCTTGTGGAACATCTCGATGCCGGTGACCGTGGTCTTCTGCGTCGGGCGGATGCCGACGATCTCGACCTCGGAGTTGATCTTCAGCGTGCCACGCTCGGCGCGGCCCGTGACGACGGTTCCACGACCGGTGATCGTGAAGACGTCCTCGATCGGCATGAGGAAGGGCTTGTCCTTGTCGCGCACCGGGTCGGGGATCGACTCGTCGACGGCGTCCATGAGGTCGAGGACCGACTGGACCCACTTCTCGTCGCCCTCGAGCGCCTTGAGGCCCGAGACGCGCACGACGGGAGCGTTGTCGCCGTCGAAGCCCTGGCTCGAGAGCAGCTCGCGAACCTCGAGCTCGACGAGCTCGAGGATCTCTTCGTCGTCGACCATGTCGGACTTGTTGAGCGCGACGAGCAGGTAGGGCACGCCGACCTGCTTCGCGAGCAGCACGTGCTCACGCGTCTGAGCCATCGGACCGTCGGTCGCCGCGACCACGAGGATCGCGCCGTCCATCTGGGCAGCACCGGTGATCATGTTCTTGATGTAGTCGGCGTGACCCGGGGCGTCGACGTGCGCGTAGTGGCGCTTCGGCGTCTCGTACTCGACGTGCGAGATGTTGATCGTGATGCCGCGCTGGCGCTCTTCGGGAGCGGAGTCGATCGACGCGAAGTCGCGCTGCACGTTGGTGGCCGACGGGAACTTGTCGGCGAGCACCTTCGAGATCGCGGCGGTGAGCGTGGTCTTGCCGTGGTCGACGTGACCGATCGTTCCGATGTTGACGTGCGGCTTGGTCCGCTCGAACTTGGCCTTAGCCACTGTGGGTCCTCCTCAGGACTCGTGTAGAACCGCCGGGCGCTGGATTGCGACCGGTGGCCTACGGGGGTTGTGTTGATATGTTACGCGAACCGGCAGGTTCGTGCGTATCGGACTATTCGCCCTTGTTCTTCTGGACGATCTCGTCGGCCACAGCCTTCGGGACCTCCGCGTAGCTCTGGAACTCCATCGAGTACACCGCGCGACCAGAGGTCTTCGACCGAAGGTCGCCGATGTATCCGAACATCTCCGAGAGCGGGACGTGCGCACGCACGACCTTCACGCCGGCGGCATCCTCCATGGACTGGATCTGGCCGCGACGCGAGTTCAGGTCGCCGATGACGTCGCCCATGTACTCCTCAGGAGTACGGACCTCGACGGACATCAGCGGTTCGAGAAGCACGGGGTTCGCCTTGCGAGCGGCTTCCTTGAAGCCCATCGAGCCGGCGATCTTGAACGCCATCTCGGAGGAGTCGACGTCGTGCGCCGCACCGTCGAGCAGGCTCGCCTTCACGCCGACCATCGGGTAGCCCGCGAGGATGCCGTACTGCATGGCGTCGCGGAACCCGGCGTCGACCGAGGGGATGTACTCGCGCGGAACGCGGCCACCGGTGACCTTGTTCTCGAACTCGTAGATCTTGTCGCCTTCGATCTCGAGCGGCTCGAGCGCGAACTGGATCTTCGCGAACTGGCCGGAACCACCGGTCTGCTTCTTGTGGGTGTAGTCGTGCTTCTCGACCGCGCGCTTGATCGTCTCGCGGTACGCGACCTGGGGCTTGCCCACGTTGGCCTCGACGTTGAACTCGCGCTTCATGCGGTCGACCAGGATGTCGAGGTGGAGCTCGCCCATGCCCTTGATGACCGTCTGACCGGTCTCCTGGTTCTGCTCGGTGCGGAAGGTCGGGTCCTCTTCGGCGAGCTTCTGGATCGCCGTGCCGAGCTTCTCCTGGTCGGCCTTGGTCTTCGGCTCGATCGCGACCTCGATCACGGGCTCGGGGAAGGTCATCGACTCGAGCACGACCTGGTTGTTCGGGTCGCAGAGGGTGTCGCCGGTGGTGGTGTCCTTCAGGCCGATGACGGCGTAGATGTTGCCGGCGGTCACCGACTCGACGGGGATCTCCTTGTTGGCGTGCATCTGGAAGATCTTGCCGATGCGCTCCTTCTTGCCCTTGGTCGAGTTGACGACCTGGGCACCGCTGTCGAGGCGGCCGGAGTAGACGCGGACGTAGGTGAGGCGACCGAAGAACGGGTGCACGGCGACCTTGAACGCGAGGGCCGTGAACGGCTCCGTGGCGTCGGCGTGACGCATGACGACCTTCTCTTCGTCACGAGCGTCGTGCGCCTCGATGGCGGGCACGTCGAGCGGCGAGGGGAGGTAGTCGATGACGGCGTCGAGCATGGGCTGCACGCCGCGGTTCTTGAACGCCGAGCCGCAGAGCACGGGGTAGATCTCGGAGTTGACGGTGAGCTTGCGGATCGCGGCCTTGATCTCGGCGACGGTCAGCTCTTCGCCGCCGAAGTACTTCTCCATGAGCTCGTCGCTCGTCTCGGCGACGGTCTCGAGCAGCGCGGTGCGGTACTCGGCGGCCTTGTCGACGAGGTCGGCGGGGATCTCCTCGATGGCGTACTCGGCGCCCATCTTGACGTCACCCTTCGCGTCGCCGCGCCAGGTGAGCGCACGCATCTCGACGAGGTCGACGACGCCCTCGAACGAGGACTCCGACCCGATCGGGAGCTGCAGCACGAGGGGCTTCGCACCGAGGCGGTTGACGATGGTGTCGACCGTGAAGTAGAAGTCGGCACCGAGCTTGTCCATCTTGTTGACGAAGCAGATGCGCGGCACGTCGTACTTGTCGGCCTGGCGCCAGACGGTCTCGGACTGGGGCTCGACGCCCTCCTTGCCGTCGAAGACGGCGACCGCGCCGTCGAGCACTCGGAGCGAGCGCTCGACCTCGACCGTGAAGTCCACGTGGCCGGGGGTGTCGATGATGTTGATCTGGTTCTTGTTCCAGTAGCAGGTCACGGCGGCAGACGTGATCGTGATGCCGCGCTCCTTCTCCTGCTCCATCCAGTCGGTCGTCGAGGCGCCGTCGTGGGTCTCGCCGATCTTGTGGTTGACGCCCGTGTAGAACAGGATGCGCTCGGTCGTGGTGGTCTTGCCGGCATCGATGTGCGCCATGATGCCGATGTTGCGGACCTTGTTCAGGTCGGTGAGCACGTCTTGTGCCACGGGGGTTCCTCCGGAGATCAGGAAGGGAAAGAGAAGGGGGAGCGGATGCCGCATGCCGCGGCCGCGGCATCCGCTCGGCCTGCTACCAGCGGTAGTGGGCGAAGGCGCGGTTCGACTCGGCCATCTTGTGGGTGTCTTCGCGGCGCTTGACCGCGGCACCCAGGCCGTTCGATGCGTCGAGGATCTCGTTGGTGAGACGCTCGGTCATCGTCTTCTCGCGACGAGCCTTGGCGTAGCTGGTGAGCCAGCGGAGAGCCAGGGTGTTGGCGCGGTGCGGCTTGACCTCGACGGGGACCTGGTAGGTCGAGCCGCCGACGCGACGCGAACGCACCTCGAGGGTCGGGCGCACGTTGTCGAGCGCCTTCTTCAGGGTGGCGACGGCGTCTTGACCGTTCTTCTCGGCGACGTTCTCGAGCGCCTCGTACACGATGCGCTGCGCGAGGTCTTTCTTGCCGTCGATGAGGATCTTGTTGACGAGCTGGCTGACGACGGGCGAACCGTAGACCGGGTCGGCGACGACGGGGCGCTTCGGAGCGGGTCCCTTGCGAGGCATTACTTCTTCTCCATCTTCGCGCCGTACTTGCTGCGACCCTGCTTGCGGTTCTTCACGGCCTGCGTGTCGAGCGCGCCGCGGACGATCTTGTAGCGCACACCCGGAAGGTCTTTCACACGACCGCCGCGGATGAGCACCATCGAGTGCTCCTGGAGGTTGTGGCCCTCGCCGGGGATGTAGGCGGTGACCTCACTGCCGTTGGAGAGCTTCACACGGGCGACCTTGCGGAGCGCGGAGTTCGGCTTCTTCGGGGTGGTGGTGTACACACGCGTGCACACGCCGCGCTGCTGGGGGTTGGCCTTCAGGGCGGGAGCCTTGGTCTTGGTGACCTTCGGCGAGCGACCCTTTCGGACCAACTGCTGAATCGTTGGCACTGCTTCTCCTTGTTGGTGCTGCACGGTGACAGCGTTTGATGGAATTCACATCACGACCCACCAGCACTGCAGAGCTGCAGCACCTGTGAACGATGGGTATGCCGTGGGGGCGACCCGCGAGGGTGCCCATGAAGTGGTCGGATCTCCGCTGCCTGCCTCGTGTCGTCGATTCTCGCGAATGTCATGGCACGATGCAGGCACGCGTCAAAGCGCACACCGGATCAATCGTAATGCCACGTCACCCTGCGGTCAAATGACTGCGGATGCCGCCCGCCCCGTTCGCGGCCGGCCGGCCGTCAGCCGGCCCAGCCGGGGGCGTCGAGCTCGCGCTCGAGGTCGGCGAGGAGGTCTTCGACCTGCGGTTCGACGAACTCGGTGACCGCGTCGCCGATGCGCCCGCGGTGCTGGGCGAGCTCGACGCAGATGCGGCGACCGAGCTGCTTGGCGAACTCGTCGGCGAGGCGCACCTCTTCACGGAGCGCCTCCTTCTCCTCCATCGTGAAGGGCCGCGGTGCCGGTTCGAGGGCCTCGGCAGCGGCATCCGCTTCGAGGCCGCTCAGCGTGAACAGGAAGGGCTGGTCGGGCAACGGCTCGGGATCGAGGTCGAGTCCGAGGAACTCGGGGTCGAGCCCCTCCCCCGCGCGATACGGCCGCCGTGCCTTGCGCTCTTCGGCGAGCCGGATCTCACGGTGCAGCATCGGCAGGTTGCGCTCGGTGTAGTCGTCGACCGCGACGTCGATGATGCCCTTCATGCGCATCGAGAAGGCATGCTGCACGGGGTGCGGCACGTCGACGTCGAGACCGGCCGCGGCGAGGATCGGTGAGCCGAAGCACCGCGTGCAGAGGCGCACGCGGGCGCGATGCGTGCCGGGTCGCCACCGGGGCAGCCACGCCAGCCACCGGTCGACCTCGTGGCTCACCCTGGCCTCGATCGAACCCTGCATCACGTTCACGATAGCGCTGCGCCCGTCGCGCGTCACCGAACCGCCGGCGAAGGCGCGCCGACCGGCGGCTTCCGTCACTCGTCTTCGTCGCGCTCCCACGGCCAGCGCGGCCGCGCCATGCCGGCGTCACGGCCGCGTGCGACGAGCACTGCGAACGAGGCCGTCAGCGCGGCGAGCGCCGGAATGAGCAGGCCGAACCAGCCGATGCCGAAGCCCAGTCCGAACAGGAGCGCCGCCAGCAACGTGCTCGAAGCGCTCGCGATCGCATACCCGATGATCGCGACCACGACCGCGGCGAGCCACGTGCAGGCCGCGGAGACCACGACGCTCGGCGACATCCGATCGGGTCGGCGCAATGTGCCGGCAAGGGTCAGCAGCAGGGCGACGACGGATGCCCCGACCGCCGCCGGTGCCACGAAGCGCCCGGCCGCGGGGTCGGCGATCACCTCGATGCCGCCCAGCAGGCTGACGAACCCGTACGCGCAGACGACGAGCGCGAGATCGAGCGCGGCGGCGAACGAGGCGACGATCCATGCCGTGCGGCGGGGGTCCATGCCTTCGAGCGTACGCCTGGGCGAAGAGGGTCACTCGCTGCGAGCCGCCGTCACGTGGTGATCGCGAACACGACACCCGCGGCGATGAGGCGGCTCCTCGCTGCGTCGGCCGGCTCCGCTCAGTAGCGCTGCACCTGCGGACCGGCCGCGAGTTCGCGGTCGTACGCCTCGATCGCGAGACGGTTGCGTTCGGTGACCGCACGGCCCCGTGCCGCGATCCAGCCGCCGAACCAGATCGGGATCTCGCGGGCGATCACGGCCGCGACGATCGCGAAGGGGTCGAGCCAGCGCTCGGCGATGAACCCGTTCGCCTGTTCGAGGGTGAGCGTCCATGCCTGCACGGCGAGGAGCGAGCCGCCGATGTACGCGAAGTAGACGAGCACGCCGACGAGCAGGCCGAACACTGCGTAGGTCCACCAGGGACCGCGATTGATGATCGCCGCGAGCAGCGCGAACCCTGCGAAGAAGGCGACGAGCGGCACCCAGAACGTGGGCTGCACGAGGAAGTCGACGATGCCGATCGCCTCACCCGCCGGTGCGCCGTAGCTCAGATAGAGCACATAGGCGATGGCGGCGTAGAGGATCCCGAAGAGCACCGTGCCGACGAGAGCGACGAGCACGCCGAAGCCGCGGTTGCCCTTCGCCTTCGGCGGGGTCGGCGCCTGCACGTAGATCGTCTGCGGCCCGGGCTGCCGGGCGACGTAGACCGGTTCGGGAGCGTCGGCGAGGGTCGCTGCACCCGCGGTGGTGCCCGCCGTGACGGTCGCGGCCGGCACGTAGGTCTCGCGCCGAACGGCGTCTGCGGCGACCGGCGCGGGCGCCGACGAGCCGTCGGTGTCATCGATGCCGTTGGTCTCCGTCGCCGCGGAGGCGTTGGCGCGCTCGACGGCCTCGTCGAGGCGCGACGTCACCGCGAGGTCGTCGCTCCCGCCGTCGGCGGCGGCCGCGTCGGGGAGTTCCGCAGAGCGCGCCGATGCGTCGGCGTCGGCGTCGGCGTCGGACGAATCGACCGGGGCCGGCTCGTCGTACGCCCCGGTGTCGTTGACGGCGAGGGCGGGGGCAGTCTCGTCGGCGCCGGCCTGGTCATCGACCGGGCCGGTGTGCTCGTCGCGGCGCTCCGGGTCGGTTCCGGGGGTCGTGCTGCTCATGATCGCGCTCCTTCCGGGCACCCCTCGTACCCGCGGTTGGCCAACTGTAGCAAGGCGGCGCCCCGGAACCCGTCAGCGCGCACGGCGCTTCGCTCAGCCGAAGACCGCCGGTGCCCGCCTGTCACCGGCGATCAGGCACGGATGCCGCGGCATCCGTCACCCGAGCGGGCGCGCGGATGGCGCGGCATCCCCCGACACGAAACAGGGCCCCGGATCGCTCCGGGGCCCTGCTGTCGTGTTCGGCGACTAGCTGTAGTTGCCGGGGGTGAAGTCGTCGCTCGAGAACGCGTCGAAGTCGACGAAGCTCAGGTCTCCCTCGGTGAACGCCGCGTCGTCGGTGAAGATGCGGTTCGGGTAGCGCTCCGCCTTCGCCTCCTCCGTTGCCTCCACAGCGACGTTGCGGTACTTGCCGAGGCCGGTACCCGCCGGGATGAGCTTTCCGATGATGACGTTCTCCTTGAGCCCGACGAGCGGGTCGGACTTGCCCTCCATGGCGGCCTGCGTGAGCACGCGGGTCGTCTCCTGGAACGACGCGGCCGACAGCCACGACTCGGTCGCGAGCGAGGCCTTGGTGATACCCATGACCTCCTGGCGGGCCGAGGCGGTCTTCTTGCCCTCGGTCAGCGCAGTGCGGTTGATGTCGTTGTACTTCAGGCGGTCGACGAGCTCACCGGGCAGCAGGTCGGTGTCGCCGTGGTCGACGACGGTGACCTTGCGCAGCATCTGGCGCACGATGACCTCGATGTGCTTGTCGTGGATCGGCACACCCTGCGAACGGTAGACGTCCTGCACGCCGTTGACGAGGTGCTTCTGCACTTCGCGCACACCCTTGACCCGGAGGACCTCCTTCGGGTCGACGGTGCCGACGATCAGCTGCTGGCCGAGCTCGACGTGCTGTCCGTCTTCGACCAGGAGGGTCGAACGCTTGAGCACGTTGTACGCGATCGGCTCGTCGCCGTTGTCGGGCGTGAGGATGACCTTGCGCTGCTTGTCGGTCTCGTCGATCGTGATGCGACCCGGGGCCTCGACGATGGGCGACGCACCCTTGGGGGTACGCGCCTCGAAGAGCTCCTGCACGCGGGGCAGACCCTGCGTGATGTCGTCGGCCGAGGCCGAACCACCGGTGTGGAAGGTACGCATCGTCAGCTGCGTGCCGGGCTCACCGATCGACTGGGCCGCGATGATGCCGACGGCCTCGCCGATGTCGACGAGCTTGCCGGTCGCGAGCGAACGGCCGTAGCACTTCGCGCAGACACCGACGGCGGACTCGCAGGTGAGCACGGAGCGCACCTTGATCGTCTCGACGCCCGCGGCGATGAGCTCGTTGATGAGCACGTCGCCGACGTCGGAGCCGCCCTCGGCCACGACCTCGCCCTTGGCGCTGACCGCGTCGGCGGCGAGGCTGCGGGCGTAGACCGCGTTCTCGACGTTCGGGTCGCGCACGAGCGCCCCCGAGGCATCCGTCGTCGCGATCGGCAGCTCGAGTCCCTTGGTCGTGCCGCAGTCGTCTTCGCGGATGATCACATCTTGCGAGACGTCGACGAGACGACGCGTGAGGTAGCCCGAGTCGGCCGTACGGAGGGCCGTGTCGGCCAGACCCTTGCGGGCACCGTGGGTCGCGATGAAGTACTCGGCGACCGAGAGGCCCTCGCGGTAGCTCGAGATGATCGGGCGAGGGATGATCTCACCCTTCGGGTTGTTCACGAGGCCTCGCATGCCGGCGATGTTGCGCACCTGCAGCCAGTTACCACGAGCGCCCGACGTCACCATGCGGTTGATGGTGTTGTCGGTCGGGAAGTTCTCCTGCATGGCCTTGGCGACCTCGTCGGTGGCCTTGGTCCAGATCTGGATGAGCTCCTGGCGACGCTCGAGGTCGGTGGTCAGACCCTTCTCGAACTGGCCCTGGACCTTGGCGGCCTGCTTCTCGTACTTCGAGACGATCTCGCCCTTGTTGGGCGGCGTCAGGATGTCGGAGAGCGCGACGGTCACGCCCGAACGGGTCGCCCAGCGGAAGCCGGCGTCCTTGATCCGGTCGAGGGTCGCGGCGACCTCGGTCTTCGGGTAGCGCTCGGCGAGGTCGTTGACGATCTCGGAGATCTGCGACTTGCCCGCCTGCGCGTTCACGTAGGGGTAGTCCACCGGCAGCGCCTCGTTGAAGAGCGCACGCCCGAGGGTCGTCTCGAGCAGGTAGGGCTTGCCCGGCACGAAGTTCTCGGGGGTCTCGCCCTCGGCGAAGTGCAGCCCCTCGAGGCGGATCTTCACCGTGGCACCGAGGTCGAGCGCGATCTCGCCCGGACGGTTCTGGTCGAACGCGAGGATGGCCTCGGCGATCGACGAGAATGCACGACCCTCACCCGCTGCGCCGGGCTTGCCCGTCGTCAGGTGGTGCAGGCCGATGATCATGTCCTGCGTGGGCAGGGTCACCGGGCGGCCGTCGGACGGCTTCAGGATGTTGTTCGAGGCGAGCATCAGGATGCGGGCCTCGGCCTGCGCCTCCACCGAGAGGGGAAGGTGCACGGCCATCTGGTCGCCGTCGAAGTCCGCGTTGAACGCAGCACACACGAGCGGGTGGAGCTGGATCGCCTTGCCCTCGACGAGCTGCGGCTCGAACGCCTGGATGCCGAGGCGGTGCAGCGTCGGTGCACGGTTCAGCAGCACCGGGCGCTCGCGGATGATCTCCTCGAGCACGTCCCAGACCTGCGGACGCGAACGCTCGACCATGCGCTTGGCGGCCTTGATGTTCTGAGCGTGGCTCAGGTCGATCAGGCGCTTGATGACGAACGGCTTGAAGAGCTCGAGCGCCATCTGCTTGGGCAGACCGCACTGGTGCAGCTTCAGCTGCGGGCCGACGACGATGACCGAACGGCCCGAGTAGTCGACGCGCTTGCCGAGCAGGTTCTGGCGGAAGCGACCCTGCTTTCCCTTGAGCATGTCGCTCAGGGACTTCAGGGCGCGGTTGCCGGTGCCGGTGACGGGACGACCGCGACGGCCGTTGTCGAACAGTGCGTCGACGGCCTCCTGCAGCATCCGCTTCTCGTTGTTGACGATGATCTCAGGAGCACCGAGGTCGAGCAGACGACGAAGACGGTTGTTGCGGTTGATCACACGACGGTAGAGGTCGTTGAGGTCGGAGGTCGCGAAGCGGCCACCGTCGAGCTGCACCATCGGGCGGAGCTCGGGCGGGATGACCGGCACGACGTCGAGCACCATCGCGGCCGGCGAGTTGCCGGTCTGCAGGAAGGAGCTGACGACGCGCAGGCGCTTGATCGCGCGGATCTTCTTCTGGCCCTTGCCCTCGGCGATCTGCAGGCGCAGGTCTTCCGCCTCGGCGGCCAGGTCGAAGGCCTCGAGGCGCTTCTTGATGGCCTCGGCGCCCATGTAGGCGTCGAAGTACATGCCGAAGCGGTCTTGGAGCTCGTGGAACACCGAGTCCTCGGGCTTGAGGTCGCCGACCTTGAGGGTGCGGAAGTCCTCCCACACGCGCTCGAGGTGCGCGATCTGCTCGTCTCCCGACTTGCGGACCTGCGTCATCTCCTTGTCGGCTGCGGCCTCTGCGCGCTTCTTCTGGTCGCTCTTGGCGCCTTCGGCCTCGAGCTGCTCGAGCTCGGACTCCTTGCGCTTCATGAGCTCGGCGATGCGGGCGTCGCGCTGGTCGCCGATGGTCTTGATCTCGAGCCGGAGCTCGTTCTCGAGGCCGGGCATGTCGGCGTGACGACCCTCGTCGTCGACGTCGATGACCATGTACGCGGCGAAGTAGATGACCTTCTCGAGGTCTTTCGGCGCCATGTCGAGCAGGTAGCCGAGACGGCTCGGCACACCCTTGAAGTACCAGATGTGCGTGACCGGCGCGGCGAGCTCGATGTGGCCCATGCGCTCACGGCGGACGGAGGACTTGGTGACCTCCACGCCGCAGCGCTCGCAGACGATGCCCTTGAAGCGCACCCGCTTGTACTTGCCGCAGGCGCACTCCCAGTCGCGGCTCGGGCCGAAGATCTGCTCACCGAACAGACCGTCCTTCTCGGGCTTCAGGGTGCGGTAGTTGATGGTTTCGGGCTTCTTGACCTCACCGTAGGACCACTTGCGGATGTCCTCTGCGGTGGCCAGGCCGATGCGAAGCTCGTCAAAAGTCGTTGCGTCGAGCAATTTCTCTCCTTGGAAAGTCTCTGGAATCGTCTACTGGCCTGGCTTAGATCTCGTCGATGTTCGACGACTCGAAGCGCGCGGAGATGTTGATGCCGAGCTCTTCCGCAGCGCGGAAGGCCTCGTCGTCGGTGTCGCGGAGCGAGACCGCGGTGCCGTCGGCCGAGAGCACCTCGACGTTCAGGCAGAGCGACTGCATCTCCTTCATGAGCACCTTGAACGACTCGGGGATGCCGGGCTCCTGGATGTTCTCGCCCTTGACGATCGCCTCGTAGACCTTCACGCGGCCGAGGATGTCGTCGGACTTGATCGTCAGGAGCTCCTGGAGCGCGTATGCGGCGCCGTAGGCCTGGAGCGCCCAGACCTCCATCTCACCGAATCGCTGGCCACCGAACTGCGCCTTACCACCGAGCGGCTGCTGGGTGATCATCGAGTACGGGCCCGTCGAACGCGCGTGGATCTTGTCGTCGACGAGGTGGTGCAGCTTCAGGATGTACATGTAGCCGACCGAGACCGGGTACGGGAAGGGCTCGCCGGAACGACCGTCGAAGAGCTGCGTCTTGCCGCTCGAATCGATGAGCCGCTCGCCGTCGCGGTTGGGGAGCGTCGAGTCGAGCAGACCCGCGATCTCCTCCTCGAGCGCGCCGTCGAACACCGGGGTCGCGACCTTGGTGCCGGGCGCGGCCTCGTGCGCTTCCTTCGGGAGCTTCTTGGCCCACGACGGGTTGCCCTCGACCTTCCAGCCCTGCTTGGCGACCCATCCGAGGTGGGTCTCCAGCACCTGGCCGAAGTTCATGCGGCCGGGGATGCCGAGCGGGTTCAGGATGACGTCGACGGGAGTGCCGTCGGCGAGGAACGGCATGTCCTCGACCGGCAGGATCTTCGAGATGACGCCCTTGTTGCCGTGGCGGCCGGCGAGCTTGTCGCCCTCGGTGATCTTGCGCTTCTGGGCGATGTAGACGACCACGCGCTGGTTGACGCCCGAGCCGAGCTCGTCGTCGCCGTCTTGCGAGTCGAACACCTTGACGGCGATGATCGTGCCCTGCTCACCGTGGGGCACCTTCAGCGAGGTGTCGCGAACCTCGCGGCTCTTCTCGTTGAAGATGGCACGGAGCAGGCGCTCCTCAGCGGAGAGCTCGGTCTCGCCCTTCGGCGTGACCTTGCCGACGAGGATGTCGCCGGGGCGCACCTCTGCACCGATGCGGATGATGCCGCGCTCGTCGAGGTCGGCCAGCAGGTCGGGGCTGACGTTCGGGAGATCACGGGTGATCTCCTCCTTGCCGAGCTTCGTGTCGCGGGCGTCGACCTCGTACTCCTCGATGTGGATCGACGAGAGCACGTCGTCTTTCACGAGGTTCTGGCTGAGGATGATCGCGTCCTCGAAGTTGTGACCCTCCCACGGCATGAACGCCACGAGGAGGTTCTTTCCGAGGGCGAGTTCGCCGTTGTCGGTCGCAGGACCGTCGGCCACGACCTCGCCGGCCTCGACGCGGTCGCCCGTGTTCACGAGCACGCGGTTGTTGTACGAGGTGCCCTGGTTGGAGCGGTCGAACTTGCGCAGGAAGTAGGTCTGCGTGCCGCCCTCGTCGAGCTGCACGGTGACCGAGTCGGCCGAGACCTCGGTGACGACGCCCGCCTTGTCGGCGGTGACCACGTCACCCGCGTCGATCGCGGCGTAGCCCTCCATGCCGGTGCCGACGAACGGCGAGTCGCTGCGCAGCAGCGGCACCGCCTGACGCTGCATGTTCGCACCCATGAGGGCGCGGTTCGCGTCGTCGTGCTCGAGGAACGGGATGAGCGAGGTGCCGACCGAGACCATCTGGCGCGGCGAGACGTCCATGTAGCCGATCTGCTCGGCGGGGAACAGGTCGACCTCGCCGCCCTTCTTGCGGGCGAGCACGCGCTCTTCGGCGAAGTGCGAGTCCTTCGTCAGCGGGGCGTTGGCCTGCGCGACGATGTACTCCTCTTCTTCCATGGCGGTGAGGTAGTCGATCTGCTCGGTGACCCTGCCGGCCTCGACCTTGCGGTACGGCGTCTCGATGAAGCCGAACGAGTTGATGCGCGCGAACGACGCGAGCGAACCGATGAGGCCGATGTTCGGGCCTTCCGGGGTCTCGATCGGGCACATGCGGCCGTAGTGCGAGGGGTGGACGTCACGAACCTCGACGCCCGCGCGGTCACGCGAGAGACCGCCGGGGCCGAGCGCCGAAAGGCGGCGCTTGTGGGTCAGGCCCGCGAGCGGGTTGTTCTGGTCCATGAACTGCGACAGCTGCGAGGTGCCGAAGAACTCCTTGATCGCCGCGACGACGGGTCGCACGTTGATCAGGGTCTGCGGGGTGATCGCCTCGATGTCCTGCGTGGTCATGCGCTCGCGGACGACGCGCTCCATGCGGCTGAGGCCGGTGCGCACCTGGTTCTGGATGAGCTCGCCCACCGCACGGATGCGGCGGTTGCCGAAGTTGTCGATGTCGTCGACGTCGAGGCGCAGCTCGACCGCCTTGCCGGCGCGGCGGCCGGGCAGGGTGGTGCGCTCGTCGTGCAGGGCGACCAGGTACTTGATCGTGGCGACGATGTCTTGGACCGTCAGCACCGAGTCGGTGAGGGGAGCCTCGAGCCCGAGCTTGTTGTTGATCTTGTACCGGCCGACCTTGGCGAGGTCGTAGCGCTTCGGGTTGAAGTAGAAGTTGTCGAGGAGCGCACGCGCGGCCTCGGCGGCGACCTGCTCGCCCGGACGGAGCTTGCGGTAGATGTCCTTGAGCGCCTCTTCCTTCGTGAGGATGTTGTCCTTCTCGAGGGTGAGGGCGATCGACTCGTATCCGGCGAACTCCTCGAGGATCTCCTCGGAGGTCAGGCCGAGGGCCTTGAGGAACACGGTGACCGACTGCTTGCGCTTGCGGTCGATGCGAACGCCGACCTGGTCGCGCTTGTCGATCTCGAACTCGAGCCAGGCACCGCGGCTCGGGATGACGCGAGCCGAGTAGATGTCCTTGTCGGAGGTCTTCTCGGGGGTGCGCTCGAAGTAGACGCCCGGCGAACGCACGAGCTGCGAGACGACGACACGCTCGGTGCCGTTGATCACGAAGGTGCCCTTGGGGGTCATCAGCGGGAAGTCGCCCATGAAGACGGTCTGCGTCTTGATCTCACCCGTGAGGTGGTTCATGAACTCCGCGTTCACGTACAGCGGTGCGGAGTAGGTCTTGGACTTCTCCTTGCACTCGTCGATCGTGTACTTCGGAGGCTCGAGCTCAGGGTTGGTGAACGAGAGCTGCATGGTCTCGCCGAGGTCTTCGATCGGCGAGATCTCCTCGAAGATCTCCTCGAGACCGGTGGTCTCGGGCAGGTCTTGACGACCGGCCGCCTTGCCATCGGCGAGGCGTGACTTCCATGCCTCGTTGCCGACGAGCCAGTCGAAGCTCTCAGTCTGAAGAGCCAGCAGGTCGGGTACCGTGAGGGTATCTGTGACCTTGGCGAACGAGAGACGGCTTGCACCGCGTCCGTTCTTGGGAGTGGGCGTGGTTGCGTTGCGCGCAGCAGCCAAGTGAATAACCTCCATGGCCCCGTCGGGCCGGTTCACTGTCGTAGCGGAGAGTGGAACCCCTCAGACGAATGCGGATGTCGAAGACCTCAGGATCTCGACACGCACGGGAAGCCGACCGCAATATGAAGGCAGGGTGGGTCTGGGAGCGCAAAGGTTAACTATATGTCGCCGAAGGTGACATGTCCAGTCGATTCTTGATTTGTCTGCGATTCTCCGGTATAACCCGATTTCGACCCTCCCGGGGGCCCGGGATTCCGGGCGGCAGAACCCGTCGAGGGCCGAGCGGCGGGCCGCTCGGCGCCCGTGCGTCGATCCGTTCCGCGGCGGCGTTCGCGGCGGTTCCCAAGGCGTCATCCGGGGCATCGGCCACGACGCATCCGTGGCACGATGCAGGCATGGAGCCGCGCATCGAGTTCGAGAGCGACGTGTTCTCGTCGACGGGCCTGACCCTGCTCGTCGACGGCACCGCGCAGTCGCATGTCGACCCGATCGACCCCACCCGCCTCTTCTTCGAGTACACCCGCCGCCTCGGCCACGTCGTCGACGCGCTCGGCACGCCGGGCGCCCGGCTTCGCGTGCTGCACCTCGGCGGCGGCGCCCTCACGCTCCCCCGGTACGTCGCAGCGACCCGGGCCCGCTCGGCGCAGCTCGTCGTCGAACTCGACGCCGAGATGCTCGACGCGGTGCTCGATCGACTGCCGCTGCCGGCCGGTGAACCCATCGAGCGCGTCGTCGGCGACGCGGCATCCGTCATCGACACCCTCTCCCCCGGCTTCGACGTCGTCATCGTCGATCTCTACAGCCGGCTCGAGCCGCCCGACTTCGTCGACACCGTGCCGTTCATGGGCACCTGTCTGCGCCTGCTCGCCCCCGGGGGCGTGCTCGCGGTGAACGTGGCGGATGCGGCCGGCCTCACCCGCTTGCGGAGCCAGGCTCGCGCGATCGCCCGCGCCGACCCCGCCGCCGCGCTCCTCGTCGCCGGCGACCCGGGCGTGCTCTCCGGCGCGGAAGAGGGCAACTCCGTGCTCGTCGCCGCACCCGGCGGGATGCCCGGCGGCATCCGCGACCGGCTGCTCACCCAGGGGCCGCATCCGGCGGGCGTGCTCGACGGCGCCCGGCTCGACTTCGTGCTCTGGGGCGCCTGCTAGCCGGCATGCGCTGCGAGCCGGGCGCCGATGCGTCACGGCGCGTATCGAGGCACGAGCTGTAGCGTGGCATCCGTGTCAGAGCTCGAACGCCACCTCGCCGTCAGCGGCCACCTCGCCCGGCTCGAGGAGTCGCGCCAGACGCCCGGTTCGTGGACCCTCTTCGTCGACGGCACGCCGCAGTCGCACGTCGAACTCGAGCGGCCCGACTGGCTCGGCTTCGAGTACGTGCGCCGCATCGGCCACGCCATCGACCTCGTGCGCCCCGAGGGGCAGCCGATCACGGCGGTGCACCTCGGCGGGGGTGCGCTCACGCTACCCCGGTACGTCGCGGCGACGCGCCCCGGCTCACGCCAGCAGGTCGTCGAGCTCGAGTCCGAACTCGTCGAGCTCGTGCGCGAGCACCTGCCGCTGCCCCGCGGCGCCCAGGTGCGGGTGCGGCACGGCGACGCACGCGACGTGGTCGCGAAGCTGCCGGCCGGGCTCGACGGCGCGGTCGACATCGCGGTCGTCGACATCTTCTCGGGTGCCCGAACGCCCGCGCACGTGACGAGCGCCGAGTTCTACGGGCTCGTCTCGCCGCGCCTGGCACCGGGCGGCATCGTCGCCGTGAACGTCGCCGACGGCGCGGGCCTCGGCTTCGCCCGCTCGCAGGCCGCGACCCTCGCGCACGTCTTCGCGCACGTGGCGATCGCCGCGGACACCTCGATGCTGAAGGGGCGCCGCTTCGGCAACGTGGTGATGTACGCCTCGCACGACGAGCTGCCGTTCGGCGGGCTGCCGCGGCGCCTCGCGAGCGACCCGGCGCCCGCGAAACTCGTCGACGGCGATGAGCTGCGCCGCTTCATCGCCGGTGCGCCGGTCGTGACCGACGCCACGGCGGTGCCGTCGCCGCCGCCCGCGCGTTCCGTCTTCCTCTCGAAGCCCGGCGGCTGAACCCCTCGCACTCGATCAGCGCCGCCGTCGTCAGGCGTGCCGGAACCGCACCTCCTGGCCGGGTCGCAGCTGCGCGACCGCGTCGAGCGAGGCGGGCGCCACGATGGCGATGACGGGGTAGCCGCCGGTCACCGGGCGGTCCGCGAGCAGGATCGTCGGCCGGCCGTCACCCGCGACCTGGATCGAGCCCGGCACGGTCGCCTCGCTCGCGAGCTCGCCCGGCACGCGACGCTCGAGGGCCGGGCCCGTGAGCCGGGCGCCGACCCGGTCGGCCTGGCCCGAGAGGCGCCATTCCGCATCGAAGAGCGTCGTGCGCGCGGCATCCGTGAACCACTCGGCCCGCGGGCCGGGCATCAGGGCGAGCGTCACCGCGCCGGCGGGCGGCGGGAAGGCCGCTGCGCGGTCGAGCAGGGGCACGGATGCCTCGGGCCGCGCGCCGATCGAGAGCGCCGCGCCCGCGGCCACCGGGCCCGGGCCGATCGCGGCCAGCGTGTCGCGCGAGCGGGAGCCGAGCGTCACCGGCTCGTCGAAGCCGCCGCGGACCGCGAGCACGTAGCGCACGCCGCGTTCGGCGGTGCCGATCTCGAGCATCGCGCCGGCACTCGCCCGCAGCGCCGTGTAGGGCGGGGCAGGCCGGTCGTCGAGCGCTACCGGCCCCCAGGCGCCGGTCACCGCGAGCCAGGCCTCGTCGTCGAATCGGGCTCTGAAGCCGCCCATCAGGATCTCGAGCCCGGCCGCACCGTCGGGATTGCCGACCAGCCGATTCGCGAGCCTGAGGGCGGAGCGGTCGAGGGCGCCGGAGCCGGCGACTCCGAGCCGGGCGAGCCCCGGCCTGCCGAGATCCTCGACGAGCGCGAGCGGACCGGGCTCGACCACGACCATGCGGCTCACGTGCCCGCCCCCGTTCCCCGCCCGACCCCGACGGCTCATGCGCGGTCGACCGCCCGGAATCGCACACGACGGCCCGGCACGAAGAGCGCCGGCGACGGAGAGGCCGGGTCCCAGAGCACCGCATCGGTGCGGCCGATCACGCGCCACCCGCCGGGACTCTGCCGCGGATACACGCCGGCGAAGGCTCCCGCGAGCGCGACCGCACCGGGCGGCACCCGCGGGCGGGGCGCGTCGAGTCGCGGCACCTCGAACGGCCAGTCGTCGCTGACGAGATAGCCGAACCCGGGCGCGAACCCGATGAAGGCGACCCGCCACGCGGCGGCCTGATGCCGCGCGACGAGCGATTCGGCCGAGACGCCGAGTAGGCCGGCCGTGTGCCGCAGGTCGTCGCCGTCGTACACGACGTCGACGATCACCTCGTCGACGACCGCCTCGTCGATGGCCGTCGCGGCGACACTCGTCGCGGCGACGCCCGCCTCGAGGCGGGAACGACGAGCCGCGGAATCGGCCGGGATGCGTCGCACCCAGGTCGCGGCGGACTCGAGCGGCAGGCGCTCGGGGTCGACGGAGACGAGGATCGTGCGCGCCGCCGGCACGAGCTCGAGCACTCCGGCCGGCGGCTCCGCGGCGAGTGCGTCGTGCAGCGCGAGCACCTCATCGAGCGTGTCGCACTCGACGAGCAGTGCCGCGTCGCCGCTCGGCAGCAGTCGCCGGCTCACGCGAACGCCTCGATGGCGATGCCCGATCGTTCGAGCGCGCTGCGCACGGCCAGGGCGATCAGCACGGCGCCCGGGGTGTCGCCGTGCAGGCACAGCGAGTCGACCGGGAGTTCGACCCGGCTGCCGTCGTCGGCGGTGATGGCACCGGTCTCGGCGATCTCGAGCGCCCGATCGGCCGCCGCCGCCGGGTCGTCGACCACGGCACCGGGCTCGCCTCGGGGCATGAGCGAGCCGTCGGCCACGTACCCCCGGTCGACGAAGGCCTCTCGGGCGTACCGGAGCCCCGCGGCATCCGCTGCCTGTTCGAGCGCGGCCCTCGGCGGACCGAGCACCGGAAGCGCCGGGTCGTATGCGGCGACCGCCTCGATGAACGCGTGCGCCGCCCATTCGTCGGCGACGAGCCGGTGGTAGAGGGCACCGTGCGCCTTGACGTAACGCACGCGAGTGCCGGCGGCCCGGGCGACGCCGTCGAGGGCGCCGAGCTGGGCGAGCAGTTCGGCGGCGATCTCGGCCGGGCTCGTGTCGAGCGCGCGGCGCCCGAATCCGACGAGGTCGCCGTAGCCGGGGTGGGCGCCGAGGGCCACCTCGTTCCGCACCGCGAGGCGGGCGCTCGCGAGCATCGTGACCGGGTCTCCCGCGTGGTAGCCGCACGCGACGTTGGCGCTCGAGACGAGGGCGAACATCGCCTCGTCGTCGCCGACTCGCCACGCACCGAACGACTCGCCGAGGTCGCTGTTCAGGTCGATCGCGTCGGGCATGCTCCCATTCTGGCGCGGACTCGCGCACACTGGGTGTACGGGAGGACGGATGCCACGCAGTCGGGCTCGAGGCGATCGCCGGCTCTTCGCGTCACGGCGTCGGCGATCCGGCCCTGTTCGACACGCGGCATCCGTCGCGGTGCTCGCGCTCGTCGTGCCGCTCGTCGGGCTCGCCGCCTGCACTCCGGCACCGCCCCTGCCGAGCCCCACTCCGCTCCCGACGACGGATGCGCCGACGACGCCGCCTCCCCCGTCGCCGGTCGCCCCGCCGCCGGTGCTGCAGCCGGCCGGCGCACCCGAATCGATCGCGTCGGGGCTCGATGCGCCGTGGTCGATCCTCGTGCTGCCGAACGGGGGCGTGCTCGTCAGCGAGCGCGACCGCGGCGACATCGTCGAGGTGCTCGCCGACGGTTCGCTGCGCGTGGCTGCGACTGTGCCCGGCGTGGCGCCGGGCGGAGAGGGCGGACTCCTCGGCCTCGCGTTCCTCGCCGGCGACGGCGACCGGCCCGATCGCGTCTACGCCTACCACACCGCCGAGTCCGACAACCGGGTCGTGCGGCTGCCGCTCGGCGGCGCACCGGGCGCCCTCACGCTCGGCGCAGTCGAACCCGTGCTCACCGGCATCCCGCGCGGCGGCGCCAACCACAACGGGGGCCGCATCGCCTTCGGTCCCGACGGCCTGCTCTACGTGACGAGCGGCGACGCGGGCAACCGAGACGCCGCGCAGGATCCGGCATCCCTGTCGGGCAAGATCCTCCGCGTGACCGCCGACGGGGCTCCCGCACCCGGCAACCCCTTCGACAACGCGGTGTGGACGCTCGGGCACCGGAATCCGCAGGGCCTGGCGTGGGACGCGCGGGGCGAGATGTGGGCCGCCGAGTTCGGTCAGAACGCCCTCGACGAGCTCAATCGCATCTCGCGCGGAGGCAACTACGGCTGGCCGATCGTCGAGGGTGCGGCGGGCGACGGGCGCTTCATCGACCCGGTCTCGCAGTGGCCGACCTCCGAGGCGAGCCCGAGCGGCCTGGCCGTGGTCGGCGACACGCTCTTCCTCGCCGCGCTGCGCGGCGAACGCGTCTGGACCGTCGCTCCGGCGACGGCGGGCGGCGCGCTCGCGGTGACCCCGTGGTTCACGGGCGAGCTCGGCCGCATCCGCGACGTCGCGGCCGGCCCCGACGGATCGCTGTGGCTGCTGTCGAACAACACCGACGGTCGCGGCTCGCCGGAGGACGGCGACGACCGGCTGTACCGGGTGCCGCTCGCACCGGCGGGGTGAGCGCGCCGGAATCCGCACTCCGGCGGCGAACGGCCGTCTCCTTTCCGGTGACACCCGTCGGGACTATTCTCTGTTCCATGGCGGATCTCGAGCGGGTGCGACGGTGGGCCGAGGCGCTCATCGTGCTGCACCTCGACGCCGCCGTCTGGAGTTTCGACTTCGACAACGCGAAGAAGCGGGCCGGCCTCTGCAACTACACCGAGAAGCGCATCTCAGTCTCCCGGTACCTCGCCGCCCGGTACGACGACGACGAGATCCACCAGATCCTGCTGCACGAGGTCGCCCACGCCCTCGCCGGGCCGCGCGCCGGTCACGGGCCGAAATGGGCGTCGACCGCCGCGCGACTCGGCTACGTCGGCCGGCGCACCCACGACGGCGAGGTGGCGCACGAACTCGCGCCGTGGGTCGGGCGCTGCCCGGCAGGTCACGAGCACTTCCGCTACCGCGAGCCGCAGCGCCAGCTCAGCTGCGGGCTGTGCCGTCGGGGCTTCGACCAGGCCAATCTCATCGCCTGGCACCGGCGGGAGATCACCTCGGCGGTGCGTCGCAAGGCCGCGAGCGCCGCCGCCGGCTGAGGATTCTCCGCACGCCGCCACCGGCTACATTGGTCGAATGCCCGTTTCAACCGTCTCGATCGCAGTCGGGCAATGGGTCACCACCGATGAGGGCATCCGCTGGTGGTTCGACTCGGGGTCGTTCGCGCTCGACTTCGCCTACACCGGTCGGATCGGCGGGTTGCGGGCGGTCGAACTGCTGCACGCCCCCGACGACCTCACGGGCTGGCTGCACGAGCGGTTCCCGGTCGCCGTGGGTGCTGCGCGCTCCCGCGACCTCTTCGACGCGATCGCCCTGCGCGACGCGATCAGCCGCATGGCGGTTGCCGCGAGTCGCGACGAGGCCATGCGCGGCGCCGACATCGACCTCGTGAACCTCTACGCCGCGACGCCCGACATCCCGCCGTCGCTGCCCGGCGGCACTCGGCAGGCCGGGCGCTCGGTGCAGACCGTCGCCCAGTCGCTCTCGACCATCGCACGCGACGCCGTCGACCTCTTCTCCCCCGACAACGCGGAGCGCATCCGCTGCTGCTCGGGCACCGACTGCGAGGTCGTCTACCTCGACACGTCTCGCGCCTCGACCCGTCGCTGGTGCTCGATGCAGCGGTGCGGCAACCGCGCGAAGGTGCGCGCGCACCGTGCGCGGAAGGCCGTGAACGCCGCAGCGTGACCCGGCGCAGCCGCGAGACCGCGGGCGCGCGACCACCGTGAGCGATCGCAGCGCGCGATCGCAGCGCGCGATCAGTCGGCGGATGCCTCGGAGCGGACGTCGCCGGCCCTGACGACGCGAGCGGCATCGCTCGAGTCGAGTGCGGCGAGCGCGTGCAGCTCGCCGGGCGCCATGCCCGCCGCTGCGGCGGCCCGGCCCGACGAAGACGCCGAGGTCAGGTGCCGCACCGCCCGGCGCAGGCCCCCGAACGCGGCTGCGGCGACCGCCGCCTCGGGCGAGGTGTCGTCGATGCCGAGCACAGCGAGCGCGTCGATGACGGCACCGGCGCCGAGCAGGTCATCGGCGGTGAACGACGCCTCGGCATCGCCCGCGGCGATGACGGCGATGAAGGCCCGACGGCCGAGGCGCGCCTGCTCTCCGAGGATCCAGCGGGCGGTCGCCGTCGCGTCGACGAGGCCTGCGGCGAGCAGCGCCGCACGCTCGGGCACGCTGCCGACGACGGCTTCGGGAAGCACCGGCGCCGAGGCATCCGGCACCACATCGACCCAGACGACGATGTCGATGCCCTCGGCGGTGCGGGCGGAACCTCGACGGCCCCAGTCGAACCGCACCTGATACGTCGATTGGGCGTCGTGGCGCGGGCTCTGCTCGTTCACCCGCACAGGCTATCCCGACTCGGTCCGCGGCAGGCGACCGCTCAGCGGGCTCGGTAGAGCGCGAGCGCCTCGGCGTCGTTCGCCCGCGACGTCGCACGGCGGGCCGCGTCGAGCGCCGCGACCGGATCGGGCTCCTGATGCGCGATCATGAGCTGCCGCTCGGCCTCGGCGAGTCGGGTGCGTGCGTCGGCACCGACCGCATGACCGCCGCGGTCGATCGCCGCCCGAGCGACCCGCAACTGGCTCTCGGCGATGGCGATCGCGCCGCCGAGCGCTCCGCGAGCGCCGTCGAGCCGTCCTTGGGCGTTGCGCGCCGCCGCCCGGGCCACCTCGAGACGGTCGCGGCATGCGCGCAGCCGGTCGCGGGCGGCGAATGGGTCGCCGACGAGCTCTGCTCTCCCGACGAGGGCCGCGGAGCCCTCTCCGATCGCCGCGCCGAGCGCCTCGGCGGCACCGGGCTCCTCGTGCACGTCGCGCTCGCGCCTGGCCGCCACGAGCTCGCGGTCGAGGGCGGCGGCCTCGTCCGAGGCTTCGGCCTGCGCCGCGGCGAGGGACAGTTCCATCGCATCGATCTCGTCGAGGTCGCGGGCCGCTCGCTCGAGACCGTCGCTCGCGAACCCCACGCCGTCGGCGGCCGGATCTGCGCGGGCGAGCCGCGACTCGGCATCGTCGAGCGCGACTCCGACCTCGGCGAGCACGCTGTCGACACGCGTCGCAGCGGCCCGGGCCGTGGCGAGGGCCGACGGAGCGAACCTCGTCGACAGGCGTCCGAGCATCGACTCGGCCTCGGCACGGCGGCGGGCGAGCCGCTCGGCCTGCGCTCGAAGGGCCGGCAGCTCGGCGTGCGCGCCCCGCTCGACACGGCGCCGCGACGCGAGCGCGCCCTCCGCCTCGTCGAGGGCGCCGATCACCGAGGTGCAGAGTCCCTCGATGCGGGCGGTCCAGGTGCGGCGTTCGGCCGCGGTGTCGGCTTCGGCATCGTCGAGGCGCTGCTGCAGCACGAACGCCTCGCGCATCCACCCGCGTGCCGAGTCGAGTGCCGCACGCATCGAGCGCACCTCGTTCTCGCCGAACTGCGCCTCGGCGTAGGCGAGCTCGCGTTCGGCGTCGCGCACGGCGTTGTCGGCCCGCACGATGAGCCCCTTGGCCCGCACCTCTGCGACACTCCCCTCGGCGAGCGCGGCCCGCTCCCTGCGGGCGCCGCTGCGTCGAAGCGCGACCCCCGCACCGACGAGTCCGGCAGCCGCGACGGCGACGACGAGGAGGGAGGGCAACCACCAGAGTCCGTCGGGCATGTGCGGGAGTCTAGGCGCTCCGAACCGGCGCTCGCCGTGCGTCGGCTTCGAATCCGGCGTTGCGCTTGGCAGGCGCATCCGACCGTCTTACTCTCAGCTCATGCGGGTGCTTCTGAAACTCACGCTCGATTGCACTCCGGATGCCGCATGGCGGGCGCTCCGGAGCCCGGCCGTGCTCCGCGAGGTGGTCGCGCCGTGGCTCGACTTCGAGTCGCTCGAGCCCGGCGGATTGCCGACCGTCTGGCCGGAGGGGCGCCACCGCTTGCGCGTGCTCGCCTTCCGCCGCTACCCGGTGGGCGAGGAGCACGTCGATCTCAGCAGTCCGGGCGGGTTGCCTCCCGGGGTGCGGATGCTCCGCGACGGCGGCGGAGCGGAGACCGGGCCGTTCGCGGCATTCGACAGCTGGGACCACCGGATGGCCGTCTCCGCGTTGCCCGACGGTCGCACGCTCTACCGCGACCAGCTGCTCGCCAGCGCCGGCGCCGCCGATGCGCTCGCCTGGTACCCGACGTGGGTGTTCTGGCAGTGGCGCGGCAGGCGGTTGCGGCAGCTCGCGCCGAGCTGGCGCTTCGACCCGCCCGGCACCGCCGACGCCGACGCCGACGCCGACGCCGACGCCGAGCATGAGCCGACGCAGCACACCACGGGTGAGGGGACGGCATGACCGACACATTGGGCGCTCTCCAACTGGCCGATTGGCGACGACGCGTCTTCGGGCTCTACTCGGGCGTGCGGCAGTTGAGCGTGCACTCCCCTGCGGCCGGCCACGAGCTGTGGAAGTCGGCGCGCGACGAGCTCTTCGCGGGGCATCCGCAATCGCCGCTGCTGCCCGACGACCGCGCGCGATTCACGGGGCTCACGGTGGCCAGGTACGACCCCGACTGGCGTTTCGAGCTCGAGGTGCGCCGCGCGGCCGAGCCCACGCGCATCACCGTCGACAGCGCGACCGACGGCGTGATCCCGTTCTCGCTCGTCGGCGAGGTGCGCATCCCGTATCTCGGCACCCTCGACGTGTGGCGGCTCACCGGCTACGGCGGCGGGCTCTTCGTGCCCGTCAAAGACCTGCTCGCCGGCACACCCGGCGGCACGTACGGCGGCGGCCGATACCTGCTCGACGCGGTGAAGGGCGCCGACCTCGGGCCCGGGGCCGAGCCCGACTCCATCGTCATCGACTTCAACTTCGCCTACAACCCGTCGTGCGCCTACGATCCGTCGTGGTCGTGCCCGCTCGCCCAGCCGGGCAACACGTTGCGCGAAGACGTGCCAGTCGGTGAGCGGATGCCGCGCTGAAGGCGGTTGCACAGGAGCATCCGCTAGAGTGGACGACGGCGAGCGCGGTGAACGCGCCGCCTGCGTCGTAGAAACGCTTCCGGGCACTGTGCATTCGTGCAGGGGCCCGTTGACTCTCATACGGCGAACGGATGCGCCGACCGGCGCCTTCGCCACAACACCCACCGCCGGGTCGAGAACCCTCCGCTTCACAGAGCTCGAACCAGCGGTGCGCTCTGCCCTGAAAGGCACCAGTGACCGACATCACCTTCAGCACGCTCGGCGTGCCGGCCCCCCTCGTCGCGGCCCTCGCCGCCGACGGCAAGACCACCGCGTTCCCGATCCAGGTCGACACGCTGCCCGACACGCTCGCCGGGCGCGACGTGCTCGGTCGCGGCAAGACCGGCTCGGGCAAGACCATCGCCTTCGCGCTGCCCTTGGTCGCGCGCCTCGGCACCACGCTCGCCGGCGGCCGTCGCCGTCCGGGCCGCCCGCTCGCGCTCGTGCTCGCACCGACGCGTGAACTCGCCACCCAGATCGACGCGGTGCTTGCACCGCTCGCCGCCGCCTACGACCTGAAGACCACGACGATCTTCGGCGGCATCAGCCAGAAGCGCCAGGTCGACGCGCTGCGCGCCGGCGTCGACATCGTCGTCGCCTGCCCCGGTCGCCTCGAAGACCTCATGAAGCAGGGCTTCGTCACGCTCGACGCCGTCGAGATCACCGTGCTCGACGAGGCCGACCACATGGCCGACCTCGGCTTCCTGCCCGTCGTCACGCGCATCATGGACAAGACCCCCTCGGGCGGGCAGCGACTGCTGTTCTCCGCGACGCTCGACAACGGCGTGGACAAGCTCGTCAAGCGCTTCCTCCACAACGAGGTGCTGCACTCGGTCGACGAGGCCACCTCGCACGTCGCCGCGATGACCCACCACGTGTTCGAGGTCGCCGACGTCGACGCGAAGAACGACCTCGTGAAGACGCTCGCGAGCGGCACCGGCCGCCGCATCCTCTTCATGCGCACCAAGCACCACGCCAAGAAGCTCGCGAAGAAGCTCACCGAGCAGGGCATCCCGGCCGTCGACCTGCACGGCAACCTCTCGCAGCCGCAGCGCGACCGCAACCTCGCTGCGTTCTCCGACGGCTCGGCCAACGTCATGGTCGCCACGGATGTCGCGGCGCGCGGCGTGCACGTCGACAACATCGAGCTCGTGATCCACGTCGACCCGCCCATGGAGCACAAGGCGTACCTGCACCGTTCGGGCCGCACCGCCCGTGCCGGCAGCGAGGGCGACGTCGTCACCATCAGCCTGCCCGCGCAGAAGCAAGACCTGAAGACGCTCCTGCGCAAGGCCGCGATCACCGTCACCCCGCAGCAGGTCACCGCGACCTCACCGGCCGTGACGACGCTCGTCGGCGACGTCGCCCCCTACGTGAAGCCGCTGCCGCGCGCCGCGGTGGCGCAGCAGGGCGGCGGCGGTCGCTCGCAGGGCGCCAACGCCCAGCGCAAGCGCGCCGCTCGCGACGAGCGCGGCGGCGAGTCGCGCACGAGCACGGGTGCCGGCGCCGGCCAGGGCCGCGGACGCGGTCGCGGCGGCAACGGGCAGGCGGATGTCGCGGGCGCACCTCGACGCGATCGCTCCGGCCGCCCGGCCGAAGCACGCGCGAACGCCCCGAAGCAGGGCGGCGGCCAGGGCCGCGGCGCGCAGACCACCGGCGCGCAGCGCGGGGCATCCGGTCGTTCGGGCGCGAAGCAGCCGCTTCGCGTCGGCAGCCTCGTCTCGCCCTCGGGCAACGCCCGCGGAAACCGCCGCGCGCAGGGCTGAGCTCCGGCGCCGCTGAGCGGCGCCGCCGACCCATGCCGCTGAACGGCCCCGACGAGCCTCGCTCGTCGGGGCCGTTCGCCGTTCACTCTCACTCGATTTCGCCGCACGCGCGCGCTGGCTTAGTCTCGGGTCATGAGCACCGAAGTCGTTGCCGAAGTCGTCGTCCGCCCCATCCGGGATTCCGATGTCGAAGCCCTCGGTCGCGTGCACGCCACATGCTGGCACGAGACCTACGACCACCTGATCAGCGCCGCCGCGTTCGAGCACCTCTCGCCCCGCCGCATGGCCGAGCTCTGGACCCACCTCGCCTCGCGCGGCGAGGAGTACTCGCAGTTCGCCGCCCTCGTCGACGGTGAGATCGTCGGCTTCGTCGGCTCGGGGCCCGCGCGCGACGACGACGCCCCGCGCGACCGCGAGCTCTTCTTCATCTACCTGCTCGACGCCTACCACGGCACCGGCATCGGCCAGAAGCTCTTCGACGCCGCCGTCGGCGAGGGCCCCGTCTACCTCTGGGTCGCTTCCGACAACCCGCGCGCCCACCGGTTCTACGCCCGCAACGGCTTCTCCGCCGACGGCGCGGAGCAGGTGCAGCCGTTCCTCGGAGAAGAGATCCACGAGGTGCGGCTCGTTCGCTGAGGCGGCGGCAGGCGCCGGCACGACAGCCGGCGCGGTGCTGCGTTCGCGTTGAACGGCCGGTTCAGCGCAGCACTGCTACCGGAGCACGCCCACTGAGGCCAGCGCCTGCTTCACGAGCGTTCCGCGGCCGCCCTCCATCTCGGCGGCGACGCCCTCGCTGACCGCTTCGGCCGGAGTCATCCAGGTCACCTCGAGGGCGTCCTGACGAGGTTCGCAGGTGCCGGTGACCGGCACCACGAACGCGAGCGAGACCGCATGCTGACGTTCGTCGGTGAACGGCGAGATGCCGGGCAGCGGGAAGTACTCGGCGACACTGAACGGCACCGAACTCGCGGGCAGCAGCGGGAACGCCATCGGCCCGAGGTCCTTCTCGAGATGGCGGAACAGCGCGTCGCGGATCGTCTCGCCGTACATGACCCGCCCAGACACGAGCGTGCGGGTCATCTCGCCGACGGCGTTCGCCCGCAGCAGCACGCCGACCTCGGTGACCTGCCCGAGCCCGTCGACCCGCACGGGCACCGCCTCGACGTAGAGCAGCGGCAAACGGCCGCGCAGCTCGGCGAGTTCGAGGTCGGTGAGCCACCCCGGGTTGGCCGGCGGCTTCACGACGGCCTCGTCGTCGGGGTTCCAGTCCGGGTCGGGGGTGCGTACGCTCATGCCTCGATTCTGCCCCACACCGCTAGCGTTGACCCCATGACCCCCGTGCAGATCGACGACGAAGCGGTGCTCTGGTCCGCATCCACAGCCGATCGCGAGGGTCGGCCGCTCCTCGTGCTGCTGCACGGATACAACTCGAACGAGGGTGATCTGTTCGGCCTCACGCCGTACCTGCCACTCGCCCCGGCGGTCGCGTCGCTCCGCGCACCGACCTTCACCGGCTACGGCCACGCCTGGTTCCCGCTCATGAACGAGGGCCTCGAGCACTCGATCGAGGGGGCGGACGCCTCGAGCACCGCCGTCATCGACTGGCTCGACCGGGTCGCGCCGGAGACGGCGTCGGTCGGCCTGCTCGGCTTCTCGCAGGGCGGCGCGATGGCGATCGAACTGCTTCGCCGGGCACCCGAGCGGTTCGCCTTCGCGGTGAGCCTCGCGGGCTTCGCCCTTCCGGGCGACCGTGTGGGCGACGAGCGGATGTCGCAGCTTCTGCCACCCGTCTTCTGGGGTCGCGGCACGGCCGACGAGGTGATCCCCGCGGCATCCGTCGCTCGCACCCAGACCTGGCTGCCGACGCACGCGGAGCTCGATGAGCGCATCTACGAGGGGCTCGGCCACTCGGTCTCCGAGCGCGAGCTCGCCGATGCCGCAGCCTTCCTCGCGGCCCGGTACGCCTGACGCCGAAGCGACCGGTTCAGACCCCCGAGCCGCCGCTGCGGCGCTCGGCACGCTCCTTGTCGCGATCGGCGACGCGGATCTTCTCGGCGCGCACCTCGGCCTGCGTGGCCCGCTCGGTGACGAGCCAGGCCGGCGGGGCTTCGAGCAGCGCCTTGATCTCGGCGGTGGTGAGCGGCTCGGTGACGCCGCCGCGGGCGAGGCCCGAATTGGAGATGCCGAGCTTCGCTGCGACGACGGTGCGCGGGTGGGGGCCCTCGCGACGCAGCACCTGCAACCACTCGGGCGGGTCGGTCGTGAGCGCCGCCAGCTCGTCGCGGGTCACGAGCCCCTCGCGGAACTCCTCGGGAGCGGCCTCGAGGAGGATTCCGAGCTTCTTGGCTGCGGTCTCCGCCTTCATGGTCTGGGAGTTCTTCGACTGGCTCACTCCAACACCGTAGCCGGTCTGCGGCTCGCCGCCCACCAGGAGCCCGATCAACCATCGTCTACGCTGGAACCAGGCTGCACGCGGCCTGCATGGAAACGGGGGCCGAGGTGACACTGCGACTCCGTTACGTCTCCGGGGTGAGCCCGTCGAAGTGGCTGAGGGTCTGGGGCGAGCGACGACCCGACCTCCCGCTCGAGGCCATCGTCGTCGACGAGGCCGAGCAGCTCGCCGGAATCCTCGCGGGCGAGGCCGATGTCGCCTTCGTGCGCCTCCCGGTGGACACCGAGGGCCTGCACGCGGTCGCGCTCTGGGAGGAGCTCGCGGTCGTCGTGCTCCCGAAAGACCACCCGCTCGCCGAGGCCGAATCGCTCACGCTCGCCGACCTCGAGGGCGAGACGACCGCACCGGTGCAGCCCGAGGCCGCGATGACGATCGAGCTCGTCGCCGCCGGCACCGGCCATGCGATCGTGCCGCACTCGGTCGCGAGGCTGCACCGCCGCAAAGACGTGGTTGCGATTCCGGTGACCGATGCGGCGCAGACGCAGATCTCGCTCGTCTGGCGGCAGGATCGCGACGACGCCGACATCCAGGAGTTCGTCGCCGTCGTGCGCGGCCGCGGCGCGAAGAGCTCCCGCGGTTCGGCCGACGACCCGCCCCCCATGAAGCCCGCGAAGGCCGCGAAGCTCGCCGCCGCGGAGCGCCGGGCCGCGGCGGCCAAGTCGGGCGAGGGCAAAGGCAAGGGCGGCACGTCGAAGTCGGGCGCCAGGGGCGGTCGACCCGCCCCGCGCACGGGCGCGGGTGCCAAGCAGCGCAGCCGCCGGAGGGGCCGATGAGTTCGACGCCCTTCCTCTTCCTCTCGGCACGCCCCGAGGTCGAGGCCGTCGGCCCCGAGTACGAGTCGGTGCGCCGTGCGATGGGCGTCGACGCCGGCCGGCTCGACCACGTGCGGCTCGACGTCGACCCGCTCGGCGACGTCGCGCTCAGCGACTACGCCGGCATCGTCGTCGGCGGCAGCCCCTTCAACGTGACCACCCCCGAAACCGGCAAGCACGAGGTGCAGCGCCGCGTCGAAGCCGACCTCACGCGGCTCGCCGAGCAGGCGCTCGAGGCCGACTTCCCCTTGCTGCTCACCTGCTACGGAATCGGCGTGCTGACCCTGCTGCTCGGCGGCGAGGTCGGCCGGGCGCACGGCGAACAGGCCCAGGCCGTCGAGATCAGGCTCACCGGCGACGGCATCGCCGACCCGCTGGTCGGCGCTCTGCCCGAGCGGTTCGACGCACTCGTCGGCCACAAGGAGGCCACCGAACGTCTCCCCCGCGATGCGCGGCTGCTCGCCTCGTCAGCAGGATGCCCCGTGCAGATCTACCGGGTCGGCACGAGCGTCTACGCGACGCAGTTCCATCCCGAGGTCTCGACGGGCGACTTCATCGCCCGCGCGCAGGTGTACCGGCACCACGGCTACTTCCCGGCGAGCGAACTGCGCGAGGTCGGCGAACGACTGGCCGCGGCATCCGTCACCGAACCGCAGCGGATGCTCCGCCGCTTCGCCGAACTCGCCGACGAGCGCATCGACGAGTGAGCCGCGTGCCGCGGCCCCGCCATCTGAGCGGGGCCGCGGGCACGCGGCGTTCGTGTGCGGTCTAGGCGGCCGAGCTGTTGCTGCGACCGCGGGTGATGAGCCCCCAGATCAGCAGCACGATGATCGACCCGGCGATGGCGAGGAGCCACGTGCCGAGATCCCAGAACTGGTCGAGGCCGATGCCGAAGAGGGCACTGCCGATCCAACCGCCGAGCAGCGCCCCGACGACGCCGAGGAGCAGCGTGACGAACCAGCCCCCGGCTTGCTTGCCGGGCAGGATCAGCTTTGCGATCGCTCCGGCGATGAGGCCGAGAATCAGAAACGCGAGGAAACTCATGTCGTGCTCCTTCGTTCGATACCCCTACGAAACCACTGCTGCCCGGGCGGTGCAAGCCTCTCGCGCCGTGTCGCACCGATGGGATCGTGCGCGGATCAGGCGGTTCTCACCGCGGCGAGCGGGTATCGCCGCCGCAGCAGCACGCGCTGCACGAGGGTCCACGCCACGGTGACGAAGAGATAGAGGGCCGCAGCGAGGGGCACGAAGATCGCGATCACGGCTGTGAGGAACTGCAGCACTCCGAGGGCACGGATCACCCCCGGCGCGGTCAGCGCGGCGGATGCCCCGCCGGCACCGGTGAGCGCAGCGGCATCCGCCCGGCCCGCGGTGGCCGTGCCGCCGGCCGGGGGGCTCGGCTGGAAGACACGCCGCGTGATCTCGCCGACGAGCGCGATGCCCGCGATCACGACGCCGAACACGAGCAGGCCGGCCGGCGTCAGGGCGCCCGCGGCGATCTGACCGGCGAGGCTCGAGCCGAGCGGCACGCCGAAGAACGTCTGCTCGAGCAGCGCGTTCGGATGGCCCGCGATGGTCGGCAGGATGAAGAGCGCGTAGATCACACCGACGATGGGCGCCTGCACGAGCATCGGCAGGCAGCCGGCGAACGGCGTGGTGCCCTCCTCGCCGTACAGGGCCATCGTCTCGCGCTGCAGGCGTTCGGGGTTGTTCTTGTGCTTCTGCTGCAGCGCGGCGAGCTTCGGAGCGAGTCGGGAACGCGTCTGCTCGGCCTTGGCCTGCGAGATGCCGACCGGAATGAGCGCGGCGCGAACGAGCAGGGTGACGAGCACGACGGCGGCCGCAGCGCTCGCGACGCCGATGAGGGGTTCGAGGAGGGCGGCGAGCGCCATGAGCACGGCGTGCGCGCCGTCGAGCAGGCCCGCGATGGGCGGGAAGGCGTAGAGGTCCATGAGGAGTTCCTTGCGGTCGAGGGATGTGGAATCCGTCTGGCCGCGAGGAGTCGCCGAGTGGCCGCCCGGGGGCGGTGCGCGAATCGGTCGTGTGTCGCTACGCGGCCGGGAGGCCGCACGCCGGCGCCCTGGGGCGGGCGCGCCCCGGGGCGTCGGGGTCGCTCTGCGCGAGGAGCCGCCATGGATCGGCGGTCTGCCGGAACCGCGTGGCAGCACCGCTCGCATCGGCCGCGACGATCGCCGGCACCGCCTGGCAGGCCACGACGACGACCGCGAGGGCGGCGGCTCCGACGACCCCGACGAGCACGACCGACATCTGCCCGTTCGAGGCGAGGGCGATCTCGAGCGAGGCCTGTGCGACGCGGAAGAGGGCGACGAGGAGTTCGAGCACGTCGTCTCCTCTCGGCCATCGCGGCCCGACCGAGGTCGCTCGCGTGAGTCCACGCTAACACCGGCACCGGACGCCGGCATGCCGGTCATGACTGGGGATTGCTGCGGCGCCCGGCCGGGACGAGACTGTCCTCATGGATCACACGGAGGAGGCACGCGCCGTCGATGAGGTGATCGACCGGCTCGTCGACCGGTTCCCCGATCTGCCCCGAGACCGCATCGCGGAGGTCGTGCAGCACGCCCACCTCGAGCTCAAGGGGAACGCCGTGCGGGACTTCGTGCCGGTGCTCGTCGAGCGAGCGGCGAAGCAGCAACTGAGGCAAGAGTCGAATGCGGTGCCTGCGCCCGTCGTCGAAGCGCCGGCCGTCGGTCCCGCCGGCGATCCGCCGGAGCTCGACCCGATGGAGCTCGACCCGATGGAGATCGAGCGCCGGGCGAGAGAGCGTGAGTCCGGATTCCTCTTCGGCGACCTCGGCGGCGGACCGAGTTGAGCCCGACCGGGCCGCCGTCGCGCACGGCGGTGAACGGCAGGCCGGTGGGGTGACCGAACGCCGGAGGCTCTGGGTGCTGCACGTCGACCTCGACCAGTTCGTCGCCGCCGTCGAGGTGCTGCGGCATCCCGAGCTCGCCGGCCTGCCCGTGATCGTCGGCGGCCGGGGCGACCCGACCGAGCGAGCGGTGGTCTCGACCGCCTCCTACGAGGCTCGCGAGTTCGGCGTCGGCTCCGGGATGCCGCTGCGCATCGCCGCCCGCAAGGCGCCCACTGCGGTGATCCTGCCGGTCGACGCCGAGGCCTACGCCGCGGCATCCGCTCGGGTCATGGCGACCCTGCGCTCGCAGCCCGGAGCGACCGTGCAGCTGCTGGGCTGGGACGAGGCCTTCGTCGGCGTGGCGACCGAGGACCCCGAGGCGTACGCCCGGATGCTGCAGCGGGCCGTGCTCGACCGAACCGAGCTGCACTGCAGCGTCGGCATCGGGGACACCCTGGTGCGCGCCAAGGTCGCGACCGGCTTCGGCAAGCCGCGCGGTGTCTTCCGGCTCACGGCCGACAACTGGCTGGAGGTGATGGGCGACCGGCCGACCATCGAGCTCTGGGGTGTCGGCACGAAGATCTCGCGCCGGCTCGCCGGGCTCGGCATCGCCACCGTCGCCGAGCTCGCGGCGGTCGAACCCGCCGCGCTCGTCGAGGAGTTCGGCCCGAAGATGGGCCCGTGGTACGCGCAGCTCGGTCGCGGCGATGGCACCGACGTCGTCGACGACACGCCCTGGGTCGCCAGGGGGCACAGCCGCGAGACGACCTTCCAGCAAGACCTCACCGAACGGCAGCAGATCGAGGATGCCGTGCGAGAGCTGGCCGCGCGAGTGCTCGACGATGTCGCCGAGGAGGGCCGGCCGGTGATGGGGCTGACCCTGAAGGTGCGCTACGCGCCCTTCATCACCAAGGTGTTCACGAAGAAGATCGCCGAGACGTTCGATCGAGACGCCGCCCTGGAGCGGGTACTGGAGCTTGCGGATCGGATCGATCCCGACCGCCCGATCCGGCTGCTCGGGCTGCGGGCCGAGATGCCGATGCCCGACGACACCCGCGAGGGGCACACGCCGACGCGCAGCGGCTGGTGACCCGGCTCGATCGGCGCGGTCGTCGTTCGAGTCTCTCCCTATTCGGTTGCGAGGGCAGCGCAGATGTCCGTCGTCTTCCCCTTGATGGAGAAGGACGTGAAGACGAGGGTCTCCTCGTCCACTGTCACGCGAGTGTGTCCGTTGACGCTGAAGGCCTCGCCGGGGTACTCGACCAAGCCGTTCGGCCCTTGGTCGCCCGGGTAGAACCACATGAACAACTGCCCGCTGATGTCGACCTGGATCTCGCCTCCCCCTGCAGGCACCTCGGTGATCATCGCGGAAGTGATATGAACAAGCGACTCGCCCGTGTCTGCATTCGTGAGCGTCAGCTTGGCGCGGTCGTGGGTCACGATCCGACCGTCTGCAAACTCGGTGACTACCACGCTGACGCGCTCAGGTACGTCCAAGGCGACGGGGAAGGAACAAGCCTCCCCAACGGGGATGACGATACTCTCCGGCACGACGACTGTTCGGGTCGGCTTGTCGGCGTGAGCTATCGAAGCGGGAGCGACGATGCCCACTCCGACCATGAGCACGACCACAGACAGTGCGCGGCCGATTCGTGAGGCGTATTTCATGATGTGCCCTCCGTCCAACGGGACACCGAAGCCACGACCGCATGAGCGATCTGGTGTCCGTTCCAGACTCCTCCTGCTCGCCGAAGCGTGGGCGGGACGATGGGACGAATGATCAGGTCGCGCCGGTGCACGCCGTCAGACAGAGAAAACCCCCTGAATCCCTTGCAAGTACCGGGAGTCAGGGGGTTTTCGTGGCGGTACCGGTGGGATTTGAACCCACGGTGGGCTTTCACCCACACAACTTTTCGAGAGTTGCACCTTCGGCCGCTCGGACACGGTACCGAGGA
The DNA here is from genome assembly GCF_003070885.1 of Agromyces badenianii. NCBI lineage: Bacteria > Bacillati > Actinomycetota > Actinomycetes > Micrococcales > Microbacteriaceae > Agromyces > Agromyces badenianii. The sequence continues at coordinate 2,468,871 of NZ_CP028913.1, forward strand.
CAATCGTAGACGACATCACGGCGACGACCAAAACGAGCGGATGCCTCAGCCGACGCCCAGCCCACGTGCAGCCCACTCGAAGCGTGGCGGCATAGTTTCGCACCGTGACCGCATTCGCTCCCCCTTCCGCCGACACTCCCCGACTCGGCGCCGGCGTCATGCTGGCTGCGTCGACGGTGCTCGGCACCTTCGGAGTGCGTCCGTTCCGCGAGCGGGTGCTCGAGAACAAGTCGACCCTGAACGACACGCTGCCGGTGCACTCGAAGTGGTGGCGCGACCACGCGAAGCTCGACGGCGAGTTGCTCTACGTCGCGATCGGCGACAGCGCGGCGCAGGGCATCGGGGCGTCGCGGCCCGACCGCAGCTACGTCGGCGTGCTGGCCGACGAGGTGCGCGAGGTGACGGGGCGGAGCGTCCGCGTCGTGAACCTGAGCGTCTCGGGTGCGACGACGACGCTCGCCGTGCGCGACCAGCTGCCGCGTTTCCGTGGCCTGCGGCCCGACGTCGTGACGGTCGCGATCGGCGCCAACGACATCGCCGAGTGGAATCCCGCGGCGTTCGACCGCAACATCCGCTCGATCTTCGCGGAGCTGCCCGCCCACGCCGTCGTCGCCGACCTGCCGTGCTTCCACCTGCCGCACAACGAGCGCAAGGTCGCCGAGGCGAATCGGATGCTGCGTGCCGCCGCCCGCGACCACGGACTCGTCGTCGCGCCGTTGCACGAGGTCACCCGGCGGCAGGGGCTCCGCGGCATCCTCACGCAGTTCGCCCGTGACATGTTCCACCCGAACGACCACGGGTACGCGGTGTGGGCCGACGCGTTCCGGCCGGCGCTCACCGCGACGCTGCGATCGCGGCTTCTCGACGCCTCGGCCGCACTCGTCGCGCGTCACTGAGCCGCGAGACCCCCGACGACGATCTCGGCGTCGTCGCCGACGCCGAGCAGCAACGGCGACTTCCGCGTCCGCATCCATGGCATCCCGACGAAGAAGAGGCCGGGGACGCGAGAGCTCGCGCCGTCGTCCTGCACCGGGAACCCCATGTCGTCGACGACGCCCGGAATCGCGATCCACTCGTAGGCCGGTCTGAATCCGCTCGCGTTGACGACGACGCCCAGGTCGTCCAGGCGGGGTGAGGATGCGGCGACGAGTTCTGTCGTCGTCGATTCCGGCAGCTCGGGCACCGGCAGCCCGCGCGACTCGCACAGGCGCACGATCGCCGCGCAGATGTCGCCGAAGGCCGTGTCGCCGAAGGCGACCGATTCGGCGAGGTCATCGGCGGCGACGACGCGGTCGCCGTCGATGCCGGTCACGTGGCCGATCAACTGCACGCCGTCGGCGGCGAGCGCGCGCAGGTTGACGTCGTGCCCGCCGTTCGCACCCGAGACGAGCGGGTTCGACACCAGTCGCACGGCGGGCGACGGCATGTCCGTGAGCGTGTGCTCGAAGAAGCCGAGATCCATCAGCCAGTCGACGATGTCGCGCCCGCCCAGGCGACGCGGCATCGCGGGCGCCCGACCCGCGGCGAGCACGACCTCGCGACCGGCGTGCGCGAGCTCCTCCGCGATCTGGCAGCCCGACTGGCCGCCGCCGATGACCAGCGCCGTGCCGTCGGGCAACGAGCCCGGCGCCCGATACTCGGTCGCGCCGACGACGGGCACCCGGCGCTCGAGCTCCTCGACGAGAGCCGGGCGATGCTCGCGCTGGTAGGCGCCCGTGCACACGACGACGCGATGGGCGCGGATGCGGCGCGCCGGTGTCTCGGCGACGAAGCCGTCGCCTTCGGCTCGAAGCGACCCGACCTCGGTGTTCTCCACGACCGGCGCTGCGAACGAGTCCGCGTAGCTCCGGAGGTGTTCGGCGATCTCGTCGCGATCGAGGTAGCCGTCCGGATCCGCTCCGTGGTACTCGCCGCCGGGCAACCGGATGGTGTGGTTCGGCGTGACGAGCCGGAAGCTGTCCCAGCGCGACATCCATGCCGAGCCCGCCCGGTCTCGCTCGAGCACGACGTGGTCGACACCCGAACGGGCCAGTCCGTGGCTCACCGCCAGCCCGGCCTGACCGGCCCCGATGACGAGCACGTCCACGTCCGCTCGCATGCGCACAGGGTACGCCCGGCGATGTGCCGCGGCCAGACCCCGTTGCCGCAGGGCGCGACCGGGATGTCGGCGGCCGCCGCTAGTCTCGGGGCATGGCCCGATCCACCTCCACGTTCCGCTGCACCGAGTGCGGGTGGAGCACCGTCAAATGGGTGGGTCGCTGCAGCGAGTGCCAGCAGTGGGGCACGGTCATCGACGTGGCCGAGGCCACCGGCATCGTGCGCGCCGTGCAGGCGGTGCAACTCGGCGAAGCGCGCACCGCACGGCCGATCGTCGACGTGCAGACCGAAGACGCCGCCCACCGTCCGAGCGGCATCGGCGAGTTCGACCGCGTGCTCGGCGGCGGCATCGTGGCCGGCGCCGCGATCCTGCTCTCGGGCGAACCGGGCGTCGGCAAGTCCACGCTCCTGCTCGAGGTCGCGGCGCGCGTCGCCGGCACCGGTCGACGGGTGCTCTACGTCACCGCCGAAGAGTCGGTGGCGCAGGTGCGGCTTCGCGCTGGGCGCACGGGGGCATTGCACGACGAGCTCTACCTCGCGGCCGAGACCGACCTCGCGACGATCCTCGGCCAGGTCGACGCCGTCTCCCCCGCGCTCCTCATCGTCGACTCGGTGCAGACCGTCTCGTCGTCGCTCTCCGACGGGCTCCCGGGCCAGCCGAGCCAGGTGCGCGAGGTCGCGTCGACCCTCATCCGCGTGGCGAAAGAGCGGCAACTGCCCGTGCTGCTCGTCGGTCACGTGACGAAAGACGGCACCATCGCCGGCCCTCGCCTGCTCGAACACCTCGTCGATGTCGTCTGCCAGTTCGAGGGCGATCGGCAGACCGCGCTCCGCTTCGTGCGCGCGCTCAAGAATCGCTTCGGCCCGACCGACGAGGTCGGCTGCTTCGAGATGACCGGCGAGGGCATCGCCGAGGTGCCAGACCCCTCGGGCCTCTTCCTCTCGAGCGGCCGCAGTGCCGTCAGCGGCACGTGCGTCACCGTCGCCCTCGAGGGGCGGCGGGCGCTGCCGGTCGAGGTGCAGGCGCTCGTCGTGGCCACGAAGGCGCCGCAACCGCGCCGCGTCGTCAACGGCGTCGATCCGTCGCGGGTCGCCATGATCATCGCCGTGCTCGAGCGCCGGGCGGGGCTGAAGTCGCTCGGCGAACACGACGTCTACGTCTCCACCGTCGGCGGCGTGCGGCTCGCCGAGCCCGGGGCCGACCTGGCGATCGCGGTGGCCATCGCCTCGGCCATGCGCGACCGCGCCGTGCCGCACGAGCTCGCGGCATTCGGCGAGATCAGTCTCGCCGGCGAGGTGCGCCCCGTCACCGCGGCGAAGCAGCGCGGCGCCGAAGCCAAGCGGCTCGGTTACACGACGATCCTCGACGTCGAGGCCGGCAGCGTGCACGCGGCGGTGCAGCGCGCCATGCTGGCCTCAACCGGTTCGCGCGAGCGCGAACTCGACGCCGCCTTCTGACGCGCGTCGCAGCGCGGCCCCAGGGCCAGGGCCCAGGCCCGCCTCTACGCCTCGAGCGCCCGCAGCAGTTCGTCGGGCGCAGCCTGCATCGGATGCGGGCCAGCGATGTCGAGGAACACCGTCGTGATCTTCGACTCGTGCCGCTTCAAGAACGTGCGCAGCCACGCCGGGCTCTGCAGCCCGACCGCGGGCGGCAGGTTGGCGGGCTTGTTCGCCGCGTCGCTGAAGAGCAGCAGCGCGACCTCACCGGTCTTCGGGTCGCGGTACGTCCACACCTCGCCGCCGTCGAGGGGCTTGTCACGAGGCCCGGGCTTCACGAGGGGAACGACGGTGTTGCCGTGCCGCAGCGCGAGGGCGACCGCCGCGATGTCCTGTCGCTCGAGCGCCTCTGCGAGCGCCTGCGAACGGAACTCCACGGGCTCCGCCTCCTGCTTCCGTCGTGCCTTGCCTGCCATTCCACAAGGGTACCGAGCGGATGCCGCGCGGCCCGCCTTCGTCCGCGCACGGCGCACTCCGCGGCATCCACTCCGACTCGGTGCCCACCACCCCCGAGTTGGGGATGGACTTCGCCGCGAGGGGACCTATGCTGTCTTTGCCGGACCGTGAGGGTCCGAGGTGTCGACGAAGACGACGGCGTTCTCGTTGACCCCACGGTGCCGGCGCATCCCAGACTCCTTGCCCAGCGAACCCGTGTCGCCGGGCGCTCGTACCATCGAAGTATCACCGCGCGGGCCGGCGCGCTCCCACTCGAAGGAGCACCATGGCCAGCAGCCTCCCCAAGCCGATCCGGTTCGACGGCGACACTTGGGTGTGCGTGCGCAACGACCCCGCCACGCCGAAGGCGATCATCCGCCGTTACCGCGATGTCAAGCGCGGCGACGTCTTCCTGGTCGTCAAGTGGGCGCTCGACCCGGCAGAGCAACAGCTCATGGCCTCGGCCCCGTCGCTCGACGCCGCGAACGATCTGGTGCGCTTCGACCCGCCCGCCGGTTCGGCACCGAGCTTCGCCGGGTACCCGCACCGGAGCGGTGAGCCCGGCACCCGAGCGCAGCCGTCTGGTGAGAGCGTCGGGCGGGCTTGACACCTTGCGGGGTGCGCCCGACGCCCTCCACCTGCCGGGGCGAGGCGGTGGTGCGCGACCAGGGTGGTCGGGAACGCGAGACGCGCACGCATCGAAGTTATGTGGAGGAAACCATTCGGCGCGTCCCCCTCTTCGCGGGCCACGCGCTCACGTGAGGGGGTTCAGTAGAGCAGAAACTGCTTCTTGTCGGTCGACTCGAAGCCGTCGACCGTCACGGCGAGGTGGTACGAGGCACCCTCGGCCGGCACGGACTCGCGTGCGCCTTGGCACGTCTCGGGCGTCGATCGCGTGCGGTCCCAGATGATCGGCACCGTCGAGCTCACGGGGGTTCCGGGGGTCAGCGACACCTCGGCATCGATCGCGTCGACCTGGCAGTCGGTCGAGGTCCAATAGGTCTCGTTGCCGCTCGTGATCGTGAAGACCTGCGCGTTCGTGCCGGCGTTCAGCACGCACACGTTCTTGCCGATGTTGGTGATCGTCACCGACAGCTCGGGCTGCTCCCCGGGTTCGTATGACGACTGGTCGGTGATCGCCTCGACCGTGATCCTCTCAGGCGCGCACGGATCCCCGTCGGCAGCGGTCGGCTCGGTCGGGATGGACGTCGTCTCGGGTGCCGCCGTCGGCTCGCCGCTCGGTGCCGCCGCGGGGCCGGCCTCTTCGCCGCTGCTCGCCCCCGGGCGCACGATGATGAGCACGATCGCGATGATCACCGCGATGAGCCCGATCAGCACCACGAGCCGCCGACGACGGTACACCTGCGGCGACTGCCGCCCGGTCGGTGTGTTCGTCGACATGCACACAGGGTACGACCGGGATGGCGCGGGCCGCGGCATCCGCTCGGCGCGCCGAATCTCGACTCAGAGAAGCTTCAGCATGCGCGTGTTGCCGAGGGTGTTCTGCTTCACGCGGGCGAGGTCGAGGAACTCGGCGACACCTTCGTCGTTCGAGCGCACGAGCTCGGCGTAGACCTCGGGGTCGACGGTCTCGCCGCCCATGTCGACGAAACCGTGGCGGCCGAAGAACTCGGTCTCGAAGGTGAGGCAGAAGAGCCGGCTGAGCCCGAGCTCGCGTGCCTCCTCTTCGAGCGCCGTGAGCAGGGCGTGGCCGACGCTGCGCCCGAGCCAGGACTCGTCGACGGCGAGGGTGCGCACCTCGCCGAGGTCCTCCCAGATGACGTGCAGCGCACCGGCGCCGATCAGGCGCCCGTCGTCGGTCTCGGCGACGCGGAACTCCTGCACCGAGCCGTAGAGGTCGACGCGCTCCTTGCCGAGCAGGATGCGCCGGGCGACGAGCGGTTCCACGAGGTCGATGATTCGGGGCACATCACTCGTGCGCGCCCGGCGCACGTGGAACTCGGTCATCCCCACATCGTATTGCCGCTTCCGCCCGGGTGCGCTTCGCCAAGGCGGCGCGGTGCGCGAGAACGACAGAGGGGCGGATGCCGCAGCATCCGCCCCTCGAGTCGTTCCGGCTAGTCGCCCGACGCGGCCGCCAGGTCGGGCGTCGTCGGACCCGTGCCGATCGCGGCGCCGCTGTTCACGCCGACCGAGACGGGCAGCGCCCGCTGGGTCGTGGTGAAGACGAACTCGCCGTCTTTGAAGTCGACGTGCACGTGGTCGCCCGAGTTGAGCTCGCCGTGCAGGATCTTCTCGCTCAGCCGGTCTTCGACCTCGTGCTGCACCGCACGGCGCAGCGGGCGAGCGCCGAGCGCCGGGTCGAACCCGACCTCGATGAGCCGTTCCTTGGCCGACTGGGTGAGCTCGACGGTCATGTCGCGGTCGAGCATGCGCTCGCTGAGTCGCTTGATGAAGAGGTCGACGATCTGCAGCAGCTCGGGCTTGGAGAGCTGCGGGAACACGATGATCTCGTCGACGCGGTTCAGGAACTCGGGCTTGAAGTGCTTCTTCAGCTCTTCATTGACCTTGCCGCGCATGAGGTCGTACCCGGTGCGGGGGTCGCCCTCGAGCTGGAACCCGACGGGGCCGCCCGAGATGTCCTTCGTGCCGAGGTTGGTCGTCATGATGATGACCGTGTTCTTGAAGTCGACGACGCGGCCCTGGCCATCGGTCAACCGGCCCTCTTCGAGGATCTGGAGGAGCGAGTTGAAGATGTCGGGGTGCGCCTTCTCGATCTCGTCGAAGAGCACGACGCTGAACGGCTTGCGGCGCACCTTCTCGGTGAGCTGGCCGCCCTCTTCGAAGCCGACGAAGCCGGGAGGGGCACCGAACAGCCGCGAGACGGTGTGCTTCTCGCCGTACTCCGACATGTCGAGCGAGATCATCGCCGCCTCGTCGTCGAAGAGGAACTCGGCGAGCGCCTTGGCGAGTTCGGTCTTGCCGACGCCCGTGGGGCCGGCGAAGATGAACGAGCCCGAGGGGCGCTTCGGGTCTTTCAGGCCGGCGCGGGTGCGGCGGATGGTCTTGGCAAGGGCCGAGATGGCCTCTTCTTGACCGATGACGCGCTCGTGCAGCGCCTTCTCCATGAAGACGAGCCGCGAGCTCTCTTCTTCGGTGAGCTTGAAGACGGGGATGCCGGTGGCCTGCGCGAGCACCTCGGCGATCAGGCCCTCGTCGACGACCGCGGTGGTCTTGACGTCGCCCGACTTCCACTGCTTCTCGAGGCGGAGTCGCTCGCCGAGGAGATTCTTCTCCTCGTCGCGCAGCGACGCGGCCTTCTCGAAGTCCTGTTCCTCGATCGCCGTCTCCTTCGCGGCGCGCACGACGGCGATCTTCTCGTCGAACTCGCGCAGCTCGGGCGGGCTCGAGAGGATCGAGAGGCGCAGGCGAGCGCCCGCCTCGTCGATCAGGTCGATCGCCTTGTCGGGCAGGAAGCGGTCGGAGACGTACCGGTCGGCGAGGTTCGCCGCGGCCACGAGTGCGCCGTCGGTGATCGAGACCTTGTGGTGCGCCTCGTAGCGGTCGCGGAGGCCCTTCAGGATGTTGATCGTGTGGGGCAGGCTCGGCTCGGCGACCTGGATCGGCTGGAAGCGGCGCTCGAGTGCGGCATCTTTCTCGAAGTGCTTGCGGTACTCGTCGAGCGTGGTCGCGCCGATGGTCTGCAGCTCGCCGCGGGCGAGCAGCGGCTTCAGGATCGAGGCCGCGTCGATCGCGCCCTCTGCGGCGCCGGCGCCGACGAGCGTGTGGATCTCGTCGATGAAGACGATGATGTCGCCGCGCGTGCGGATCTCTTTCGTGACCTTCTTCAGGCGCTCTTCGAAGTCGCCGCGGTAGCGGGAGCCGGCGATGAGCGAGCCGAGGTCGAGCGAGTAGAGCTGCTTGTCTTTCAGCGTCTCGGGAACCTCGCCCTTGACGATCGCCTGGGCGAGGCCCTCGACGACGGCGGTCTTGCCGACGCCGGGCTCGCCGATCAGCACGGGGTTGTTCTTCGAGCGGCGCGAGAGGATCTGCATGACCCGCTCGATCTCCTTCTCGCGGCCGATCACCGGGTCGAGCTTCGACTCGCGGGCGGCCTGCGTGAGGTTGCGGCCGAACTGGTCGAGGATCTGCGAGCCGCCCTGCGGCGTCTGCTGCTCGTTGGCCCCGACCTGCACCTGCTCTTTGCCCTGGTAGCCCGAGAGCAGCTGGATGACCTGCTGGCGCACCCGGTTGAGGTCGGCGCCGAGCTTGACGAGCACCTGCGCGGCGACGCCCTCGCCCTCGCGGATGAGCCCGAGCAGGATGTGCTCGGTGCCGATGTAGTTGTGGCCGAGCTGCAGGGCCTCGCGGAGCGAGAGCTCGAGCACCTTCTTGGCACGCGGCGTGAACGGGATGTGCCCCGTCGGCTGCTGCTGGCCCTGGCCGATGATGTCTTGCACCTGTTCGCGCACCGCGTCGAGCGAGATTCCGAGCGACTCGAGTGCCTTGGCGGCGACGCCCTCACCCTCGTGGATGAGCCCGAGCAGGATGTGCTCGGTGCCGATGTAGTTGTGGTTGAGCATCTTGGCCTCTTCTTGGGCCAAGACGACGACACGACGGGCTCGGTCGGTGAATCTCTCGAACATCTCTACTCCTCACGACCCCGCTGGGAAGGGGGCGCCGATATGAAGAGCGTAACCAGCAGAGGGTGCCGCGAGGCCCTTGTTCGCCCTCGGCGCAGCGCTGATGCACGGCGTGACCGACGATGACGAGGCCGGATGCCGCGCCGCCGGCCGCACTCGTTGACGTATGCCGTTCAGACCGCTACCGTATCGTTTATCGTTGTTATCGATATTCGTTAGGAAGTGTATGAACGCCATCGCAGAAACCCCCGCCGTCAAGCGGAGCGACGCCGTCGGCCTGTGGATCTTCATGATCGCCGGAATCGGCATCGCGCTCTGGACCGTCTGGTCGGCCGTCGCACGCATCATCGAAGTGCTCCCGAACCGGGACGTGCAGGTGCCGGCGGAGTTCGCCGACACGACGGCCGACGCTCCCATCGGCGTCGACGGCGGCCTCGTCGCGGTCGAGCTCGATCGAGCCGTCATCTCCGCTCCCTCGCTGCCCGCCGCGTCGCTTTGGGCGCTCGTCATCCAGCAGTTCGTCTTCGCCGCAGCGGTCGTGGCCGTCGTCGTCTGCCTCGTCTGGCTCGCCCGCAACGTCAGCCGCAGCCGTGTCTTCAGCCGCACCAACACGGTGCTCGTCACCACCGCAGGCTTCGCGGGCCTCATCGCGAGTTTCGCGGTGCCGTTCTTCGGCAACATGGCGGCGAACGGCGCGTTCGCGGTGCTCAGCGACCGCACGTTCGACAACGTGATCATCTCGGTCGAGCCGTTCCCGCTCATCCTCCTGGCGTTCGTGGCGGCGCTGCTGAGCACCGTCTTCGCGGTCGGCGAGCGCCTGCAGCGCGACACCGAGGGACTCGTCTGATGGCGCCGGCCGAGCCCGGCGAGGCATCCGACATCCACTGCCGGCTCGACGAACTGCTCGAGTCGCGCGGACTCACGCTCACGCGGCTCAGCGAACTCGTCGGCGTGAGCGTCGTGAACCTCAGCGTGCTGAAGAACGACCGCGCCCGCGCCATCCGCTTCTCGACGCTGCAGGCGATCTGCGAGGTGCTCGACTGCGAGGTCGGCGACCTGCTGGTCGTGCGGCGCGCCGACGGCGGGGCCTGATCTTCAGCACACCGCCGCACGGAACCTGGCCACGTGACGGCCGGCCGACCCGACGGCCGGCCGCTGCGATCACTTGATCGGCACTTCGATCTCGTAGCCGGCGACCTCGACGACGAGCGGCTCGGTGGTCGTGACGGTCACCGGAGTCCAGAAGAGCGTCGTGTGGGGCACCAGGTCCATGGTGCAGACCTGGTCTTCGGGCCGCTGGACCAGGTCGATCGCGACGCGGTTGCCCTCACCGGCCTTCTCGAGCACACGGATCTGCTCGCCCACCACCGGGCACGTCGAGCTGCCCGAGATGGTGAGGGCGATCTGCCCGCCGTCGGCCCACCACACGACCACGGGACCATCGGCGGACGACTCCGTCTCCTCCTCGTCGTCGGCGGGGTCGTCGCCCGCCTCGACGTCGACGGCCTCGGCTTCGGATGCGCCCGGCACGCCGGGGAAGTCCTCGGCGGCATCGCCCGAGGGATTGCACGCCGACAGCAGGAACACCGACGAGAGCGCGAGAGCGAGGAGACCGACACGACGAACACGCATGGAGTGAGCCATACCCGCCATGCTAACGCTCGGCCCCGCTCCCCGTACGGGCGCCCGGCGTAGGATTTCCGACATGAGCAACCTGGAACGCCACCCGGTCGAGCTGCTCTGCCCGCCCGAGGGGCCCGCGGGCCCGGTGGTGCAGGTGCTCTCGCCGCGCGAGGTGCCGCTCGGCGGGCCGCGGGCGATGAACGTGCGGCGCACCCTTCCCCAGCGCGGCCGCACGACGATCGGTGCTTGGTGCTTCGCCGACCACTACGGCCCCGACGACGTGCAGGTCACCGCGGGCATGATCGTGCCGCCGCATCCGCACACTGGGCTGCAGACGGTGAGCTGGCTCTTCGAGGGCGAGATCGAGCACCGCGATTCCGCGGGCAGCCACGCCATGGTGCGCCCCGGCGCCGTCAACCTCATGACGGCCGGCCGCGGCATCTCCCATTCCGAGGTCTCGACGCGCGAGACCACCCGGCTGCACGGGGTGCAGCTCTGGGTCGCGCTGCCCGAGGCCTCGCGGCACGTCGCGCCGTTCTTCGAGCACGCCGACACGAGCCCGGTCGCCATGGGCGACGCCGCGGTGCGGGTGTTCGTCGGCTCGCTCGTGGGCAGCGGCGCGCCCGAGGCATCCGTCACCGTGTTCTCGCCGCTCCTCGGCGCGCAACTCGAGCTGCCGCCGTTCGGCACCGTCGAACTCGAACTCGACCCCGCGTTCGAGCACGGCGTGCTCGTCGATTCTGGGCCGGTCGAGATCAGTGCGACGGATGCCCCGAGCGGCGAACTCGCGGAGGACACCGTCTCGACGACCGCGGCGTGGAGCGAACTCGCCTTCCTCGAAGCCGGGCGCCGTCGCATCCGCCTCTCGGCCGAAGCGGAGCCGGTGCGCGTGATCCTGCTCGGCGGCGTGCCCTTCGGCGAGGAGCTCGTGATGTGGTGGAACTTCATCGGCCGCGACCACGACGAGATCGTGGAGTTCCGTCGCCAGTGGCAGGCCGACGTCATCGGCCGCGACAATCCCGACGGGCGCTTCGGCACCGTGGCCGGGTACGACGGTTCGCCGCTGCCGGCGCCCGAGCTGCCGACCGTGCGGCTGAAGCCGCGCCCCTGACCGGCTCGCCCGCCGGCCCTGAGCTACTGCAGCGCCGAGGTGAGCCGCGCGAGGTTGTCGAGCACGGTCGAACGCAGCGGCTGCTTCATCCACTGCTCGAGCGTCAACTCGTGGCTGTCGCGACGGTACCCGTCTTCGACGGCGCGCATCTCGCGCACGAACGACGCCCCGCGCACGAGCAGCGAGACCTCCATGTTGAGTTCGAACGAGCGGATGTCCATGTTGCTCGAGCCGATGACGGCGACGTCGTCGTCGATCGTGAAGTGCTTCGAGTGCAGGATGTACGGGGCCTTGTACATGTAGATCTTCACGCCGGCGCGAAGCAGCGCCTCGTAGTACGAGCGCTGGGCGTGGTAGACGAGCGCCTGGTCGCCGATCTCGGAGACGAAGAGCTCGACGTGGATGCCCCGCTGGGTGGCGCCGCTGATCGCCCGCAGCATCGCCTCATCGGGCACGAAGTACGGGCTCGTGAGGATGATGCGCTCCTCGGCGGCGTAGAGCAGTGCGAGGAAGAGCTTGAGGTTGTTCTCGTTCGGATACCCGGGCCCGCTCGGCACGACCTGGCAGTCGAGGTCTTGCGCCTCGCCCGGCTGGTCGAGCGAGTCGGCGAGGTCGCGCGTGGGCTCCTCGCCCGTCTCGAGATACCAGTCGGTGGCGAAGATGGCGTCGAGCCCCGCGACGATGGGGCCCTCGACCCGGGTCACGAGTTCCTTCCACTTCAGCCCGCGACGGATGTTGCTGCGCTTGTTGTAGCTGCGGTCGATGATGTTCTGCGAACCCATGAACCCGACCTCGCCGTCGACGACGAGGATCTTGCGGTGGTTGCGCAGGTCGGGCCGCTGGTACTTGCCCTTGAACGGCTGCACCGGAAGCATGAGTTCCCACCGCACGCCCATCGCGGTGAGCCGGTCGAGGGTCTTGCGATAGCCCTTCACGCGCAGCGAGGCGACGTGATCGAGCATCAGCCGCACGTCGACGCCACGGGCGACGGCCTCACCGAGCGCGTCGAAGAAATGCTCCGTCGTGCGGTCGTACGCGAGGATGTAGAACTCGACGTGCACGAAGCGCTTCGCGTCGCGGATGGCCGCGGTCATCGCGTCGAGCGATCCCTGGTAGTCGCCGATCAGGCTCGCGCTGTTTGAGCCGATGAGCGGCATCGAGCCGAGATTGCGGTTCAGCCGCACGACGCCCTCGAACCAGGCCGGCCAGTCGCCGGAATCGCTGACCCGTTCGACGCCGTGCGTCGATTCGCGGATGTACCGGTCGACGTCCGCCTGCTTCTGCCGCCGGTGCTTCGGCAGCTTCGGATTGCCGATGAGCACGAAGAACAGCACGCCGAGGTACGGCACGAAGAAGATCGCGAGGAGCCAGGCCATGCCAGCGGTCGGGCGGCGGTTGCGCGGCACCACGATGACCGCGGTGATGCGGATGATGAGGTCGACGACGAAGAGGATGCTGGCGACGACGAGCGTCGTCTGCTCCGAACTCATCCCCGTCAGGCTGCCGGTCGGTTCCGGGCGAGCTTCGCCCGCTCCTCCGCCTCGATGCGGGCGTAGGCCTTGCGCTCGCCGCGATCGGCGTGGATGATCGCGCGCATCACGAACCAGAAGATGAGCCCGATGAGCACCGTCGGCGCGAGCGACCAGATCGCATTCGCCCAGAATTCGTCCATAGGACTACAAGACTACGTTCTTTCCCTGAATTCGTCGCATGTGCGCGTACCGAGCGAGCGGATGCCGCGGCATCCGCTCGTCGGGCCGGCCGGCTCAGCCCGCGGTGACGAGGTTCCAGATGCCGGAGCCCACGAGGTACACGCCGATCGCACCGACGACGATCCAGATCGCGAGGCGCGTGTTCGACGGGCGCTTCGGATCCTGCTCGGGTTCGAGTTCGCCCTTCGGGAGGTAGTCGTTCATTCGCGCCATCCGTTCACTCGGCAGCTCACTTGACCAGCGGGAACAGGATCGTCTCGCGGATGCCGAGACCCGTGAGCGCCATCAGCAGCCGGTCGATGCCCATGCCCATGCCGCCCGACGGCGGCATGCCGAACTCGAGCGCCCGCAGGAACTCCTCGTCGAGGCGCATCGCCTCGGGGTCGCCGCCCGCGGCGAGCTTCGCCTGCTCGACGAAGCGCTCGCGCTGCACGACGGGGTCGACGAGCTCGGAGTAGCCGGTCGCGAGCTCGAAGCCGCGGATGTAGAGGTCCCACTTCTCGACGACGCCCGGGATCGAGCGGTGCTCGCGCACGAGCGGCGAGGTGTCGAGCGGGAAGTCCATGACGAAGGTCGGCCGCGTCAGGCCCGACTTGACGTGGTGCTCCCACAGCTCCTCGACGTACTTGCCGGCGAGCGGGTGATCGACCTCGATGCCCGCGTCGTCGGCGATCTGCTTCAGGCGCTCGATCGGCGTCGACGAGGTGATCTTCTCGCCGACGGCCTGCGACAGCGACTCGTACATCGAGATGCGCGCCCAGTCGCCGCCGAGATCGAATTCGGTGCCGTCGGCCCAGGTCACGACGTGCGAGCCCGAGACGGCGATCGCGGCATCCTGGATCAACTGCTGCGTGAGGTCGGCGATCGTGGTGTAGTCGCCGTAGGCCTCGTAGGCCTCGAGCATCGCGAACTCGGGCGAGTGCGTCGAGTCGGCGCCCTCGTTGCGGAAGTTGCGGTTGATCTCGTACACGCGCTCGATGCCGCCGACGACGGCGCGCTTCAGGTACAGCTCGGGCGCGATGCGCAGGTACAGCTCGGTGTCGAAGGCATTGGAATGCGTCACGAACGGTCGAGCGGATGCCCCGCCGTGCATGACCTGCAGCATCGGCGTCTCGACCTCGATGAAGCCGAGGCCGTCGAAGGTGCGGCGGAGGCTCGCGTTGACCTTCGCCCGGTCGATCACGTTGCGCCGAGCCTGCTCGCGGGAGATGAGGTCGAGGTAGCGGCTGCGCACCCGCATCTCCTCGGAGAGCTCGTTGTGCAGGTTCGGCAGCGGCAGGATCGCCTTCGAGGCGATGCGCCACTCCTTCACCATGATCGAGAGCTCACCGCGTCGGCTCGTGATGACCTCACCGGCGACGAACACGTGGTCGCCGAGGTCGACGAACTCCTTCCACGCCGCGAGCGACTCCTCGCCCACCTCGGCGAGGGAGACCATCGCCTGGATGCGGCTGCCGTCGCCCGACTGCAGCGTGGCGAAGCAGAGCTTGCCGGTGTTGCGAGAGAAGACGACGCGGCCCGCGAGACCGACCTGCTCGCCGCTCGCCTCGTCGACGCCGAGGCCCACGAAGCGGTCGCGCACCTCGGGAATCGTCGCGGTGATCGGCAGGCGCACCGGGTACGCGCCGAAGGCGGGGTCGTCGGATGCCGCGATCAGCCGCTCGCGCTTGGCGAGGCGCACGGCCTTCTGCTCGGAGATCTCGGCGGCGCTGATCTCTTCGGCAGTGGGCTCGGGCGTGGCATCCGTCTGGTTCTCGGCCATCGTTCTCTCTCGTCGCGCGAAAAGGTGCGGACACCAGCCTACTTGGGCGCGTTCCGGGGCCGTACCCGCGCGAAGTCCCATCGAGTCAGCAGAAACGCACCGAATAGGCGGGCCAGAGCGTGCATTACTGCTGAGCCGCGGGGCGCAGCGCGCGGGGCGCGCGGGGCGTCAGCCGAGGGTGATGGCTGCGTTGTCGATGAGCCGGGTCGCGCCGACGCGCGCCGCCACGAGCACGACGGCCGCACCGCGCGCGTCGTCTGCCACCGGAAGGAAGGTCTCGGGGTCGACGACCACGAGGTAGTCGAGCGTGACGTCGTCGTGGTCGCCGAGCGCGGCGGCGCCCTCGGCGAGCACCTCGGCGAGTCCGTCGGTCGCCGCGGCATCCGCTGCCCTGAGCGCCTCGGAGAGGGTGAGCGCCGCCTGGCGCTGCGCGGGATCGAGATAGCGATTGCGGCTCGAGAGCGCGAGTCCGTCGGCCTCGCGCACCGTCGGCACCACGTCGATCGTGGTCGGCACGTCGAGATCGCGCACCATGCGGCGCACGAGGAAGACCTGCTGGGCGTCTTTCTGCCCGAAGACGGCGGCATCGGGGCTGACGATGTTCAGCAGCTTGCTGACGACGGTGAGCATGCCGTCGAAGTGGCCCGGCCGCGACGCGCCCTCGTAGAGGGAGCCGACCCGCCCGGCCCGGAGCGTGGTGTCGACCTCGCCCGACGGATACATCTCGGCGACGGCCGGGGCGAACACGAACTCGACGCCGAGTCCTTCGAGCGCGGCGACGTCGGCGTCGAGCGTGCGCGGGTAGCGGTCGAGGTCTTCGCCCGGACCGAACTGGAGCGGGTTCACGAAGATCGACACGACCACGACGTCGGCGAGTTGGCGGGCGCGAGCGACGAGCGCCAGATGGCCGGCGTGCAGTGCGCCCATGGTCGGCACGAGGGCGACGGATGCCCCGGCCGCGCGTCGCTCGGCGAGGAGGCCTCGGAGTTCGCTGATCGTCGGCACCACGCGTGTGCCCGCGGTGACCTCGGTCACGCGCCACCCCCAAGCGGCCAGTCGGTATCGGCCTCGTCGATCGTATCGGCACCTTCGGCGTACGCTCCGCTGTCGTGCCTCGCGAGCGCGTTCTCGACGGCGCTGCGCACGAGCGGCGCGAGCACCGCACCCGACCGGCCGACGCCGATGCCGTCGAGCAGCCCGCTGGCCTGGTCGACGATCGCGCTCGAGAACGACACCGCGGTGTCGATCGCCTCGCCGTAGGCCGCCCGGTCGTGCTCGGTGACGATGAAGGGTTCGCCGCCCATCTCGACGACGAGCGCCTGACCGATCGGCAGCACCGGAGCCGGGGCGGTGACCGCGAACCAGGTGCCGGGCAGGCGGGCGAGATCGATGCTCGTGCCAGTGAAGCTCATCGCCGGGTGCACAGCAAGCGGAATCGCCCCCGCGAGCCGGGCGGGATCGAGCACGCCGGTGCCGAACCGGGCCGCGGTGTGCAGCACGAGCTGCCCGGGCTGCCAGACGCCGGCCTCGGCGAGGCCGGCGACGAGGGGGCCGAGCTCGGCCTCGGGCACGGCGAGCAGCACGAGCTCGCTGCGTTCGACGATCTCGGGGATCGGCAGCACGGGAACCGACGGCAGCATCGTCGCGGCCCGCTCCCGGCTCGAGTCGGAGACCGCGGAGATGCCGGTGAGCGCGTGGCCGGCGCCCGCGAGCGCCGACGCGAGCACGGCGCCGACCCGTCCGGCGCCGATGGTGCCGACTCCGAGCCTGCCCGGTCGTTCAGCCGACACGGCCGGGTTCCGTTCCGTGGGGAGAGGACTCGGTCGCGGGCCCGGTCGCGATCGCGGTGGCGGGCTCGGTCGCGGTCGCGGTCGCGGTGGCGGGCTCGGTCGCGATCACGGGCGATGTCGCCGCCGCCCCCCAATGGTGCGAGGTGTCGCTCGCCGCGCGTTCGACCGCCTCGTGCGAGAGATGCTCGAAGAGCGCGGTCGCCTCGGATCGGTCGGCGACGGGCAGCACGGCCGTGACCGGACCGGTCACCGTGTGCAGCCGCAGCGTCGCGAGATCGAGTGCCCGTTCGACGGGCCCGACCGAGAGGGCGACCGACTGCATGCGGGCGAGCGGCACGAGGCTCAGGCTGCGCACGAGCGCACCCCGCCGGATGACGGCGACCCCCGAGGCCGCGGCCAGGCCGATGCGACGCCACGAGAACGGTCGCAGCCACGCCGCACGCCTCGGCGTGGTCGAGAACCCGCCGGCCCCGCCCCGGCCGATGAGGCCGGCATCGACGAGCGGTTCGACGTCGGCCGCGGCATCCGGAAGCAGCAGGGCGAGCACCCGGTGCACGTCGGCCGCCGTGCCGACCGGCAGCACGACGGTGCGCTGCGCGGCATCACCCGACGCCGAGATCGACTGGCCCGCCACGTTGATGCGCACCGACCACCAGCCGAACGGCCGCCAGAAGACCCACTGGGTCGCCTCGATCGCGTGCACGCGCCCCGGCGGGATCGTCTGGTTGGCGGTGGAGAGCAGGCCGTGGCCGATGCGCACCCCGTCGGGCGTTCCGGCGATCGAGTACCGCAGCGACCTCGTGATGCGCGACCACGTGTAGCTCACGAGACCGATCGCCGCCGGCACGAAGCTGAAGAGCACCCACACCTGGCGGGTCGTGACGCCGACCACGATGATCGCCACGAGGATGATCCCCCACATCGTCGACCCGCCGAGCAGGGTCGAGCCGACCACGCGTCCGAGCGGCAGGTGCACGACCGACTCGGGCGGAGCGAGATCGGGGTCGAGTTCGGGCGCGAGGAACTCGTCGACGCGCTGGGTGACGAGCGCACCGGCCCGGGCGGTGACGGGCGGGGTTCGGGTGACGGCGGGCGCCTCGGTGGGGGCGGCGCCGGGCTGCGTCTCGGCAGCACCCGCCTGCGCCTCGGCAGCACCCGACTGCGCCTCGCTCGCGGCGGGCAGTGTCTCGCCAGGCATGGCGGGCCGGCCCTGCGTGCGCTCTGCTCGCGCGCCCGAGGCGAGGCGCAGCACATCGGCGCGCAGGGCGTCGGCGAGCGCCGAGCCGAGATAGGCGAGCTGCACGTTCGCCGACTGCCCGGCGACCGAGACCTCGAGCTTCGCGGTGCCGAAGAGTCGGGCGAACAGCGGCCGGTTGACGTTGATGCCCTGGATGCGGTCGAGCCGCGCGCTGCGATGCGAGCGGAACAGGATGCCGCTGCGCACCTCGACCGCCTCGTGCGTCACCCGGAACGTGTGCATGCGCCACGACAGCCAGAAGCCCACGATCACGGCGATGATGACGACCGCGAGCCCGAGCAGCGCCCAGCCGACGAGGCCGTTGGAGACGATGCCGCCGACCGGGTCGTTCGCCCAGTCCTGGCGCCAGCCGGTGTACTCGTCGTCGACCTGCTCACCCGTGCCCGGCGCGAAGATCGTCAGGAAGATGTCGATGAGCCGTTCGCGCAGGTTCGCGATCACGAACCCCAGCACGGCGAGGAACACGAGTCCTCCGCGCAGGAGCGGACTCGCCGGGTGGAGGCGGTGCCACTCGCCGTCGGCGAGGTTCACCACTCCCTGCGGGCGCTCGAGACCGCTCACAGCCCCGCCCGGCGCGACTCGGCGAGGGCGACGAGCTCGTCGCGCAACCGGTCGGCCTCCGCCATCGGGAGCCCTGGCACGGTCACCGCCGATGCGGCGGCGGCCGTGACGAACTTGAGGTCGGCGAGGCCGAGGGCCCGGGCGACCGGCCCGCGGGTGATGTCGACGAGCTGCATGCGCCCGTAGGGCACCGCCACCTGACGCTGGAACATGATGCCCCGGCGGAAGAGCAGGTCGTCGGCGCGCAGGCGGTACTGGATCGACCGCACCCGGCGCGGCTCGAACGCGATGCCGATGAGCGAGACCACGGCGATCGCGATCGCGAGCCAGATCGTCCACTGCCAGTGCAGGAGGAAGTAGGCCGCGAGCGCCGCCCCGACGAAGATCAGCATGCCGATGATCGAGCCGATCACCTCGACGACGACGTACTTCGGCGAGACGCGCTGCCACCCGGTGTCGGCCGTTTCAGCGACGACGGCGTCGGATGCCTCGGGGCGCGTCGGCTCGTCGTGCACGGTCTCTTCGGGCTGGAGTCCGGGCGACTCAGGCATGTGCGTGCTCTTCCTTCTCGGTGTCGGTGTCGTCGGGCGGCAGGGTGCAGAAGAACTCCGCGACGAGTCCGCCGGCCATGAGCACTGCCGCGCCGATCGCCGTCGCGAGGGCGAGCCACACGGTCGAGGCCGAGGGCACGACGCTGCGGGTCAGCAGGAACAGGGTGATGCCGAGACCGAAGCCGAGGATGAGCGCGCCGCTCAGGCTGCAGGCCTTGGCGAGCACCGCGGTGCGCATGGCGCGGAACGGGTCGAGGTGCTTCGTCGCCTTGCCCTTCACGGCGCGCCGAACGGGCCAGGCGAAGGCCACCACGAGCGCGGCCACGCCCGTGAGCGTGATCGGCAGCGAGATCGGCGGCACGATCGCCTTCGCCCCGTTCGAGACGATCGCGAGATCGAGGAGGTAGCCGGTGACGAGCCCCGCGAGCACGAAGGCGATGATCACGCTGGCGTGCGTGCGCTTCATCGGCGCACCACCTCGTCGGTCGCCTCGGCGCGGAGCGCGGCGATCGGTCCGCGCCCGGCGAGCACCGCATCGGGCTCGACGTCGAGCCACGGCTGGAGCACGAACGCCCGCTGCCATGCACGCGGGTGCGGCAGCACCAGCCGGTCGCTCGCGAGCACCACGCCGTCGACGTCGACGAGGTCGAGGTCGAGGGTGCGGTCGCCCCAGTGCTCGGCTCGCACCCGGCCGTGCTCGAGCTCGATGCGCTGCAGCACGTCGAGCAGCGCGTGCGGGTCGAGCGTCGTCTCGACGACGACCACGCCGTTCAGGTACCGCGGCGCATCACCGTCGACCCCGGAGTCCTTGATCGCCGGCGTCTCGTAGACGGGCGAGACGGCGACGAGTTCGACGCCATCGGTCTCGGCGATCTCGCGCACAGCCGCGGCGATCGTCGTCTCGCGGTCGCCGAGGTTCGCCCCGAAGGCGATGACGGCGCGCGTCATGCCCGCCCCCGCACGATCGTGACGGCCACGTCGGCGAAGGGAACGCTGATGGGTGCCTGCGGCTTGTGCACGGTGACCTCGACCTCGTCGACGGCGGCGTAGCCGAGCGCGACCGACGCGACGCGCTCGGCGACGGTCTCGATGAGGTCGACCGGGTCGCGTTCGACGGCGGCGACGACGGCCTCGGCGAGCTCGCCGTAGTGCACGGTGCGGTCGAGTCGGTCGTCGGCGGCGGCTGCAGACAGGTCGACCGCGACCGAGACGTCGATCACGAACTCCTGGCCGTCGGCACGCTCGAAGTCGAACACGCCGTGGTGCGCGCGCACGCGAAGCCCCGTGAGGGTGATCCGGTCGCCCCACCGGCGATTGCGCAGTTCAGTCACGTCGTCCACTCTGCCACGCTCCGAGAACGTCGAGGGCGAGACGCGTGCCCCGCACGTCGTGCACTCGCACGGCCCAGGCGCCGGCCTGCGCCGAGAGCACGCTGACGACCGAGGTCGGCAGGTCGCGGTCGGTGATGGATGCCTCGCTCGGCAGCATCGCGCCGAGGAACCGCTTGCGCGAGGCGCCGACGAGCACCGGCAGGCCGAGCTCGGCGAGCACGTCGAGGCGCGCGAGCAACTGCCAGTTCTGCTCGCCGCGCTTGGCGAAGCCGAGTCCGGGGTCGAGGATGAGCTTCTCGGGTGCGACCCCGGCCGAGACGAGTGCGTCGACCCGCCGGGCGAGCTCGTCGCGCACCTCGACGGCGACGTCGTCGTACTCGGCGAGCGAGTCCATGCGATCGGAGTGGCCCCGCCAGTGCATCGCGACGTACCGGGCGCCGGTCTCGGCGGCGATCGAGCCCATGGCGGCATCGGCGAGCCCGGCCGAGACGTCGTTGATGATTTGGGCGCCGGCTTCGACGGCGGCGAGCGCCGTGTCGGCCCGCATCGTGTCGACGCTCACGCGGATGCCGCGACCCGCGAGCTCGCGGATCACGGGCACGACCCGGCGCAGCTCCTCTTCGGGGGCGACGCGGGCGGCACCCGGGCGGGTGGACTCGCCGCCGACGTCGAGGAGATCGGCGCCGTCGGCGACGAGCTCGAGTCCGTGCGCGATCGCGGCATCGGTGTCGAACCAGCGCCCGCCGTCGCTGAACGAGTCGGGGGTGACGTTCACGACACCCATGACGAGCGTGCGTTCAGGCATGGGCCTGCGCCCCGATCAGCGTGATGATCTCGCTGCGCGCGGCAGGCTCCGACAGGGCGCCCCGGCTCGCGATCGTCACCGTGGAACTGCGCTCCTGGCGCGAACCCCGAGTCGTCACGCAGCGGTGCTGGGCGTCGAGCACGACGAGCACGCCCTTGGGGTCGAGGCCGGCCACGAGGGTGTCGGCGATCTCCTCGGCGAGGCGCTCCTGCAGTTGCGGCCGGCGCGCCAGGGTGTCGACGACAGCGGGGATGCGGCCGAGCCCGACGACGCGATCGCCGGGCAGGTAGGCCACGTGCGCCGTGCCGACGAACGGCAGGAGGTGGTGTTCGCAGACCGACCGGAACGCGAGATCGCGGAGGATGACCGCGTCGGAGGTCGCCGGCACACCGGCATCCGTCGCCCCGATCGGAACCGTGTCGGCGAGGTGGCTGAGCGGGTCCACGTCGAGGCCGCCGAAGAAGTCGGCGTAGGCCTCGGCGACCCGCTGCGGGGTGCGCTCGAGTCCGGGCCGGGTCGGGTCTTCACCGATCGCGAGCAGGATCTCGTGCACCGCGCGCTCGATGCGCTCGGCGTCCACTCCGGCCATGGCTCCCCTTCTTCGGGTCGACGGACTTCGATCGACCGGCGGCTACGCCGTGGCGGGCCGCGGGTTCGAGCGAGGCGAGCGGGCCGCGGGCTCCTCGTCGACGGGCAGCTCGCCCGAGTCGACGCCGCCGTCGACGGCGCCCTGGTCGATCGGCATCTTCTCGGTCGGGAACGAGATCGGCGGGCGGTCGGAAACCGGCCGCTTGTCGCTCGAGAGCCACAGCGGGCGCTCGGGCAGCTTCTTGACGTCCGTGAAGATCTCGGCGATCTGCTTGTGGTCGAGCGTCTCCTGCTCGAGCAGTTCGGCCGCGAGCTTGTCGAGGATATCGCGGTTCTCGTTGAGCACCTGCCAGGCCTCGTCGTGCGCCTGCTCGATGAGCGCTCGCACCTCGGCGTCGACGCGCTCGGCGATGCGCTCGGAGTAGTCGCGCTGGTGGCCCATGTCGCGGCCGAGGAAGACCTCGCCCTGCGACTGGCCGAGCTTCACGGCACCCACGTTCGCGCTCATGCCGAACTCGGTGACCATCTTGCGCGCGGTCGACGTGGCCTTCTCGATGTCGTTCGAGGCACCGGTCGAGGGGTCGTGGAAGACGATCTCCTCGGCGACACGGCCGCCCATCGCGTAGGTGAGCTGGTCGAGCAGCTCGTTGCGGGAGACCGAGTACTTGTCTTCGAGGGGCAGCACCATCGTGTAGCCGAGTGCGCGGCCACGCGGCAGGATCGTGATCTTCGTGACGGGGTCGGTGTAGTTCATCGCCGCCGCCGCGAGTGCGTGTCCGCCCTCGTGGTAGGCCGTGATGAGCTTCTCCTTGTCTTTCATGACGCGCGAGCGGCGCTGCGGGCCGGCGATCACCCGGTCGACCGCCTCGTCGAGCGCGCGGTTGTCGATGAGTTGCGCGTTGGAGCGAGCCGTGAGCAGCGCGGCCTCGTTGAGCACGTTGGCGAGATCGGCACCGGTGAAGCCGGGCGTCTTGCGCGCGAGCACCTCGAGATCGACGCCGTTGGCGAGGGGCTTGCCCTTCGAGTGCACCTCGAGGATCTTCTGGCGGCCCTTCAGGTCGGGTGCATCGACGCCGATCTGGCGGTCGAACCGGCCGGGGCGCAGCAGCGCGGGGTCGAGGATGTCGGGGCGGTTCGTCGCCGCGATGAGGATGACGTTCGTCTTCGGGTCGAAGCCGTCCATCTCGACGAGCAGCTGGTTGAGCGTCTGCTCGCGCTCGTCGTGCCCACCGCCGAGGCCAGCGCCGCGGTGGCGGCCGACCGCGTCGATCTCGTCGACGAAGATGATGGCGGGCGCGTTCTGCTTCGCCTGCTCGAAGAGGTCGCGCACACGGGATGCACCGACACCGACGAACATCTCGACGAAGTCGGAGCCCGAGATCGAGTAGAAGGGCACTCCGGCCTCACCCGCGACCGCGCGGGCGAGCAGCGTCTTGCCGGTGCCCGGAGGGCCGTAGAGCAGCACGCCCTTGGGAATGCGAGCGCCGACGGCCTGGAACTTCGCCGGCTCCTTCAGGAACTCCTTGATCTCGTGGAGTTCTTCGATCGCCTCGTCGGCGCCGGCCACGTCGTCGAACGTGACCTTGGGGCTCTCCTTCGAGACGAGCTTCGCCTTCGACTTGCCGAACTGCATGACGCGGTTGCCGCCGCCCTGCATGCCCGAGAGCATGATCCAGAAGAAGAGGCCGATCAAGACGAGGGGCAGCAGGATGCCGAGCATCGAGAGGAGCCAGTTCGGCTGGGGCACTTCGTCGTTGAAGCCGTCGCTGGGGTCGGCGTCGTCGACGGCGGCGACGACGTCGGGGCCGCGCGGGGTGACGTAGTAGAACTGCACCTGCTTGCCGAGCTCTTCGTCGGCCTTATCGAGGGTCAGGTCGACGCGGTTCTCACCGTCGACGATCTTGACCGAGGCGACCTTGCCGTCTTCGAGCAGCTCGAGGCCCTCTTGCGTCGAAACCTCTTTGAACCCCGAGGCGGTGATGAGGCTCGAGCCGATCCACACCGCGACGATCGCGAGCAGAATGTAGATGATCGGCCCGCGCAGGATCTTCTTGATGTTCATGGTGCTCACAGGTTACATTGCAGTCGCCGCACGGCGGCCGGATGTTCGCTGAGGGCTGTGCCGCCGCGTCAGCCCCCGGTCGACGGGCTCAGCTGTAGACGTGCGGCGCGAGGATCGCGACGTCGCGGAGGTTGCGGTACTGCTCGGCGTAGTCGAGGCCGTAGCCGACGACGAACTGGTTCGGGATGTCGAAGCCGAGGTACTTGACCGTCACGTCGACCTTCGCCGCGTCGGGCTTGCGGAGCAGCGCGCAGATCTCGACCGACTCGGCACCGCGCGATTCGAGGTTGCCGAGCAGCCAGCTGAGGGTCAGGCCCGAGTCGATGATGTCCTCGACGATGAGCACGTGGCGACCCGTGAGGTCGGTGTCGAGGTCTTTCACGATGCGCACGACGCCCGACGACTGGGTGCCCGCGCCATACGAGGAGACGGCCATCCAGTCCATGTTCACGTGCGGACGCAGCTCGCGCGCGAGGTCGGCCATGACCATGACCGCGCCCTTCAGCACGCCGACGAGCAGCAGGTCTTTGCCCTCGTAGTCGGCCTCGATGCGGCGGGCGAGCTCGGCGAGCTTCGCGTGGATCTCGGCTTCGGTGACGAGCACCTCGGTGAGGTCGGCCTCGATCTCGCGGGCGTACATTCATGCTCCTTCTATGACGACGAACGGATGCGTCGAGCCTACGCGCTGCCGGCTCAGTGATCGTGCGGGAGCACCTCGGTCGAGCCGCTCGTGCTCAGTACGACGTGCGTTCCGGCCCGGGTGGCGAGCACCCCGCCGGGCAGGTCGATCGGCCCCTGTCCGTGCCAGTCGGTGACCAGGCGCGCCACCTCGAGGGTCTGCCCGCGAGTGAGCGAGACGCCGAACTCGCTGCCCACGACGTGCCGGATGATGCGCTGCCGCAGCGCCGCCGGGTTCGCCGCGAGCGCCCCTACCGAGATCGCGATGCCGGCCTCGGCGGGGTCGCAGATCTCCTCGATGAACTCGTCGATCTGCTCCGAGAACGCCGCGTCGTCTTCGCGCAGCTGCTCGGCGGTGCGGGCGAGCGCTTCGGCGATGCCCGGCCCGAGTTCGGCCTCGAGCACCGGCAGCACCCGTTCGCGCACGCGCACGCGCGCATAGGCGGGGTCGGTGTTGTGCGGGTCTTCCCACGGGGTCAGCCCGGCGTCAAGGCAGGCCTGCCGCGTCGTCGCACGACGAATTCCGAGAAGCGGGCGAACGTAACGGCCGGCCCTGCTGGGCATGCCCGCGAGGCTCGCGGCACCGGAGCCCCGGGCGAGGCCGAGCAGCACGGTCTCGGCCTGGTCGTCGAGGGTGTGGCCGAGCAGCACGAGCGTGGCACCGGTCTCGGCGGCGACCGCGTCGAGCGCGGCATAGCGCGCATCGCGAGCGGATGCCTCGGGGCCGCCCTCGCCCGTCACCTCGACGCGGCGCACGACCACCGGGTCGAGCCCGAGTTCGCGAGCGGTCGCCGCCGCGGAGGCCGCGACATCCGCCGAGCCCTGCTGCAGCCCGTGGTCGACGATGACGGCACCGGCACGCAGGCCCGCCCGCGGCGCCTCGAACGCCGTGGCCGCCGCGAGGGCGAGCGAGTCGGCGCCACCGGAGAGGGCGACGAGCACGATCCCCTCGGTTGCCGCCAGGGCAGCTTGCGACGACGGGTGCTGCGGGAGCACGGCGCGCACGGCGCGGCGCACGTCGGCGATCGGCGGGGTCAGTCGCGGGCGGCGCGCCGGGCTCGCGCCCGAGACATCCATCGGCTGGTCAGGAGGCATCAAGTAACCTTATTCCGCCGATCGAGCCCGACCCCGAACAGGTCGGCCGCTGGCCAGTTTCCAGACAGCGCTGCCACAACCGAGGAGAACCAGCATGGGCGAGTACGCCGCCATCATCGAGATCCCGAAGGGGAGCCGCAACAAGTACGAGGTCGACCACGAGACCGGCCGGGTGTTCCTCGACCGCGTGCTCTACACGACGTTCGTCTACCCGACCGACTACGGGTTCTTCGAGAACACGCTCGGCGACGACGGCGACCCGCTCGACGTGCTCGTGCTGCTCGACTACCCGCTGTTCCCCGGCGTGGGCGTGAAGGTGCGCCCGGTGGGCGTCTTCCACATGACCGACGACGGCGGCGGCGACGCGAAGGTCGTCGCGGTGCCCGCGGGCGACCCGCGCTGGAACCACATCCAGGACCTCGAGGACATCCCCGAGTTCACCCGCAAGGAGATCGAGCACTTCTTCGAGCACTACAAGGACCTCGAGCCCGGCAAGTGGGTCAAGACCGAGGGCTGGGCGAACGCGGCCGAGGCCGAGGCGCTCATCGCCAAGGCGATCGAGGCGTTCCCCGGTCACTGAGCATCAACCGAGCGGATGCCGCGAGCTCGCGGCATCCGCTCACAGAAGGGGCGGGCCTTGCGGCCCGCCCCTTCGCTGTACCCGGGCCTCGGTCGGCGGGTTTCTCGGCGCCGGGGTCAGCCGGCGGGGCGCGCCGCGGCCGAGGGGCTGCCCCAGATCGGCCACTCGCGCACGGGCTTGCCGTAGTCGGGTGCCTCGAGGATGCGTCCGCCGCCGAGGTAGATCGCGACGTGGTAGTAGTTGCCGGGCGAACCCCAGAAGAGCAGGTCGCCGCGCTGCACGCTGCCGAGCGAGACCGCCTTCCCGCGGGCCGCGAGCGTGTGGTACTGGTTCGTCGCCGAGTGGCTGCCGATGCCGATGCCCGCGTACGCATAGGCGGCGCGGGTGAGGCCCGAGCAGTCCCAGACGTCGGGGCCGGCGCCGCCGAGCCCGTATCGCTCGCCGAGCTGCTGGCTCGCGAACCAGATCGCCGACTCGACCGCCCCCGCGTTCGGCGGAGCCGGGGCGGGGTTCGGCGCGGGTGTGCCGCCGCCGTTGCCGCCACCTCCCCCACCTCCCCCGCCACCGCCGCCGCCTGCGGGCGGGGCCGGGGCTGGGGCCGGCGCCGGGGTGGTCGGCCGACTCGCCTCGAGCGCGGCCCGCGCGGCCTCACGCGCCTGACCCTCGACGCGCTCGCGTTCGAGCTCGGCAGTGGTGTCTTTCAGGGTCGCGAGCTGCGCATACAGTTCTGCCGAGCGCTGCTCCTGCGCGGTGACCGCCGCCATCGCCGACTCGGCAGCAGCGTTCGCCTCGACGGCCTTCGCCTCGGCGAGCGCGGCGAGACGCGTGCGCTCGGTTGCAGCCCGAGCGGCCTGGGCCCGCAGGGCGTCGGCGGTGTTGCGATCGGCGACCGCCTGCTCGTAGACCGCCTGAGCCTGCTCACCGAGCTTCGACGCCATGCCGAGCTGCTTCAGCAGCCCGTCGGCGCTCTCGCCCGAGAACACGAGCTCGGCGCTCAGGTCGTTGCCCGCCGTCTTCGCGAGATGCGCGGCGAGAAGCCCGGCGCGCATCTTCGAGATCTCGGCGACCGCATCGGCCTCATCGGCCTGCCGCGCGAGCGTGGACTCGCGCTCGGCCGCCCGGTCGCGCTCGTCGACGGCGATGCGGTACGACTCGGCAGCGATCTGCGAGGCCTGCACCGCGGCATCCGCCACCTGCTGGAGGCCGGCGAGCAACTCGCCGACCCGCGCGATCTCGGCCTGCTTCGTCGCCTCGTTGGTCTTCGCCTGCTCGATCTCGCCCCACGACGGGTAGTCGGGTTCGGCCATCGCCGGAACGCCGCCCCCCACGACCGACGCCGTGACCGCGCCGACGGCGATCGTCGAGAAGATGGTCGCGGGCTTCACCCGCGACACCGGCCTGGTTCGGTTCTCAGCCAAGGTTGACCCCCCGGTTGGCCATGAACGGCTGGGGGTCGATACGGCCTCCACCGCTGTACACCTCGAAGTGCAGGTGGCATCCATCGGATGCCCCGGTCGTTCCGCTCGAGGCGATGTTCTGCCCCGCATCGACCCAGGCGCCGGCGCCGACGAAACGACCGCCGTCACGGATGTGCGCGTACCCGGTCCAGATACCGCCGCCGTGGTCGATCTGGATGTAGTTGCCGTACGTGCCCGAGTAGCCCGAGAACCTCACGACTCCGCTGTTCGCCGCGTAGATCGGTGCCGAGCAGCCGGTGCCGAGGTCGACGGCGTAGTGGAAGTCTCCGGAACATCCGCTGCCCGCGCAGATCGGCGAACGCGGCCCGAAGTCGCCGGTGATGCGGCCACCGGCGGGCTTCGCCCAGCCCGACGACGCGACGCCACCCGGCGATCCGCTGCGGGCCGCCTCCTCGCGGCGCTTCCGCTCCTCCTCCTGCTTGATCCGCTCGCCCTCCTGGTAGGCCGCGGCCGTCTTCGCCTCAGTGTCTTTCAGGAACGCGAGCTGCGCGTCGAGCTCGATCTTCTTCGCCTGCGATTCGGCGAGCGCGGCCTCTGCTGCCGCCTGTGCTTCCTGAGCGGCGACCAGGGCCTCCTCGGCGGCGATGCGCAGTTTCTCGCGTTCGGCCTGTGCTACCTCGGCCTGCCCACTGAGCGCCTGAGCGGTGTTCTTCTTCTCCTGGGCTCGGTCGTAGATGCTCGAGGTGCGCTCGACCATCTTCTCCATGCTGCCGAGCTTGGAGAGCAGCGTCTCGGTGGCTTGAGCGTTGCCCGCATCGAGGAAGAGGTTGACCCCGACGTCACCGCCACCGGAGCGGTAGAGCTGGGCGGCGACCTGACCCGCGTTCGACTCCGCTGCCTGGGCCTCAGCGGCGGATGCATCAGCCTGTGCCTGGATCTGGTCGGCCCTGATCACGGCTTCGTCGTACTTCTGCTGCGCGACGAAGAGCTCGTCCGTGCGGCGCTCGGCTTCTGCCCGCGTGAACTCGACGTTCGCCTCGAGTTCGGCGATGAGTGCGACGACCTGCTCGACCGCAGCAGCACCGGCGGCCGTGTTCGCCTTCGCCGCCTGCAGCTCGTCCCAGCTCGGGTACGTGGCGGCGAGCGCGGGCTGCGGGGTCGCGATGACCGGGCCGAGGAGCGTCGCGGCGACGACCGCGATCACGGCGACGAGACGGCGTGAAGAGCGCCCTCGGCGAGTTGCCGGGCCGGCCCTGCGGCCCCCGGTCACCGGGCTCGTTCGGGGTCGGGCGATGGGCGTTCGGTCTGTGGTGCGGTACATCGTTCCCCGTCCACGCGGGCTCGGGTCCCCGCGCTCATCGACTCTCGGTTCGGGCACTGGCAGCCCCACGATAGGCGCGAGTCGAGCGCATTCCGGGCATTTCGGGCGCATGTCCGAGGATGCCGCGTGGCGTGAGTTGCGGCATCCGCTGCCCTCGTTTTGCCATCTCGCCCGAGTGCACGTATGCTTGGCTGTCGGCGGGCGTGCCCAGCACAGCCCTCCGGCCCCATCGTTTAGTGGCCTAGGACACCGCCCTTTCACGGCGGCAGCACGGGTTCGAATCCCGTTGGGGTCACTGCACGACAGTACATATAATTGAACAACCTCGGTGTCGCAAGATGCCACGAGGCCCTGTAGCGCAGTTGGTTAGCGTGCCGCCCTGTCACGGCGGAGGTCGCGGGTTCAAGTCCCGTCAGGGTCGCTCAGGCGACAAGCCCTTTCCCTTACGAGAGAAGGGGCTTTCTCCTTATCAGGGCTCAGGCCCTGAGGCTCTGTAGCTCAGTTGGTAGAGCGTTCGACTGAAAATCGAAAGGTCACCGGATCGATGCCGGTCGGAGCCACCATCAAAACCCCCGGGTAACCGGGGGTTTTCTTGTTTCAGCGGGTCATTCCGCGAGGCCGCCGGTGAGGCTGTGTCATTGATGTGCCATTAAGGGTTCGCCTGGTTCGGCGTTGTGCCATTTCCGGTTCTGGATGGGCCGACTCGGCTTGGCTCTTGGTGCCGGTCTTGGCTCTGCTCGAATCGGTGCTTTCGTCGGCTCGCTTGAGCGCATCGTTCAGTGCTGCACCGGCTCGGAGCGCGACGCCTTCGCGTGCACGAGAGTAGCGCTCGGTGACCTGCAGGCTCGAGTGGCCGAGAGTCGCCTGCACGTCGGGCGCGGTCGCGCCGGCGTCGAACAGGATCGTCGCGAACGTGTGCCGCAGGTCGTGGATGCGCAGGTCGGGCCGCCCGATCGCCTCGCGCAGCTCTTCCCAGTTCACCGCGCGGCGCGCGTTGTGATTCGTGAGGCGCCCACCGTCGGGCCCATCGAAGAGCAGGTCGCTCCCCTGCTTGCCGCGCGAGGCCGCCTCGGCGTACGGACGCAGCGCGTCGATCAGCGGGACATCCCTCGACTTGTGGCTCTTGGGCGACTGCTCGATGAGCTCGCCGCGCATACCCGGACTCAGCGACCGGCTGACGCGGATGACCCCGCGCCCGAAGTCGACGTCGCCGACGCGCAGCGCGGTCGCCTCACCCGCGCGCATGCCCGTGTAGACGAGCGCGGCGAAGTAGCGGCGGTAGACGCCATCGGGAATCAGGTCGAGCAGTGCGGTGATCTGCTCGAGCGTGAGCGCCCGCGACACCGGCGAGATCGACTCGCGCATGCTCGGCCGCTTCACCTCGCGAGCCGGGTTGAAGTCGATGAACCGAGAACGACGAGCGCCGTCGAGCAGGCGCGAGAGCAGCGCGAGCGCGTCGTTCTTGGCGGATGCCCCGCCCGACCACGCGACCATCGCGGACTCGATCATGGGAGAGGTGATCTCGTCGAGCCGGTGGCGGCCGAGACTCGGCTTCACGCGGAGCCTCCAGGCGACGCCGTAGCTGCGGGCCGTTGCCGGGCGGATGGACGACTCGATCGCGGGCCAGTACTTGTCGTACCACTGGTCGAGCGTCATCGACCCGTTCGGGTTGCGACCGGCCACCATCTTCGCGAGCTCGCGCTTCGCCTCGGCGAGGGTGAGGAACGTGCGGGAGCGCTCGGCGGCGCCGCCCTCGACGCTCGGGCCGACGACGCGGATCTGGTAACGCTGGCGGTCGGCGCGCCAGCGGATGCCTTCGGGCAGCGGCCGACCCGTGCGCGGATCGACCCGCGACGGGGTGTCCTTGGTCGGCCGCCCGGCCATCAGTATTCCGTTCCACCGCGGGCGAGCAGCTCGTCGATCGTGTCGGCGCTCCAGAGCAGATGCTTGCCCATGCGGGCGTCGGGTTCGGGAATCAGCCCGTCGGGCGCAGCTTGTCGAAGCTCGAGACCGGGATGCGACACCGCTCGGCCGCCTCGACTCAGCTCAGGTACTCGACCCTCCACCCGGTGTCGGCCATGACGCTCCCCCTCGACTCATCGGCCGCCGGCTGGCATCTCGTGCATGCCGACACACACGCGGCTATTTGCAAGTACCTGAGATTACCACCGCACGCGGGTTGCGGCAAGTATCTGAGTTGTTTGGCTAGACTCGACGCATGCCCGGCACCCCGCGTCGCCCAGCCGATCAGTCGCACGACGACCTCCTGCACCAAGACGACCTCCCCGAGGGCTGGTACCTGCACGTCGGCTTCCCGGGCGACCGCGCCGAGGACCCGTCGCTCGAGATCGACGAGCTGCTCGGCTACAACCGCTGGCTCATGATGGAGCACGAGCAGTACCGCGTTGCCGAGTCCGACCAGAACGAGACGATCGACGGCCGCTGGCGATACATCGTACACACTGCGACGCGCACACGCGTCATGATCCGCCTGCAGCGCCAGACGTTCGCCGTACCGGAGGAGGTGCGCATCACGGGCGTCATCTACCTCCCCTGGCGGGCCGGCGACCCGATCACGAGCCAGCTCCTCCGTGAGCTGCCGACCGCCCGCATCGAAGCCACGATCAACAAGCGTCTCTTCGCGATGAAGCGCACCGAGACGATCACCGGCGGCAAGATCGTGCTGCCCTCAGGCCACAAGGTCAGCGAGCGCGACCTGCTCAACCCGCTCGGCGAGCCGAAGAAGACGCCCGACTTCTACGAGCTGGTCGCTCTGCAGCACGGCCACCTCTCCCGGAAAGGCGACAAGAACCCGAGCGCGACGATGGCGGAGATCAACGGCGTGGCCCTCTCCACTGCTCAGGGCTGGATCACGAAGGCCCGCGAGCGCGGCTTGCTCCCGCCCGGGCGGCGCGGCCGGGCCGGGTAGCGCCAGAGCACACAACACCCGGGCGTGCAACTCGCGCTTCCGGCATCGGCCGCGCATGGTCCAATAGTGTTGGCGGGTGAGCCACATCCCTTCACCCGTCGCTGGCGGCGCGACACCCTATGCGGTGGATCTGGTTGAGCGTGGCCGATCGGGACGCCTCGCGATATACGCTGGGGCCGGGTTGAGCAGGGCTCAACCGGCCGGAATCCCGCCAGGCAATGATGTGGCCGCCCGAATCGTGGCTAGGCTCAGCCCTGCGTTCCCGGTTCTCGACAGCGTCGATTCGACAAACTTGGTTGCGGTTGCTGATGCGATTGCTGGACTCGAAGGCGGAGAGTCCGCGCTTCTCCAGGCGATCGTCAAGGTGGCAGAGTTCACGTCAGCACCCCGAACTACGCCCACCGATTGCTCTCCGCTCTGATGCTGGAAGGCATCGTGGATGTTCTTACGACAAACTGGGACAACTGCATCGAGCGGGGCAGCTCCGACGAGCGACCTTCAGCCGTGGTGACGAGCCAAGATCTATCCAATGTAACCCCACCCTCGGTTCTGAAGATTCATGGGTGCGCTACTCAGCCTCAATCCCTCCTTGTAACCTCAAATCATCTCGCTGCGCCACCTCAATGGGTGATCGACGAGACTCGCCATCGCCTTGGCGCCACGACTGTCGCATTCGTGGGAATCGGCGACATCGCCGGGTACGTCAAGCTCCGCATCGAAGAGGCCCTCCACGATGTCGGAGTCATAGACAACATCCGAGTTGTCAGCCCCGGGATCGTGAGCGGGTGGGCGTCTTCGCAGTGGGCGGGGCTCGTCCCCGACCTCGGCGCCGGCCAACGTATTGCCGCTACGGCCGACGACTTTCTCGAGCAGCTAGGGCGCGCCTATGTGCTCGGGGTGTTCGGCGACATCGCTCTCGAGTTCTCGGATCATCCGAAGTTCTTGGCCGCGGTCAAGAATGCTCAGAACTCGATCACCGCGAGCGATGCGCTGAAAGTCGTCGTATGGGCACGCCGGGCAGCGGTGACGCCCCACGCAGGAGTCTCAGTCTTCGACTCCGAGTCAATGACGACGATGCTCTGCGCTCTCGGCGTGCTTCTGCCCGACGGCTTCGCCGTAGAGGCGTCAGGGGCCGTACGCACGCCTGAAGCGTATTGGCAGGTTCTGGTCTCGTCGGGTCGCACGTCCGCATCTCGAATGCAGCGCGAGGCGCAAAACCGCCTGTCAGCGGCGCGGACTGAAGGCCGCGAAGTACCCAAGTATCTGGTCGCCGGAGGTATTGGTTGGGGGCTTGGCACGACACTTCCCTCCGACATACTGAACGAAGGGCGTGGAGACGACGTTCTCGATGGCCCGTTGAATCTGATGCCTGAGATCCTGCGAGCGGAAGAGGTGCTGGCCTGATGTCTGGTAACGGTACTGCATTCTCCGACGCCGATCTGCTGCAGTTAGCAAGCGACGTGCTACTAGAGGCAGGATTCGCGCTAGAGACCATCGACGGCGAGCCCCGCCTTGTTCTCGCCGAGAATCAATACTTCCTTGTCGCCATTGCCGCCACGCCCACAATTGAGCAGCTCCTGGTCGCCGAGAGTTTGACGGAAAGCGTTCTCGCCCACCGGCTTTCAGAAAGCGACGTCGGCGCCAAGGTCTGGGACGTCTACGTCGTCCTCCTGACCCAAGAACGCTCACTCGAGAGCGAGAGCTCCGCGCGCGCGTTGTACCAGATCAACTACGACACCTCACGTGTCCGTCGAATCGCACGTGATGCAGTGCCCCCAACCATTGATGGTGTTCGCGCTGCCCTCGCTCCGTTCGTAGCTCCACGCGAGATTACAGAACCATCTGTAACAGCGGATCCCCTAGCCCTCCTTAGGGTCGAGTTGCAAAGTAGCGGGGTAAGCGCCGACCTTTCTTCGCGTGCAGTTGCCGCCTTCGAGCAGGGAGCGTCTCTTGCCGACATACTTTGAGCCGTCGATTAGAACCCTGCGAGTCGAGGCGTTTCGAGGGTTTCGCGACTATCAAGAGTTCGACCTATCCGCCTCAGCGGTGATCGTCACTGGCCCGAACGGCACTGGCAAGACCAGCTTCTTTGACGCGCTGCAGTGGTGCCTTGTGGGCTCGATCGAGCGACTGGAGGGCCTCCGGTCCCGTAGACGCGTTGAACACATCGTCAACCAGTTCCGAGTCCCTGCCCGGGCGGTAGTGGAGTTGGATTTCGTCGCTGTGGGCAAGCACTTTACGGTCCGGCGAACCGGTGATCAATCGGGAAGCACGCTGGAGTTTCGAGAGGCCGGAGAGCCAACCCGTTTTGGCGACGAAGCTACTCGGGCCATTCACCGCGCATTGGTCGGTGAGAGCGAACTGACTCTGGAGGCCCTTCTCTCGACGTCAGGGCTAATGCAGCAAGATGTGATGCGGAGTGTTCTGGAGGCGAAGCCGGCCGAGCGTTACAGACATCTCAGCGCCGTGCTCGGCTTGAGCAGGTTGGAGGACTTCGAAGAAGCAGTACGAGAAGCTGCCCGCGATGCTAAATCGAGGGCGGAAGGCGCTCGGTCGAATCTCGAAAGGGCCGAGTCAGATCTCAAGCAGGCTCGGTCCAGTCTCGAGGCTCAGGAACGCTTGGCGCTCGCCAAACCTCAGTTCGACTCCATGCGTCAAGCCGTGCTCGATGCCATCGCATCGCCGTCGAGCAACGTACAGATCGACGTTTCGGCATTTAGCTACTTGCAGAGCGTCGAGAATTTCGCTGGTCTGGCCGAGCTCATCTCCTCGGCAATCGAAGCAGTCGAACAACTAGCTCGCAGTAGAGAACGGGCAAAGCTTCTATCGGACGAGTCGCTAGGTGGGATGGATTTCGACCTAGATTCAGCGACCGCAGCACGAGATGATGCAATTCGCAACGTTGCTCTCAAGCGGGACGCCGTTATCGAGGCGACTCGAGCGCTGGAACTAGCCCGCGAGGCCGGCGAATCGATGGCACGCCTAGCTGCAGCTGCTCTCCCCTTGCTCTCGGAGAACTGCCCCGTGTGCGGTCACCACATCGATCGAGCGCACATTGAACGTGAGTTGCTTGCGGTGTCAGCAGAGACCCGACCTGTGCTGACGCTCACCGAGGCGCTCGCGGGAGCTCGCGAGGAGTTGAAAATAGCCGAGTCTCAACTCTCCGCAGCGGAACACACCGTGCAGGAGTACACGCATGCGGCGCGACGGAGGACAGAGCGAGACCAGGCAATCGAGCGGGTCAGCCGCGACGAGATTGCAGTTCGTGCGTTCAAGCCAACCATGACCTTTGACGGGGACGGCGACCGATTGCTGGCTGAGAGCACGAGTGTCGTAGTAGATCGTCTCCAGGTCATCCGAGGGCGTATTCGGGACCTGATCTCATCGGTGGAGAGCACTGGAACCCAGTCTGGGATCGAGCGAGCACGCTCGGAGATCCAAAGTCTGGAGGACGCGATCGCTACCCGAAGAGAGCCAGCTACTTCTGAAGCGAATCGGGCGCGTGAGCTGAAAAAGCTTGCCGACGCCGCAGTGGAAGCTCGAGTTGCGGTCACCAACAAACGCTTCGATGCAGTACAACCACTCGTAGCCGACATTTACCGCCGGCTTGATCCCCACCCCGTGTTCAAGGAATTCGAGTTCGAACTCGATACCTACTATCGACGGGGCACGACCACCCCAGTAGTTCGGGATCAAGTCACCGGCGTAAGCGCAGACCCGCTACTCGTATTCTCGACGTCGCAGGCCAACATTGCGGCTCTGTCCTATTTTCTAGCGATGGGTTGGTCAGCTGGGTCAGGAGCTCTTCCCTTCATCCTTCTCGACGACCCGGTACAGTCCATGGACGACGTGAACGTGCTCGGATTCGCAGACTTGAGTCGCCACCTTCGTCAAGACCGACAACTGATCATCTCCACTCACGAACGCCGCTTCGCGAATCTTCTCGAACGCAAACTGGCGCCTCGTTCTGAGAACGAGACGACGAAGGTGATCCAGTTTGTCGCGTGGGACCGAGGTGGGCCGGTCGTAGAGCGCCGGGAAATCTCGTCGCAGCGAGAGTTGAGTTCGCTGAGACTGGTCAAGAGCGCCAGCTGATACGAACGCGGCGCCAGAGTTCCTTGGGGATCGTCGGCGATACTCGACAAGCAAGCCAAAGCGTCGCTTGAAAGAGTTGCGCACTCGTACGGATTTGATGGCTATCTCAGTGCGAGTCTGCCTGTCGCCGCCCGTATTGCCCGATCTTGTTTAGCTACTTGCGGAACTAGATCACTCCCACCGGCTCCAGAGATGAGCTATTTGTTGCCCTTGGCGCGGTTGTGCGGGACACAAAGCATCTCGCAGTTCGCGAGGTCAGTGGCGCCACCCTTCGACCAGGCGGCGACATGGTCGGCGTCCATCTCGTTCTGCTTGTAGATGCGGGACTTGTTCGCGTTCTCGCCTACCGCGCAGAGCGGGCAGTTCGACTTACCCGACTTCGTCGCAGCGTCGGTCTGCTGCTGGTACACGAGCTTCTTAGTCTTGTCGTCGAAGAGGCGTACTTCCAGCAACTCCGGGCACTGCTCCCCGCCGAGCAGGTATTCGAAAATCCCCTTGCGACTGTGCACGAACGGGTCGCCGATCAGCCGCTTGACCCCGGCGTCGATCTTCGCCGGGTCGTAGGCGGTGGTGTGGAAGGCCTCATAGAGGCGCCCCCAGGCGAGGCCCCGCATCTCCTTCTCGGGCGAGGCGGTGAAGACGCTGTCGATCCAGTCGATGACCGTCGTAAAGTAGGTCTTCAACTCGGCGATGCTCGTGTCCTGCCGGTGGCGAGCCATGTACGCATCGACTTCGAGCCCCTGCGCGACGGCTACCCAGTCGAGGGCGACGGCGAGGATTTCCTGTCGCTTCGGGTCGCCCTTCACATAGGCTGACCACTTCTGGAGGTTCGCGTTCTGCGAGTTGCTGAACTCCGCCTTCGCCTTCGTCACGAACGGCCCCGAGTAGATCGCGTTGAGCAACTCCTGAGCGTTCAGCGGAACCCCGGCGATGTTGATCGTCCGGAACCAGTCCTTGATCTCCTTCTCGGTGCCGGTGCACACGTACACGAGCAGTTCGCTGTCCATGATCTTGTCGCGCTCCTCAGCCGGGAGCGATGAGAAGGTCTGCTCCTTGCCGTCCAGGAGGATGGCGAACTTGCCGGTGACGAACCGCCCGACACTAGTGATGCGCTGTTGACCGTCCAGTACTTCGAGATTTATCCCGGCATCGTTGAAGTAGATCAGGCCGAGCGGGTAACCCTTCAGCAGAGAGTCGATGACGGCGACATCCTTCTTGCCATCGTTGTAGATGTAGTTCCGCTGGAACTCCGGCTGGATGACGAGCTGCCCGGACAGGCCGAAGAGCCCCTTCCCCTCGAACTCGTTGTAGACGAAGCCCTCGACGATCTCACGGACGGTGTAGTGCCGCAGTTCGGCCTTCATAGAGTCTCCCTTCGCCGAACAAGCACCCTCATATACGGCACGACCGGTCGACCATTGCTGTCGTAGTAGCACAGGTCGGGGTGACCCTCGCTGATTTGTCCTGTCTGACCGGACGCATAATAGGCATCGACGAACTCCTTCGACATGCCCTGAGTCTTCGTGTATCTGCTCAATCCCACGATCTCGAACTGGTCGGGGTCGTACCTATCAAGAAAGGTGATCGGCACGCCCATGACGCCCTCGCAGTCATTCGGGATGGCATCGACGAACGGAACCTCGATGGCGTCGTAGTTGTCGTAGCCCCGGTACCCGAGCCCGCGAATCTCCTTATGCCTGCTGAATTTCACGTTGTCGGCCTCGGTCATGAGCTGGAGAGGCTCGTGACGCAGGCCGTGGTCGACGTTCGTGAACCAGCACGAGTTGCCGAGTCGAGTGAAGTCATAGTTTTCGGTGCTCGGGTACCCGAGCTTTTCCGCCTTCAGGCGATCGGCTTCGGCCACCCCTGCGCCCTTCGGAACGCCGAAGACCATGTCGGTCGTGTTTCCAGTCGCTCCTTTCCACATCCGGTTCTCCTGGATCAGCGGAAAGACTTCTTTGTACGTCGTAGCGTTGCTGTTGCCGATCACCGCGAACTGCGTCCCACCAGCCACGAGCCACACGAGGAACTCCCGAAACAGGCTGAACGGGGGGTTCGTGATGATGAAATCGGCTTCGTCGCGTAAGTCGGTCACCTCTGCGCTACGGAAGTCGCCATCGCCTTCCAGGTAGGACCAGTGCAGATCGTCGATGTTGATGGTGTCGTCGGCGTCGACGTCAGTGGAGTCCAGCACGAAGAGCTTCCCGTTGAGGCGCGTCTTCGTCGGATCGAAGCGCGGGTCCTCCAGCTCGAACAGCGTCGGTGCGTACTTGTCGCGGGCGGGCGTCTTCGCAGGCTTCGCGTCCGGGGCTAAGGACGTCGAGATCAGCTTTTTGAGCCCGAAGTCCATGAAGTGCAGCGCGAAGAACTTCGTGAAGTTCGACCACTCGGGGTCGTCGCAAGGCAGCAGAACGACCTTGTCGCGGAACACATCCGGGTCATACTCGAGGTAGGCGTTCATCTCCCGCTCGATGTCCGCCCACTGGGTATAGAACTCGTCGTTCTTCGCGGCTTTCGCCGCGGTGAGGTTTTCCTTCGCCAATGCTCAACCCCCCGCACAGACGCGCGCGGTACAAAGGTCGGAAACCAGAGGAAGCATGCACTCCATATTGCCAGTGACCGCCGACGTTCTCAGGCAACGTGGCCGCGCCCGCCCGCGATCAGGCGTCGGCGGCCTCGTCGATGAGCCAGACACGCTTGAGCGGAATCTTCGCCTGAATGTCGTCCGGCAGGACTTCGTAGTGCTTGAGCAGGCGGCGGAGCACCTCTTCGGTGTCCCAGACGGCGACCTTGAGCTGCTGCGCGGCGACCTTGTCCCTGGCGTCCTTCGTGAGATCACTGAGCGTCACGAGCAGGCCGTGGTCGGCGTTGTGCTGACTCACCACCCCGCCGAGCTGGTCGAGCACCTGCGAGCCGATGGTCCCAGCCTGCGCCTTCACCTGCACGATGATCGTCGGCGCCGAGATGCCGAGCACGCCCGAGCCGGCGATGATGTCGATGCCTCCGTCCTTGCCCTTAGGCGGCACCTTGCAGGTCATACCCTCGGCTTCGAGGAGCGCGGCAACGAGGCCCTGAAATCCATAGCCGTCGAACTGCTCACGGAGGCGGCTGCGGATGCGGTCACGGGAGAACTGCTCGATGTCCTGCCCGTCGCTGGCGATTGCCTCATCCGTATCGACGACGTCGTCACCGACCTTTGGCAGCGATAGCGGAACCCCGGCGCGGGCGCCAGGATCGGTCGCTGCACCGTCGAGCACCCTGCCGAGCCGGTACGCAGCGTCGTTCCGGCTGATCTGGACGACCGTGCTGAACGCGCCGAGCGAGTAGAGCAGGTCCTGGTTGATCGCCGTCCGGGCGACGTCGGGGCGCTTCCAGTCCACCTGTCGGACGTGGTTCAGAGTGCCACTCCCGGGCAGATACTCATATCCGCCAGTGACGACACCGAAGGCGAGGCGGCTCTGCTGCTTGAGCGGGAGCACGACGATGTCGCCGACTGCCATCCGGTTGGCGAAGGCATTGAGCTGCGCGGCGTAGTTGCCGATCGCCTTCTCAGACTTCCCCGGCATCGCAGGCCCAAGGAGTGCACGCATTGCCGCAAGGTCGATTGCTGGGCGAAGGTCACCAACCTCGGAGAAGTCGACTGCGGTGTAGCTGTTGTCGAGCATCCACTGGTCGTAGGCCCAGTTCTTCGACCCACGGACCAGCCAAGCTCTCGGCTCCATCTTCCCGTTCATGCCATCAATTCTGCCCGGCCCGCCGTGGCCCTGCTGCCTGCTCCGCGGGCTGCGAGCCGAGCTGCGTACGGCGCATCCGTCGAACGATCACCCAACCGTCAAGCGTCGCTCTCCTGGAGGAATGTACGTATGCTACCGTAGGTAGTTGCAAGAACCTGAGCTAGCTCGGAGGAAGGCGATGCGAGGTGGAGTGATCCTGTACCGGGGTTCGGGGGCCGACGCGCGCCGGTACCTCGAGTCAGATCGCTCCCGCGCCGACGACTACTACCTCGAGGGCGGCACGGCGCTGGCTGAGTTCTCCGTCGTCGACGGCAATGGTGCCCTGATCGGCGAAGGCGCACTCACCCCCGACCAGTACGCCCAGTGGGTCGACTGGATCAACCCGCTCACCGGCGAATCGATGGGCACGCCCCGCCATGCCGGCGACGCTCGCCATGGATCGCCACGGTTCGCCGAGATGGTCGTCAACGCGCCGAAGTCGCTGTCGATCGCCGCGGCGCTTCACCCCGAGATATCCGATGCCCTCGATGTGGCGCAGCGCGATGCGGTCGCCGAGATCCGTGTCTGGCTCGGCCAGCACTCGGTCACGCGTGTCGGCCCGCGCGGAGCGCAGCGGGTGGTTCCGGTCGAGCAGCTCGAGACGGTCGCGGTCTCGCACAAGACCTCACGGGCCGGTGACCCGCACCGGCACATCCACTTCCAGATCGGCACCCGAGTGTGGGCGGATGCCGCGTGGCGAGGTCTCGATACAGCGGCGTTGTTTCGACAGCAAGGCGCGATTCGCGCGCTCGGCACGGCCGTGATCGCGGCGCACCCGCCGCTCGCGGCCGCGCTCGACGCGCGTGGTCTCACGCTCGATCCGGTGACAGCCGAGGTCACCGAACTGCAGCCGTTCAACGCCGCGATGAGCAAGCGTGCCGAGCAGGTTGCGCGCAACCTGGCGCACTTCGAGAAGGACTGGCGCGCGGCACATCCGGGCCAGGAACCCCGGCCAGCGGCGATGTCGCGACTAACCGCGATGGCGTGGGATCACGAGCGACCGCACAAGAAGCCGACCCAGCTCGGCAGCGAGGATGCGTGGCGACGCGAGCTCGAGGCATCCGGCTATCGACCTGATCTCGAGCGCGTGGGGGCGCAACGGGCCGTCGCGCTCGATGGGCTGAGCGTGCAGGATGTCGCATCCCGCGCGCTCGATCGATGCGCGGCCGCCGCGTCGACGTGGACGGTGCACGACATCCAGGAGCACGTGTCGCACTTCGTCACCGAGGCCGGCGTGCGTGCCGAACCAACGCCGCTGCGCGAGTTCGTCGCGCTCGTCACAGAGCTCGCCGAGGAGAACTGCCTGTCGGTGCTGCCGCCCGATGGGCCGCATCCTGAGCACGTCGCGCACCTGACGAGCGTTCACGTCATCGCGGTCGAGACCCGGCTGCGCGATCTGCTCACGGCCCGTGCCGAGCGACCGCCGCAACGCACGCCGGACCTCTCGCGCCTTGCACAGCGGCTCCGACTCGACCCGGCACAGGCGCGCGCGGCTGCGGCCGTGGCATCCGCTCAATCGCTCGTCGTCGTGGAGGGTGCAGCCGGCGCAGGCAAGACGACGATGCTCGCCGCCGCGATCAAAGCGGCGGCCATGCTGGGTCGCAAGACCCGCGTGGTCACGCCGACGAAGAAGGCTGCGGACGTTGCGCACCAGGAGCTCGGGGTTGCAGCCGACAGCGTCGCCAAGCTCGTACACGAGCACGGGTGGCGGTGGAGTCGAGACGGCGTTTGGACGCGACTCGCCATTGGCGACCACGACCCCGAGACGGATGCCGCGTACGCCGGCCCCTCGGCATCCGCTCGACTGCGCCGCGGGGAGCGAATCGTCGTTGACGAGGCGGGCATGCTCGACCAAGACACGGCGCTCGCGCTGTTGACCGTTGCCGATGAGGCGGGCGCCACCGTCGCTCTCGTCGGCGATCGTGCGCAGCTCGCCGCCGTCGGTCGAGGTGGCGTGCTCGACATGGCCGCGCAACTACTCCCCCGCGTGCATCGCATGACGGCCGTGCACCGATTCGTCGACCCCGAGTACGCCGCGCTCACCGTGCTGATGCGGCGAGGGGATCATCCGGATGCGGTCTTCGATCGACTCTGCGCGCTCGGCCTCGTTGCGATTCACGAGAGCCCGGATGCGCAGCTCGGGGCGCTTGCGCGCGCGTGGCGCGAGGGCTGTGCGATGAGCGTTGCGACGAACGACGAGGCGCGCGAGTTGAATGCGCGAGTTCGCGAGGAGCGCGTGCGGGCTGGCGATGTCGATGACAGCCGCACGGTGATGGGCAGCGACGGATTGAGCATTGGACGCGGCGACGTGATCCAGACTCGACGGAACCACTCGAGCGTGCGAGTGGCGAACCGGCAGATTTGGGTCGTACAGTACGTGGCCGAAGGTGGCGCGGTGTGGGCGACGGAGAGCAGCATCGGGCGCGTGCACGGGCGGCGCACAGTCCGGTTGCCTGCCGAGTACGTGACCGAGCACACGCACCTCGCGTACGCCTCGACCGCGTACGGGGTGCAGGGCGCGACGGTTGCCGAGTCGCACACGGTGGTCGGCGATGCGATCGGTGCCGCAGGTGTCTACGTGGGGATGACCCGCGGGTGGAGCTCCAACCGCCTGCACCTCGTCGCGGCTGACATGGATGATGCGCGGGAGCAGTTCGTCGTCGCAACGGGACGCGACCGCGCCGATCGCGGGCTCACGAACGCGACGGCCGCTGCGCGAGAGTCCGTGAGAGGGCTCACGACCGGCGCGGAGAAGCGCCACCGCACGATGCACCCGATGGACGAGACCACCTTCGGTCGAGACTCCGCGTCGAGTGCGGCGCCGGAAGCTGGGCTGCGGCGATGAGGACTCCGGCTCACTCGCCCTCGTAACAGGTTGCGCGGCTGGGACCAGATGCGGATCGCCATAGGCGACACTCCCGTCCGCGTGCGCTCCCGCTGAGCGATGGACAGCGCATTGCGGCTTGCGTTTAGCGGCTGCCTCAGGATTCCGAAAGGAATCGGCCGAGGTGGTTCATATCCTGCGCGGCTGGGTGCACTGCGATGAATCAGTGGCTCTCGCGAACGAAGATGGGCGCTCTGGTTGCGGTATCCTCGCCTCGCAGCGCGGCGGACGCCCGCCAGATGTGGGGGATGTGGTGACCGACTGGAAACCGGTGCGGATCGATTCGTTGTTGATGCGAGCGCCCGTCGCCCTGGCTAGCGCACCTGCGATACCGAACCTCGACCTTCTGCCATTCACCGCACTGGATTGGCCAACGTTCGAGAAACTTCAGCTGCGGGTCATGACGGACGTCCTCGGCCTTCGCGACCCCCGTCAGTACGGAGACCCCGGGCAAAATCAACAAGCAATCGACCTCATCGCCACCGCAGCTGACGGGACCGGGACCGCGCTGCAGAGCAAGAACTACACGTCGTTCGTTTTGAGCGACCTGAAGGCGGCAGTAAAACGCTTTCGCGATACGGAACGGCCCTTCGCGGTCGGCCACCTGGTAATCGGCGTCAGCAGCCTGGTCCGGCGCACGGAGATCATCGCCGAATTGAAGAAACTGCAAGGCGAACTGGCACCTGTCCGCCTCGATCTATGGGACGCTCAGCGCCTCTCCGATCTGCTTCGGAACCAGCACGAGATCGTTGCCCAGTTCTTTACCGTGGAGACCGCCCGGCAGTTCTGCGGTGACTTCGAAGTAAACGTCCCCATCATCCCCAACGTCGATGCCCGCATCATCAGCGATGCCGTCACAATGCCGCCGGAGACGCTCACCGGAGCACAAGAGTTGCTCGATGAGGCCGAAAAATCGACGGACCCGTCCGAGGCGATCAGCCTGATGGAACAGGCGCAGGAGAAGCTCCGAAAGGCTGGCTTCGATGCCTACGCAAGCCGCCACGAGCCGGCTCGAGCGAAGTTGATGGTTCAGGTGGGTCGGGAGCAGGAAGCTGCGCGCCAGATCCTCGACGAAGTCTGGGCGGCCCTGGACCGCGGCCGCACCGGTAACGCGCAGATCACATTCAATCGGATGCGCACGCTTGCTGAGATGCTTCCCGACTCAACGGTCCTCAGTGATTACGAGCAGGTGGGGAGCGCGGCTTTTGAGCTCTACATGCAGCCACTGGGCTACCTGCCAGAACCATCCTCGCTGCTCATCGGTGCGCACGTCGACCGCGTGCGGTTGATGCTGCTTGCAGGCGAAACGGCGCTCGCATTGGACAACCTGCACTGGCTGAGATCAGCTTCCGGTGAAATAGCCGTCCTGGCCGAGGACCGGACGCTACCAGATGTGCTGCGGGTGAGACTGCGACTACTTGTCGCCGAGGCGAAAGACGACTGGGCACCGCTGCTAGATGAAGCACGCCGAAAGCGTCTTCGCTCCGAACTGACCCCTCTGGTCACCGCCCGCTACGCGCGCTACTGCGCCATCCGCCAACAGTTTCAAGCAGCGGATGAAAACTGGGAGCAGGCCGCTTCCCTCGCGTCGCTTGTACGGCAGTGGGACGACGCCGGAACATGGCTTCTCAGCAAGCGCGCCTATCTCAGCAACTGGAGGCCATTCAGCGAAAACGACCTCATCGCCATGGAGATTGCACTGGGCGAGCAGCAGTATCCGACGCCGCCGGTGATCCCCCGCGCGGTCCGAGCATACGAAGAGGCGCATGAGGCGAGCCGGCAGGGCAATGCCCGTTCCGCTGCCATCGCCGCGCAGCGCGCCTTGCGCGACGCTGTCGCTTCCGGCGACTGGTCAGGGGAGCGAAAAGCTCGCACCGTGCTGGCGGCAGTGATGCAGGCAGCAGATGAGCCACAACGAGCAGCCATCCATTTGGCACGTGCCGGCGAGGGCAAGAAGGCGGAGGCGCTCGGGAAGGCTTACCCCAATCGGTTCATCGACGTCATCGGTGAGCTCGGGGCGGAGACTTACTGGAACGTCGGGACGGCGTACCGCCTCATCGCCACACAAGCGGATGTGGTGCCCGACGCCCGGGTGGACGAGATCGCCACACACATCATCTCGGATCTGAGGGCTGCCGGAGCCGGCAAGCTGAT
This sequence comes from Agromyces badenianii, assembly GCF_003070885.1. Lineage (NCBI taxonomy): Bacteria > Bacillati > Actinomycetota > Actinomycetes > Micrococcales > Microbacteriaceae > Agromyces > Agromyces badenianii. The sequence continues at coordinate 2,513,585 of NZ_CP028913.1, forward strand.
CGACGTCACCTTCTTCGCGTCCTCCCGTTACAACAACGCGATCAAAGCCCTCGCAGGCCTGGGTCTCCGGCTATCGAAGACCGACGCCGACGCTGCCCTCGGTCACTTCGAGGACCAACCAGAGGTTCAACCGAACCATTACCGCTATCACGACGAGGACGAGGCGGTAGCGGTCGCCCGGATAGCACGCGCGCACCCCAGCCTCGCCCCGCGCGCTATCGCACACCTAGTAGCGCTGCTGGCACGGGCCTCCGGCGCTCGGAAGAACGTGGCACTCGAGGCGCTCGCCCAGTACCCGGACCTGGCCCGGCCAGCCCTCAAAGCGGTAGACGTCGGAAACGGATGGGCTCAGGAGATGTTGGCCTACGCCGACCCCACAGATATCGACGAGACGGCAGCGGCTGCGGCGCTGGGACGTCTGACCACGCCGCTCGAACACGTTGAGGGATTGTCCACCGTCGGATCGAACGCCATCGGTGATTCCCTGCTTCTTGCCGGTCAGCCGCAGGATGCGCTGGCTCGCGTTATCCGAGAGATGATGGGTCGCGCCGACGACGCCCGTGTCAGCGGCTTCGACCGTGGAAGCTATCTGACCGCGGCTGCGAACCTCGCGCGCGGTCTCGGTGACGAGTCCAAGAAGCAGCTGTTCCCGGACGCTGCACGCCTTGCCGAGAAGTCGACCCCGTCCACCCTGGATGAGTTCGACCGACAGTTCTCTCACCCGCTGGGCACGTTCCGCTTGAATATATCCGGCAGTGACAGGCGCGGCCACGCGACCTTTCTCGCGAGCCTTCTGGTCGTCTCGGACAATGACCGCGAGGAGGTGCGGCGGCTGGCTTACCTTCTGCTCGGGTCGGATTCGGACTTCTACCCGACGCAGGCGTTGCAGAATCTCGGGGAGGTTGTAAAGGACGATATCGCTTTCCTCGCCGGACAGGGCTGGGCGATGCGCAGTCTCGCGTCCATACTCTGGGTCCGCTACGGTGGCCCGCCGCATGTCGGCGCGCGCCTGGCCGCAGACGAGGATGCGCGCGTGCGTCAAGCGCTCGCGAGTTCTCTTGCCGAGGCCCACGCTGAGCCGTCCCAGGAGTTTGTACGAGCTCAGCTCGCGACCGACCCATCATCCCGAGTGCGCCGCGCCCTCGGTGGCATGGACTGATTACAGGGCGACCCCTACCGCAGTTGAGTCCCTGCTCCTTTGGCGTGCTGATCTTCGAAGTTCGCCATCTTCCGGCGGCACCAGCCGAACCAGATGAGTGCGCCCACCAGCCCCGCGACTTCAACGACGCTGTACCAAGCGCGAGAAGCCACCGGAACGGCTCGAACGTTATCACGCCAACGAGGAGACATGCCGCACTCGAGAGCATGAGCGCGATTGGCGCCCACCCTCCGCCGTTCGATCGCCATCCACTGCGTGATCAGCGAGGTCATCAGTCTCCGGCTACTACGAGGGGATCACAATCAATGCGATATGCGCCCGACGACGCAACGGGCCACATTAGCCTCCTTGCCGACGCCGCGCGGTTACGCAGTTGGGCCGGTACGCCCGGCGCAGGCGGGACCACCACACCCGCCGACGATCACGCGGACGCTTGGTTAACGAGCGTCGTCAGACGCTCGGTCAGCTGCCTCCGCAACGTTGCACGATCGCCGGTGCCCAACCCGTACCGGAGGTAGCGAATCGACTGCAGGTCGAATGGCACGTCGGCGGGGTCCTGTGTCAAGAGAATCGTGGGGCGAGGCAACGCATGAGCGAGGCCAGCCTCGTAGAACACATTTGCATTCTTTCCCGTTAGGTCGGCTACGACGACCTGCGATCGCCAGAGTATAGACAAGACGTCACCCATGACATGGTGGTGCTCCCAAATGTTGTCCGCGCGCACACAGCTAAGGCCAGCATCGGCCACGGCCTCTTGGATCGTCTCGTAGACGACGTCAAAAGAGGCCGTGAAAGGCATCATGACCGCGACGAGCCTGGGATCACGTGGTGTGTCGGCCGGAAACTGGACCGCGGCGGACGGGCCGTAATTAGAGGACGTCTGAGCGCCGGCCTGATGTGCGAGGAGCACCTCGAAAAGGTCCACGTCCTTGACGGCCCAGTGCGTACGCCGGAGTCCCCACTCCCCGATAGCCAACTCTCCCTCAAGATCCTGGATCGTTGTGAGCGGTATTGGTGGAAACTTTGGATTCCGAACGAATGAGAATCGATGTCCGCGTCCATCCGGCTTTACCGAAGTGACCGTGCCAATGTGCGCTACCTGCTCAAACCCGTCATCGCCGACTTCCGGCATCGCGAGCACAGGCAGATCTTGGAGCGCCCTGAAGTCAGTCAGGAGCGCGCTGCGGATGGCGTTATCCGTACGTTCGAGAAACCTTCCTGCTGGGACCGTTCCGCCACTCAAGCCAACCTGCAAGCTGTACATCCATTGCCTCTCGTACCCGACCGTCTACGAACTCTAGCGATGAAGCGCGAGCAGTCCGCTCCATGGAGCGATCCGCCGAGCGGCACTCTGCGCGGGCAGCCTGAGGTCGCTGAATCGACGTTCGATGCGCCGACCGGTATGGGTAGAGCCAAGAGCATGTACATCACCGGCCCCCGACCCCGGTCGTATGGGCTGGAATCTGTGCCATTAATGTGCCATTAAATGTCCGAAAACGAACTGAAGCCAACTGAGACCATTCGAAAGAATCCCTGATCAGCGCGATATCATGCCCATAAGAATTGAGCAAAAACGGCCCAGGCTCACTGAAAATCGAAAGGTCACCGGATCGATGCCGGTCGGAGCCACCATCGAAACCCCCGGGAGACCGGGGGTTTTCTTGTTTCAGCGGGAGATTCCGCCGGGGCGACGGTGAGGCTGTGCCATTGAGGTCGGCGGGGGTTCGCCGTCTGGTTCGTTTCGATGGTTCGCCGGCTGCGCTCTTGAGCGCGTCCTTGAGAGCGGCGCCGGCACGAAGTGCGACGCCCTCGCGGTCGCGCGAGTAGCGCTCGGTGACCTGCAGGCTCGAGTGCCCGAGCGTCGCCTGCACGGTGGCGTGATGCGCACCCTCGGAGAGACCGGCACCGCTTGGTCGGCGGCCGCGGCCGATACCGTCCTGGGCCATCCGGCCGTGGCATACTCGCCATTGTGACCTGGAACGCACTCACCGTCGTCCTCGTTAGCGTGCTGACCTTCGGCGGACTCATGGTCATGCTCGAGCTCACCACACCCGGGGGGCTCATCTTCAACCGGCCCGACGCCGAGATCGCGGCGCTCGCCGATGAGGCGTTCCTCACGGCGGAGGGGCGCCAGATCTTCTTCGATGCCCGGCCACGCTTTCGCGACGAAGACGAGTTGTCGCAGGCTTGCGACCAGCGTGCGTTCGAGCCCGATGACTCCGACGGCGGCACGACGGTGGGGTGCTACACCGGGTACGACGTCATCTCGATCTTCAAGCCCGACGATGCGCGACTGCGACCGATGATGGTGACGACAGCAGCGCACGAACTGCTGCACGCCGCATATGCCCGACTGGATCCCGCAGAGCGCGATGAGGTCGATGCGCTCGTCGAGGCGGAGCTCATGCGGGTGCCCGCCGACGACGGCGTGCACGGACAGATCGCGGCTTCGGTCGGCGACCGGTCCGAGAACCGTGCCAACGAGCTGTTCGCCTACCTCGGTTCCCAGGTCGTGCTCGACGAGGGGTTCGACCCCGAGCTCGAGACCTACTACGCGCGGTACTTCACCGACCGAGATGCACTCGTCGACGTTTTCCTCGCGTTCGAGTCGACGCTCGACGGAAGCGGCGTCGAGCTCGAGAACGGCTGGGCTGATACGGGTCGCTCGTGACGTCTGACGGATCGCGAGCGCGAAAGAGAGCGCGGCTAGGGCCGGCGCCGCCACGTTGACTACAGGGATGAACGCGATCACAGCGGCAGCGATGGGGCGCCCTCATCGGATCGAGTGGCCTCTTGATGAAGAGCCCGCAACGTCGATCATTCAGGACAGCGTTCAGGACGACATCCAGGGCAATCGCATCGTCGTCGACCCAGCCGAGCAGCCCGACCCGCGCTGAACCGGATACGACCGGTTCGCCCTCGTGGCTCTCTCGGCAGCTGTTTCCCGTGCTCGAGCCCGAGCTCGCGAAGAAATCTCGCCAGGATCTGTAACGAAACCCCCTTCGTCGACAACTACCAAGGTAGAGACAGAAATGGGGTGGGGCGGATGTCGGCTGGCAAGAAGCTCATGCGGGTGGGTGGAGCTATGACGATGCTCGGCATGGTCGGCATGGTGACCGGGGCTGCGATGCTGGCGTTCTCATCGGCGTTCGGCGCCGCGGCACAGAGCAGCATCGCGCTCATGGTGGCCGCCGGTGGAGCGGCAGTGTCGATTGCGGGAGTGGCTGTCGTCTGCATCGGCCTCGTGCTGCGGCCGAGCCGCGCAGTGGAGCACGGCCGGCTCTACGTGCCTGTGCACCACCGGACGACCTACGCTCGACCGGGGCGGCGCCGCCGCGACGGAGCTCGCGCGCAGAGCCCGGTCACCGCGGAGCAGCCGGTGGTCGCAGGCTGAGGCCGGCCTGACGGGCGCAGCCTGAGCCAGAGAACGCGACCAAGAGCTAGGGTCATCGGATGCGCCGAAGCGGAAGTACGCCGGCGCCTGACGGGAATCAGAACAGCACGTGGAGACAGGCACAGACGACGCCGAGATGGTGCTCGCGCATGAGCGCGCATTCGAGACGACCTTCCGCGCCCACTACCCGACCATCTTCAACGCCGCGTACCACCGGCTGAACAACCTCCGCGACGCTGAGGATGCCGCGGCTGAGGTGTTCAGCGTCGCGTGGCGACACCGTGCTGAGGCGCCAGTCACGTACACACTGCCGTGGCTCTACGGTGTTCTTCGCAACGTCGTCGGCAGCGAGTACCGGCGACGCGAACGTGTGAGCCTTCACGACGACGACCACGAGGAAGCCGGCGCCGTCGTCGACCCAGGCTCGGCTGACGCAGCCGCAGCCGCAGCCGACGACGCGCGCCAGGTGCGACAGGCGGTCGCAACCCTCGAGCTGGCCGACCGCGAGCTGATCTGGATGGCCTACTGGGAGGACCTCACTCGCGAGGAGATGTCCGTGATCCTCGGCTGCTCACCGGCTGCGGTTCGGGTGCGCCTCCTCCGCGCGCGACACCGCTTGAAAGTCGCCCTCGACGCGCAGAATGCTGATCCGGGACCGAGGCAGAAGAAGCCATGAACGACGAAGAACTCACGAACCGAATCCGGGCGGCGCGCCCGGTGCTACCGCGCCTGGACTCGGAGCGCGCAGAGTCGACGCTCCGCTCGATCATGCGCGAAGACGAGCCCGACAGCACCCTCGCCAACCCCCTCCTGGGCATCGGCGCCACCGTGACGCCGATCACCAGCGCGAACAGCATGTCCCGCAGGCTCAGGCCGGTCTACCTCAGCGTCGCAGCCGGACTCCTCGTGCTCATCGTCGCGGCGATCGCCATGGTCGCGGTGCCTCGCGGAGGCGCGAGCACAGCGTGGGCGGCGACGCCGCCGCAGCTCGCACCCCAGCCCATTCCCGGAACCTCGAAGGAGCTGCTCATGGAGATGAGCGAGGCCGTCCGCCTGAGCGACCTGCCCGCCGCACAAGGCGGCCGGACCGTGCTCTCCCAGTCCTGGGCGCTGTCGCTCACGCCGGGGAGCGACGAGCTGCCGGTCGCGATCGTTCCCGAGGATCGCGAGTTCACGCGCCGGGCCGACGGCTCTGTGGCAATAGAGGTGCGCGCCGGCGTCCCGTACGACGCCGAAGGCAAAGAGATCATCTCGTTTCTTCAAGTCCAGCCCGGTGAGCTGGTCTGGCGCGATGACGTGCCGCCGGGCGAGTACCTGTTCATGTACCCGGACGCGCCGCCGGTGGATGCCGCAGCGTATGCGCAGTACTTCCGCGAGCACAACCCGATCAGCTCAGAACCGGCCTCCGCCGTGCCGACGACGGGCAACTACTTCAACTGGACGCAGCAGCTCTTGAACGAGTGGAACATGAACCCTGCCCAGCGCGCGGCGCTGCTGGAGTTCCTGGCGGGGCTGCCCGACATCGCGGTCGACGGCACGGTCAACGACCGTCTCGGCCGCCCGGGAGTCTCGTTCTCGACGAACTTCAGCGACGTCAGCGGCGAGTACCGCGACATGCTCGTGATCTCGCCCGAGATGGGCGTGCTCTCCTATGAGAGGGTCTACGTGGGCACCGGACGCACCGACATCGAGGCTCCCGCGGTCGTGCACTACGTCGCATGGCAGTGAGAAGCTCAGCGCGGCGCTGAGCGGCGCCGTGCTGAGAACCACAACACCGAAAGGCACACCGCTCCATGAAACTGAAGACCCGTCTCCTCGCCGTCGCAGCGGAGGCCTGAAGGGGCGATTCTGTGCTGGGTGGCTCGTACCTTCGAGATAAATCGCCGCGACTGACGCGCGATCAGGTCCGTGGAATCGAGATCGCGTACACCGGCGAGATGTGGACCCTGAAGCGTCTTGATCTACGCAACGACGTAAAGCCCGAGAATCCGCGAGCGGGTCGCTCCGCGGACCGGCGGTGACATCCGCAACGCAGCAACCGCGGATCAGTTCTATGCTCGCGTCATGATTCAGTCCGGTCGCGCGTCACTCACTGTTGTCTCAACCGAGACCGACCCCGCTCTGATCTCGGAGATCCTCGGCCTGGTCCCGACACGCGTCGCGCTTCGAGGGTCAGTGCGCCGCTCAGGTCGCCCTTTGGAGCACAACGTCTGGACGATCGACGTTGAACAAAGCCCAAACGCGGACGCGGACGCAGACGAGACGGGCACCCAGGCGCTTCGCGATCTTGTCACCGGCGCCCGACCGGCGATCGGAAAACTCTCACGCCTCCCGGATGACTGCGACGCCAAAATCTGGTGGTCCGCGGATTCTGACTCGACACAGGGCGGCTTTGTCCTGCGCGCGGAGCTTGCAGCAAGCATCGCCGAGCTCGGTGTAGACGTGTATGCGACCGTCTATCTCGAAGGGGGAGAGTCGACTGAGGCCGAGCAGTAAGTCCCACAGACCGATCCCTCATCGGTTTGAGGTCGGCTCGGTGCGAGTGTCACTGCTGCGCGAACACCGAAGCACCGGCCCGCCGTTCTGCATAGTACGACTATGCCTGCATCAGCTGCGTGACGAGCACGAAGGTGCCGGTCACGGTCACTCCGGCGAGGAGCAACGTCACCGCGGTTAAGGCGACGGCCGCACCGCGCGAGCGCCGGATCCACGCCGAGCCGGCGAATCCAAGGACCACCGCCGCAATCGAAGCGAGGCAGGCGAGTCCGCCGAATCGTGCGATTGTGACGGCGCTGCCTGCACCCAAGACAGTGAAGAGGTAGACGAGGAGAAGCGTGAAGAGTGCGAGCACCAGGAACGCGATCGCGGCAATGCTGACCAGCGACCCCCATGGATCGATCTCGGCCTGCTCGCGTCGTCGGTCGGCCAGTTCCGAGAGGAAGTCTTCAGGGATATCCCAATTGGCCGGCAGATTGCTCAGCTGGCGGATCCGTGCTTCATCAGCGTCGGCCGCGACGAGAGGTCCAAATATGCTGCCCGCTCGGCCCGGCTCGACCGGGTCAGGAAGAACTCGTACCGGCCTGCCTGCTCCGGGTGATTGGTCTCGCGGTAGATCCGCGCGATCGCTTGCCTGAGTTCTGCGTTTGCCGGGTCCTCGGCGAGATGGGCACGAAGGAGACGTCCAGCGTCGCGAACGCGTCCCGCCAGCGCGAGTGAACGTGCCGTCTCAATCACTGTTGCATCTATCGGCACTCAGCAATTATCCGCGCCATCAAGGGCACGAGCGACTCATCGATCACACCTTCACCGCGTAGTCGCGGCCAGACTCTCTCGCCGAGGTCATGAGCCGTGGATCTCCGTTGGGGATCGCCATACCGGCGGCGGGTGCGCCCGCGCCGTCATCCGTCGCGAAGTGCCTCGGCGCTCGCGAAGGCCGCCTCTCCGGGCATTTTCTGCATGGCATTGCCCCACGTGCTTCGCAAACGTGCCGTCAGCGTGTCGCCGTCAGGACGCTTCGATGAATTTCGACCCTGAGGACGTGCGGCCATTTTGTCTCTACCGCTCAGCGACGCGTTCCGCGGCTCGCTATGAGAGGGTCTACGTGGGCACTGGACGCACCGACATCGAGGCTCCCGCGGTCGTGCACTACGTCGCATGGGAATGAGACGTCGGCGAGAACCAGATCACCATGGGTCTGATGCGGACGGTCAGGCCGGTTCCGGTTGAACTCGCGGGCGAATCGATCCGACTGCTCGTGCGAGTCGGATGCTCGGCTTCTCAACGGCGACGTAGAAGATGGGTGTCACGAGCGCGGTGGCCACAACCGCTGCGACTGCGGCGAGCAGGGGGTCGCGCGGCAACGCGAACCCGGCTGCGACGATGATCGGCTCGTGTACGAGGTACAAACTGAACGAGACACGGCCGACTGTTCGTAGCGGGGCGATCTGCAGGAACCGACGAGCAGCCGACCATTCCAGCGCCATCACGACAAAGAGTGTCGCCCCTACGAGCATGATTCCCGTGGTGGCCCCGAGGAGGAATCCCGGGGCACCGAATGCCATGATGAGCCAACGCACAGATACCGCGAAGACTCCGAAGATGAGCAGCGCGATCCACACCGATCGATTCGCGCGAGAGAACCATCGGGAGATCTGCTCCTGGCGCATCGCCAAGATCACTCCGAGCAGGAACATCGGCGGGTACATCAACGCGCTCTCGTGGAAAATGCCTCCCGCCGTCGTCACTGCGATGCTCAGAGCCGCGAGCACGCCGTGTGCGGGGCGGAATTTGAACGCCACCCAGATGACCAGCGGCAAAGCCAGGGAGAAGAGGATCTCCCAGGTAAGGGACCACAGGGGCGACGCGAGGCCGCCGTTGCCGGCCACGAGCGTGAGGTCGCGCACGAGGGCCATGAAGGTGATGCTCCGGGGTCGCTCATCGAGCCAGAGGCTGGACACCTCCTCGCTTCGGGGCACCAGCAAGATGGTCGCCGCAGCAAACACGACGGCGGCCCACACCGGCAGATAGAGGCGCAACAGACGCCTCGGATAGTATCTCCGCCAGTCGTAGCCGCGCGGGGTGAGCGCGGGCAGGGTGAGCACGAAACCGCTGAGGACGAAGAATACGTATACCCCCGCCTTCCCCTCCCACAATGCGTGGATCGGCGTGTGAACCGCCAGCCACTCGAGGGAGCCGAATCGGGCAGGCTCACTGGAGTAGTGCGGTTCGGCTAGCGCGGGGAACAGCAGCAGCGAGTGGTGCACGAGTACAGTCAGGGCAGCGAGTCCTCGAAGGCCGTCGAGGGCCGTAATGCGATGCACGGGATGAGCGTATCAGCCAGCAAAAGCAGGTTACCGGAGGTTGCTGACCCTCGCCGATGGAACCGTGGGCTCTCTCGTCATCAGGTGCCGTGGATTGCAGAGCGCCACGTTCGCGACCATCAGCGGAAGCCATACCGCCCACATGTGCCCGGGTGCCTGAAGGTAGGGGTTCGTTGCATTGCCGATGAGCATGCCGAGCGCGCCGGCCGAGGTGACGAGAAAGATCGACACGAGGTCAGGGCGGACCTTCACCGCGCGAGCGATCGCGCGCACAGCGAGCACGACCACAGCCCCAACGATCAGCATGCCGACGAGCCCGACCTGGAACAACAGCAGGTGGTACTGAAGCTCGAAGTTCCACGGCCTCTCCTGAGACCGGTAATACCCTTCGATGGTCGCACCCCACCCGTGGCCGAAGTACGGGGCCTCCTGCCACGCGTCCAACAGCCTCGCCGCCTGCTCGACGCGGATCGACTGGTCGCCCCCGTCTTCGAAGAACGCGAGCACATTCTGCACAGTGCGTTGCACGACAGCGTTGCCCGCAACGGCTTGGATCAGGAACGGGCCAACCGCGAGGAGCAGCAACCCCGTGAGGACGGCGCCAGGGTGGACCCTCGTGGAGCGCCGACGCATCGCCCGCCAGACCAGCATCACCGCGGGCACAGCCAGCACAACGAGGACGATCGCGTTTCGCCCGCCGAGCATTGCCGCGGATGCTGCAATGACCGCGGCGATGACACGCACCGCACGTGGCGGAAGCAATGGGTGGTCTGGCAGGAGCGCTGCCGTGATCCACATCGGTGCCGCGGCGACGAGCGTCGACAACCCGTACAGGCGGATCGCGGTCGTCTCGTCCTCGAACGCGAATCCTGCCCCGGTCTCCTCAACCAGCCATTGCGGGACGATCTGCGGGATCACCCCGAGCTGCGTGCCGACGAACAGCACGATCAATGCGGACAAGGCGATGGTGCACCAGGCGGCAGTCGTCAGCACCGACCGAAGCATGCGTTCATCAGCGGCGAGCACCCACGCGCCGAAAATCAGCGGCGCACCGAGCCAGACGAGCGCGTTCTGCGACATGCCCGGGTTGTCCACTCCGATGACGGTCCCGTAGAGGCCCACCACCATCACGAGTCCGATCACCGAGACGACCTCGAACGACACACGCCGCCGGCCGACGATCAGAGCGACCACGGAGCTCACTGCGATCAAAGCGAGAAGTGGGTACAGGATCTCCCCGTGGCCGACCGGGCGCAGCAGGAAGTAGCCGAACGCCACCGAGGTCAACGCCCGGAACAGCCAGCTCGTCCCCCGGTCCTCCATGCGAGCAGTCTACGGCCGATGAACTTCTCGTTGAGGACGCGCTGGTTGCCGACGAACACGGAGTCGCCGAACTCGACGACGTCACCGTGGGCGGATCGGGAGACCGGGACCAGACGGCCAGGCGAGGAACCTGCCCGCGTATCCGGAGTGATTCCCCCGGCTCGCGTCACATCCTGTCATGAGAGCGGGGCCATAGGGGGCATCCCGCCTGTTCGTTTTCGTCGTCGCCGGTTCGACGTCAGACTGTCTGCGAACCGTTTCCCCTGCGGTTCTGCGCGCCGCGACGGCCTGGTGAACCCTTCTCGTCGCGGCGCGCGATTCGCACTTGAGAGACAGACGCGGCCGAAGGCGAGATCCGTTCGCCGCGGCGAGTGGATCTCTTCGACGGCATTGATCCGTTTCGATCAGCGCCCCGTACGCGTCCCTCCTGTCGTCGTGCCCGCACGGACACCGCGGTCGCGACGGCCGAGCAGCACGCCGAGCGCGATCATCGCCACGGCGAGGAATCCGTGCAGCCAGTTGTCGGCGGAGTTCAGCGGGACGAAGTTCGCAGGGTGGTCGCCCGAGAGGAAGAGCCCGTACAGGAGCAGCAGTGCGTATACGACGCCGCCCCAGATCAGGTAGTTCTTCGCGAACGCGAAGCTCGCCGCAGCGGCGAGACCCACGATGCCATAGAGCAGGTGCACGAGGTTGTGCAGGATCGACACTTGGAAGACGCCGAGAAGAAGTGCCTGCGATTCGTGGCCGGCGAACTGGATCGTCTCGAGGCCCGTCGTCAAGCCGGGGATGAACCCCGCGATGCCGACGACCACGAAGACGATGCCGAATGCGAGGGCAACCTTCTGCACGGGCGTCTCGGCGTAGCTCGTGCGATCCCCTGTGGGACGGACAGTGCTGTGCATGTCAACCTCCTCGTCGATTGCGGCGCCCGGCGAAGCGGGGGCCGCGGGACCTTGTGAGTCCCGTTTCGGTCATGTTCCCAACGACCGACGAAGTGCAGCAAGGGGGTTGACGCGCGAGCGGTCACGTCGCCGGGATCGGCGAATGTTGCTGTTTCGAATGCTCCGTGAGCCACGCCCGGACTGCTGCGGCGACGGCGCGGGGCGCGGTGTACTGCACGACATGGCGATTGCGCGGGACGATCACGAGCGATCCATGCGGGGCGTGATCCCGCAGTCGGCGACACCACTCCGTTCCGGCGATGGGGTCGTTCCCGCCGCGCACGACGAGGAGCGGCATCGCGAGGTCCTCGACGCGGCGATCGAGCCGGTACTCCACCATGTGGCGAGTCTGACGCAGGTACCACCTCGGTCCGCACCGGAGGTAGTCCGCGAACACCACGCGGTTGACGTTCGGTGGTTCGCCGACCGTGTCGACGGCGAGTGCGATCAGCTGGGCGGCGAGCGACCGGTGTCGGCTGTCGGTGACCGGGCCGATGATGACGACCCCTTTCGCCAGCTGCGGGCGGGCGGCAGCGAGTTCCACGACCCATTGGGTACCCATGGAATGGCCGACCAAGACGACGTTCGTCAGCCCCAGAAGGTCGAGCACGTCGCCGAGTGCGGCCGCCATGCCCGCCACGTCCACGTCACCGTGCGGTTTCGGGAGCCCCCCGAACCCCGGCAGGTCGATCGAGAACACGTCAGCGGTGCGGGCGAGTTCTTCGTGCAAGCGGGCAAGGGACCGGTGAGACACGCCGACCCCGTGGACGAGGACGTACGTGCACGGTTCCGATGCATCCTCTGCCGCCGTGGCGAGAACCCGGAACACCATGCCGTGCACGACGGTCGTCGTCGTCGTCCTGCCTGGTTGCTGCACGTATTCGGCCTCGATGCTGCTCTCGTCGTCAGAGGGGGGTCGCGATCATGCGCCGGCGCCGGCGCCGTCAGTCTTCCTCGGGCATGAGCGGAACGTCTTCGGCCATGATCGTCAGACCGCCGCCTTTGCTCGCCTGGTCGGCGAGTTTCTCCGCCCAGGCCATGTTCAGCCTCAGCTCTCGCCCTCCGGCGTACTCGAAATAGATCGGAACGCCGTTGTCGATCCAGATGGCACGCCGGCCCTCGCCGGAGGAGGCGGGCGCCTTCCAGGCCATGAAGAAGTTCTCTCCGCGGCGAAGCTTCACACCGATGATCAGTTGGAGGTGGGCGAGCATGCGGTCGTCCATCTCGAATGACTTGCCGTCGTAGTGAAGTTTTCCCACGTCGTCCTCCCGGAGTTTGGCCTCCGGGAGGAAACGGTACGCGAAGCCCGGCTAGCGGGTCGGAACGCGCTAGGGGGTTGATGATTGCGGTCAGCTCTGCTAGCCGCCGGGCACGCGTCAATCGACGACTGCGAGCAATCCTGGGTGATCGCAGCTCAGAAGAGAACACCCCTTGGCATTTGTTGACGACTGCGCGGGCGGCGAGGATCATCGTCGGTATGGGCACGAAGACCGCGCCCGGCCTGCGTCCCAGGCGGCTTCCCAAGCACCCGGCGTCGAGCTTGGCCGAGCGGTGGACCACCGTCGATGACATCGACGTGTTCTATCGCGAGTCGACGGTGCCACCGGATGCCCCCGCGATGATGCACCTGCACGGTTTCGGCCTCTCGGGCCGGTACCTCCTGCCGACGGCCGAACGACTCGGCGACGAGTTCCACACCTTGGTGCCCGACCTGCCGGGATTCGGTCGCAGCGGGAAGGCAGCGAACGCGCTCGACGTGCCCGACCTCGCCCACGCCGCGGTGCGGTTCCTCGATGACCGCGGCATCGATGCGGTCACGCTCGTGGGCAATTCGATGGGATGTCCCGTCATCCTCGAGTTCGCGCATCACCATCCCGAACGCATCGAACGCGCCATCCTCGTCTCACCGGCGGGCGGGATCTACAATCAGCCGCTACGCCGTGCCGTCGGGCAGCTCACGCGCGACGGCAGGCGCGAACCGCCGCGGATGATGCGGGTCGCGGTGCCGGACTACCTGCGATTCGGCGTGCCGAGCACGTTCAAGATGTTCCAGGCGCTGACCCAGTACCCGTCGCTCGAACGACTGCTCGCACTGCGGATCCCGACGCTCGTCGTCATCGGAGATCGTGACCCGCTGATGCCCGGGCCGGCCCGCGTGCAGGAGGTCGCCGCCGCCACCGACAACCACGTGCTGCTCGTGAAGATCGAGGGCGCGGCGCACGCGATCAACTTCAGCCACTCCGGTGAGCTCGCCCACCTCATCCGCCTCTTCATGGCGGATCTGCCGATCGTCGACGATCCCGACTCGCCAGGGCATGCCCGGCTGTACGAGATCCATCGGAGCCCGCACCTGCCGCCGACGATCGGTCCGGAGCCGCAGCGTCGATCCTGATCGCGATCCGGCGCGAACCCGCGGGGGCGGGCCGAACGGTCAGACCACCGGCTCGAGCCGGATCGTCGTGGCCACGACCTGAGGGCCGACGACGGTGCCGACGATCTTCGCGCCGTAGCCGTCGTACTTCGCGTGATAGGCCGCGTCGATCGCGGCGTGCACATCGGGGTCGGGTTCGGCGAACGAGACATCCCGCTCGACGCCGCCGGCACGGATGCGACCGGTGCCGCTCGCCTGCGCTCGGACGAACCACGGGTTGTCGGGTCCGTACGCCGAGCGCACGTAGAGGTCGTCGCCGACGCGCACGACCCAGATCGTGACGTACGGGCGCAGTGAGCCGTCACGTCGGCGGGAGGCGATCTGGAGCTCATCCGCCTGGTCGATGCGGTCGAGTTCCTCGACGGTCCAATCGCTCACGGTGCGTCCCCCTCCGAACCCGATGTCGCTCAGCCTGCCCGCCGAATACGGCGATTGTCAACGCATCGCGCAGCAGCGCCGTCCGACTCGGTGCGGGTTCGCACTGCACGGCCCGCGGCACCCGTCAAGGGGTTGGACCGCTCACCGCCCGATGCGAGTATCGGAACATGGACGCGCAGAATGAACCGATCGAAGACGGCCACGACGACGCGACCCTGCATGAGAAGGTCGTCGGACTCACCGCCCAGGTGAAGAGCGACCTCGAACTCGGGGCGGTCGACGACCTGCACACGATGGTGCGCCAGCGGCTCGAGGACGCGGGCCTACCCGCCGCCGAATCCGACGTCGACGCCATCGTCTCCGAGGTGCGCGCCAGGTAGCTCGCACGACGGCCGACGACGGATGCGCCCGCGACCGACTACAGTCGCGGTCGGACTCAGCCGTTGCGGTCGCGGCTCCACTCCAACAGCCGCTCGACCGGCCACGTCGTGACGATGCGTTCGGCGGGCACGCCGTTGGCCGCGGCACGCGCGGCACCGAGCTCGAGAAACGTCAGGTGCCCCGGGGCATGCGCATCGCTGTCGATCGAGAACAGGCAGCCCGCCTCGAGGGCGAGCCCGATGAGTTCGTCGGGAGGATCCTGCCGCTCGGGCCGTGAGTTGATCTCGACCGCGACGCCGTGCTCGGCGCAGGCCTCGAACACGGCGTGCGCGTCGAACGTCGACTGCGGCCGGGTGCCGCGCGAACCCTCGACGAGCCGGCCGGTGCAGTGCCCGAGCACGTTGGTGTGCGGGTCGGCGATGGCGCGCAGCATCCGCTTCGTCATCTCGGGTGCATCGGTGCGGAGCTTCGAGTGCACGCTCGCGACGACGAGGTCGAGACGGCCGAGCAGCTCGGCCGTCTGGTCGAGAGCGCCGTCGAGCAGGATGTCGACTTCGATGCCGTGCAGCAATCGGATGCCGCCGACCGTCGCCTGCACCTCGTCGATGACGCCCTGCTGCGCGATGAGGCGCTCGCCGCTGAGCCCGTTGGCGACGCGAAGGCTCGGCGAATGGTCGGTGACGGCGAGGTACTCGAGGCCGAGCGCCTCGGCGGCGCGGGCCATCGTCTCGAGACTCGTCGTTCCGTCGGACCAGTCGGTGTGGCTGTGCAGATCGCCCCGCAGCTCGGCACGGAGACCCGTCGGCGTGCCCGAGGGCGAGAGCCCCGTGCGGGTCCGCAGCTCGGCGAGGTAGGCGGGAACCGCGCCATCCGCCGCTTGCGCGATCACCGTGAACGTGGTGTCGCCGATGCCCCTGGTGCGCTGCAGCCGGCCGTCGGCGATCCGGGCTGCGACCTCATCGGCCCCGAGTGGTCGAATGACGTCGGCGGCCCGTCGGAACGCCTTCGACTTGAAGGCCGAGGCACGGTCTCGCTCGAGCAGGAACGCGATCTCCTCGAGCGCCGCCACTGGGTCCATCGCCCCATTCTGGCGCGTCTCGCGGCCGCCGACCACTGTCAGCCCCGTTGCTGCTCCGGTGACGCGCGCGTGTTCGCGGATCCCCGTATGCCAGTTCCCCCTCATCGGTGCGCCAGCTCCCTCATCGGTGCGCCAGCTCCCCCATCGGTGCGCCTACCCGCCTCGTCCATTGGCCAGTTCCGCCTCATCGGTGCGCCAGCTCCTCTCATCGGTGCGCCAGTTCCGCCTCAGTGAATGAGGGGGAACTGGCACATGCGAATTCCGGAAGCACGCGGGGGGAAAAATCCGGAAGCACGCGGCGAAGAAACGGGGCGGACAGACACCACGCGCGATGCGTCGTTCGCCCCGAGTTCACCCTGCGTTCGACGGCGTCGGCCACTGTTGCCCTGCCGCGAGCCGCCTGAGCTCGCCTGCCGAAGGAGCCCCCATGACGTCGTTCCGGCGCCGCCCCGTCTTCAGTCTTCTGGCCGCGACCGCGGCGATACTCCCGCTTCTCGCGGTCGGCGCACCGGCACATGCCGTGTCGAGTGTCGTCGGCGACGGCGTGCGCATCAACGAGGTCGAGTCCGACGGCGGCACGCCGGGCGACTGGATCGAGCTCGTCAACACCGGCGGAGCGCCGGTCGACGTCTCCGGCTGGGTGGTGAAGGACAACGAAGACAGCAGCGCCTCGAAGCTCCCGGCTGCCACCACGATCCCCGCCGGCGGCCACCTCGTGCTCGAGAAGCCGGTCATCTCCTTCGGCCTCGGCAAGGACGACCAGGCGCGACTGTACCTCGCCGACGGCACCACCCTCGTCGACTCCTACAGCTGGACGGCGCACGCGAGCACGAGCTACGGACGCTGCGCCGACGGAACCGGCGAATTCGCGGTCACCGTCACCACCACGAAGGGCGCCGCCAACGACTGCGAACCGGATGCCGCAGAGTACCTGCGTCTCAACGAGGTCGAGTCGAACGGCGGCACGCCGGGCGACTGGGTCGAGCTCGTGAACATCGGAGACTTCGAGCTCGATGCCTCGGGCCTCGTGATCAGGGACAACGACGACAGCCACGCGCTCACGGTGCCGGCCGACACGATCGTGCCCGCCCACGGGTATCTCGCGGTCGACACCGAGCCTGCGTTCGGACTCAGTGGCAATGACTCCGCACGCCTCTTCGACACCGACGGCACGACCCTCATCGACCAGACCTCGTGGACCTCGCACGCCGCCACGAGCTACGGCCGCTGCCCCGACGTGATCGGCGCCTTCGAGGCCACTCGCTCGACCACCAAGGGCGCGGCCAACGACTGCGAGCCCCCCGTCGCGGCCGACATCCGCGTCAACGAGGTGGAGTCGAGCGGCGGCGCGCCGGGCGACTGGGCCGAGCTCTTCAACCCGGGCGCCGACGCCGTCGACGTCAGCGGCTGGATCGTGAAGGACGGCGTCGACGACCACGTCGCCGTGCTCCCGGGCGGGTCGACGATCGCGGCCGGCGGCTTCCTCGTCGTCGAGGAGTCGGTGCTCGGCTACGGCCTCGGTGCCGACGACTCGGTGCGACTCCTCCTGCCCGACTCGGTGACCGTGGTCGACAGCTACTCATGGACGGCTCACGCCGCCACGAGCTACGGACGCTGCCCCGACGGCACCGGCGAGTTCGTGCTGACCGCTGCCACCACGAAGGGCGCGTCGAACGACTGCGCCGACGTCGCGCCGGGTGGACCCGGCACGCCCGCCGACGCCTGGCCGGGCGGTTCCGACGTCTCGACGGTCGACACGGCCGGCGTCTTCAACGGCAACATGAGCGGCCTCACCTTCGAGCCGGCGGACACGACGGATGCCGAGGCATCCGACACCCTCTGGGCCGTGAAGAACGGGCCCGGCACGCTCTTCCGCTTGCACGACTCCGACGGCGTCTGGGCGCCCGACAGCGGCGACTGGGCAAACGGCAAGGCCCTGCACTACGCCGACGGCACCGGTGACGTCGATGCCGAGGGCGTCGCCCTGACCGATGCTGGTGCCGCAGGCGGCATCTTCGTGTCGAGCGAGCGCAACAACGCCGCGAACGGAGTGAGCCGCCCGTCGATCCTGCGTTTCGACGCCGGCGCCAGCGGCACGAGCCTCTCGGCGACGGCCGAGTGGAACATCGCCGCCGACCTGCCGACGATCGCGCCGAACAGCGGACTCGAGGCCATCGCCTGGGTTCCCGACGCCTGGCTCGTCGAGCGCGGACTCGTCGATGCGAGCACCGGAACGGCCTACGACCCCGCCGACTACGCGGGTCACGGCAACGGCCTGTTCTTCGTCGGGCTCGAGGCGAACGGCATGGTGTACGCCTACGCCCTCGACCTCACGGGCACGGTGTACCACCGCGTCGCCGCGTTCGCGAGCGGCTTCCCGGGCGTAATGGATCTCGAATTCGAAGCCGAGACCGAACTGCTCTGGGCGGTCTGCGACGACACCTGCGACGGCCGCACGGCGACGCTCGACGTCGCCCAGTCGGGAGCCGCTGCCGGCACCTTCGCCGTGACCGCGCTCTACGAGCGACCGACCGGAATGCCGAACCTCAACAACGAGGGCTTCGCGATCGCCCCGCAGGAACGCTGCACCGACGGTTCCAAGCCCGTGATCTACGCCGACGACGCGGCGACCGGCGGGCACGCCCTGCGCGCCGGCACGATCGACTGCGTCGCGTCGGGCGAGCCCGGCACGCCGGTCACGCCCGCGGAGGAATCGCTCACCGACGGTGCGCGCGGCTCGATCACGGTGCCCGGCACCGTGCGCGCCGGGGCGACGATCACCGTCGTCGTCGGCGCACAGCTCGCCGGCGACATGCTCGACGCGTGGCTGTTCTCCACGCCCGTGCACCTCGGCACGGTGACCGTCTCGCCCGACGGCACGATTCGCGTGACCATTCCGGCGGACACCGCGGCCGGCGCGCACCGTCTCGCGGTCCTGTCGGCCGACGGCACGCTGCTCGGCTGGGACGACCTCACCGTGACGGCCGCCGGCACCGGCGGAGCCGGCACCGGCACCGCCAGTGCCGGCACCGGTGCCGCGGCGCTCGCCTCGACCGGCGCGACCGTCGCACCGCTCGTGATCGCCGCGTCGCTCGCACTGCTGCTCGGAGCGCTCGCGCTCGTGATCCGGGCACGTCGCCGAGCGAGCTGAAGCAGGGCCGCGGAGACGCGGCCTCGAACGACGAAGCGAACGGGCTCCTCTGCACGAGGGGCCCGTTCGCCGTTGGTGCTACAGCTCGACCACCGTCATGCCCGAGCCTGCTCCCCCGGCCTTGCCCATCGCGGCGAGCGCCGTCGGCACCTCGTCGAGCGTGATGCGACGCCCGACGAGCTCGATCGGGCGGAAGTCGCCCGACGCGACGGCGCTCAGCATGAACGGGTACTCGTGGGCCGCCATGCCGTGGCTGCCGAGGATCTCGAGCTCGCCGGCGATCACGGCGTCCATCGGCATCGCGGCGAGCGCGGAGTCGCCGACCATGAGCCCGATCTGCACGTGCCGCCCGCGCTTCTTGAGGCTGCGCACCGACGCGAACGACGTCTCCGTCGAGCCGAACGCGTCGACCGAGACATCCACCCCGCCGCCGGAGGCCTCGAGGATGCGCTCGGCCGCCCCCTCGCCGCCCTGCACGGGCACGGCGCCGAGGCCCTTCGCTGCGGCGAGCGCGGCATCCGACACGTCGACGCCGTAGACCTTCACGCCGGCCGCGACGGCGATCATGATGGCCGAGAGGCCCACCCCGCCGCATCCGTGCACCGCGATCTGCTCGCCGGGCGCGAGACGGCTGCGCGAGACGATGGCCCGGTAGGCGGTCGCGAACCGGCAGCCGAGCGAGGCCGCCTCGACGAAGCCGAGCGAGTCGGGCAGGCGGATCAGGTTCAACTCGGCCTCGTCGATCGCGACGTACTCGGCGAACGACCCCCAGTGGGTGAACCCGGGCTGCGACTGCGCGTCGCAGACCTGTTCGTTGCCGGAGCGGCACTCCTCGCAGCGCCCGCACGCGCAGATGAACGGTGCCGTGACCCGGTCGCCGACGGCCCAGCCGGAATCGGCGGCGAGCTCCGAGCCGAGCACGGCGATCTCGCCCGCGAACTCGTGCCCCGGCACGTGCGGCAGCGACACCGTGTCGTCGTGGCCCATCCAGGCGTGCCAGTCGCTGCGGCAGACGCCGGTCGCACGCACCCGGATGACCGCGCCGCGCGGCGGGCATTCGGGCTCCGGCACCTCCACGAGTTCGGGGTTCTCGCCGAAGGCGTTGAAGAGCACGGCGCGCACAGGAGGGCCTTTCCGTTTCGGGTCGACGGATGTCGCATGGCGCGCGGCATCGTCGCCGCAGCGCGCTCGCGACATCCGCGAGCTTATCGGCCTCCGGCGTGCCGCCTGCGACGCTCGGGCTCTGCGATCTCCGAGGCCGTGCCGAACCGGCGGCGATGCCAGAACCCGATCGCCTCGATGAGGATCCACGAGATCGGCACGACGATCGCCAGATCGACGAGCGTCTCGACCGGCAGCGGCTCGAACTCGAGGAACTGCACCGCGATGGGCACGGTCGTCACGAGCACGAGCCCCACGACCATGGCCGCGAGCACCCCGGTCTTGATCCACGTGAACGGGCGCGAGAGCACCGCGAGGATCCAGAGTCCGATCAGGGCGAGCGTGATCGTGCAGGCCGTGCGCACGACCGCCTCCTCGAAGCCGAGCGCGCGGGCGTGTCCCGAGACGACCGCGATGGCGACGGCGACGACGAGTCCCGCCGGAACGGCGAACGACAGCGACCGACGCAGGAACCCCGGCACGTAGCGTCTCGCGTTCGGCAGCAGGGCGAGGAGGAACGCGGGGATGCCGATCGTCAGCCCGTCGGTCACCGACAGCTGTCGCGGCAGGAACGGGAACGGCCAGAGCAGGACGCCGAAGATCACCGCCATCGCGATCGCATACGCGGTCTTGGAGAGGAAGAGCATCGAGACCCGTTCGATGTTCGCGATCACCCGGCGCCCCTCGACGACGACGCCCGGCATGTGCGAGAACCTGCTGTCGAGCAGCACGATGCGCGAGACCGCCTTCGTCGCCGCCGAACCCGACTCCATCGCGATGCCGATGTCGGCCTCCTTGATCGCGAGCGCGTCGTTGACCCCGTCGCCCGTCATCGCGACGGTGTGGCCCCGAGCGCGCAGCGCACGCACCATCTCGCGCTTCTGCACGGGAGTGACCCGGCCGAAGACGAGGTGCTGCTCGAGCACCTCGCCGAGCTCGTCGGGGTCGTCGGGGAGCTCACGCGCGTCGAACCCGTCGCCGGCGTCGAGGCCGACCTCGCGGGCGACCGCGGCGACCGTGCGCGGGTTGTCGCCCGAGATGATGCGCACCGCCACGCCCTCCTGAGCGAAGTAGCGGAGCGTCTCGGCAGCGTCGTCGCGCACGGCCTCGCGGAACGTCAACAGCGCGACGGGCGTGAGCCCATGGGGCAGGCGGGCGGCCTCGGCATCCGCTTCGCCGAGCGGGTCGGGGGCGTGCGCGAGCAGCAACGTGCGCCGCCCCGATTCGGCGAGCGCACCGGCGCGTTCGAGGGCAGCGGATGCCGCGGCATCCGCCGAAGCCGCATCGCGCAGCACGAACTCGGGGGCGCCGAGCACCCACGTGCCCGGGGCGCCGGCCCCCTCGCCGAAGGCGACCGCGCTCCACTTGCGCGCCGAGGAGAACTCGATGCGGGAGGCCGCCTCGAGCGGTGCCGCGAGCGGGAACTCGTCGCGCAGACTGCGCGCCGTCGCATTCGCGTCGGGCTCCGCGCCGTTCCAGGCCAACGCGAGCCGCCAGCCCGCGGGCTGGGCATCGTCGAGCGGGTGCACGCCGTCGAAGCGAACCTCGCCGCTCGTGAGCGTGCCGGTCTTGTCGAGGCAGATGAGGTCGACCCGGGCGAGGCCCTCGACGGCCGGCAGCTCCTGCACGAGCACGTTGTGCGAACCGAGCTTCACGGCGCCGAAGGCGAAGGCGATGCTCGTCATGAGCACGAGGCCGAGCGGGATCATCGCGATCACGGCGGCGACGGATGCCACGGCCGCGTCGCGCCATTGCCCTGTCTCGATGGCGCGGCTCCAGCCGCCCGCAGCCACCATGTTGGCGTTCACGACGATGATCATGATCGGGAAGATCGCCCAAGCGATCCACTTCAGGATGCGGTCGATCGAGCTGCGGAGCTCGGAGCCGACGAGCGAGAACCGCTTCGCCTCGGCGGTGAGCTTCGATGCGTAGGCGGCATCGCCGACGTCGGTGACGATCGCCCGGCCCTGCCCGCCGACGACGATCGAACCCGAGAGCACCCGGTCGCCCGGCGCCTTGTCGATGGGTTCGGATTCGCCCGTGAGCAGCGACTCGTCGACCTCGAGGCGCACGCCGTCGACGAGCCGGCCGTCGGCCGTGACCTGGTCGCCCGAGCGCAGCACGAGCACGTCGTCTTCGACCACTCCGCGCACGTCGATCTCGCCCTCGACGCCGTCGCGCACGACGCGGGCGCGCGGCGCATGCAGCAGGGCGAGCCGGTCGAGGGCGCGCTTGGCCCGATACTCCTGCACGACGCCGATCGCCGCGTTCGTGATCGCCGCGATGCCGAAGAGCGCGTCCTGCCAGCGGCCGAGGATCAGGAGGAGCAGGAACCCGGTGACGACGATGCCGTTGAAGAGGGTGAAGACGTTGGCCCGGAGGATGCTCCAGATGCTGCGACTCGACGCGTCGTCGGCGACGTTCGCCCGGCCGTCGCGCACGCGGGCCTCGACGTCGGCGGCGGTGAGGCCGCGGCCCGGATCCGTCACGGCCTGCTGCGCTGCGAGCTGCTCATCACCCATCGACGCCCCCGTTCGACCCGCCCCGGATCGAGTCTCGCACAGCGTTCCGATGGGCGGGAGGGTGGCGGGCGAGAGACGTCGGCACGCGGATTGTGTAACAATATGCCATGCGATTCGTGACCGCCGTGCTGCTCGCGGCCGTCTGCTTCGGCACCACGGGCACCGCGCAGGCGCTCGGCCCCGAGGCGAGCGCCGCCTCGGTCGGCGCCGCTCGCATCCTGATCGGCGGCGGCGCCCTCGGGCTCGTCGCGCTGATCCTGCACTTCGCCGGACGCCGGCACGGTGCGGCCGGGACACCCGCCGCGCCGGCGCCCGGCGTCGGCACGCGGCATCCGCTGCCCGCCTGGCTGCTCGTCGCCATCGGCGCCGCGGGCGTGCTCGCCTATCAGCCCGCCTTCTTCGCCGGCACCGCCGCGAACGGGGTGGCCGTCGGCACGGTCGTCGCGCTCGGTTCGGCGCCCGTCATCACGGGCGCGCTCGACTGGGCGATCCGACGCCGGTATCCCGGGCACCGCTGGGCGATCGCGACGGCGATCGCGACCGTCGGCGTCGGCATCCTCGCCGCCGCCACCGGTGGCGGTGAAGGCGGGTCGGTCGGGTCCGAGCCGCTCGGCCTCGCCGCCTCGCTCGGCGCCGGCGCCTCGTACGCGGTCTACACCCTCGCGGCGAAGGCGCTGCTCGATCGCGGCTGGAGCAGCTCCTCGAGCATGGGTGCGCTCTTCGGCACGGCAGCGCTCTTCAGCATCCCGGTCTTCGCGGCGACGGATGCCTCGTGGCTCGCGACCGGCCCCGGCCTCGCGATGGCGCTCTGGCTCGGGCTCGTCACGACGACCGTCGCCTACCTGCTCTTCGGCTACGGGCTCGGCGGTCTCGCGCCGGCCACGGTCTCGACCCTGACGCTCGCCGAGCCGCTGACCGCCGCCATCCTCGGCGTCGCCCTGCTCGGCGAGGCGCTCACGCCCGGAGCGCTGCTCGGCCTCCTCGTGCTCGCCGCGGGCATCGTCGTGCTCGCGTCCTCCGGCGGGAGCCGTCGCGGCCGTCGGGGCCGTCGGGCGAGCGTCGCAACCGGCTGAGCCGCGGGGTGAGCCGCGGGTGAAACCACCCCCCGATCGGGGGAGACCCCGAAAGGGGGCTGCTGCGCTCGCGCGATCACTCGTAGTCTCGCAACTGCGGGACGAGCAATGCTCATGCTCGGTCGGAACTCCTTACCCAGGGCCCGACGCCTCGCAGTACCCGATAGCGCCCAACGCATACCCGAAATGCAGGTGGATACCCGTGAGCGATTCGCTTCAGCGACGGCATTTTCGGCCGTCTTCGCCCCGAATCCGACGTGCCCGAACCCGTTCCCTGCTGCGGCAGAGTCGCGGGGGCATCCGATGACCTCCACCCGCGCGATCCCGTCCCGGCGTGCGCCGGCCCAGCGCGGACGCGCCCAGTGGCGATCGCGGGAACTCGGAGACGTGGAGGCCCCGCCGCGGCTGCGCCGTGTCAGCGAGGCGGCCATCGAGCCCACCGCGTGGGATCGCCGGTTCAGGACCCGGCTCGTCATCACCGACGCGATCGTGGTCGTCGCGAGCGTCGTCGTGTCACTCGGCGCCGCCATCGTGTTCGAACCCGCGGCAACCGCCTCGCCGCTCGCGTTCGGTGTCATCGCCGCGTTCACGGTCGCCACCTGGTTGACCTTCCTCGCGGCCGCGCACACTCGCGACGAACGGGTGCTCGGCATGGGGGCCTCCGAATACCGTCAGGTCGCGAACTCCACCGCGCTCGCCTTCGGCCTGCTCGCGCTCGTCTTCGTCATCACCCGAGTCGAGTTCGCACGGTCGTTCGTGCTCGTGGCGCTTCCGATCGGCCTCCTCGGCATCCTGATCGACCGCTGGCTGTGGCGCAAGTGGCTGCTGCGCCGCCGGGACCGCGGCGACTACCTCTCGCGCGCGATCATCGCCGGCTCCCGGCGAGAGGTCGAGTACGTGGCCCGGCAGATCCTCGAACGCTCAGGCGCGGGCTACCACGTCGTGGGCGCCGCCATCGACGCCCCCGGCCAGTCCTTCATCGATGCCGGCGGCGAGCGCGTTCCGATCGTCGCGGGCCTCGACGAGGTCGCGCAGAGCGCACGGGACCTCGGCGCCGACGCGGTGATCCTCGCGGGCCTCACCCGTGACGAAGACGACTACGTGCGCCGGCTCAGCTGGCAGCTCGAGGGCACTCGGGCCGACCTCGTGCTCTCGAGTCGACTGACGGACGTCGCCGGCCCGCGCATCCACTTCCGGCCGATCGACGGCCTGCCGCTCATCCAGGTCGAGATCCCCCAGTTCGACGGGGGCAAGCACGCGCTCAAGCGCGGGTTCGACATCTTCGCCTCCGCGCTCGGCCTCCTCGCGATCGCACCCGTGCTGATCGGCATCGCACTGGCGATCAGGCTCGATGGTCCGGGTTCGATCCTCTACACGCAGGAGCGCGTCGGCCGCGACGGCAAGACGTTCAAGCTCATGAAGTTCCGCTCGATGATCCCCGACGCCGATCGGGTGCGGGCCGAACTCCTCGAGCGGAACGAGGCATCAGGCCTGCTGTTCAAGCTCAAGGACGACCCCAGGGTCACCCGCACCGGGCGCTTCCTGCGGAAGCACTCGCTCGACGAGCTCCCCCAGCTCTGGAACGTGCTGCGGGGTGACATGAGCATGGTCGGGCCCCGGCCGCCGCTCGCGGAAGAGGTCAACGGATACGCCGAGCACGTGCACCGCAGACTGCTCATCAAGCCGGGCCTCACGGGGCTCTGGCAGGTAAGCGGCCGGTCGGACCTCGATTGGGACGAGAGCGTGCGGCTCGACCTCTACTACGTCGAGAACTGGTCGCTCACCGGCGACCTCATGCTCATCTGGCGCACGGTGCGCGTGGTCGTTCGGCCGGTCGGCGCGTACTAGACGGTCGGCGCGTACCAGAGCGGCGCCGCCCCGCGGCCGAGCGCGAGCCGGCGGGTCAGGCCGCCTGCTCCACCAGTCGCTCGGCGATGAGGCGGCCGATCGGAATCGCCGACGTCGCCGCCGGTGACGGCGCATTGCAGACGTGCAGTTGCCGGGCCGTGCGCTCGAAGAGGAAGTCCTCCACGAGCGTGCCGTCACGGCGCACGGCCTGCGCCCGAACGCCGGCGAACCGTTCGCCGAGGTCGTCGAGGCGCAGCTCTGGCGCATAGCGACGGCACTCTGCGAGGTAGCTCCGGCGCAACAGCGAGTTGCGTGCCTCGACCACCGCGGCGCGACGGTGGCGAACCGCCATGCGCCAGAACCCCGGGTACCGGAGGTAGTCGAACGTATCGGCCGGCGAGATCGCGCCCCGCCGGTAGCCCTCGCGGGCGAAGCCGAGCACCGCGTTCGGCCCCACGGTGATGCGGCCGTCGATCGTCGGGCTGAGATGCACGCCGAGGAAGGGCATCGACGGGTCGGGCACGGGGTAGATCAGGTGTCGCACGAGCTCGGCTCGCCCGTCGAGCTCGAAGTACTCCCCGCGGAACGGGATGATCCGGAAGTCGGCTGGAAGCCCGCCGAGCCGGGCGATGCGGTCGGCCTGCAGGCCGGCACACGCGACCAGCCGCTCGGCACGGTACTCGGCGCCGTCGGCCGTGCGGACGCGCACCTCGCCGCCGCCCGCCCCGCTGCGTTCGTCGATCGACACGACGTCGGCGCCGAAGACCACGCGCACGCCCGACGCCTCGAGCTGGGCCTGCATGGTTCGCGCGACGAGACCGTAATCGACGATGCCAGTTCCGGGCGACAGCACGGCGGCGCGACCGCTGATGTTCGGCTCGAGCTCGGAGAGGGCCTCGGCACCGATGCGCTCGATCTCGATGCCGTTCGCGGCGGCTCGAGCGGCGAGCGCGCCCAGGCGCTCGACCTCCAACTCGTCGGTCGCGACGACGAGCTTGCCGATGCGGCCGAGCGGAACGCCGTTCGCCTCGCAGAACTCGATCGTCGCGAGCCGGCCCTCGCGACAGAGTTCGGCCTTCAGGGAACCGGGTGCGTAGTAGAGGCCCGCATGCACGACCCCGGAATTGTGGCCCGTCTGTCCGGTCGCGACGGCGTCGGCCTTCTCGAGGATCGTGATCTTCGCGTCCGGAGTGCGCTCGAGCACGGCGCGGGCCGTGGCGAGACCCACGATGCCCGCCCCGATGATGAGGAGCTCGTCGATGTCGCTCACCGCGAAGCATCCGTTGCCGCTCCGACACCGGTGCGGGCCTCGGCCCTCGATCGTCGCACGGCGGTGATGATGGCGGCGATGAACGTGCCGACGACGGCTCCCAGCACATTGGCCACGACGTCGCGAAGGCTCGCCACACGCGACGGGAGGAACACCTGCACCAGCTCGGCACCGGCCGAGAAGGCGACGGCGAGGGTGAATCCGAGCCAGAATCGACGCACTGCGAGACCCAGGATCACCCCGATCGGAACGAAGAGGGCGACGTTGGCGGCGAACTCGATCATGCCGTCTCGAATGCCGAGCCATCCCAGCTGCTCGCGAGCCCACAGCCCGATCGCCCCGACCGAGCCGCCGAAGGAGACCGGAAGGAGGAGCAGGAGGGCGGCGAGCACGACGTACCCGATGAGCGCCCAGCGCAGCCATCGCGGACGTTCCAGTTCCAACATTCGCCTCGTCTCGCGTCGCCCCTGGCAGCGATCGGCGCGCGGCACGATCCCTGCCATCCTCCAGCTTCGTGCCAACGGGCCGCGCGCGGCATCCCCACTCTGAGGGTGACCCGCTTTGGGGGAGGTGGAACGACGGCATTCCGCGTATCGTCGCTCGAAGCAGCCATCGGTCCATGCGCCGAACGGCGTCGGACACCCGAATCCCGCCGAAGGAGCCTCCCGATCATGCCGGCGATGCCTGATGACGTGAACCTCGATCACGAGCCGGAAGTGCGCGTCGCGGCGAGCGCCCAGATCGACCCCGACTGCTCGATCGGCGACGGCACGACCGTCTGGCACCTGACCCAGATCCGCGAGCGCGCGGTGATCGGCGAACAGTGCACCATCGGTCGGGGCGTGTACATCGGGCCCGGCGTCGTCGTCGGCGACCGCTGCAAGGTGCAGAACGACGCCCTCGTCTACGAACCCGCCTTCCTCGAGGACGGCGTCTTCATCGGCCCCGCGGTCGTGCTCACCAACGACGAGTACCCGCGCGCGGTCAATCCCGATGGAACCGCCAAGACCTCCGACGACTGGAACAGCGTCGGCGTGACCGTGCGCCGCGGGGCCTCCATCGGCGCCCGCGCCGTCTGCGTCGCTCCGATCACGATCGGTCAATGGGCCCTCGTCGCGGCCGGGGCGGTCGTGGTGCACGACGTGCCGGACTACGCGCTCATGGTCGGCGTGCCCGCCCGCAGAGTCGGCTGGGTCGGCACGGCGGGTGTGCCGCTGCGGCATGACGGCGGCGACCAGTGGATCTGCCCGCGCACCGGGGAGCGCTACGAGGAATCCGACGGAGTCCTCTCGATCGCGCCGGTGAACGGCCGGCATCCGCTCCGACCCGTCTGAGACGCGCGCCATGACCGAGCCCAGCATCGCCATCTGCGTCGTCACCTACAACAGCGCCGACCTCATCGAGGAGTTCGTCGGATCGCTCGCGGCGGGCGCCATCGGCACGGACTGGCACCTCGTCGTCGCCGACAACGCCTCGGCCGACGGCACGATCGCCGAGCTCGAGCGCTGGGCCCCCGATGCCACGGTCGTCGAGGTGGGCGAGAACCGCGGCTACGCCGCGGGCGTCAACGCCGCCGTTCGCGCCGCCGGACCACGGGACGCCTACCTCATCGTGAACGCGGACGTGCGGTTGAGTGCCGGATGCCTCGCCGTGCTCTACGCCCGACTCTCGCCCGAGATCGGGATCGCGGTGCCTCGACTGCTCGACGCCGAAGGCGAACTGATCTGGTCGTTGCGGCGAGAGCCGACGCTCGCGAGGGCATGGGCCGACGCGCTGGTCGGCGCCGAACGGGTCGGCGCCTCGCCCGTGTTCGGCGAGATCGTGACCGACCGACGGCTCTACGATGCGGCCCGCAGCACCGACTGGGCCGAGGGTTCGACGCAGCTCGTCAGCTCGGCGTGCTGGGCGGCGTGCGGCGACTGGGACGAGTCGTACTTCCTCTACTCCGAGGAGACCGAGTTCGACCTGCGTGCGAGGGACCTCGGCTTCGCGACCTGGTACGAGCCGCGGGCGACCGCGATCCACCTCGAGGGCGGGTCCGCGGACTCTCCGCGTCAGTGGTCGTTGCTCGTCGCCAACCGGGTTCGACTGTTCCGGGCACGGAACGGCCCGGCGGCGACCGCGGTCTTCTGGCTTGCGACCGTCGTGCGGGAATCGACGCGGACGCTGCTCGGCAAGCGGGCGAGCAGGGCGGCGATCCAGGATCTGCTGAGTCCGCGGCGCCTCCGCCAGACGCGGAGTCCGGAATGGCTGGGGGGCGTCCGCGTCTGAGGCTCGCCGCTCGCCGCTCGCTGGTCGCTGCTCGCTGCTCGCTGCTCGCTGCTCGATCGGCGTGCGCCGCGCGATCAGCTCAGACGACGATTCGCCGCTGGAACGAGGGCCGAACCGAGCGCCGCATCCGCGGCACCGATCGTTCGGACGCTGCCGCACAGGCCGATGATGAGGAACAGCAGGCCGCCGGCCATCGGGAAGGCCAGTCCGTCGAAGAAGGCGAAGAGCAGCGCGACCGTGAACACGGATGCCGCCAGCGCGTGCCCGATCAGGCGCACATCCGCCTGCCCCGACTGACGACGAGCGACCATCGCGCTCCAGATGGCCGTGAAGATCACCGCCGCGAAGGCCAGGACGCCGAGGATCCCGAGCTCGACCGCGATGAGCACCCACTGGTTGTCGAAGATGTAGTACCGCGGCAGGAACGTGCCGAATCCCGCCCCGTAGAAGGGCGAGGCCGCCACGAACTCGGGGGCGCGCTCGAGGCCGCCGGTTCGGGACTGCGTGCTCGGGTCGTTCGCGGCGCCGACGAACAGCGACGACGTCAGCGAGAAGAGGCCGGGCACGGCGACGATCACGGCGACGACGAGCGTGGCCCCGCCGCCGATGACCCAGCCACGCGCGCGCCGCGGGAACGCCGGGATCATGAGGAGCGAGGCCACGGCCAGTCCGATGATCGCCGACCGCGAGACGCCGAGCAGGGCCGAGATCGCGATGAGCGCCACCGGCACCCACCAGATCACCGACCCCTTGCCGCGTTCGAAACGGAAGCCGTGCGAGATCCCGGCCGCGATCACGAACGGCAACGCGGCGTTCAGCGCCGTCGCGTACTCGAGGGGATGCAGCGCGGTGCCCGAAGAGCGGGCGAACCCGCCGCGTTCGGCGACGCTCCCGTCACCGCCCTCGATGCCGCTGAGCCCCGGGATCGACCCGAAGAAGTCGATGAACGACTGACCGGACACCGCCTGCGCCACGCCGAGCCCCGCGAGCAGGCCGGCGGCGATGCCGATCCGGCGGAGCATCCGCTTGAGGTCGTTCATGGTGCGGATGCCGTCCATCGCCGTGAACAGCACGCCGGCCCACGACAGCAGACGGATGACAGCCGTGGTGGCCGGGCTGATCTGGTCGGCGGGCTGGCCGCGGAGCATCGCGGCGGCGAAGCTCACGAGCGCGATCACGAGGAGCGCGACGAACGCGAACCGGATGGGCTGCGATACCGGCGCCACGTCGAGCGCCTGCGCCTGCAGTCGCGAGATGACCCACCAGCCGAACAGCACGACGCCCCACACGAGCGATGGGCGTCCGAGTTCGCCGAGCGCCGTGATCCTGATCGCCGAGGGCACCGCCATCAGCAAGACCAGGTAGACGGTCAGGAGCGTGACGGCGTCCACGCCGCGCCAGGCGATGATGCCCTGGTGCTCGAGCGCTCGGACCGGCCGCCACGGGGCCTCCGGTGCCACCATGTCGGCCTCAGCTCGACCGTGGCGTGGGGGGCGATGCCGGCCACCCTTCGAGCACGGAGGAGTCGTCGTCGCCGTCGGAGTCGTCGGACCTGTCGGACTCGTCGGGGTCGTCGGCGGGCCGGGACCTCGCCGACGTTCGAGGGGGACGCGGCGCATGGTCGTCGCTCGGCCCCGCTGCGTCGTCGTCATCGCCGCCACCGGGTGTTCCGGGGTCGGGGTGGTCGGCACCCATCCAGTCGACGGCCGCCCGACGCCGGCGCCCGCGGATGCTGAGCCCATCGACGAGGGCGGCGAGGAGGAGGGCGAGCACCGCGATGACGACGCCCACCCCGGCACTCGCGACGATTCGGCTGCGCTGCTGCAGCACGCTCTCGTCGTCGATCGTGAGCGGCACGACCGTGATGCGATTGTCGGGGAGGATCTGTTCGCTCTCCTGCAGCTCGTCGAGCACGATCGCCGTGCGATCGACGAGCTCGGCCAAGACCTCCTCGGCGACCTCATCCGACTTCGCGGTCACGGTGATGAGGATCACCGGTCCGGACGTGGAGCTGTCTCGCAAGATCTCGACCTCGACGTCGGGATGCTCCTTCGTGATCTCGCCGATCACGTTCTCCGCTCCGACCGCGCGCACGAGCACGTCCGCGGGCTGGGAGAGTCCGCCGAGGAAGAGATACGGGTTTCCGCCCTCGGGCAGGCTGACCGCACCGGGGAGGAGCAGCTGCGTCGCGCTCCGCTCGTAGCCGGGGCTCACGAGGAACCACGCCGCGAACGCGGCGCAGGCGGCGATGATGATGCCGGGAAAGACGATGTACCAGCGTCTCCAGAGGCCGCGTAGGGTTTCGGCGAGGTTCACGTTGTCTGCCCTTCCAAGAGTCGGCTGGAGGGGCGCCCTGCGGGCGCCCTCCGCCGGGTCCTTCTGGCCGAGCGCCATCGCTCGACCGTCACGCAGAGCCACCCGCTCACGATGAGCGCTGCGGCGAGCATCGCCACACCCGCGGACACCATGCCGCTTCGTGTCGCGGCGACGTGCTCGATGTTGAGGGTGAGGGGGACGACGGCGGCCGTGATCCGCGAGCCGGGCGCCGCCACCGCCGACTGCTGGGTCTCGGCGACCTCCAGCACCCGGTCGACCAGTTCGGTCTGCTTCGCCTCGACCCATTCGCGGGTGCGCCCGACGATCTGGATGTCGATCTCGGCTCGGGGATAGTACGGCATCCACTGGTTGCCCGCGTTCGGCAGCCCGACGATCACGCCCTCGCGGACTCCGGCGCCGTAGAACGGTGCATCGTCGGTCGAGTACCGCGCCGGCGGGCGGCCGTTGTTGATCTCTTGGGCGACGGTCCCGGCGAACGCGATGATGCTCGTGTCCCTGATTCCGTTCGACGGCTGCAGGCTGGTCGCCGCCGGCAGCATGAACGAGACGACCGTGCGGGTCGTGTAGATGCCTCCGTCTTGGGCCAGCATGACCGTGAGGAGGCCGGTGCCGGTGAGCAGGAGGAGCGGAATGTACCAGTGCCGGAGCATGGCGATCAGAATCTCTCGAACGGTCACGATCGCCTCCTCCCACCTGTCATCGCGGTACTAGGGTACCGACACCGGCCGTAAAACCGATCATGCCTCAAATCGGCGGGCTGATCAGCGAATCCGCTTCACCATGCTGGCGATCGCATTGCGAGCGTCCCGGGGCCCCGGCGAGTGCGAGACGATCTGCCGGATCGTCTCCGCCGTGTCGTGTTCGGTCACGCTGTATCGCGGCTGGAGCCAGGCGGAACTTCGCGCCGGGAATCGGTCGCTCGTGTAGACCGTGCGGTACCCGGCGTGCCTCAGCCGCCCGAGCAGTCGCCGGTCGTACCGACCGAGCGGCAATGCCGCCTCCTCGATCGGCCCCCTGCTCGCCTCGGCGAGCGCCTCGCGGGCGTCGAGGAGCTCGCGCCGCGCCTCGTCGTCGTCGAGCCCGCGCCACGGCACGTGCGACCACCCGTGATTGCCGATCGCCATGCCCGCGTCGCGCAACTCGCGGAGGTCGCCCGGGCCGAGGCTCGCCGGATCGTCGAGTCTCCCGGCGAGCGCGAAGAAGGTGGCCCGCAGGCCGCGTTCCCGCAATGCGGGGAGGCCGACCTCGAGGTCGGATCGGTTTCCGTCGTCGAAGCTGAGACGGACGTGAGGATGCGCCTGGACGACGTCGAGCACGTCATGGAAGACGTCACGCGCCATCCAGTAGTGCGCCTCGCCGGGCTCGCGCTCCCGCCCGGGGGTTCCGATGCCGTGGAAGCACACGTGGATCGTCACGACTGGGTTCCTTCGACGGGGCTGCCCGCCCGGCCTCGAGTGCTCTCGTCACGCCCCCAGGCGCCGGCCTTCGCCGCACGTCGCGCGAGCAGGGCCGCGGTCACCGTGATCGCCAGGTAGGGGATGGCGGCGAACGCGAGCCGCGGTGCGGGCAGCACCACGTCGCGCAGCCAGGCCCAACGGTCGGACGGGCGCACCTGCACGTCGACCTGACCGGAGGCCGCAGCCGCACGCAGCTGCGCGTTGCCGCGCCGCACCCGCACCAGCCGGCGGAGCAGGTCACGGGTCGTGAACGGGGTTTCGACGACGACTTCGACGTCGCCGGCCTCGACCTTCTCGCCGTCCGTGAACTGGGAGTCGAGGAACAGGTCGTCGGCGATCAGTGCGGGGAACGTCGTGAACCTGGCGCGACCGGCCTCCGACACGGCGATCGTGCCACGGCCGAAGAGACCGCGGCGGAACGCCGGGAGTCGCTCGTTGATGGTGAAGTACGCACGAACCGGCCAGGGCCGGCCGCCGATGTCGAGTCGCCGCCGGGGCACGACCACGAGCGCAGCCGGGTTCTCGGAGAATCGTTCGAGGATCGCCGCGAGGCCGCCCTCGGGCACGACGATGTCGGCATCGAGGTAGATGCGAGGAAAGCCGGTCGCGATCGCATCGCCGGCGTTGAGCGCTCCGGCCTTACCCGGCTCCGGCCGGTCGACGACGGTGACCCCCGGCCGATCCGCCACCTGCGCAGTCCGATCCGTGCAGCCGTTCGCGACGACGATGACGTCCCAGTCGACGACGTCCTGCCGAAGGACGGCATCGAGGACGGGCCCCAGAACCCGTTCCTCGTTGTGCGCGGCGATCACGACGCTCGGCATCGGATTCCTCCCTGATCATCGACTCAAGGAGCAGGATACCGGGGCGCCCTCACGGGTGCGGGTACGATTCGGAACATGGATCGTGCCTCGGTCGAACTGCGACCCATCCGCGATGAGGATGCCGAGGTCATCGCAGCATTCCTCCATGCGCATCTCAACACTCGCGTGCCCGTCGCCGGCTGGCGGAGGCTCCTGTCGCCGCCCTGGGAGACCGACTCCCCCAACCACGGTTTCCAGCTCGTCTCCGACTCGGCCGTGGTGGGCGTCTACGTGGCCGTGTACTCGCGGCGCCCGGGCGACCACGGGCGGTTGCCGGTCTGCAACCTCGCCGCGTTCTGCGTGCTGGAGCCGTATCGGGTGCACAGCTTCCGGCTGCTTCGCGCGATCATCGGGCAACGCGGATACGACTTCACCGACCTGTCTCCGAGCGGCAACGTCGTCGCGCTCAACGAGCGACTCGGCTTCGCGCGGCTCGACGGCCGCACGCGTCTGACGCTCAACCTGCCCGCGCCGGGCCGGCGGGGCATCCGCGTGTCGGATGACCCGGCGGTGATCGAGCGCGTGCTCGACGGGCAGGACGCCGTCGTGTACCGGGACCATCGCGCCGGCGCCGCCCGGCACCTGGTCGTCGTCGGCGACGACGGCGAATACAGCTACCTCATCGTGCGCAAGGACCGCCGGAAGGGCATCCCCGTCTTCGCGACGCCGATCCATGTCGGCGGCAGCCGCCGGCTGCTCCGCGACGCCTGGCCCCGGGTGCGATCCCACCTGCTGCTGCGGCACGGTGCGATCGCCACGCTCGCCGAGCGGCGGGTCCTCGGTTTCGAACCCTCGCTCGGCGTCGACGTGAGCGCCCCCCGGCCGAGGATGTTCCTCAGTCGGGGGGCGCGTACAGAAGCGGAGGTCGACTACCTCTACAGCGAGCTCGCGCTCGTCGAGTGGTAGCTCAGTTCGCTGCGCGAACCGCCGTTCCGTCTTCCCAGGTGTTGTTGGTCCACACGTTGCCGGGCTTCGAGGAGTCGAACGACGTGATGGGGCCGAAGGCGCCGCACTTGCCGTTGCTCCCGCGCTGCCAGACGTTGTTCGTGAACCTGATGTTGTTGGTTCCGCTGGAGTACGGCTTGCCGGCAGACGACCCGCCGTAGGCGCAGTATCCGCCCGAGCCCGCGATGAACAGGTTCCCGTCGATCGTGTTGTTCTCGACCACCGCGAAGTCGCCGTAGCCGGTCAGCGCGGCCGAGCAGCCGGCGTCCGGCGGAACGTCGGGGGCGTCGCAGGCGATCGTGTTGCCACGGATCACGCTGTTCGCACCCATGCGCACACCCGACTCGTGGTACACGCCGGTGTCGTCGCGGAACTGGCCGTGCAGGTACGACTTCTCGACCGTGCAGTCGAGCGCGCAGTTGACCGAGCGGTTGCCGCCGGTCACGTGCACGCGCGTCGCGGTGAACATGCCGTCGCCGATGCCGGTGCCCGGGCGGGCGCCGATGTTGACATTGCTGTCGGTGATCGTGAACGACGAACGGCCGTCCATTCCGCCGCTCACGGTGCCGTTGATCACCGAATTGCTGATCACGACCCCTTGGGCCCGGATCGAGAGCGAGCAGTTGACGGTGCTCGCGTTGATGACCGTGCCTGCGGTCGTGATCGTGCACGGGCCGGAGTACGGAGTGAGCGCGGTGCCCGCGGGCACTCCGGTGTTGGCCGCCGACGGGAATCCGGTGGACGGCTTCGGTGTCGGAGCCGGTGTCGGGGTCGGAGTGGGCGTCGGGGTCGGAGTGGCCGTCGGCGTCGGCGTGGGCGCCGGCGTTGCCGTCGGAGTCGGGGTGGCCGTCGGCGTCGGAGTCGGCGTTGCCGTCGGCGACGGGGTCGGCTTCACGGCGGCCGGCTCGTACAGGACGTCGACCCAGTACTGGCTGTTCTTGTACGTCTGGGTCGGGAACTTCGTGCTCCGCCCGTAGGCGTACACCCCGCCGCTGCCCTCGATGCGCAAGGCCGCACTCGTGCTCGTGCTCTTGTAGTCGTGCGTCGCCGCATACCGCCCGTTGGGGGCGTAGTAGGAGACGACGTAGCTCTTGCCGGCCGCCAGGGCCACACCCGGGGCGAACCGGGCGGTCTGCCAACCCGACGAGGTCTCGCCGCTGAACGTCACGCTCGCGAGCTTGACGCCGTTCGACGACCAGAGGGATCCATTGTGCGACGACGTCGCCCCCGGAACCTTCCAGAAGCGCATGCCGGTGGCCGTGCCGTTCTCGACGACAGTGAACTTCGTACCGACCTCGACGCCGGCGCTGTCGGTGTGATCGACGAGACGTGTCGGCTCCGTGCCGAGCAGGACCGCTGCCGAGGCGGGAGTCGTCGGCGCCCATGGCAGAGCCGGTGCGATCAGCACGGCGCCGATCGCGAAGACTGCAAGCACGCGGGCGAGACGGGACATTCGTGGTGTGGGGGCGACATGACGTGCTCTGAAATGAGAGCGGCGCATAAAACGTCCTTTTCGAATCTGGGGTCCTGCACATCTGCCGCCGCGTGATCCGCTGGGATCGTCGCCGAGGTACTCGCGTGCTGAGCAGCCGGTACCCCGAACGGGGGCACACGGACTCAATTAGACCCGATGGTGTTCCACCCGCGCAAGGATACTTGAGCAGTTCTCAAAGAAAATGGCGACGCCCTCAGTTCAGTCCGTCGAGCCCCCTGCGACGATGAGGTTCGTCAGGAACCCCACGGAACTCGGCCGAGGCTGTGAATCACCTCCAAGCATGGAATCGACCCAGTCTCGTCGGACGAAGTCGAAGATCGGCGCGTCCGACACGAGTTCGGGATGCGACCGCCAGTGCTCGACGACCTTGTCGGCGAGCACGGCACCTCCGGCCGGGGGCCGGTTGCCCCGCCGCAGGCGTTGCACGACCTTCTTCGCAGCCCGACGACCGGTGCCCACCGCGCGGGTGGTCAGTCGCCACGGACTCGGATCGGCGTAGGAGACCGGCGCCGGTCGGCCCTCCAGCGGGATGCGGCCCAGTTCGGGGTCGAGTTCCACCTGCAGACGGGCGAGGAACCTCGAGTGGGCCTTGTCGTCAGGCCGCAGTCGCGATGCGATGGAGATGAACTGCTCGTCGAGCATGGGGTTCAGCACCACCCGCTGATACCCGACGGCGGTGTCCGTGGCTCCGGCCCATCGCTGCATCCGGTGCCGAACGTAGAGCTCGTCGGTCGCGCGGAACCACTCGGCTCCGGCGGCGGTCATCGCGGCGTACACCTCGGCTTCCGCAGCCCGACGGGCCCATTCCGCATATTCCGCATCGAGCATGCCCGGCTCGACCGCTTCGTTCGCGAACATCCGCCACGCCGCGAGCTGCGCGACATCCGCTCGCGTGTAGGCGCGATCGTGCACGGGCCCGACGTAATAGAAGCCGCGGGCGACCTCGCCGCCGAGACCCGAGATGCGCACGCCCTGGTCGAACGCGCCCTCGGCGACGGTGAGGGCCGCGAGGGCGATCGGATCGCTCATCGCGTCGAGCTTGATCGATGCGGCCCGCGCGTGCGCCCAGGCCTCGGCCGGTTCGAGCCCCGCGAGGTCTGCGAGGTCGTGGACCTCGTGCCGAAGCCCGTCTCGTGCGGCGAGTGCCGACGCGACGACGACATCGCCGCTCCCCGCGATGCCCAGCGTCATCGCCCGAAGGCCGCGGCGGCGGGCCGGCGGCACCGCACTCAGGAGGATGCGGGAGTCCTGCCCGCCGGTGAGCTGCAGCACCGCGTCGGGATGGTCGTCGAGCAGCGCCTCGAGCGACGTCCGCAGCAGTGCGGCGGCCGAGCTGACGGCCTCGTCGATCGACAGCTCCTCATCGCGACGGCCGGCGGCGGCCTGGAGTCGGACCCCGTCGGCGTTCAGCTCGGCCGTCGCCCCCGGGGGCAGCTTGTCGATGCCCTGGAACACGGTGCGCTGGCCGAGCTGCCAGCCGAGCAGCGACTGCACGGCCACCGCGGTCGAGTCGAATGCCGTCCGCCCTGCCCGACCCGCCCGGGCCGCCAGGATCGCCGAAGTCGAGAGGACCGACGTGCCCGTGTGCCCGGGCGTGCTGTGGAAGAGCTGCCGGAATCCCATCGAGTCGGCGATCATCGACACCCCCGCCGCACTCGCGCGCACCGCGGCGAACGGAGGCAGCAACCGGGCCAGCGCACGGGGGTCATCACGCAGGGCGCCGGCGATCTCGTCGGCGGGGACTTCACCGCGTGCCCGCCGCCGCACCTGGGACAGCGCGAAGGATGCCTCGCCGGACGAGCCGGAGGAGCTGGACGAGCCGGGCGAGCCTGACGAGCCCGGCTCGAGCGGCTCGATGCCCCAGTACGCGAGCTCCGCCGGACCGGCGAGGATGCGGGCGGTCTGCGACGCATCGCCGACCGCACCGTCGAGCGCCGCGCCACGACTGATGGCGAGGAAACCCGGGAGCGCGCCGTGCGGACCCATGGGACTACCGGGAGGCGAGCTTCGCGTCGACGAACTCGGTCAACGCGCCGACCGTGTCGAAGAGCTCGGCACCGAACTCGTCATCGTCGATCGTGATGTCGAAGCGGTCTTCGATCGCGGCGACGAGCTGCACCACGCCGAAGGAATCGAGCTCGGGAAGAGCCCCGAACAGCGTGGTCTCGGGCGTGAGGTCCTCGGGGCGATGCTGCAGCTCGAGGGTGTCGATCAGCACGGCGCGGACGTCATCCATGGTGTCGGTCATTTCGCTCCTTGTTCGGGGTCAGACGAGCACTTCGGCGGGCGCAGGGTGCCCGAGGAAGGCGGTGGGGCTGGCGGTGAGGCCGTACGCTCCGGCTTGGAAGATGACGACGAGATCGTCGATCTGCGCAGCCGGAAGCTCCACGTCGTCGCCGAGCAGGTCGAGCGGGGTGCACAGGCACCCCACGACGGTGACCGTCTCCGAAGATGGAGCGCCGGCCCGGTTGCCCACGATGAGCGGATAGTTCCGCCGGATGGCCTGGCCGAAGTTGCCGGATGCCGCGAGCTGGTGATGCATCCCGCCGTCGACGACGAGGTAGGTCTTACCCCGCGACACCTTGCGATCGACCACCTGCGTCACGTACACGCCGCATTCTCCGACGAGGTAGCGGCCGAGTTCGATGACCGGGGTCGCGTCGGGAAACCGCTCGGCGATCGGACCGTCGACGAGTGCGTGCAGGTCGCTCGCGACCGCGTCGAGGTCGAGCGGCCGGTCGCGTTCGACGTAGGGGATGCCGAATCCGCCGCCCAGGTTCAGGTAGCGCACGGGCGCGGCGAGATGCTCGGCCAGCGTGCCGATGAGGTCGACGGTGCGCCGCTGCGCCTCCCCGATGATCGCGGCGTTCAGGTTCTGCGAGCCGGCGAAGACGTGGAAGCCGACGACATCGATGCCCGAGGCGGCGTACTCCCGGAGCACGCCGGGCACCTGCTCGGCGTCGATGCCGAACTGCTGGGGCCCTCCGCCCATGCGCATGCCCGAGCCCTTCACCGCGAAGTCGGGATTGACGCGCACGGCGACCCGCGGAACGAGACCGAGTCGTTCGCCCGCCTCCGCCACCCGCCCGAACTCCGTTCCGGACTCGACCTCGACGATCACCCCGGCCGCGACGGCCTGACGGATCTCGGCGGCCGTCTTGCCCGGACCGGCGAAGCTGACCTGCGCGGCGGGGATGCCGGTGTCGAGGGCCGCGCGCAGCTCGAGCGCCGAGGCGACGTCGATCCGGTCGACGCGACCCGCCAGGTGCTGGACGACCGCCGGCATCGGGTTCGCCTTCATCGCGTAGCTGAGCTCCACCCGGGC
Organism: Agromyces badenianii; assembly: GCF_003070885.1. Classification (NCBI taxonomy): domain Bacteria; kingdom Bacillati; phylum Actinomycetota; class Actinomycetes; order Micrococcales; family Microbacteriaceae; genus Agromyces; species Agromyces badenianii. The sequence continues at coordinate 2,553,208 of NZ_CP028913.1, forward strand.
GGGCAGCGCGGCGCGCAGCCGATCGACGCGCTCGTCGAGCCGGCCGCGATCGTAGGCGAAGAACGGCGTCGACCCGACGCGAGCGGCCAGTCGCGACAGCGGTATGCCGCCGAGCTGCAACTCCCCGCCGATCGTGCCGAATCCCTCGAGATGCTCCTCGGGCGTCATCCGGAGACCTCCACCGTGGTCAGGAGCTCCGTGCGAATCAGAGCCCGATCGAACTTGCCGTTCGGCGACCGAGGCAACTCGTCGCGCACCTCGATCTGCGACGGGACCATGTAGAAGGGAAGCAGCCGGCGCAACGCGGCGATGAGGCCATCGCCGTCGAGAGGCGCGCTCGTCGCCGTCGCGGCGAGCGCGATCCGCTGGCCTAGCGCCTCGTCTTCGACGCCGATCGCGACGACATCGCGAACGAGTCCGGTGCGGTACGCGGCATCCTCGATCTCGGACGGGCTCACCCGGTACCCGGAGGTCTTGATCATCTCGTCTCTGCGCCCGACGAAGTACAGGAAGCCCTCCTCATCGGCCACCACGGTGTCGCCCGACCACACGACCGTCTCGGGCGTGCGCCACGACTGCGCGAGGCCCGGCAGCGGGCGGAAGCGCTCGGCCGTTCGCACCGGATCGTTCCAGTAGCCGAGCGCGACCAGTGCGCCGCGGTGCACGAGCTCACCCTCTTCACCGGGTTCGCACGGCGATCCGTCGGGGCGCAGCACGAGGATCTCCGCGTTCGGGATCGCCTTGCCGATCGAGTCGGGGCGCCGCTCGACCTCGGCCGGATCGAGGTACGTCGAACGGAACGCCTCGGTCAGCCCGTACATCAGGTACGGGTCGGCCTCCGTGAAGATGCCGCGCAGCTCGTCGAGCGTCGTCCGGGGCATCCGCCCGCCCGTGTTCGCCCAGTAGCGGAGGCGCCGGGCCGCAGCCTCCGGCCACGGGACATCCGCGAGCTGCCGCCAGAGCGGGGGCACGCACGTGAGCCCCGTGACGCCGTAGCGCTCGCAGAGCTTCGGCACCTCGCGCGGGAGCAGGTAGTTCATCAGCACGCAGTGCGCGCCGACCGCGAAGGCCGTCGTCACCTGGCTGAGGCCGGCATCGAAGCTCAGCGGCAGCACGCTCAGGATGACGTCGTCAGCCGTGTTGCCGAGGTAGCCGCTCACGCTCTCGGCGCCGGCGATGAGGTTGCGGTGGCTCAGCACGACGCCCTTCGGGGCGCCCGTGCTGCCCGAGGTGTAGAGGATCGCCGCAGGGTCGAGGTCGATCGAGCTCGACCGCACCGAGCGGGGTTCGAGGTCGACGTCGGATGCATCCGCCCAGCCGTGCAGCCGGAGGCTCGCGTCGGAGCTCGCGCGCGCGCTCGCCTGCGCGTCGCCGACCACGACGACGTCGGCGACGGAGGAGTCGGGAAGCACCGACTCGAGCTGCGCGAGGCGGTCGGCGGAGGTGATGAGCACCCGTGCGCCGCTGTCGCCGAGGATGTGGCTCACCTGCGCCGGCTTCAGCACGTGGTTGATCGGCACGAACACGCCGTCGGCGGCGGAGACCGCGAAGATCGACACCACGGTCTCGATGCGCTTCTCGAGGTAGATCGCCACGCGTTCGCCTCGCTGCACGCCCAGCTCGACCAGGCTCGCAGCGACGCCCGCCACCGACCGGCGAACCTCGCGGTAGTCGAGTGTGCGGTCGCGGTACGTGAGGGCGGGCGAATCGGGGGCCGCAGCCGCGGCCCCGTCGAGGAGGTGGTGGAGACTGGTGCGGGCCGCCGTCATGGTGCGCTCCGTTCGACGAGGTAGCGATCGAACTCGGCCGGGTCGTCGAGGTCGACATAGCGGCGTCCCTGCGGATCGCTCCCGGGCTGCGAGGCTCCCGCGGGAACCGCCGGGCCGGGGCGCGAGAACCCCGAGAGCTCGTCGTACACGGTGACGTACGCCTCGGCCTGCGGCCGCCAGTCGAGGAGCGTGGCGACACGCTCGCGCGCACGCCGGCCCAGTCCGGTGCGCAGCGCCGGGTCGTCGATCAGGCGCTCGACGGCATCAGCGAACGCCCCGATGTCACCGGATGGCGTGTAGAGCAGCGCGTCGCCGCCCGAGACCCGCGTCTCGGCGAGATCGAACGAGACCGCCGGCAGCCCGTACGCCATGTACTCCATCGTCTTGTTCATCGTGGAGTGGTCGTTGAGCGGGGTCTTCAGGTCTGGGCAGAGGCCGATGTCCGAACGGCTGAGGTGCTCGGCGATCGCCACTCGATCCACCCGGCCGGTGAACGTCACCCGGTCGTCGAGCCCGAGCGCGGTCGACTGCGCCTTCAGGTCTTCGAGGCAGTCGCCGAATCCCAGCATCGTCGCGGTCACGTTCGTGCGGCCGCGACGACGCACCAGCTCGTCGATGACGAGCAGTGCCTGGTCGACCCCGTCCTGCGGACCCATGATGCCAAGGTAGACCAGGTTGATCTCGCCGGCCGGTCGCGGACGCTCCGGATGGATCGGGCGCATCTGCGCGGTGTCGGGCCCGCTGCGCACGACCGTGACTTCTGCCGGCGTACGACTCCCGCGTCGCACGGCGACCCGCTTGTAGGACTCGTTCGTGGAGATGATGCGGTGGGCGGCCCGGAACGTGCGCCGCTCGAGCCAGCGCAGACCGCGGTACTCGAGCAACCGCAGCCCGCCCTTCGGTTCGCCGAACCGCGAGATGAAGAGCTCGGGGTTCAGGTCGTGGTGATCGAAGACGAACTTCACGCCGAACGGACGCCACAGCAGGGCCAGGAGCCAGTACGTGTCGGGCGGGTTGCAGGCCTGCATGATGTCGAAGCGGCCGTTGCGCCGAACCCGGAGCGAGAGCCACGCCGTGCGGACCCAGCTGTAGGCGAACTCCCACGCGAATCCGAGAAGCCCCTCCGCCTCGGGCGCCGGCGCGTACTTGTAGATGTCGACGCCGTCGAGATGCTGCCGGGCCGGGTCCCCCGGGCCCTTCGGGCAGATCACGCTGACGCGGTATCCCCGTGCGACGAGCGCCTGGCACTCGAGCCACACGCGGCGGTCGAGCGGCACCGGGAGGTTCTGCACGATGATCAGCACGTGCGGCGGCCGGGCGGCGCGCCACCGGGCGCTCCCCTGCTCGACGCGGGCGGGGTCGCCGGCGGTGAGTGTCGTGGATCGGTCGGTTCGGGTCATGATCCCTCCTTCGTCGCGAGTCGGAGACGGCCGGTGCCCGACCGGCGCGATCGTCTGAGGAATCCGGCGACCTCGTCGATCACCGGCCGCACGAGCAGCCGGACGACCACGAGGTGCACCAGCAGCACGGTCAGGCCGACCAGCACCAGCCGGACGAACGAGTTCAGCTCGCCGGTCAGGGTGAGCACGCCCCATCCGGCCGCCCCCGAGACGAGCACCGACACCGCCGGGAAGATGAACGGCGCCGCCGTCATGCCGGGCGACGCCTGGATGAGCCGCGCGACCAGGAACCATCGACTCGCGGTCGCGACGACGGCGACGGCGAGGAAGCCGAACGCCACCGCCACGAGGCCCGATCGTGCGGTCAGCGCCGTGACGGTGACGGTGATCGCGTCGATGACGAGCGCGTACGTGAACCAGCGCCCCGGCTTGCCGAGTCCGTAGAAGAGCCCGTGGTCGAGTGTCGCGCCCACGACCATGATGCCGGCCAGCGCGAGCACCTGGGCCACCGGGATGCTCTCCTGCCAGCCGTCGCCGAAGATGATCGGGATGATGAGCGGAGCACCGACCGCGATGAACGTCAGCGGCGGCGTCAGCAGCGCGTACGTCATCCGCAGGGCGCGCAGGTACGCCGCCTGCAGGCGCCCGACGGAGTCGCGGATCTTCGCGAACGCGACCGTCGAGACGGGCACCACCGCGGCCCCGGTGAGGTCTTGGACGATCTGCACCAGGCGCTGGGCGATGTTGAGGTACCCGAGCGCCGCGATGCCGAGGACTCCCGAGATGATCGCGGCCTCCGCCCATGCCCGGCACATCGCGACGAACTCGACGCCGAGCACCTGGGAACCGAATCGGGTCATGGTGGTGAACTCGGCGCGTGAGAACAGGAAGGCGGGCCGCCATCCCGCCGCGAACCACGCCAGCACGGCGACGACGAGCTGCGTTGCGAGCGCCTGGCCGACCAGCGCCCAGACGCCGAGCCCGGTGAGCGTCATCGCGATGGCGACGACCTGGGCCACGAGCGCGGCGATCGTGCCCTGGATCGCCAGCGCACGGAACCGCATCTCGCGGCGGAGCAGTGCGGTGGGGACCGACGAGACCGCGGTGAACACCACCGCGATCGACATGACCTGGAGCACCGGCACGAATTCGTCGGAGTCGAAGACGAGGCCGAACAGCGGCGCGACGGCGACGATCACCCCGCAGAGCAACGCCCCGGCCAGCGCCGAGAACCAGAACGCGGTGCTCAGCATGCGCCGGTCGGTGCGGTCGACCTGCACGATGTACGCGGCGAAGCCGAGGTCGGCCAGCAGGTAGAAGAAGGGCAGCACGGTCGAGGCGGCCGCGACCGTGCCGAAGTCCTCGGGGCCGAGGAATCGGGTGAGGATCGCGATGGTCACGAAGCCAGAGAGGCGCACGGCCCATTTCTGCACGGTGAGCCAGACCGCCCCGGTCGCCGCACTCCGGCCGACGGAGCCGGCCGGCCCGGCGGAATCGCGGGATTCCGGCTCGGTCATGACCCGTACACCTCGTGCTCGATCACGCGGACGACGTCGGCCTGCGCCTTCGCCCAGCCGAACTGCCGTACCGATCGGGATGCCGCGAGCGCCGCCGAAGCCCGATCTGCGCGGGTCACCGCAGCGCTGAGCGCCTCGGCGATGCCGTTCGGCGTGGGCGTGGCCCATCCGACATGCTCGTTCACGAGGTCGGCGCGCGAGTGCAGCGAATCGTTCACGATCGGGATCGTGCCCGCGGCGAGCATCTCCTCGGCGACGAGCGAGATGTTCGTGAACGACATCGCGAGGCCCGCGATGCTCCGGTTGTAGAGCTCGTTGAGCTCCGCGGGGGCGAGCCGGCCGTGCTGGGTCGCGGGGAACCGGAGATCCTTCACCTCCGAGCCGTAGAGGTGGATCTCGATGTCGGGATGCAGCTCGTGGAAGCGCTGCAGCGCGAGGCGTGCGAGCCAGAACCCGCGACGCGGCACACTCGGTCGTGCGTACAGCACGACCCCGGTGCGCTCGCGTCCGGGAAGCGGCCGGTACACCGAGGTGTCGCATCCGAACTCGGTCACGTCGGGGGTGATGCCGACTTCGGATCGGAGCAGCTCGGCGACCATGTCGCCGAGGGCGATGCAGCGGAAGCCGAAACGATAGCTGTCTTCTGCGAGCTCGTACATCGACCCGCGCGGATAGAAGAACGGCTCGAAGTCCTGGATGAAGTACAACCGCTGCATCGGCGAGGTCCCGCGGCGGGCGAGCACATGCGCGGTGTCCCACGAGGAGGCGATGCAGGCGTCGAGCCCGGGGATCCCGGCGGCGGCGTCGTGCACCCCGGCACGGATCTGCGGCCACCAGGTTCGGATGATGCGCTCGTGAGCCTTGACGTCGCCGCCGTACCGGTCGTAGAGGTAGAGCTCGCAGGTGTGACCCGCCTGCTCGGCCGCTTCGATCATGCGGAACAGGGTCGTGTGCCCTCCCGAGCCCGCGGCCGGGGGCACCATGAGCCATCCGATGCGGAGCGGCTGCGAACGTGACGGTCGCTCCGCGGGGACCGGCAGGTCGACGCGGGTGGAGTCGGCGATGTCGTCGTCGAGCAGCGGCTCGACCAGGCTGGCCGCGTCCAGACGCTCGTACGCGTGCCGGGCGAACCGCTGGGCGAGCGCCCGCGGTCCCTCGTTCCGTGCGACGGCGAACGCCCGGGTGACCTTCGCACCGAGCTCGCTGCCCCCGCTCATGCGACGTCTCCCGCGTTCGACGTGATGCCCGACCCGGGCGTCGCGGGCAGCCCCGCCCTGTGGGTCGCCGGCCGACCCGCGTCGTACGCGGCATCGCGAGGGCGAGCACGGACCGGCTCGAACACGCCGGCCCGGTGCCAGCGGTGCATGCGGAGCCGTCGTCTGACCCAGCGCCGGCCGCGGGGCACGACGCCGAGCGCGATCGCCGCTGCTGCGGGCATCGCCGAGGCCGACCGACGATCGAGTCCCCGCCACACGCTGGTGGAACGGATCTCGGGATCGACCTCCGCCGCGAACGCCAGGAGGCGCACCGCCTGATCGGTGGCCCGTCCGCGATCGAGCAGTCGACGTGCTTCCGCGATCGCCTCGAGCGCGATCGCCCGGCGGGATGCCGCGTGCAGTTCGGCTCCGCGCTCGAATGCCCCTCCGAGGCCGTCGAACAGCAGGTCGAACGCGTCGCGGATCTCCGCGAGGATCACGAGGGGATCCTCGGCGCGCGTGGAGAGGCTGCCGGGATGCTCGCGGTGCCACGCCTGGTCGGCACCGACGATGTACGCGATGTCGGAGTGGGCGGCGATCCGGAGCCACATCTCCATGTCGTGCGTGTGCGCGAGCGGCAGCTGGCCGCCGACCACGTCGACCACGCTGCGCCGCATGACCACCTCGGGCGAGGTGATGACGTTCGTGCCGTCGACGCAGCGGGCGGCGAGCCAGTCGCTGCCCGCCCACACCGTCCACTCGAGCGGGTCGGTCCTGGCAGGGGGCGGGACGTCGCCCGAGAAGTGGATCGGATGCCCGTACACGAGGCCGACGCCGGGAAGGTACTGCATCACGGCGACGGCGCGGCGGAGCGAACCCGGCGTGAGCAGGTCGTCGGCATCGAGCCGCACGAGGTACTCGCCCGTCGCCTGCTCCAGTCCCCGGTTGAAGGTCGCGACCGCGCCCAGGTTGCGGGGGTTGGCGAGCACGCGGACCCTCGGGTCGTTCGCGGCGATCTGCTCGGCGACCGCGAGGCTGTCATCGGTGGAGGCGTCGTCGACGACGACGACGTCCACCGAGACCGACTCCTGGCCCAGCACGCTCGCGACCGCCTGCGGGAGGAAGCGGGCGTAGTTGTAGCACGGGATCACCACGGTGACCGTGGCACCGTCGATCTGCGTGCGCGGGGCGCGACGCTCGGCTGTGGACGCGTTCACGACCATGACGGCCCGACCCGGGTCGGCGGCTTCGGCGCCGGAGCGAAGCGGTCGACCAGCGGAATCGCTCGCACGCGGCGCTTCGCCCCGCGCACGACCCGGCCGGCCTCGATCCGCGCGAGGAACATCGTCATCGACGCGGAGCCGCGGATCCGCTCCCGCATCGGGTGGCTGCGGCCAGCGACCCGGCGATAGATCTGTTCGAGCTCGTCTGCAGCGCGCTCGATATCGTAGTGGTCCAGCACGACGCGCCGCCCGAGCTCGCCGTTGCGGGCCATGTCGGCCGGATGAGCGATGAGCTCGTCGAGCAGGCGTGCCAGCTCGGGGGCGCCGTCGGTTCCGTCGCCGAGACCGAACCAGCCCTGCCATCTGAACGTCTCGACCGTGCCCGCGTCGAGGGTGCTCCAGAAGCCCGCCTCCCCTTGCACGATGACCGGCTTGCCGAACGACATCGCGCGGAGGATCGAGCCGCCCATTCCGAGCACGACGTCGGCGGCGTCGTACGCGGGTCTCGGGTCCATCATGAGGCCGGCGAGGGTGACCAGTCGGCGCGGAGCCGACGCGTTGACCTCGTCCACGAGCGCCTGCACCGCTTCCCGGTCGGGGCCGTCGCCGACGACGAGCAGGTGGGCGCGGTGCCGCTCGTCGAGCAGGGCCATGGCCCGGATCGCTTCGAGCACCCCGCCGAGCTTGAGACCCTGCGCGAGCCTGCCGACGAGCACGATGAGCGTCTCATCCGACGGGATCCCCCACCGCTCGCGAACGGTCTGCGTGCGACCATCGTGTTCGACGAAGGGTGCGATCCCCGGGGTGTTCGCGGCGACGTCGATCGGCGGCTCCATGAGGTAGACCTCGGGACGCCACTTCGATTCGGCCTCGTACAGCTCGTTCGTGCCCACGACGACCGGCACCGACGCCGGGATGTACTTGGGGACGACCATCGAGAGCACCGTCGAGACCACCGGTGTGCCCGCCATCCAGCCGGGCCCGTACATCGTGTCGAGGGTCGCGCTCCACTCGTAGGAGTGCACGACGTCGAACCGGCGGGATCTGACTAGGTCGACGAGCCGCGCGGCAGACGCCGGCGACGGGGTCATCCGCCGGGTCGACGGAGCGAGGATCAGTTCGAGGCCGCGGCGGTGCACCTCCTCGACCAGTTCGCCGGGCGGCGCGTACAGCACGACCTCATGACCTCGACGGCGCACGGCGTCGGCCAGCTCGATCGCGTTGAGCTGACTGCCACCGACCTCCATGAGATGCGGGTGGACGAGGATCTTCATCGGATCGCCCCGCCCTTCGCCGATCTCCCGTTCAGGGTGGCCGGAGCGGCGAGGCCGGGTTTCGGCGCCGCTCGGATGCAGGACTCCAGCGCCTCCGCGACGCGCCCCTGCTGCTCGGCGCTCAGGTGCGGGAACATCGGAAGGGAGAGGATGCGCAGAGCGGCCGCCTCGGCAACGGGGAACTGGCCCGCGCGATAGCCCAGGGACTCGTATGCAGCGGTGAGGTGGATCGGCGTCGGGTAGTGGATGGCCGCGCCGACGCCTTCGGCCGCGAGTCCGGCGAGCACGCGCTCGCGCTCCTCGAGCTGCACGACGTAGAGGTGCCAGACATCCTCGTTGCCGGGACGCGTCGCCGGAAGGCGCACGCCCTCGAGGTCGCCGAGCAGCTCGGCGTAGCGGGCGGCGGCCGCACGTCGCGCGGTGTTCCAGCCGTCGAGACGCCGGAGCTTGGCGCGGAGCACCGGAGCCTGCACCGCGTCGAGGCGCGAGTTCATGCCGGCGCGGTCGTGCACGTACTTGACGGAGCTGCCGTGCGCCGCGAAGTTGCGAACGAAGTCGGCGACGGCGGGATCGCTCGTCAGCACGGCCCCGGCGTCGCCCGCCGCGCCGAGGTTCTTGCCCGGGTAGAAGCTCGTGGCCGCGACGCGTCCGAGCCCGCCGGCCCGACCTGCCGGCGACGACGCCCCCTGCGACTGGGCGGCGTCCTCGACGATCACCAGGCCGTGTCTCGCCGCGATCGGCGCCAGCGCCTCGACGGGGGCCGTCTGTCCGTAGAGGTGCACCGGGATGATCGCACGCGTGCGTGCGGTCACCGCCGCCTCGACGGCGGCGGGGTCGATGAGGAGGTGCTCCTCGTCGACGTCGACGAGCACGGGCGTGGCACCGGCGTGGGTCACGGCCTCGGCGGTCGCGATGAAGGTGTTGACGGGAAGGATCACCTCGTCGCCCTGGCCCACCCCGACGGCGCGCAGCGCGAGCTCCAGCGCGTCGGTGCCGTTGCCGACGCCCACGCAGTGGTCGACGCCGATGTAGGCGGCGTACTCGCGCTCGAAGGCCTCGACCTCAGGGCCGCCGACGAAGGCCGCCGCCTCGAACTGGGCCCGCCAGACGGGCAGCACCTCGTCGGCGATCTCCGCCTGCTGCGCTGCGATATCGAGGAATGGGATCTTCACGCGGTCACTCCCAGCTGTCGCGCGGGCACGCCCGCCCAGGTCTGGCCTTCCGGCACATCGGCGAGCACGACGGCGCCCATGCCGACGCTCGCGCCGGCACCGAGCACGCGTCCCGGATGCACGGAGGCGTTCATCCCGAGGGTCGCGCCACGGCCGATGCGAACGCCGCCGCCGAGCGAGACGCCCGAGGCGAGCGTCGCGAAGTCCTCGACGAGGCAGTCGTGGGTGATGGTCACCTGCGGCATCGCGACGACGTGCGCGCCGATGACGGCGTCGGCGGTCAGCGACACGTTCGCGAGCAGGATCGACCCCTCGCCGACCGGGCAGCCGCCGGGGTTGCGCACCGACGGATCGATGACGGTGGCGTACCTCGACGAATCCACCCCCGCTCGGGACATCCGCTCGACGATCGCGGCCCGGGCGAGGCCCGAGCCGACGCACACGAGCACCTCGGCGTCGGGAGAGAGCGCGACGTCGTCGATGCCGCCGAGCACCGGCACCCCGTCGATGGTGCGCGGCAGCGCCGCGTGCCGGTCGTCGAGCACGCCGAGCAGCTCGCGGTTCGCCTCGCGCAGCACGGGAACGACCTCCCGGAAGAGGCCGCTCGCCCCGACGAGCAGCACAGCCATGTCAGCGTTCTCCTGCCTCGCGGATCACCCGGGCGACGCGCTCGAGTTCCTCACCGGTCAGCTGGTGGAAGAGCGGCAGGATGAGCGTGCGGTCGGTGAGCTGCTCGGTGATCGGGAGCGGCGCACCGCCGGTGTCGCGGTCGGCGTACGCGGGCTGGCGGTGGGCGGCCATGATGCCGCGCCGGGCTGAGATCCCGGCCTCGGCGAGGGCGAGCAGCAGTGCCTCGCGGTCGAGCGGGTACTCCGGCGCCACCTCGAGCCAGAGCGACTGGAAGTTGCTCGTTCCCCATGCGGGATCGTCCACGAGCCGGATGCCGGGGACGCCGGAGAGCAGCTCTCGATAGCGCGCAGCGTTCGCCCGACGCCGCTCGACGACCTCGGCGAGCTTGCCGAGCTGCACGAGCCCGACCGCGGCCTGGAGGTCGGTCATGCGGTAGTTGAAGCCGATCTCGCCGTACTCCTCCGCCGGCGAGACGAGGCTCGCGTGACGGTCGGCCGCCGACACGCTCATCGAGTGCTCGCGGAGCCGGCGTGCGCGGGCCGCCCATTCGGGATTGCTCGTCGTGAGCATGCCGCCCTCGCCCGTGGTGAGGATCTTGCGCGGGTGGAACGACCAGGTCGCGAGCTCCGCGCCCGCCCCCACGGGACGCCCGTCGTAGCTGGAACCGGCGCCGCACGCGGCATCCTCGATGACGACGATGCCCTTCGGGTCGCAGAGCGCACGAATCGGGCCGAGCTCGACCGGGACGCCGCCCTGGTCGACGATGATGACCGCTCGCGTCGCCGGGGTGAGCGCCGCGGCGAGCGTGCCCGCGGTCACGTTGCCGGTCGCGGCATCCACGTCGGCGAAGACGGGCCGGGCGCCGACGTAGGTGGGGGCGTTGGAGGTCGCGATGAACGAGAACGACGGCACGACGACGTCGTCACCGGGGCCGATGCCCGCGACGACGAGCGCGAGGTGCAGGGCGGTCGTGCAGTTCGAGACGGCGACGGCATCGCCGGCCTGCATCGTCTCGGCGAAGGCGCGCTCGAACGCGGCGACCTTCGGCCCCTGGGCGACCCAGCCCGACTCGATGACCTCCGTCACGGCGGCGACCTCGTCGGCGCCGAGCCACGGCTTCATGACGTTGAGCCTGGTCACCTGCGCGGTACTCATGTCGCACTCACCGACCGGCCCGCCGCGATCTCGTCGCGGAGGGGCGCCCACCAGTCGACCAGGAGCCGGAGCCCCTCTTCGAGACCGATCGTCGCCTCGAACCCGAGGTCCCGCTTCGCCGCGGCGGTGTCGGCGAGGCGACGCACGACGCCGTTCACCGCGCGCTCCGGCCCGTGCTCGACGCCGAGCTCGGAGCCCATGACGTGCAGCAGTGCCTCGGCGAGCTCGAGCAGGCTCGTCTCAGAGCCGCTGCCGATGTTGTACACGCCCTCGACGACGTCGCTCGTCGCAGCGAGCACGTTGGCCCTCGCGATGTCGGGGACGCACACGAAGTCCATCGTCTGCGCACCGTCGCCGAAGATGAGGGGCGGAACGCCGTCGGCGATGCGCTCCATCCACCGCACGAGCACCTCGGTGTACACGCCGTGCACGTCCATCCTCGGCCCGTACACGTTGAAGTAGCGCAGCAGCACGTAGTCGAGTCCGTACATCGCACGGAAGCTGCGCAGCATCCCCTCGTTGAACGACTTCGCCGCCCCGTAGAACGTGTCGTTGTTGTGATGGTGGTGGCGTTCCCCGGTCGGGAACTCCTCCGCCATGCCGTAGACCGAGGCGCTCGATGCCGAGACGAGCTTGGCGACCTTGTGCTCCACGGCGGCCTCGTAGACGTTGAACGTGCCGTCGACGAGCACCTCCAGCGCGAGCCTCGGTTCCTCCGCGCACTGCGTGATCCGGATCGCGGCCTGGTGGAACACCACGTCCTTGCCGCGGGTGGCGTCGTGCACGAGGTCGCGGTCTCGGATGTCGCCGTCGATGAGTTCGACCCGACCCGACGCGATCGCCGGCTCGAGGTTCGCGAGTCGTCCGCGCACCAGGTTGTCGATGATGTCGACGCGGGCCACGCCCGCTTCGAGCAGCTGGTCGACGAGCGTCGAGCCGATCGTGCCGGCGCCGCCGGTCACGAGCACCGTCGCTCCGCTGAGTTCGCTCATGCCAAGTCTCCTGCCAGTTCCTTCTCGGGCTCGAGGCGGCTGGGGTCGCCGCCGCTCTCGAGGCTCCGGCTGGCCGCCTCGAGCACCGCCAGCACGCGAAGGCCGGCCTCGCCATCGGTTCTCGCGTGGCGACCCTCGCGAATGGCGGTGGCGAATTCGGACGCCATCGCGTCGAGCGCCTCGCGCTCCGACAGGGCCGGGGCCCAGGTGTCGCCGAGACGGTACGAGACCGTCGCGGCCCGTCGCTCGAGCCCGTCGAGCGCCTGCGTCTCGAGATCGATGCCGCGGTCGTAGACGCTGAGGCGCTGCTGCGGGTTCAGGTCGTCCCAGACGAGGGTGCGGCGCGAGCCGCCGATGATCATCTTGCGGATCTTCGTCGGGCTCAGCCAGTTCACGTGCACATGGGCCACCGCGCCACTTGGCAGCGGCAGCGTGAGGTAGCCGATGCAGGCCTTGCCTGCGCCGAGCGGATCGGCGCCGTGCGCCGCCGCCGACAGCGGCTTGAGTCCGCCCGGCAGTACGAAGTCGATGATCGAGAGGTCGTGGGGGGCGAGGTCCCAGAACACGTCGACGTCGGGCTGCACGAGTCCGAGATTGATGCGCACCGAGTCGACGAAGAGGATGTCGCCCAGCTCGCCTGCCTCGATGAGCTCCCGGATCTTCAGCACCGCCGGCGTGTAGCAGTAGGTGTGATCCGTCATGAGCACGACGCCCGCCGTGCGTGCGGCGGCCACCATCTCGCGGGCCTTCTGCTTCGAGTCGGCGAGCGGCTTCTCGACGACCACGTGCTTGCCCGCGGCGATGGCCGCGAGGGCGACGGCGTGGTGGGTTCGCGCGGGCGTCGCGATGGCGACGGCGTCGATGGAGGGGTCGGCGAGAACGGCGGCGAGGTCGGTCACCGCTTCGGCGCCGGCGAATCGGTGCGCGAGTTGCTCGGCGCGGGCGAGGTCGAGATCGCAGATCGCTGCGAGACGCCAATCGGGGCTGCCGGCGAAGTTCCGGGCGAGGTTCGGCCCCCAGTAGCCCGCGCCGACGACGGCGACGGAGAGGGTGTTCATAGGGTGGGCTCCTTGTCGGTTCGGGTCGGAGCTGCGCCGGGTCGATCGCGATTCACTAGGGGGTGATCGGGTGCGATCTCACCGGAGGAGTCGCACGCCGGGCTGCGCACGACCGAACCTGATTCTGTCTCGCCCGGGCTCGAGGCCGGCAGTCCCAGTAAGGGGGGTTCCTGCGCGAAGGGCCGCGTCCGCCGCCCGAACGGCGGGGCCCGACCCCGAACTGGGGGGCGCATCGGCACGCGGATCCGCGATAGGACGGACTCGTCACCCCCCTCGACCCTCGGGGTGCCCGTCACCTCCACCCGCCATCTGGGGACAGCCGATGACCGTTGCCCGACCGCCCGCACCCGACATGCAGTCCGCCCTGCGGCGACGTCTTCGTCGCCTCGCGGCCACCATCGCCCTCACCACGCTGCTCGCCTCCGCCGGCCTCGTCGCCGCCACCGGGGCATCGGCCGAGACCTGCGCCAACCCCGTCTCCTGCGAGAACCTCGTCCCAGGGGCCGAGCCCGAGGAATGGGACCTCGAGTCCGGCGCCGGCGATCCGTCGATCCAGGGCTTCGCGACCGACATCAGCGTCGACGTCGGCAATCGCATCGACTTCAAGATCGACACCGACGCCGCCGCGTACACGATCGACGTCTACCGCACCGGTTGGTATCAGGGCCTCGGGGCGCGCAAGTGGGACGCCGTCGAACCGAGCGCCGCCCTGCCGCAGCACCAGCCCGAGTGCATCCCCGAGGGGGCCACCGAGCTCTACGATTGCGGCAGCTGGGCGGTGTCGGCGAGCTGGGACGTGCCGTCGAACGCCGTCTCGGGCGTCTACATCGCACTGCTCACGCGAGGCGACACCGGCGGCCGCAGCCACATCACCTTCGTGGTGCGCGATTCGGCGAGCACGAGCGACATCCTGTTCCAGACCTCGGACACGACGTGGCACGCGTACAACACCTACGGCGGCGCGAGCTTCTACCAGGGCGGTGCCAACGGGCGCGCCTACAAGCTGAGCTACAACCGCCCGTTCTCGACCCGCGAAGGCACCACCGCGCGCGACTTCTACTTCGCGTCCGAGTACCCGATGGTGCGATTCCTCGAGCGAAACGGCTACGACGTCTCGTATGCGAGCGGCGTGGACACCGCCCGCTTCGGCCAGAACCTGCTCCAGCACGAGGTGTTCCTCTCAGTCGGGCACGACGAGTACTGGTCGGGCGAGCAGCGCAGCAACATCGAGGCGGCACGCGACGCCGGCGTGAACATCCAGTTCCTCGGCGGCAACGTCGCCTACTGGCGCACGAGGCACGAGCCCTCGATCGACGGCTCCTCGACGCCGTACCGAACGCTCGTCAGCTACAAGGAGACCTGGTCGAACGCCAAGATCGACCCCTCGGCCGAGTGGACCGGCACCTGGCGAGATCCGCGATTCGCCTCGCAGGCGAGCGGTGCCGGCAGGCCCGAGAACGCCCTCCTCGGCACCATGTACATGTCGAACTACTCCGACCTGCCCGTCACGGTTTCCGATTCCGAGGGCAAGACCCGGCTCTGGCGCAACACCGGACTGGAGTCGCAGCAGGCCGGCACTTCCACGGCGCTCGCCCCGCACACGGTGGGATACGAATCCGACGAGGACGTCGACAACGGTCACCGCCCGCCGGGTCTCATCCGGCTCTCGACGACCGTCGGATCGGTCCCCGAGTACCTCCAGGACTTCGGCAACGTCGTCGCGCCCGGCGAGACCGAGCACCACGTCACGCTCTACCGCGCGCCGAGCGGTGCGCTCGTCTTCTCCTCCGGCAGCGTCCAGTGGTCGTGGGGGCTCGACGAGACCCACGACGGCGACGGCGCGCCGGCCGACCTTCGCATGCAACAGGCCGAAGTGAATCTCCTCGCCGACATGGGTGCGCAGGCCGCGACGTTGCAGAGCGACCTGGAGCCGGCGGTGAAGAGCACCGACACCACGCCGCCGACCGTGGAGATCAGCGCTCCGGCATCCGGGGCGAACGTCGCGAACGGGTCGTCGATCGAGATCTCGGGTACGGCGAGCGACGTCGGCGGCGTCGTCGCCGGCGTGGAGGTGTCGACCGACGGCGGCGGCACGTGGCATCCGGCCGTAGGCGCCTCGACGTGGAGCTACGAGTTCATCGTGCACCGCATGGGCGACGTCGCCGTGCAGGTGCGCGCGATCGACGACAGCGCCAACTACCCGGCGACCGGGGCCTCGGTCGTCGTGCACGCGACCGGCCCGTACTCGGCGTTCGGCTCGGAGGCCCCGAAGCGGGTCGACGCGGGCGACCCCTCGCCGGTCGAGCTCGGGCTGCGGTTCGTGCCGACGACCGACGGATTCGTGCAGGGCGTGCGCTTCTTCAAGAGCGAGGCGAACACCGGCACCCACACCGGTTCCCTGTGGGGGCCCGACGGCGCGCAGCTCGCGACCGGCACCTTCGCGAACGAGACGTCGAGCGGATGGCAGACGCTGACGTTCGACACGCCGGTACCGCTCGATGCCGGGCAGACCTACACGGCGTCGTACTGGGCGCCGAACGGCCACTACGCGGCCGACGACCACGCGTTCAGCGCGGGGCCGCTCGACCGCGACCCCCTGTTCCTCCCGGGCGGCTTCGGCAACCCGGTCGCCGGCGTCTACGGCGTGCAGGGAACACGGCCCATCTCGACCTGGGGCGACACCAACTACTTCGTCGACGTGGTCTTCGAGACCGGCGAGACCTCCCCGCTCTCCGCGACGTCGCGTTGGCCGCTGCCCGGCTCGACGAGCGTCGCTGCGGGCGCGACCGTCTCGGCGACCTTCACGAAGGCCGTGACCGAGTACTCGGTGGCCGTGCGCAACGAGCTCGGCGAGTCCGTCGCCGGTGCCACCGCGTACGACGGGGCGACGCGAACGGTCACCTTCACGCCCGCCGCCGCACTCGACGGCTTCGTCACGTACACGGTGGAGCTCTCCGCGCGAACGGCGAGCGGCGTGCCGCTCACGAGCGGTGCCACCTGGAGCTTCCGCACTGCGAAGCCCGATGCCGCGCCGGGCCAGTGCCCGTGCGGGATCTTCCCGGAATCGACGCTGCCCGGCATCCTCGAGGATCCCGAGACGGTGCCGGTCGTGCTCGGCACGGCGTTCACGCCCACCATCGACGGCGTCGTGACGGGCGTGTCGTTCTACAAGTCGATCGGCAACGCGGGTCCGCACACCGGCAGCCTGTGGACGGCCGCCGGCGAGCAGCTCGCGAGCGGCGCCTTCACCTCCCAGGTGACGAGTGGATGGCACACCCTCACGTTCGACGAACCGGTTCCGGTCACCGCCGGGACCGAGTACGTCGCTGCGTACCGAGCGCCCGCCGGGCGGTACTCCGCGACGATCGGCGCCTTCGCCGCGCCGAAGACGGTCGGCCCGCTCACGACGGCCGCCGGCGCCGGCGCCTACAGCTACAGCGGCGACTTCCCGGCCAGCCGGAGCACCACGAGCTATCTCGTCGACGTCGTCTTCGATGCCGCGCCGCCCTCGATCGCGGTCACGTCGGTGACCCCGGCGGCGAACGCGGTGGGCGTCGACCCGAACGCCGACGTCTCGGTGACCTTCAGCGCACCGATCGCCGCCGGCGCCGCGCTCACCGCGACGGCGGGCGGGCAGTCGATCGCGGGCTCGCTCGCGTTGTCTGCCGACGGCACCTCGCTCACGTTCGATGCCGCGGCCGCGCTGCCGTCGGGCGCGACGGTGACGGCGTCGTTCTCGGGGGCGACCGCGCAGAGCGGCGGCGGAACCGTGCCGGCGCGCACGTGGGCCTTCACGGTGGCCGAGGCGACGCCCGACGGCACGGTGAGCCTCCTCACCGGCGCGACGCCCGACGTGGCCGCCGCCGGCGACGATCCCGCCTCGGTCGAACTCGGAATGGCCTTCACCACGGCCGTCCGCGGTGAGGTGCTCGGCGTTCGGTTCCACAAGGGGGCCGGCAACGTCGGCACGCACACGGGTTCGCTGTGGGATGCCACGACCGGCGCCGAGCTCGCCTCGGTGACCTTCGCCGACGAGTCGTCGACGGGCTGGCAGCAGGCGCTCTTCGACGAACCGGTCGAGATCCTGCCGGGCCGCGAGTACGTCGTGTCGTACCTGGCCCCGAACGGCCACTACTCGTACACGCCCGGATTCTTCGCGACCTCCGCGACGAGCGGACCGCTCGTCGCCCCGGCAGACGTCAACGGGCGGTACCGCTACGGCGACGGCACCGCCATCCCGGCCTTCTCGTGGAACCGCACGAACTACTTCGTCGATGTCGTGTTCGATCCGGCCGATACCGTCGTCCCGCCCGCCGTCACCTCGTCGAGCCCCATCGGCGGCGCCACGCTGATCGCGACCTCCACCGCCGTCTCCGCGGTGCTCACCGGCGACATCGCCTCCCCGCCGCAGCTCGCGCTCACGGGGCCGAACGGGGCGGTCGCGGGTTCGTCGACCTGGAACGCCGCGAGTTCGACGCTCACGTTCACTCCGGCCGCCGCGCTCGCCGGCGGCACGGGCCACACCGCGACGGTCACGATCGGCGGGCAGCCGGTCGCCGACGGCGAGTGGACGTTCACGACCGTCGACGCGGCCCCGATCGGCGCGATCTTCGACGACGCCACGCCGACGAACACCAGCTGGAACGACGCGACCGCCGTGCAGCTCGGCGTGCGGTTCAGCGTGACCGAGCCCGTGAGCGTCGCCGGCATCCGCTTCTTCAAAGTCCAGGGCGACTCCGCGACCTCGCACCAGGTGCTGCTCTGGGGCACCGACACGGGCAACCCGATCACGACGGCCGTGTCGAGCGACGAGACCGCGTCGGGCTGGCACACCGTGCGGTTCGACTCGGCGGTCGAGCTGACGCCGGGGGTCGAGTACCGCGCGACGTACCTCACGACGACCGGGCGCTACGCCGCCGACGTCAACGCCCTCATCGGCTCGATGCAGAGCGGTCCGTTCGTCACGGTGCCGGGCGGCGGCGTCTACGTCTACAGCTCGGGTGCGAGCTACCCCTGGTCGACCGCCGGCCACAACTACTGGGCGGACGTCGTGCTGGTCGGCTGACCCGGGCCGGCCGTCGCGTCACGCGCGGCGTCGGGCGAGGCGTCCAGCGAGCGTCACCCCACGAAGACCCCCGGGAGTCACCGAACGACCGACGGCGACGACCCATGCGCGATGAAGAGAACCGGCGCATTCGATCCATCGGCGGCGACCGCCCAGACATCGCTCTCGCCGGCCGCGCCGTCGCGGGGCATGCCGTAGAGGAGCGTGTCGTCGTCGAGCCACTCCACCTGGTCGTCGACGTTCCGGTGCTCGGGCAGCACGGTCTCGCGGCCGGTCGCGAGATCGAGCACCGCGATGGTCCAGCGGGTCTCCGGCGCGGTTCCGGCGACCTGCTTGAAGGCGATGCGCGTGCCGTCGGGAGAGATCGACGGGCACTCGACGCCATCGCGGATCGCCACGAGCGTGCGGTCGCCCACGTCGCCGCGAACCAGCCAGGTGCGGCCGCCCGACGCTGCCGTCGCATAGAACTCGTCGCCGCCCGGCACGAATGTGACGCCCCAGAAGTTGCGGTCGGCGCTCGTGAGCGCCGCCCCGTTGACCGTGAAGTCGAACCCCTCGAGGTTGCCGTGCTCGGTGCCGTCGGCACCCGTGATCACGGTCGCGGTCGAGAAGTCGATCGTCGCGTACGAGTGGCCGGTCACGAAGGCGGTCGACGCCCAGTACCGGGAGTCGTCGGCGATTCGCGTGCGGCTCGGCACTCCGGGCAGCGGCACGCTCCACACCTCGTCGAACGCGGCGTCGGTGACCTGCCACTCGAAGGTGGTCACGATGCCCCGGATGGTGCGCAGGCACGACACGTAGTCGGATGTCGCGTCGACGCGATCGCACGCGAGGTCGTGCACGGCGCGGGGAGCGGCCGGATCGTCTGCCGGCACCGCGGCGAGCAGGCCGTAGTCCTCGCCCGCGGCCGTCGAGCGGAAGAGGACCTGCCCGGGCTCGACCCGGTCGAGGGCGACCGAGTCGACCTCGCTGGGGGCGTTCGTGCGCGCCTCGAACCGCACGAACGCCGTGACGCCGTACGCGAGCGCACCGCCGATGAGCACGACGGCGGCCACGATCACGAGGCCCCACTTGAACCGCTGCGTCACAGCGTGCGCTCCGGGGCCTCGTCGTCGATCTGCTCGCCCGTCTGCTCGCGGGTCTGCGCATCGGCGTGCGCCGTGGGTTCACCTGCGCGCGCCGCCCCGCGGCCGAACAGCACCCACGCGGCGATCGGGATGGCGACCGCGAGCAGGATCGCGACGAGCACGACCGCCTCGACCCGGCCGACCAGGAACCAGAGCAGCCCGAAGCCCGTCGAGGCGACCAGCCGGGTGAGGGCGACGACGGTCTGCGCCGCGGCGATGCCGCTCGCGCGCGACTCGGCGGGTGTCGCCCGGCTCGCGAGTGCGGCGAGCACGCCGTCGGTCGCCGCATAGAAGGCGCCGAGCAGGCCGAGGCACGCGATCGTCACGCCCCAGCCCGCGACCGGGATCGCGGCGAGGATGTACGTCGCGAGGAGCGCGAGGTGTCCGATCACGAAGACCCGCGCGGTGCCGACGCGATCGCTCAGCCGCCCGAGCGGCACGGCGAGGGCGAGGAAGGCCACGTTCGTGCCGACGTACAGCAGCGGGAACCACTCGGCGGCGAATGCGCTCCGGCTTTGCAGCACGAGGAAGATGAACCCGTCGCCGACCGTGAGCAGCCCGAAGAGGCCTGCGACGACGAGCACGCGGCGCAGCTGCGGGTTCGCGAGATGACGCCAGCGGAACGGCGCCGGCGCGTTGTCGCGACCTGCGCCCTCCGCCCGCGGGTGCCGGTTCGGCACGAACAGCCCGAGCACGATCACGCCGAGCACGGCGAAGGCGAGGGAGATCACGAAGACCGTCGTGTAGCCGTCGGGGATCAGCAGCAGCACGATGAACGCGAGCAGCGGGCCGATCGCCGCACCGACCGTGTCGAGCATTCGGTGCACGCCGAACGAGCGTCCGAGATTCTCGGGCTCGGACGACGCCGAGATGAGCGCGTCGCGTGGTGCCGTGCGGGCGCCCTTGCCGAGTCGATCGACGACGACGACCGTCGTGAGCGCGGCGAACCCGCTCGCGAAGAGCAACCCGACCCGGGCGATCGCCGAGATCCCGTACCCGAACATGGCGACCCACTTCGGGCTGTCGCCGCGGTCGGCCGCGTATCCGGCCGCGATGCGCACCACCGCGCTGACGCCCTGGTAGAGGCCGTCGATGAAGCCGTATGCGACGGTCGAGAGCCCGATGACGCCGGTGATGTAGAGCGGCAGGATCGCCGACGTCGCCTCCGAGGAGATGTCGGTGAACATGCTCACGATGCCGAGGGCGATGACGACCGACGACACTCGGGCCGACGCCGTGCGCACGGTCCGTCCGGCGGGCGACGACCGGGTCGTCTCGCCGAGGGCGCCCTCGGCGGGTGCTGACGCACCGCCCTCGACCTCGCCCCCGACCTCGCCGTCGACCTCGCCCTCTATCTCGGCATCCGGGCGTTTCAGCTTCCCGCGCAGATCCGAGAATGAGAGGTACACGCGCTATCCCTTCGCAGCGGTGAGCGTTCCGAAGACGGTATAGCGCGTGCCGGCGCCGGCGCCGGTCACCGTCACGACGAGCGAGTCGTTCTCGCGAACGAACGCGAGCGCGCGCGATCCGCCCACCGCGGGCGAATCGGTGCCCTGCAGTCCGAGCGCGCCGAGCCGGGCGACGTAGAAGTCGAGCACGGCCTGCGGCGCGACATCCGCTTCGGCCTCGAGCGCCGCCTGCATGCGGTCGCCCGCGATGCTGACCGAGCTCGTCACGATCTCCGAGCCGTCGAAGACCGGCACCTTCGCGGGAAACCCTTCGACGATGGCCCCGGTCGCCGCGGCGGTCGGCGGGAGCGGCATCGTCACGAGCGGTGCGTACTCCACCGGCGCCGGGAGCCCGGCCGACCCGGTGATCGGCGGCAGCACCTCGGTCGCGATGCCGTCGTCTCCCGATGAGCCGCGCTCTTCGGCGTCGTCGGGATCGTCACTGCCGGCTTCGGAACCCGACGCGGGATCGTCTGAGGTGCCCGGTGCCGACGTCGATTCGGCCGCCACCTCGCGCCGGTCACCGGCTGCGACGTTGTCGAGCACGAGGGCTGCGCCGAGGATGACGACCGCAGCCGCCACGACCGCGATGAGCACACGCCGCATGGTGGCGGTCATATCCCCTCCTCGTCGTCCCATCGGAGAACATCGCGCCGCGCCTGATCGGCGTGCGGACGAGCGAGTGGTTCGGGTGCTGACTTCGGGAGTCGTGGTCGGTTCGGTGCTCGTTGCGCAGGGTGCACTCCACGGTCAACAGCAGGGTAGCGATCACCGCCGGCCGCACGCTCCCCCCAAAGCTGGGGTCGCAAAAGCCGGGGTCGCAAGGCCCGCGCCGCCCGCGCCGCCCGCGAGCTTCAGCGCCTGAGGGCGGGTGCTGCCAGCGGGCGCCGCGCACGGGCAGACGATCGGGGGCCCGGCGCGCTCGTCCGGATCGGCTGCGCGTACCAGTGGTCGGCTCCCCGCCCGCAGGCGCACGGCGTCGCGATCACCTCGTCGAGGCCGACGGGCCGGAAGAGTTCGCGGTGCGGAATCGGGTGGTCGGATCGTTGCATGGGTCGTTGCATGGGTCGGGTCCCTCGCGTCGACGACGCGCGTTTCGGGCACGCGCCGCTTCGTTGACGGCGCGCATTCGGGCGCGCGCCTCTTAATAGAGAGACGCGGTCACCCTCGGATCATGACGCCGGCGACGCGAGGAATCTCCCTAGAGCCCGGCGCCGCCCACCGAGAAGGTGTCGCACGCCCCGGCCCCCTGCTCGAAACCGGTCTCGAACCACCGCACGCGCTGCTCGCTCGTGCCGTGCGTGAAGGTGTGCGGCGTCACCTGGCCCTGCGTCGCCTGCTGGATGCGGTCGTCGCCGACGGCCGACGCCGCACTGAGCGCGTCCTGGTACTGCGCCCTCGTGATCGTCTGCAGGAAGGGCACGCCGCTGTCGTCGGGCACCTGCGATGCGCTCGCCGCCCATGCACCGGCGTAGCAGTCGGCTTGAAGCTCGACGCGGACCGCGTTCGACGTCGGTCCGGTCTGGCCGTCCTGCGAGCGCTCGAGGGTGCCGTCGATGTTCTGCACGTGATGGCCCCACTCGTGCGCGATGACGTACATTTCGGCGAGCGGACCCGCGTTCGCCCCGAACCGGTTGCGCAGCTCGTCGTAGAAGCTCACGTCGAGGTAGATGGTCTGGTCGGGCGGGCAGTAGAACGGCCCGGTCGCCGACGAGGCGCTGCCGCAGCCCGTCGTGGTCGCCTGGTCGAAGAGGATGAGGTTCTGCGGCGAGGAGTACGCGAGTCCGAGTTCCGGTGCCTCGGTCTGCCAATAGGCCTCGAGCGACGCCGACGCCCCCTTCATGCGGCACTCGACGTTCTCGTTCGCATCCTGACCGGTGAGGCACTGCTCGAGCCCCGAGTCGCTCGCCTCGGGCTGGCCGCCTCCGGCGAGGCCGGTCAGGTCGATCCCGAGGAACTGCGAGAGCAGGAACAGGGCGATCACGCCCACTCCGCCGCCCGCGACGGCGATGCCGGTGTTGCGTCCGCGTTTGGAGGCCTTGCCGCCACTGATGTTCGCGTCGGGATTGAACGTCATCCTCCGACGCTACTGCGTGACGGGGTGGTCCGCGCTAGCGCTTCCCCTCGTCATCGTCGTCATCGTCATCATCGTCGTCATCGTCGTCATCGTCGTCGCGATGCACGGCGTCGCCCCCGAAGCCGTCGCCCCCGGCGAAGCGATCGGTCGCCGTGATCAACGCGTCGAGGATCCCCGGCTCGTCGAAGGCGTGACCGGCGTCGTCGACGATGGTGAGCTCCGCCTCGGGCCATGCCCGGTGCAGATCCCACGCGGTCATCGCGGGAGTGCACATGTCGTAGCGTCCTTGAATGATGACGGCGGGGATGCCACGGAGCCGCGAGGCATCCCGGATCAACTGACCCTCCTCCCACCACCCGCCGTGCCGGAAGTAGTGGTTCTCGATGCGCGCGAACGCCGTCGCGTACTCGGGTGCCGTGAACCTGGCGATGTTCGCCGCCTGCGGCAACAGAGTGATGGTCGAAGACTCCCACCGTGCCCACGCGATGGCCGCCGGTTCGTGCACCTCGGGGTTCGGGTCGGCGAGCAGCCGCGCGTACGCCTCGATGAGGTGAGTGCGCTCGAGCAACGGGATCGGCGCGATGAACTCCTCCCACAGATCGGGGAAGACCGCGGATGCGCCGCCCTCGTAGAACCAGTCGAGCTCCTGCCGCCGCAGCGTGAAGATGCCGCGCAGCACGAGTTCGGTCACCCGCTCGGGGTGGGTCTGCGCGTAGGCGAGGGCCAGCGCGCTTCCCCAAGAGCCGCCGAACACCTGCCACTGATCGATGCTGAGATGGCCGCGCAGCCGCTCCATGTCGGCGACCAGGTGCCACGTCGTGTTCGCGCCGAGGTTCGCCGCGGGTTCGCTCGCGTGCGGGATCGACAGCCCGCATCCGCGCTGGTCGAAGAGCACGATCCGGTACCGCTCGGGGTCGAAGAGGCGGCGGTGCTGCGGCGTCGTTCCGGCACCCGGTCCCCCGTGCAGGAACACCACGGGCTTCCCCTGCCGGTTGCCCGACACCTCCCAGTAGATGTGCTGGCCGTCCCCCACATCGAGCATGCCGGTGTCCAGCGGCTCGATCTCCGGATACATCTCTCTCATGGCGCCACGCTAGCGATCGGCGGATGCCTCGGCCGGGAGCCGCGCCGAGGGCCCGGCCCTGCCCGTCACACGACGGCCCCGGGGGGCGCGCCGGAACGGGATCGAGCCCGCCAGGCAGTACACGGTCAGGAGTGCAGCGAAGTAGACCGTCAGCCACGCCCCGCGCGGCCGGGCGAGCGCGAACGCCGGCCCTGCGGCACCCGGCAGCACGGTGACGAACACCACGACGGGCACGATGGCGAGAAGGCCGCCGAGGAGCCTCGACCACAGCGGCCCGGTGCCCGAGAGGGCGACACCGCCGACGGCCGCGATCACCGTGAGCGCGAGGCCCATGACGGCCGCGGCGCCGGCGTCGCTCCAGGTGGCGACGCCGGTCAGGCCGGCGAGGCCGAACAGGAGAGGCGCGAGGGCGAACCACCGCCGCCACGGCGGCCCGTCGAAGCGGCGCAGATGCTCGGCCCAGCCGTAGAGACCGCCGACGACCGCCGCGGGGGCGAGGATCTGCACGAACGTGCCCGACCACTCGACGGTCGACGACACCCCCGCAATGGTCGACATCAGTCCGCGAAGGCTCGCCGCCCAGGTCGTTCCGAGCATGGCGCCGAGCGCGACGAGGCGCCACGGCGCGTCGATTGGTGACGCAGGTGACACGGCACGTTCCGTCATTCCCGACTCACTCCCCATGCTTGAAGGCACGGGTGCAGGGCTCCCGAGTGGGCGTCACGCTACTCGGCTCGGGTGCGCGGCGTGAATCCCCAGTTCGGGGCCGCGGGCTTGCCCGCACCGGGTCGTCGGTCACCGCCGACCCGGCGGCCTCCGAGCGAGCCGGCAGACCGCGGAGCGAGCCGGCAGACCGCGGAGCGAGCGCCCTCCGGGCAGCGGTTAGGCTCGGAGCATGGCTGCGAAGAAGCCGATCACCGTCACGCTCACGGGCGCCGGCGGCCAGATCGGGTACGCCCTCTTGTTCCGCATCGCCTCGGGCGCCATGCTCGGGCCCGACACACCCGTGCGGCTGAACCTGCTCGAGATCCCGCAGGGCGTTCGCGCCGCCGAGGGCGCGGCCCTCGAACTGCAGGACTCCGCCTTTCCGCTGCTCTCCCACGTCGAGGTCTACGACGACGCACGGTCGGCGTTCCACGGGGCGAACGTCGCGCTGCTCGTCGGCGCGCGACCGCGTTCCGCCGGCATGGAACGAGGCGATCTCCTCACCGCGAACGGCGGCATCTTCGGGCCGCAGGGTGCGGCGATCAATGCGGCCGCGGCCGACGACGTCCGCGTCATCGTGGTCGGCAACCCCGCGAACACCAACGCGCTCATCGCGGCCTCGCATGCGCCGGATGTCCCGGCCGAGCGGTTCACCGCCCTCACCCGACTCGACCACAACCGCGCGCTCGGCCAGCTCGCCGCCACCGTCGACACGCCCGTCGGCGACATCCGCCGCGTCACGATCTGGGGCAATCACTCGGCGACCCAGTTCCCCGACATCGCCCATGCCACGGCCGCGGGTGATTCGGTGCCGGCGCTGCTCGCCGCCCGCCTGGGCGGCACCGATTCGGCCAGGGAATGGCTCGTCGACGAGTTCATCCCGCGGGTGGCCAAGCGCGGCGCCGAGATCATCGAGGTGCGCGGCTCGTCGTCGGTCGCGTCGGCGGCGAGCGCCACGATCGATCACATGCGCGACTGGGTGGCGGGCACGCCGAACGGGTGGACGAGTGCCGCCGTCGTCTCCGACGGCTCCTACGGAGTGCCCGAGGGGCTCGTCTCCTCGTTTCCGGTGGAGTCGGTCGACGGCACCTGGCGCATCGTGCCCGACCTCGAGCTCGACGAGTTCGCCCGGCACCGCATCGCGGCATCCGTCGCCGAACTCGTGGAGGAGCGCGACGCGGTGCGCTCGCTCGGCCTCATCTGAGCCGACGACCGTAGGCTTGGCGCATGGCCCAACGCATGACTCCCGCACGTCGCACGCAACTCATCGTCGGACTCGTCGTGGGCGCGATCGTCGGGGTCGGCATCAGCCTGTGGACAGGCTTCTGGCTCTGGCTCGCCGCCGGACTCGTGGTCGGCCTCGCCGCCGGGGCGCTGATGAAGCCGCCGTCGGAGCAGCCGCCGGCGAAGTGACCCGTCGTCAGGCGATCACGGCGCGCGAAGCCGACGCCGACGCCGACGCCGCGTAGTCCTCGATGCCGTCGATCACGCGGGCGAGCCCGAAGGTGAAGGCTTCGAGCGGATCGGCGAGCACCTCGCCGGCCGCCTGACCGACCCGGCCCGAGATCGGGTACCGCGAGGGATCCATGATCTGCTCGAGCAACGGCGCATTGCGCTCCCACCACTCGATGTCGGATTCGGCGCTCGACCGGCGGTGTCGCTGCGCGTCGAGGTGCGCGCGTGCCGGACCGCTGACGAACCCGAGCAGCAGGGTGATGACCCGGTCCATGTCGAGGTCGGCGAGTCCGAGTCCGTCGATCGCGTCGAGGCACCACTCCCAGTGGTCGGAGACGTTGGGGCCGAGCGGCGGCCGGCTCGTGTCAATCGCGAGCAGCCAGGGATGCCGCAGGTATTCGTCCCACTGCAGCCGGGCGATCACGGTGAGGCGTTCGCGCAGTCCGCCTTGCAGCACGGGAAGCGCCACCTCTCCGGCGACCTGGTCGACCATGAGGTCGATGAGCTCGGCCTTGCCCGGCACGTAGGTGTAGACCGACATCGGCTTCAGGCCGAGTCGATCGGCGATGCGCCGCATCGAGAGGGCCTCGATCCCCTCGTCGTCGGCGATCTGGATCGCCGACTCGACGACGTCGTCGACGCTCGAACGCTGCTTCGGGCCGCGGGAGCCGAGCGGCTCGCCGAGCCGCCCGCGCCACAGGAGCCGGAGTGTGCGGTCGGGTTCGCCGCGCCCGGCGGATTCGGTCGACATCGCGCCAGCCTACATTCTTCGTATGGTGTACGGGGTACAGCGAAGGCCGGGTTCCCGCGGGAACCCGGCCTTCGCCCTGCAGCCTCTGTGCTACTTCTTCGACTTCTCGGGCACGGGCATGGTGCCCGCCGCACGCTGCGCCGCGTAGTAGGCGCGCGCCTCGTCCTGCCGCTCCAGCTCGGCACCCGAGGCGATCTTCGCGCGCAGGTGCTCGGGGCCGTAGCCGAACGCATCGACCAGGTCTTGCGCATGCGGCCGCAGGCGCTCGATGAGCCGGTCGATGTAGGCGCTGACCGCCTTCGCGCGCTTCGGCGAGAGCCGCCCGTTGATGAGATACCACGCGAGGTGCTTCTCGATGAGGCCGAGGCCGAAGAGGTCGCGCACCCAGGTGAGCACCTGCTTCGTGCCGGGGTCGTTCGTCTTGGCGAGCGCCCGCGTGAACGCCTCCCACTGCAGCAGTTCGCCGTGCGCGCGGGCCGCCTCGATGAGCTCGTTCTGGTTGCGGTTGAACGCCGCTGCGGCGTCGGCCTTCGGCAGCTTCCGCGCATCGCGAAGCCGCCCGGCGATCTCGGCGATCATGGCCTCGACCCGGTCGGTGAGCAGCTCCCGCTGAACCCGCTCGTCGCGGAGCCCCGCGACCGAACGCGCGGTCGAGCCGAAGTCGCCGATGGTCTGCGCGAGGCTGCGCAGGCCCGTGCCGTGGTACGCGCGATCGGCGGTCTGCTGCACGACGAAGCGCGCCATCGCACCGGCGTCGGCCTTCGCGAACTGCTTCGAGTAGTCGGTGAGCAGTCGCTTGGCGACGAGCTGCAACAGCACGTTGTTGTCGCCCTCGAAGGTGACGTAGACGTCGAGATCCTGCCGCAGCCCGACCATGCGGTTCTCGGCGAGGAAGCCCGCACCGCCGGATGCCTCGCGGGCCTCCTGCAGCGTCTCGAGCGCGTGCCACGTGGAGAGCGGCTTCAGCGCTGCGGCGATCGTCTCGAGGTCTTGGCGGTCGTCGTCTGTGTCGGCCGCGCCCGAGAACACCGCGTCGAACTTCACGAGGAACTCGTCGTGCGCGAAGACCTGCGCGTACGTCGTCGCGAGCTTCGGCAGCAGACGGCGCTGGTGGCGCTGGTAGTCGAGCAGCACCTCTTCGTCGGTGTCGCTCGCCGCGTTGAACTGGCGGCGCTGGTTGCCGTAGGTGATCGCGATCGTGAGGGCCATCGCGGCCGCGGTGGTCGCAGCGCCGTCGAGCGAGACGCGGCCCTGCACGAGGGTGCCGAGCATCGTGAAGAACCGTCGGCCCGGGCTCGCGATCGGGCTCGAGTAGGTGCCGTCTTCGGCGACCGAGCCGTAGCGGTTCAACAGGTTCTCACGCGGAACCCGCACGTTCGTGAAGTGCAGGCGCCCGTTGTCGATGCCGTTGAGGCCGCCCTTCAGTCCGTCGTCTTCACCGCCGATGCCCTTGAGGAAGCCGCCCTTCGCGTTGCGCAGCGACATGTAGAAGGCGTGCACGCCGTGGTTGACGCCCTTCGTGATGAGCTGGGCGAAGACCACCGCCGCGGTGCCGTGCAGGGCGGCGTTGCCGAGGTAGTCCTTCCAGGCGCCGCGGAACGGCGTGTTGATCACGAACTGCTGCTTGGCTTCGTCGTACGTGGCCGTGGTGCCGATCGCCGCGACATCCGAGCCGTGGCCGGTCTCGGTCATCGCGAACGCGCCGGGCACCTCGAGCGACATGATGTCGGGCAGGAAGGTCGTGTGATGGTATTCGGTGCCGAGGTGCAGCACGGCCGCACCGAAGAGCCCCCACTGCACCCCCGACTTGATCTGCAGGCTCGGGTCGGCGATCACGAGTTCCTCGAACGCGGCGATGTTGCCGCCGTGGTCGTCATGGCCGCCGAGCGCCGTCGGGAACGCACGGTGCACCGCACCATGCCCGACCAGGATCTTCAGCTGACCGAGCACGCGCTCGCGGTGCTCGGCCATCGTCTGGCCCTCGATGCGCTGCAGATCGGGTTGCGCGGCGCGGTCGCGCGCGTCGAGCCGGATGTCGGCCCAGGTGCCCAGCAGCTGACGGCCGAGCGCTGCCACGTCGATCGTCGGGTGCGTCGGCGCGGCAGACTGCGGGGCGGATGCCGCGGAGCCGGCCGGCTTCGGCCGCGCCGTGCCGGCCGAGCGGTCGGGCGCGATCGTCTGCTTGTTCGAAGTCGTGCGGGGTGCCGTGTCAACCATCGTCGGTATCTCGTCCTTCGTGTGCGGTCTGGGCTTCATTGCCACGGTAGGTCGGGGCGCGGCATCGCGGAAACCCTGCATCCGTGCCCTACAAACCCGCCCGGGCCCCCCTCGATGTGAGCTGTCCGCACTCTACAAACCGGCCACGCGGCATCGATGGGATACCGACAAGCTCTGCCACGCCGACACCACAAGCGAGCACACGCCTCACTCGCGGAAGAACGCGTTCGCCCGGCCCGACCACAACAGGGCGAGCACGATCACCGAGATCAGCATGCTGAAGTACTCGCCGATCGCCCCGGCCGGGTACGCGATCGCGAGGAAGATCGAGCTCGCGATGGAGAGCACCTGGAAGATCGTCACCACGACGCGTGCGCCGGCGCTGCCGCGAAGCAGCCCGCCCGCCACCGCGATGACGATGGCACCGATCAGGATCGTGACGATCGCCGAGGCGATGAGCTGACTGGCGCCGCCGAACTGCTCGACGGTCGCCGCGGCGCTCGTCTGGAAGAGCAGGATCGTGCCGCCGACGATGTCGAGCAGGCCCGAGATCCAGGAGAGCACCGCGACGAGCGTGACCCCGCCCGGGCGCCGCGCCCCCGTCACGCGCGGCTCTCGCTGTTGAAGTACGCGCTGGCCCGATGCGTCCAGAGCAGCAGGACCACCGCGAGCGAGACCGCGATGCCGAGCCATTCTCCGACCGCTGCGCCGAGGTACGCGAAGGCGAGGAAGAGCGAGCCGATGATCGAGAGCACCTCGAGCACGGTGATGATCATGCGCGCCACCCAGTTGCCGCGGAGCAGGCCCGCGGCGACGACCACCACGATGAGGCCGAGCACGATCGAGCCGATCGCCGCGGAGTAGAGCGGTCCGGTGCCGCCCAGCCCGTCGGCCACGGAGTCGGCGCCGGCCTGGAACAAGAGGATCGTTCCCGAGATGATGTCGAGTGCGCCGGCGATCCAGGCGAGGATCGCGACGACCGTCACCCCTGCCGGTCGAGTCGTTTGGTCGGACATGCGAACCCCCTCGTCCCGCGAGCCGCCGACACGGCGCCTCTGCGCTGATGCTAGCGCTGTCGAGGCGCGGATGTCTCCCCCGACGGGGTGCGCAGAGCTTCAGGCGGCCCCGACCACGGCGAGCAGCGCCTGCCCGTAGGCCTCGCGCTTCTTCACGCCGATGCCGGTGATGCCGTCGAGCTCGGCGAGGCTCGCAGGCCTGGCGACGGCGACGGCGCGCAGGGTGACGTCGCCGAAGACGATGTAGGCCGGCACGCCCTGCTCTTTCGCCTCACCCGCACGCCAGGAGCGGAGCAGCTCGAAGAGCTCGGCCTGCGCCGGTTCGAGGTCGGCGGCGGCCGGCGCCGCCCTCGGGCCGCGGGACCGCGCCGCGCGCTCGGGTTCGGTGCGGAGCCTGACCGTGCGCTGGCCCGAGAGCACTTCGGCCGCGGCATCCGTCACCGTCAGCGTGCCGTACTCGCCGTGGGTGGCGAGCAGGCCCTGGGCGAGCAGCTGCCGCACGACTCCGCGCCACTGCTGGTCGCTGAGGTCTCCGCCGATGCTCCACGTGGCGAGGGCATCGTGGCCGTACTGGCGCACCCGCGGCGTCTCTTTGCCGCGCAGGATGTCGATGAGATGACCGGCGCCGAACTTCTGCCGTCGCTCGCGCTGCAGTCGCACGATCGTCGACATGAGCTTCTGCGCGGGCACGGTGCCGTCCCACGAGGCGGGCGGCTCGAGGCAGGTGTCGCAGTTGCCGCACGGCGTGCTCGGCTGGCCGAAATAGCCGAGCAGGTTCTGGCGGCGGCACTGCACGGTCTCGCAGAGGGCGAGCATGGCCTCGAGGTGCTGCCCGAGCCGGCGCCGGTGCGCGAGGTCGCCCGGGCTCTCGTCGATCATGCGGCGCTGCTGCACGACGTCTTGCAGGCCGTAGGCGAGCCACGCGGTCGCCGGGGCGCCGTCGCGGCCGGCACGACCGGTCTCCTGGTAGTAGCCCTCGACGGACTTCGGCAGGTCGACGTGGGCGACGAAACGCACGTCGGGCTTGTCGATGCCCATGCCGAAGGCGATCGTCGCGACCACGACGACGCCCTCTTCGCGCAGGAACCGCTCCTGGGTTCGACGGCGCACACCGGCATCGAGACCCGCGTGGTACGGCAGCGCGTTGATGCCGTGCTCGGCGAGGAATGCGGCGATCTTCTCGGTGCTCGCCCGCGAGAGCGCGTAGACGATGCCCGAGACGGGGTCGCCCGCGGCATCCCGCCCCTCGCTGCGGATGAACTCGAGCAGCTGCTTTCGCACCTCGAGCTTCGGGTCGATGCGGTACTGGATGTTCGGCCGGTCGAAGCTCGAGACGAAGTGCTCGGCACCGCCGAGGCTCAGTCGCTCGGTGATCTCGCGGTGGGTGGCCTCGGTCGCCGTGGCGGTGAGGGCGATGCGGGGCACATCGGGCCACCGTTCGGCGAGCTCGGAGAGCGCGAGGTAGTCGGGGCGGAAATCGTGCCCCCACTGGGCGACGCAGTGCGCCTCGTCGATCGCGAAGAGCGCGACAGTGCCCTGCTCGAGGAATCGCTTGGTCTGCTCGCCACCGAGTCGCTCGGGGGCGACGTAGAGCAGGTCGAGCTCGCCCGCGAGGTACGCGCGCTCGACCTCGGCGCGCTCAGGGGACTGCTGGCTCGAGTTGAGGTAGGCGGCGCGCACGCCGTTGCGCACGAGTGCATCGACCTGGTCGTGCATGAGCGCGATGAGCGGCGAGACGACGACGCCCGTGCCCTCGCGCAGGAGCGACGGGATCTGGTAGCAGAGGCTCTTGCCGCCGCCGGTCGGCATGAGCACGACGGCGTCGCCGCCGCCGGCGACCTGGGCGATGATCTGCGCCTGCTCGCCGCGGAAGCTGTCGTAGCCGAAGACCGTGTGGAGGGCCTCGGCCGCGGAATCGAACCGCGCTGCGGCAGCGCGGCGCGGCGCGGTGAGCGAACCGGGCGGGCGAGCGGCGGCGCCGCCCCCGCGGTTCGACACCCCGCGGTTCGGCGCCGGCGAGATGGCCGGCCCGCGACCCGAATCGTCGACCGGCGGCACCCACTCGTCGTCGGGCGGCGGAGCCAGCTCGTCGGGATCCCACGGGACCTCGTCGGCCCAGTCGGGTTCCGTGTTCCAGCTCATCCGTCGAGTGTAACGAGCCTCGCCGAGCGCGCCGCCCGTGCGCCGCAGACCGGGCGCACGGGCGAGCTCGAACGTTGGGGAGGACGGGTCGAGCCGTTCCTCGACGCGAGCGGGGCGGCGGTCATGCGACCGCCGCCCCGCTCGTTCGTCTGGCCGGTCGGGGCTACCAGACGAGGATCGGCACCGCGAACGACCGGGAATCGGTGTACGGCGCTGCACCATCGAAGTTCGAGCGCAGCAGGTGCAGACCGCGGGCGAGCTTCGGCAGGTTCACCGTGAACCGACCCTTGTCGGCGGCATCGATCTCGACCGTCGCGATGACCTTCGATCCGTCGGTGATGGTCACCGTGCCGACCGCCTTCGAGCCGTCGTGCGCGATCACCACGCCCTGGTACTTGATCTGCGTGCCGGCCTTGGCGATCAGCTTGTTCGGCACGCCGACGATCGTCGTGCCGACCTCGGCGACCGGAGCCTCGATCGTGATCGGCACGTCGATGCTCGTGCCGGTCGACGCCACCGAGATGGTCAGCAGCTGCGCTCCATCGATGCCCTCGGGCACGGTGATCGAAACGGTCGCACGACCGACCTCGTCGGTCGTGTTCACGAGCGTGCGGGAGACCGGCGCGGTGCCCAGCACCGTGCCGCCGATCGAGACCGAGACCTCGCCGGCCGCGACCTCGTTCGTCGAGAAGTCGAGCGAGCTGAGCGCGAGCGAGAGGGTCTCACCGGGCACGTAGGCCGAGCCGTTGGCCGGGGCCGGCAGCACGAGTCCGACCGAGCGCTGCGCGACGTCGGGCGTCGCCGAGCCGTTCGCCGCGAACCAGTCGACCATCGACTGCAGGTCGACCCGGCCGGTGTCGGCGCGGTTCGTGCCCTCACGCAGGGTGACGAAGTTGTCGCCGCCCGTCGAGAGGAACGAGTTCGCCACGACGCGGTAGGTGGCCGCAGGGTCGATCTCGGTGCCGTTCAGGAGCACATGCGTGACGCGCGAGCCTGCGGCGGCAGTCGGGTCGTAGACGACCTCGACCTCCTTGTTCACACCGAGCTTCAGGAACGGACGCGAGGAACCGGCGGGCTGCCACTGCTCCTCGAGCACCTTCTTGACCTGCGCCCCCGTGAGGTCGAGCGTGATGAGCGTGTTCGCGAAGGGCTGCACGCTCGCAGCCTCCTGGAACGTGACGTTGCCGGCAGGGTCTTCGGCGCCGGTCGAGGCGAACTTCAGGTCGGTGCGCAGACCACCCGGGTTCATGAAGGCGATGTCGGCCGCGGCATCCTGCTTCGCGGCCCACAACTGCACATCGGCGACGAAGTTGCCGAGCGTCGACTCGCCGCCGCGGTTCTCGTCGAGGATGACGTTGCCGTTCGCATCGAGCACCGGGTTGCCGTTCACGTCGAGACGCGGGTGGCGGGCCCGGTTGAAGTCGGCCGTGATGTCGCCGACCTTCTGCTTGCCGAGCACGTCGGAGACGACCTTCGCGTCGGCGACGATCTTCGCGACCGCGGGAACCGACGGGTAGAGCGGCGTGCTGCCGTTCATGAGCGGCTTCAGCTCGTTGGTGATCGAGAGGAGCTCCTTGGTGACCGAGTCGACCTGAAGCTGCATCAGGCCGAAGCGCTCGCCGTACTGGCCGGCCGAGACGACCGGGCGGCCGCCGACGACGTGGTTGTACGGCAGGTGCGTGTGGGCCGAGACGATCGCCGCGACATCCGAGTCGACGCCCGAGACGATCTGCGCGAAGGCCGAGCCGTCGCTCAGGCTCGCGATGTCGGTGCTCGTGGCACCCTCGTGCACGAGCAGGATCAGCACGTCGGCCTCGCCGTTGGCGGGGTCGCCGTCTTTCAGGTCGTCGGCCACGGCGTTCACCGAGTCGACGATGCCGCGCACCTCGAGGTCGGCGATGCCGGCGGGGCTCACGAGCGAGTCGAGCTCTTCGGTCACCGCGCCGATGAAGCCGACGGTCACGCCGTCGAACGTCTCGGTGTAGTACGGCGCGAGTGCCGTGTCGTCGGTGCCCTTCAGGAACACGTTCGCGCTGATGTACTCCCAGTCGGCGCGGTCCTGCACCTGGTCGCGGAGGTCGGCCCAGCCCTGGTCCAACTCGTGGTTGCCGGCGGCGCTCACATCGAGGCCGGCGGCGTTGAGCGCGTCGATGGTGGGGTTGTCCTTCTGGATGAAGGAGGTGAACGTCGAGGCGCCGATGAGGTCGCCCGCGGCCGCGAAGACCGTGTTCGGGTTCGCCGCCCGGACCTGCTCGACCGCTCCGGCGAGCACTGCCGCGCCCGCAGCGGGTGCGGCCTGCTCGATGCGGCCGTGGAAGTCGTTGATCGTCACCACGGAGATGTCGACCACGTCTTCGAGCTCGGCGAGATCGATGCCGATGAGCGTCGGGTCGTGGTCGCTCGAGCGGAAGACCGATCCGTCGTCGGCCGCGGCGAACGGGTACTGGCGCGTGCCCCACTCGGGCGCGTTGATCGCCCAGCGGCCGATGCCGGTGACGGCTTCGAGCCCCTTGCCGTTGCCGAGCGCGTGGTCGAGCGAGCCGAGCTCGCCGTCGAAGGTGTAGGTGTACTCGCCCGGCGCGAGCGTGGGCAGCAGGTCGGTGTACCCGGCGCCGGTCAGCACCTGGATCGGGTCCTCCTGGGCGTAGGCGTTGAAGTCGCCGAGGAGGAACACCTCACCGGCCTGGGCTTCGAGCTGACCCGCGAGCGTGAGCAGCGAGTTCGCCTGCGCGACCCGGTTGGCGTTGAAGTGCCCCTGGCCGTCGGCGGGCTCTGCGCCGCTGCCGCTCTTGGACTTGAAGTGGTTCGCGATGACCGAGAGGTCGGTGCCGTTCTCGAGCTCGAACACCTGGGCGATGGGCTCGCGTGCGTTGCCCCACACGGCCTCGTCGGTGATCGTCTGCGCGTCGCCCTTGGGTGCGACGGCGTCGGAGCGGTAGATGATCGCGTTCTGGATGACGTCGGTCGTGGCCGGCGTGAGCGCGGCCGGCGTGGGCACGAAGTCCCAGACGTCCGAACCCTCGGCGTCGTTGAGCGCGGCCACGAGCGTCGCGATGGCCTCGTCGGCGGTGCCGTCGAGCTTCAGCGAGTTCTCGATCTCCTGCAGCGCGACGATCTCGGCGTCGAGCGAGGTGAT
Organism: Agromyces badenianii; assembly: GCF_003070885.1. Lineage (NCBI taxonomy): Bacteria > Bacillati > Actinomycetota > Actinomycetes > Micrococcales > Microbacteriaceae > Agromyces > Agromyces badenianii. The sequence continues at coordinate 2,588,817 of NZ_CP028913.1, forward strand.
CGCCTCGACGATCTTCTCCTCCTGCAGCTCGAACTGGGCGAGCGTCTCGGCGCCACGGGCCTCGGGGTTCTGCGTGGTGAGGGTCGTGAAGTAGTTGAGCACGTTGAACACGCCGATCTGCACGTCGCCGCCGACCTCGGGTGCGCCGGCCGGCCGCGGGTTCTGCGTCTCGAACGCGGGCTTCACGGATGCGTCGCTCGCGCTGTCGATCGGGGTCGTCGGCTGCAGGCGCCACGCGTTGAAGCCGTAGCTCAGCACGAACGGCGTCTGGGGGAACACGACGCGGTCGCCGTTGCGCACGATCGCTTCCTCGGTCAGGTACGGCTGCTCGTTCGGGTGAGCGGCGGCATCTGCGCGGGTGTTCCAGCCGTCGTCGAGCACGAGCAGCCGGCCGCGGTTGGCCACGGCGATCTCGGTGGCGGCGGGGCCGGCATCGACCTGCTCGGTGCTCTTCACGGGCAGGCTGTCACCTGCGGCGAGCCACAGCGAGCCGAAGCTCGAGGCCTCGTGGGTGCTCGAGACGAGGTACGAGCCGGTCGGCGCGACGAGCATGCTCTCAAGCGACTCGCGGGCGGCGCCGACGGTCGTGTCGGGCAGCGGCGTCGCCGCGGGAACACCGGCCGCGGGGGTCACGACCTCGACGCCCGAGGCGCTCGTCGTGATCTGGGTGAGCCCGAAGTACTCGCTCACGGTGCCCGTCACGCGGACGAGGTCGCCCACCGCGCCGACGGCCGGCATCTGGAAGACGAAGACCGCATCGGAGGCGCCGGGCACGTCGTCGGCGACGGGCGTCTGGATCGTCACGCCGTTGTAGCCGCCGGCGCGGTGGTCGGCGGTGATGACGCCTTCGACGATGACGGTCTCACCGACGAGCGGGCTCACGTCGCCCGCGCCCTGCACCTCGCCGATCGTCGCCTCGTTCTCGACGGGGGGCTCGGTGTCGCCATCGGATGCCTGCGGCGTGACCGTAGCGGAGAAGACGAAGTCGGCGGAGTTGACATCGGTGTCGACGAAGTCGGTGCGCACGATGCTGCCGGGAGTGCTGTTGCTGCCCTGGTAGGCGGCCGCGGCGCCTTCGAAGTTGAGGGAGGTGCCGTAGCCGACGTAGTCGACGACCTGCGCGTTGTTCACGATGGAGCCGGTGCCCGGGTTGATCGCCCCGGCGACGTTCGAGAGGAAGATCGAGCCGGTGGTGCCGCTCGGCGCCCAGCCGAACGCGGCATCCGTGGCCGGCAGCGCGGCGCCGCTCGCCCCGTTGCTGTTGAGGCCGATGAGGTAGTAGCTGTTCGCCTCGATCTCGCCGGCGAGCGCACCGACGCTGCTCGCAGCTCCCGTGCTCGTCGCGGCGCGGTACTGCAGCGACCATCCGTCGAGCGAGACCGCCGAGTCGGTGGGGTTGTACAGCTCGACGAACTTGTTCGTGAACGGCTGGTTCGCACTGCCGCCCCGCGTGTACACCTCGTTGATGACGACGCCGGAGCCGTCGACGGCCGCGACGGCCGGCGGAGCGCCGAGCAGCCCGGCGACGAGGGCTCCGATCGAAGCGGCCGAAACGGCCGCGAGACGTTGGATGGTGCGGCGACGATGCATGACTCTCCCCTGAGCGGTCGGGTTCCCAGCGGGGCGTCGCTGACGCGCGCCTTGCATGGGGGACATTGCCCGTAGCCTACGAGCGCGTCGTACCCGTGCCAAGGGCCGGGCACGATTCATCCGCGCGATTTCACGCTTCGTTCACGGATGTCAGCAGATGAGCATTCCGGGCCGGTTCAGCTGCTCCAATGAGCGGCGCGACGCCCCCGATACGCTGACGAGCATGCTCACCGCCGTCTTCTCGCTCACGGGGGCGCTCGTCTTCGGTGCGGCCGACTTCCTCGGCGGGCTCGCCGCGAAGCGCGTCAGCGCGGTGCTCGCGACGGCGGTCGCATCCGGCGTCGGCTTCGTCGTGCTCGCCGCGGCGTACCCCCTGTTCGGCGGCGCATGGAACCTCCACGACGTCTGGTGGGGCGCACTCTCCGGCGTCGCGGGCGCCGTCGCGATCTCGCTGCTCTATGCGTGCCTCGCGATCGGGCCGATGTCGATCCTGTCTCCGCTGACGGCCGTCGTCTCGGCGATCGTGCCCATGGTCTGGGGCCTCTTCGGCGGCGAGCGCTTCACCGCGCTCGGATACTGGGCGCTCGGCCTCGCGCTGCTCGCGGTCGTGCTCGTCGGCTTCGTGCCCGAGAAGGGCGCCGTGCGGCCGAGCTTCCGCGGCATCCTGATGGCGATCGGCTCGGGCATCGCGATCGGCGGCTTCTACATCACCATCGACCAGACCTCCGACGAGAGCGGCGTCGTGCCGCTCCTCATGAACCGCGGCGTCAACGCGGCGATCATGTTCACGGTCGTCGGGGCCGTTGCGCTCGTCGGCGTCGCGCGGAGACGAGCGGCCACGGGCGAGCGGATGCCGCAGCAGTCGTCGCTCGGAGCGTCGGCCGCCTCGCAGGGCGGGTCTGCGACCGCGACCGGCATCCGCCTCGCGATCGCATGCGGGGTGGTCGACGTCGTCGCGAACGGCCTGCTGCTCGCGGGGATCCGCGCGGGCGACCTGTCGGTCGCTGCGGTGCTCGGGGCGATGTATCCGGCGGGCACGATCCTGCTCGCGGCGCTCGTGCTCGGGGAGCGCATCGCGCCGGTGCAGTGGGTCGGTCTCGTGCTCGCCCTCGCCGCGGCGGGCCTGCTCGCGCTCGCCTGAGCGGGGGCGGGGCACGAGCGGGACGGGAGCCGAAGGCGGGCGGGAGGGGAGCGGGGCCGGCGACTAGAGCCGCACGACCTCGGTGACCCGCACGACCGCCGCGCCCTCCTCGGCGGAGGCATCGAGGTCGACCTCGGCGCGGATGCGCCAGTCGTGGTCGCCGGCGGGGTCGTCGATCGTCTGCTCGACGCGCCACATGCCGCTCGCGGCATCCGTCTCGTCGATCGTGACGAGCCGCGGCGATCGCGCGGCCGGTCCGGTGCCGATCGCGTCGTGCTCGGCGTAGTAGCGGTCGAGCGCCTCGGGCCAGCCGACCTCGGGGTCGAGCTCGGCGAGTTCGTCGTCGCGCTCGAGCGCCGCGAGCTGCACGCGGCGGAAGAGCTCGTTGCGCACGAGCACGGTGAAGGCGCGCCGGTTGGTCACGACCGACGGCGGGGCGGGCGGCACGACCGCGGCCTCGTCTTCGGGCAGGTGGGCGGAGGGATCGACGAGTTCGTTCCACTCGTCGACGAGGCTCGAGTCGACCTGGCGCACGAGCTCGCCGAGCCACTCGATGATGTCGAGCAGCTCTTCGTTCTTCGCCTCGGTCGGCACGGTCTGGCGGATCGCCCGGTACGCGTCGGAGAGGTAGCGCAGCACGAGCCCCTCGCTGCGGGCGAGCTGGTAGAAGCCGACGTATTCCCCGAATGACATGCTGCGCTCGAACATGTCGCGCACGACCGACTTCGGCGACAGCTCGAAGTCGCGCACCCACGGCTGGCTCGACGCGAACACCTCGAACGACTGCGCGAGCAGCTCTTCGAGCGGCTTCGGCCAGGTGACCTGCTCGACGAGCTCCATGCGCTCGTCGTACTCGATGCCGTCCTGCTTCATGCGGCCGATGGCCTCGCCGCGCGCCTTGAACTGCTGCTGCGAGAGGATCGGGCGCGGGTCGTCGAGCGTCGACTCGATGACGCTCACGACGTCGAGCGCGTAGTGGCCCGTGCCGACGCCGGTCTCGGCGGTGGCGTCGGGGTCGAGCAGCTCGATCGCGGCGAGCGCGAACGGCGACAGCGGCTGGTTGAGCGCGAAGTTCGGCTGCAGGTCGACCGTGAGCCGAACGATCGGCATGCTCGCACCGTCGGGCGCGGGCACGAGCTCGACGACGCCGGCGTCGCGCAGGGTTCGGAAGATCTCGAGCGCCCGCCGGGCGAGCTCGAACTGCCTGGCCCGCGGTTCGTGGTTGTCGAACACGAGCGAGCGGATGTCGCCGATCACGTCTCCCCCGCGGCCGATCACGTTGATCAGCATCGCCGCGGTGAGCTTCAGCTGCGGCACGAGCGGCTCTGGCTCGGCAGAGACGAGCCGTTCGTAGGATCCCTCGCCCCACGTGATCTGCCCGGCCGGCGCCTTCTTGCGCACGATCTTCTTGAGCTTCTTCGGGTCGTCGCCCGCCTTGCGGACAGCGGCCTCGTTCTCGATCTCATGCTCGGGCGCGAGCACCACCACGGTGCCGGCGGTGTCGTAGCCGGCCCGCCCGGCGCGCCCCGCGATCTGGTGGAACTCGCGGGCGGTGAGCTGCCGCATCCGCTGCCCGTCGAACTTGGAGAGCGCGGTGATGAGCACCGTGCGGATGGGCACGTTGATGCCGACGCCGAGCGTGTCGGTGCCGCAGATGACCCGCAGCAGCCCGCGCTGCGCGAGCGTCTCGACGAGCCGGCGGTAGCGCGGCAGCATGCCCGCGTGATGCACCCCGATGCCCGAGCGCACGAGCCGCGAGAGGGTCTTGCCGAACGCCGTCGTGAAGCGGAAGCCGCCGATCGCCTCGGCGATCTCGTCGCGCTGCTCGCGCGTGATGACGCGGATCGACGACAGCGCCTGCGCCCGCTCCATCGCCGCGGCCTGCGAGAAGTGCACGATGTAGACCGGCGCCTGCCGGGTCTCGATGAGCTCCTCGACCGTCTCCTGCACGGGCGTCTTCGCGTACGAGAAGTGCAGCGGCACCGGGCGGTCGACGCCGGTGACGAGGGCGGTCTCACGGCCGGTGCGCCGCTTCAGGTCGGCGGCGATCGCGGTGACGTCGCCGAGGGTCGCCGACATCAGCACGAACTGCGCCCGGTGCAGGATGAGCAGCGGCACCTGCCAGGCCCAGCCGCGCTCGGGGTCGCCATAGTAGTGGAACTCGTCCATGACGACCTGGTCGACGTCGGCGTCGGGGCCGTGGCGCAGGGCGAGGTTCGCGAGGATCTCGGCCGTGCAGCAGATGATCGGGGCATCCGGATTCACCGAGCTGTCGCCCGTGACCATGCCGACGTTCGCCGCCCCGAAGATCTCGGCGAGCTGGAAGAACTTCTCGGAGACGAGCGCCTTGATGGGCGCCGTGTAGTAGCTGCGACCGCCCCGGGCGATGGATGCCGCGTGCGCGGCGACCGCGACGAGCGACTTGCCGGTGCCCGTGGGCGTCGAGAGAACGACGTTCGCGCCCGAGACGATCTCGATGACCGCCTCGTCTTGGGCGGGGTAGAGCGAAAGACCCCGGCCCTCGGCCCAGCCGACGAACACGTCGTACATCGCATCCGCGTCGTACGGGCTCGGGGCGAGCTCGGGCAGCGTCAGGGTCACCCGTCGAGTCTGTCACGCGGCCGGGACACCTCGTGTCGCACGGGCGACACGATATCCGCGGTCGCGTGCGACACGAGTGGTCCGGCGGCGGCGCGGCCGGGCCGCCTCAGGCCCCCGGGGCGAAGTCGGGCCGGATGCGATCGAGGGTGTCGCGGCCGGCGCCCGGGAGCGACTCCCCTGCACCGATGACGACGACCGGCCCGGTCGACGACGACCACTCGACCCGGCCGTGCTCGAACTCGCCGTGCAGCAGACCCGATTCGGGATCGAGCTCGACGTCGCCGACGGGCATGCCGAGCGGCGACCGCTCCCAGCCGAGCAACGCCCAGATGTCGCGCACCATGCCGTACACGATCGCGGGGCCGTGCACGGGGGTCCAGTAGATCGAGCCGCCCTCGAAGTGGGCGAACCCGCCCGCGATCCGCGCGCCGGACTCCGACGCTCGGAGAGGCTGCTCGTCGGTCGTCGGGAAGCCGAGGAACGAGGCCTCGGCGCCGACCGCCTGCCAGTGCTCGGCGATGAGCCCGTGCACCTCGTGGGCGCCGGTCCGCTCCGACCAGTACACGCCGCCGCGCTCGAAGTCGCGACGATACATCTCACCGACCCCGATGCGCGTGTGCGGCGCGGTGGCCTCGCCGAGCCAGGGATGCTCCGCGTGCTTGGCGCTGATCGCCGGCACCGCGAGCAGCAGCCGGTTGGCGGGGTCGTAGCGCACGGCGGTGCGGAAGTCGCTCCAGCTCAGTGCGCGATCGAGATGGGCCGAACGCAGTTCGCGCCGGGCGGGCAGGGCATCGCCGTGGCGCGTGGGTCGCGTCAGCTGCTCGTTCATCGCTCGACTCTTCTCTGCTGGTGCGCCATGGGCGCTGAAACGGGGGAAGCCGGCCTGCACGTCGTTTCGGGACTCGGTGCTGACCGGCTATCCGATCGCCACTCCGCGGTGACAGTTCCCCCTGCGGTCCACGGAGTGGTGATCGCTCTCCACGATATGAACGGCGATGGATGCCGCGAATCAGGGCTAGCCCTGAAGTTCGAGTCATCGATCGGGCCGACGGGTTCGAGAGGTCAGGGGTGACCCTGACGCCGAGCTCCGCGACGGCACAGGCGACAACCGGGCAGCGAGCCGCTAGCGTTCGCTCAGACGCTCTCGCCCGAGGAGAATCAATGCGGATCGCACCCAGCCCGGCTGCACCGGCCCCCGCTTCCCCCATCGACGCCAACGCTGACGCCGACGCCCGCGACGCCGCGGCATCCGATGCCGGCACCTTCGACCGTGCACTCGTCGTCGTGCACGGCATGGGCAACGCCTACCGCAGCCAGATCCTGCTCGAGTGGGCGGAACCGCTGCTCGGCCGCATGGACTGGCTCGCGAGGGACAAGGTCATCGGCGCCGCCGAGCGGCATGGCGTCGAGATCCACGGGTCCGACCTCTCGGGCGAGCTGCCGATGGTCACGGCGACCGTGCGCTACCCGGGCCCGCGAGCCCAGGCGAGCGGCGAGGCATCCGACGCCGACGACGACGTGGTGCTGAAGATCGCGATCCTCGAGGCGCGCTGGTCGGAATCGTTCGTGCCGATGAGCCGCGGGCAGGTCTTCCAGTGGGCCGTCGTCTTCATGTGGCGCACCGTCTGGCGGGTGCTCGACCTCTTCCTCGGCACGATGGTGCTCGTGCCCTGGTACACCCTCGTGCGGCACTGGACGAAGTCGCCCGCCGAACCCCGCGAACTGCCCAAGGCCGTCGACCTCGTCATCGACCTCGTGCGGCTCACCGTGTGCTGCGTCGCCTTCGCGGTCACCTGGGTCTTCCTCGTGCTGCTCGCGGTGGTGCTGACGCCGATCCTGCCGCTCATCAGTCCGCTGCTGCTCATCCCGTGGTTCAAGAACGTGGCGCAGGGCGTCATCGACGGGGTCATCGAATCGATCGGCGACGTCGCGGCGTGGAAGCAGCGGCCGCTGCGCGCCTCGGCGATGCGCCTCGTGGTGCGCAACGCCCTCACCCGCGCCAAGGAACTCGTCGGCGACGGCGACGTGCACCTCTTCGCGCACTCGCAGGGGGCCGCCGTGGCGACGTTCACCCTGTTCGAAGAACTCGAGCCGAGCGACTACAACGTCACCCGGCTCACCACCGTTGGCGCGGCGGTCGTGCTGCTCGGGCGCGAGCAGTGGCTCGGCCGCCCCGACGAGTACACGCCCGTGGCCAGGTGGATCGAGCGCAACACCGGCGTCGACGACGACCGCAAGGTGCGCTGGGCGAACCACTGGGCGATCTGGGATCCCTTCTCGGCCGGCCCCATCGCCGACTCGGCACCGGGCCGGCGCGAACGCTGGCGCAACGCCTACTTCCCGGGGCGGGCGACGGCGATGGGACCCGAGGAGCACGCGGTGCACAACACGAGCCAGCCCTTCCTCGACCACTCGGTGTACTTCGAGAACACCGTCCAGGTGGTGGAGCCGACCGCTCGGCTCCTGCTCGGTCCGGAGTTCCCGGCGGCACCGTCTGCCGTCGCCTACGTCGAGAACCGGCTCTCGGTGATCGACAAGAAGTCGCTCGGCACGAACCTGCTCGCCTCGGTCGTGATCGCCGGCATCCTGCCCGGACTCCCCGGCGTCTACGCCCTCTTCGCCACCCTCGCGAGCTGGATCGCGGGCGCGATCGGCTTCGTCATCGGGGTGTTCCCCGGTGGTCAGGACGTCGAGGAGGCGGTGCCGGCCGCGATCGCCGCGGCGTCGATCGTCACCGATCCCGAGGGCCTCGGCCCCTGGAGCTGGCTCATCGCGTCGGGCTTCACCCTCGCCGTGCTGATCTGGCTCAACCAGGTGCTCTCGACCGTCACCCGGCGCTCGCGCGAGTGGGACCGGTGCCCGATCGAACCGCGGCACTGGCTCGTGCTGAGCTCGATCCCCCGCGCGGCGTACGTCGCCGGGGCATTCCTCTGCGTCTGGTTCGCGATCCTCGCGTGGGCGAACCCGCCACTCGAGTGGCTGCTGGTCGACGCCGTGATCCTCCTCATCGGCGCGGTGTTCGTGTTCGTCGAGCCGCTCTACTCACCGGTGCCCGTCGTCGTCGCCGCTCGCGTCGACGCCGACGAGGCGAGATCGCCGACCATCGCCGCGGCCACGACGCCGATGAAGCTCCGCGACGCGGTGCGCACCGAGGAGTTCCGGCGCGATCTCGCGGCGCGGCGCCGGCTGCTCAGTCCGCAGGGCTGGCGGGCACGGCTCTGGGCGCGCTGGTTCCACGCCTGGCGGGCGGCGACGGTCACCGCCGACGAACCGTCGGCCTGAGCACGCATCCTCCCGTCGCCGGCGCAGCGCCGCCTGCCCCGGTTCGTCGCTCGCCTTCCTTCCGCATCGCCGTGCTTCGACCTAGGCTCGAAGGGCACGCTGAGTCGACGGGGGAAGACATGGCCCAAGCAGGCGAGCAGCATCAGCAGCACCAGCACGACCCGCGGGTCGCGTCGAGCGAGCGCCGGCGCGAGGCATCCGTACCGCTCGAAATCGTCGACGCGTGGTGGCGCGCCGCCAACTACCTGAGCGTCGGCCAGATCTACCTGATGGCGAACCCGCTGCTGGCCCGCCCCCTCGAACCGGCCGACATCAAGCCGCGGCTGCTCGGGCACTGGGGCACCTCCCCCGGCCTGAACCTCGTGTACGCGCACCTCAATCGCGCGATCGTCGAGCGCGGCACGCCCACGATCTACGTGTGCGGGCCTGGCCACGGCGGGCCCGCGATGGTCGCGAACACGTGGCTCGACGGCACCTACTCCGAACTCTTCCCGGCGGTGAGCGCCGACGTCGAGGGCATGGGCCGCCTGTTCCGGCAGTTCTCCTTCCCCGGCGGAATCCCGTCGCACGCGGCGCCCGAGACGCCCGGCTCGATCAACGAGGGCGGCGAACTCGGCTACTCGCTCATGCACGCCTACGGCGCGGCACTCGACAATCCGGGGCTCGTGGTCGCCTGCGTCATCGGCGACGGCGAGGCCGAGACCGGCCCCCTCGCGGCGAGCTGGCGCGGTCACTCCTTCCTGAACCCCGTGACCGACGGCGCGGTGCTGCCGATCCTGCACCTGAACGGCTACAAGATCGCGAACCCGACCCTGCTCGCGCGCATCCCCGAAGCCGAGCTCGTCGACTTCTTCCGCGGCAACGGCTACGAACCGCTGCTCGTCGCCGGCGGGTTCGACGGCGAGGACCCGATGGCGGTGCACGGCCGCATGGCCGACGCGATCGACGTCGCCTACGAGCGCATCGCCGCCATTCGAGTGGATGCCGCGGCGGGCGCGTTCGCCGACGTGGCGCCCCGCTGGCCGGCGATCGTGCTGCGCACCCCGAAGGGCTGGACGGGACCCGGCGTGGTCGACGGCGTGCAGGTCGAGGGCACGTTCCACGCCCATCAGGTGCCGCTCGCGGGCGTGCGCGAGAACCCCGAGCACCTCGCGATGCTCGAGGCGTGGCTGCGCTCCTACCGGCCGGAGGAGCTCTTCGACGGCGAGGGCCGCCCCGTCGCCGAGCTCGCTGCCGCGCGCCCCGACGGGGCGCTGCGCATGAGCGCGAACGAGAGCGCCCACGTCAACGGCGGCATCGCGGCCCCGCTCGAGCTGCCGGCGATCGAACCGCTCGCGATCGAGGTCGCACCCGGCAAGCGCGGCACCACCGGCGAGGCCACGAGGGTCTTCGGCTCCTGGCTCGCCGAGGTGATGCGCAGGAACCCCGACGATTTCCGCCTCTTCGGCCCCGACGAGGTGGCCTCGAACCGGCTCGGCGCCGTCTTCGAGGTCACCGATCGGGTGTGGGCCGAGGCGCTGCATCCGCTCGACGACCACCTCGGGCGCTCGGGCCGGGTGGTCGAAGCGCTCAGCGAGCACCTCATGCAGGGGCTGCTCGAGGGGTACCTGCTGACGGGGCGGCACGGGCTCATCACGAGCTACGAGGCGTTCATCCACATCGTCGACTCGATGTTCAACCAGCACGCGAAGTGGCTCGAGTCGGCAAAGCAGGTGCCATGGCGCGGGGATGTCGCAAGCCTCACCTACCTGCTCTCGTCGCACGTGTGGCGGCAGGACCACAACGGCTTCTCGCATCAGGATCCGGGCTTCCTGAACGTCGTCGTCAACAAGCAGGCCGAGATCGTGCGCGTGTACCTGCCGCCCGACGCGAACACCCTGCTCGAGGTCATGCGGCACGCCTTCGACACGCAGAACCGGGTCAACGTCGTCGTCGCGGGCAAGCAGCCGCAACCGCAGTGGCTCTCGCACACCGAGGCGCGAGCGCACGTCGAGGCCGGTCTCGGCGTGTGGGAGTGGGCGGGCAACGAACCTGGCTTCGAGCGAGCGGATGCCGCGGCATCCGTGCCCGACGTCGTCATCGCGTGCGCCGGCGACGTGCCGACGACCGAGGCGATCGCGGCGGCGCAATTGCTGCGCGGGCGGTTGCCCGAGCTGCGGGTGCGGCTCGTCAACGTCGTCGACCTGATGCGACTGCAGGACCCGTCTCACCACCCCCACGGGCTGCCCGACCGGGCGTTCGACGCGATCTTCACTCGCTCGGCGCCCGTGATCTTCGCGTTCCACGGCTACCCGCCGCTGATCCACCAGCTCGCCTACCGGCGCACGAACCACACGAACCTGCACGTGCGGGGCTTCATCGAGCGGGGCACCACGACGACCCCGTTCGACATGCTGCACCTGAACGACCTCGACCGGTACCGGCTCGCGCTCGACGTGCTGCACCGCGTTCCGGGGCTCCACAGCCGGCCGGGTGTCGCCGAGATCGCCGACGAGTGGCACGCCGCCCGGAACGCCGCGCGGGAGCATGCGTACGAGTACGGCGCCGACCCCGAGTGGATCACCGGGTGGCGGTTCGCTCCGCGGGCCGCCGCCGAGTGATCCTGCCGCGCACCGCGTCGGCGGGGCGGCCGGCGAACCCCCGTCAGGCCGATGGGCGCCCGGTCGCCCGGACGCCCATCGGAATCGGTCGCTGCTACGCGGCGCAGCCCCACACGTACTTGCCGTTGTAGTACACCGGGTGCATCTCCTTGCCGGTGCAGGGTCCGCAGTCCTCGTCGCGCGGAGCGGCGGGCAGGCCCGGGTAGAACTCGGCGGTGTACGGGTCGGCGGCCGCGGCGGTGCCGGCGCTCGCCCCACCGGCATCGGAGCCCACCGAGACATCCGCCGACCAGGAGTCGTCGGCAGCCTCGGCGGCGGCCTGCTCTGCCGCCACTCGAGCGGCTTCCGCCGCTGCCGCGGCCTCGGCGGCGAGCCGGGCGGCGACGGCCTCGCGATGCGCGGCGAGGGCCGACGAGACGGCGACCTGCTCGGTGCGCAGTGCGCGGACGGCGCTCGTGACGGCGACGGCCGACCCGCCGACGCCGACCTGGCCGATCACGCTCCGGCGAAGGGACGCCAGCGCAGTGACCCCGCCGTCACCGAGCTCGGCGCCCGCCTCGGCGGCGAGTGCCTGTGCGTCGCGGACGGCGCCCGCGGCGAGACTCGCCGCTGCGGCATCCCGGATGCCGGTGACGTCGACTCCCGCCGCACCGATGCCCACCCGATCACCGACCTGGGCGATGGCGAGCTCTTTCGCGCGGGTGAGTTCGGCCGCCTGCGCGCTCTGCGCCTGGGCGGCGACCCCGAGGGTGACGACGATCAGGCCGACGAACGCCAAGCCGAGCATCCGGTTCACTCGAACCCGACCGGGCACCCCCGCGTGCTCGAGAAGCCCTGCCCCACTCTGTTCGAACGGTGAAACTCGTTGAGTGATCATTCGATTCCTTCCTTCGTACGGACCGAGCGTTCGGAACTGCGCCCGCCGTGGCGACGGGTCGAAGGGAGGAAGGCGGCGACGATCTCACAGGTTCGCGCAGCGCACCGCGGTAGCGATCGCCTGCGTCGCACCGAATTCGTCACTGTCAGCCCCCCGCTAACACCACATTCGTGCAGCGTAGCGACGTTGCACCCCGTTCGGGGGGAATTTCACGGGTTTCGATGCGGAGTGTCGATGCGGAGTGTCGATGCGGAGTGTCGATGCGGAGCGTCACAGATCAATGGGAAATGTTCTTTCGCGATAAAGTCACCACGTGTCGATCACGAACGTCTCCAGCGCCCGTTGGTCGCTCATGGTCCAGTTCGCCCTGTTCGGTCTCGTCATGTCGGCGTGGACGAGCCGGATGCCCTCCGTGCAGGCCTCGCTCGGCATCGGGGCGCTGCAACTCGGGTCTCTGCTCATCGTCGGCGGCATCGGCGCGCTCATCGGCGCGCTGGTCGTCGGCGCCGTCATCGCGAGATTCGGCAGCCGCACGACCCTGCTCGCCGGCACGATCATCAATGCGGTCGGGTTCGGCCTCGATGCCATCGGCCTGGCGAACGCCGACCTCACGGCATTCATCGCCGGCCTCTTCGTCAACGGCCTCTGCGGGGCCCTCATCAACGTGCCGATCAACATCAACGCGGCAGCGGTCGAGCAGCACGTCGGGCGCGCGGTGCTGCCGCACTTCCATGCGGCGTTCTCGATCGGCGCGGCGGGCGGAGCGCTCGTGGGCGCCGGCTTCGCATTCGCCGAGGTGCACATCGCGACGCAGATCGTCATCGTCACGGTGATCGTGACGGCGGTGCGGCTCTGGCTGCTGCGCGCGTCGACCGCGCTCACGGCGCACCGCCCCGTCGCCACTGCGACGGGATCAGTCGGCGCTGTGACGGGCTCCGTCGCTGCTGTCACGGGCTCGGTCTCTGCTGTCACGGGCTCGGTCGCCGCGCAGTCGACCGGCGACCGCACCGGCGGGGCGGTGCGCTCGGCTCTCGCGGCATGGCGTGAACCGCGCACGCTGCTGCTCGGCGTCGTACTGCTCGCCGCGTCGCTCGCCGAGGGGTCGGCGACCACGTGGCTCTCCCTCGCGGTCGTCGACGGGTTCGCCGCCGCCGAGGCGGTCGGCGCGGTCGCCTTCGGCACCTTCGTCGGCGCCATGACGGTGTTCCGCTTCCTCGGCACGCGGCTCATCGATCGCTTCGGCCGGGTCGCGGTGCTCCGCGCCTCCGGGGCCTCGTCGCTCCTCGGCCTCGCGCTCTTCGGCTTGGGTCCGAACCTCACGGTGGCCTGGATCGGCATCGTGCTCTGGGGATTCGGCGCAGCGCTCGCCAACCCGATCGCGATCGCCGCGGCATCCGACGACCCGGCCAAGGCCGGCCAGCGCGTGTCGGTCGTGACCTCGTTCTCGACGATCGCCTCCCTCGGCGCCCCGCCGCTGCTCGGCATGCTCGCCGATGCTGTCGGCGCCCGCCACGCACTGCTCGTCATCGGCGCAGCCGTCATCGTGAGCTTCGCCGTCGCCGGTCAGGTGCGCAAGCAGCCCCCCGGGCGGGCAGGCGCGCCCGGCGCGGAGAGCGCTCAGGATCACTCCCTTCGCACGGGAGCGGCGATATCCGGTGTCCAGCGCGATACGAGTGGTCCCGACGGGAACGGGCCGGGCGCGTAGCGCGGCGGGCGGGGCGCGGCGCGCGTTACCAGCGGGCGTGCACCGAAGGTCGGATCTCCCGGTCGTAGAGCTCGTGCACGGCCGCGTCGACGGTCGGCGGCAGGCTCAGCGACCCGGCCGCGGCGTTCGCCCGCGCCTGCTGAGGTGAGCGCGCCCCGGGGATCACCGAACTGACGCCCGGCTGCGCGGCGACCCACGCGAGGGCGAGCTGCGCGGCCGAGGCGGACGGCGCCGCGTCGCGGCCGATCGCGGTGAACTCCGCTGCCGCGCGCACCCCCGTCTCGTAGTCGACGCCCGAGAAGGTCTCGCCGACGTCGAACGACTCGCCGTGCCGGTTGAAGCTGCGGTGGTCGTTCGCGGCGAAGATCGTGTCGCTCGTGTAGCGGCCAGAGAGCAGGCCGCTCGCGAGGGGCACCCGGGCGATGATGCCGACCCCGGCAGCGGCGGCCGTGGGAAGCACCTCGTCGAGCGGCTTCAGCCGGAACGCGTTCAGGATGATCTGCACCGAGGCCACGTGCGGCCGGGCGATGGCGGTGAGCGCCTCCTCGACCCGTTCGACGCTGACCCCGTAGTTCGCGATCGCGCCGTCGGCGACGAGCGTGTCGAGTGCGTCGGAGATGCGATCGTCGGAGTACACCGAGGTCGGCGGGCAGTGCAGTTGCACGAGGTCGAGCGTGTCGACCCCGAGGTTGGCCCGAGAGCGGTCGGTCCACTCCCGGAAGTTCGCGAGCGAGTAGTTGGCGTGCTCCTGCGGCATCCGTCGGCCCATCTTCGTGGCGACGGTGACGCCCGAGTCGGGGTTCGAGCGCAGCCACCTGCCGATCAGGGCCTCGCTGCGGCCGTCGCCGTAGACGTCGGCGGTGTCGAAGAAGGTGACGCCGGCCTCGCGGGCGGCATCGAGCACCGCGAGCGCGTCGGCTTCATCGATCTCGCCCCAATCGGCGCCGAGTTGCCAGGTGCCGAGGCCGATGACCGAGACGGTGCGACCGGTGCGGCCGAGGGTGCGAGTCTGCATGATGCTCCAGTCGTCGGATGCGCGGGCGGATCGAAGCATCCCGACGACAGCGTAGCGACCGCCGTGTCGGTGGTGTGAGCGAAAGTGGGGCCATGCCTGACACGCACGAGGTGAAGCGCAAGTACGACGTCAAGCGCGAACTCGCGTGCTACACCGCCCCGCGCGGCCGCTTCGAGCTCATCGACATGCCAGAGCTCGGGTACTGCATGGTCGACGGGCACGGCGATCCCAACACCGCCCCCGAGTACGCGGCCGCCGTCGAGGCGCTCTACGCCGTCTCGTTCACGGCGAAGTTCCAGTGCAAGCGCGAGCTCGATCGCGACTACGTCGTCGGACCCCTCGAGGGCCTCTGGAGCGCCGACGACCCGGCGACGTTCATCACCCGCGAGAAGTCGGCCTGGTCGTGGACGATGATGATCTGGCAACCCGACTGGCTGCCTCCCGAACTCATCGCCGAGGCGATCGGGCGCGCGACCGCGAAGGCGCCTGCGGCCGAACGGGTGCGCTTCGAGCGGCTCGCCGAAGGGCGATCGGTGCAGACGCTGCACCTCGGTTCCTACGACGACGAGGGTCCGACCCTCGCACGCCTGCACGACGAGTTCATGCCCGAGCACCGCCTGCGGTTCAACGGCCGGCACCACGAGGTGTACCTCGGCGACCCGCGGCGCACCGCGCCCGAGAAGCTGCGCACCATCCTGCGACAGCCGGTCGCGCCGGCCTGAGCTGCGCCGCTCAGCACGGGTCGCGCAGAACCGGTGTCGGGCGCCGCCGAGGGGATGCCGCGGGGGCCCGCCACCAGATGGTGGCGAGCCCCGCGGCATCCCCGTTCAGAGCTCTTGTTCGGCGCCGAAGCGCTGACGCGCCTCGACCGGGATGAGCGGCTTCTCGGCACGGGCCCGGATCTGCTGCACCGCCCACGTGTTGCCGTCGGGGTCGGCGAAGCCGAAGAACGTGCCGCCGTCGCGTTCGTCGAAGACGGTGATCGCACTGGCCTCGACGCCGCGGCCGATGAGCTCGGCACGGGCCGCCTCGGCGTCGGCGACGACGAGCTGTAGACCGTGCAGCGATCCGGGAGCCATCTCGTTCTGCGACGGCAGCGAGCCGATCACGATCGAGCAGCCCGAGCCGGGCGGGGTGAGCTGCGCGATGTGCATGTGCTCGTTGCGGGTGTCGTGGTCGAGCGCGAATCCGAGCTGGTCGCGGTAGAACGCGATCGAGCGGTCGAGGTCGCTCACCGGCACGATGACGACTTCCAGGGTCCAGTCCATGGTGTGCTCCGTTTCGTGAGGCATCGGCTCAGGCCGCGAGCAGGCCCTCGAGCCGCTCGTAGCCCTCGCGAACGCCGAGCTCCATGTTGCTCTGGATCATGCCGTCGCGGGCCTCGAGGCTCGGGTAGGTGGAGTGGATGCTGAGGCGGGTGCGACCGCCGCCGAGATCTTCGAACCGCAGGGACTCGATGGCCACGACGTCGGGGAAGCCCTCGTACTCGAAGGTCTGGATCGCGAACTCGTTCTCACGCACCGAGTGGAACGTGCCGTTGAACGCATAGGCCTCCTCACCTCCGGGCTGGGTGTGCAGGTAGCGGTAGCCGCCCTGCGGCACGAAGTCCCAGCGTTCGATGGTCATCTCGTAGCCGTTCGGCCCGAGCCACTGCTTCACGAGCTCGGGGTCGCGGTGCGCGTTGAACACGGCGGCCACTGGCACGTCGAACTCGCGCTCGATGTCGATGAAGGGCAGCCCCTCGGGGGCGGTGATGGTGACGGGGTTCGTCATTGTCCTGTCTCTTTCGTGATGGGGCCGGTCTGCTGGCCGGCTGATGGGGTGTCGCCGCGATGCTCGATGGGCACATCGAGGGCGACGGACGCCGCGGCGTCATGGCCGGGGTCTTGAGCGAGCAGCGCGTCCAATGCGCGGAACTGCTGCTCGTGGATCAGCCGGTATCGGTCGATCCACGCGGTGAGGGCTTCGAGCGTGGCCGCGTCGAGGTGCACGGGGCGGCGTTGCGCGTCACGCGTTCTGGTGACGAGCCCCGCGCTCTCGAGCACCTGGATGTGCTTCGAAACGGCCTGCTTGGTGATCGCGAACGGTTCGGCGAGCTCGTTGACCGTGGCCGGCCCCCGGCTCAGTCGGGCGATGATGCCCCGGCGCACCGGGTCGGCCAGCGCCATGAAGGCGCGGTCGAGACGGTCGTCTGCGCTGGGATCGAGGATCATCGCTCGCCTTTCTCAACTCGTTCTTTGATCAACCTTTTGGTTGATTACAAGGTATGACGAACGGATGCCGCTGTCAACCCTTGATCCGACCGCCGAGAGATCCTTCCGGCCGCCGCGAGTGCATCGTGCCGCCGGGAGATGCTTCTTGCCGCCGGACGCGCGAACGAGGAGGATCGGCCAGTACGCACGAGTCGAAAGGTCACAGGCGCATCATGGTCACGCTCAACCCGTATCTCAACTTCCGCGACAACGCGAAGGAGGCGATGGAGTTCTACCAGTCGGTCTTCGGCGGTGAACTCACGTCGAGCACCTTCGCCGAATACGGCCAGGCCGACAACCCGGCCGACGCCGACAAGATCATGCACAGCCAGCTCGAGGCCGAGGGCGGCCTGGTGCTGATGGGCGCGGACACCCCGAGCTACCTGGAGTACACGGGCGCCGGCAACGTCTCGGTCTCGCTCTCGGGCGGCGCCGAGCAGAATGCCGAGCTGCGCGGCTACTGGGAGAAGCTCTCGAACAGCGGCGCCGTCACCGTGCCACTCGAGGTCGCTCCGTGGGGCGACGCCTTCGGCATGTGCGTCGACGGCTACGGCATCGCCTGGCTCGTGAACATCGGCGGCAGCACGGCGTAGCCTCCGACGCGGTTCGGGGCATGCAGCGGGCCCGCATCGTCGTGCGATGCGGGCCCGCTGTCGGTGCGTTCGGCGTCAGCTCACTTGTTCGACGCGACCTGCTGCCGTTCAGGCGCGCTCACCACTTCGACCTTGCGCGGCTTCGCGCGTTCGCTCATGGGGATGATCACGCTCAGCACGCCGTTGTCGTAGTGCGCGCTGATGCCTGCGGTGTCGATGCCCTCGCCGAGGGTGATCTGACGAAGGAACGAGCCGCTCGGCCGCTCGTGCGCGAGCCACTTCACGTCGCCATCCGTGCGCAGCGTGCGCTCGGCGCGAATCGTGAGCAGTTGGCCGTCGACATCCACGTCGACCGATCCGGGGTCCACGCCCGGCAGGTCGGCGGCGAGCACGTAGTGATCGCCGTCGCGGTGCAGGTCGATCGGCATGACTCGCGGCCCTTGGCGAGAATCGAGCATGTCCGCAGCGAGGCGGTCGAGCTCACGGAACGGGTCCCACATCATGGCCATTGACTTCTCCTCCCTGGAGCCGCCGGAGCGGCTGCTTCAAGAGTTGAGTCACTTCGACTCAACTACGTCGATTTTAGCACTCTGTTTTCGAGAGTGCCAAGGCCGCGGGGACGGAATGCGCGACGAATTCTGCGGCCGCAACGCCAGCCGAAAGCAGCGCTCTGGTACTCGCGCACGCTCGGCATCCGTTCGCACAGGATCAGTCGAAGAGTTCGGAGAGCCAGCTCTCCTTTTTCTTCTTGCGCGGGTAGCCCTGGTCGCCGTACCCACGGTTGTCATGTCCACGGGCGTCATGTCCACGGTTGTCATACCCGCGGTTGTCATACGGCTGCTGGTACGAAGGCTGTCCGTACGCGGGGGCCGGCGGCTGTATGGGTGCGGCAGCAGGCGCGGCCTGCGGAGCAGATGCGGCCTGGGGCTGCCCGCCGAACTCGCGCGCGCCACGCTCGACGATCTTGTCGAGCTCGCCCCGGTCGAGCCAGACGCCGCGGCAGTTCGGGCAGTAGTCGATCTCGATGCCGCTGCGCTCACTCATCACGAGCAGGGTTCCGTCACTGGGGCACTGCATGGGGGCTCCTCCTTCGGGGCCGACCGGATCGATCGGGCTGTCGGCGTGCCCGAGCCTAGGGAGCGAAGCTTTGAAGACGCCCTGCGGTCTCGATACGGCCGGTCGGCCGGCCACTCGACCGACGGAGACTGGCGGGCCTGATCGACCGAGCGACCTGACCCCCAAACGCAGCGAGCGGATGCCGCGGCGCCTGCCTCACGAAGAGGCGGCTGCCGCGACATCCGCTCGTGGACCGGGTGTCGACACGCTCAGCGCGCCGACCCCCCGATCGAAAGGGATTCGAGAACTTACGAAATGACCGTGATGTTCTCGGCCTGCAGGCCCTTGGGGCCGCGAGCGGTCTCGAATTCGACCTTCTGGTTCTCCTCGAGCGAGCGGTAGCCGCCCGATGCGATCGCGCTGAAGTGCGCGAAGACGTCGGCCGAGCCGTCGTCAGGAGCGATGAAGCCGAAGCCCTTGTCGGCGTTGAACCACTTGACGGTTCCGGTTGCCATATTCTTTTCCTTCTGTAAAGCCGAGCCGCCGAAACGGCTGCGACGTGCACGACCTCAGGTCGTGCGGGGTTCCGACGGCGACGTCCGCCGCCGGAAGTGTGTGGGTGCGGGTCTCGACGAGTGCGAGCCGCACGGGATGATCAGACTCGACGGAATTGGTTCACCATCGGGCAATCGAAGGGATCGCGGGCGGAGAGGCCCACGCGGTTGAGGTATTCGATGACGATACCGTACGACTTCATGAGCGTCGTCTCGGTGTAGGGCACGTCGAGGGTGCGGCAGTGCTCACGCACGATCTCGCGCGCCCTGGCGAGGTGCGGCCGCGGCATGTTCGGGAACAGGTGGTGCTCGACCTGGTAGTTGAGTCCGCCGAGGAGGGCGCTCGCCCACAGGCCGCCCGAGACGTTGCGCGAGGTGAGCACCTGCTTCGAGAAGAAGTCGAGCTTCGCGTCGGCCGGGATGATCGGCATGCCCTTGTGGTTCGGCGCGAACGAGGCGCCCATGTAGACGCCGAACACGGCGAGCTGCACGCCGAGGAAGGCGAAGGCCATGCCGAGCGGCAGCACCCAGAAGATCGCTCCGAGGTACACCGTGAACCGCACGGCGATGAGACTCAGCTCGATCCAGCGGCCTTTGACAGGGCCCCGCTCGAAGAGCGTGCGGATCGAGCGGTAGTGCAGGTTCAGGCCCTCGAGCATGAGCAGCGGGAAGAAGAGGTACCCCTGCTTGCGCGTGATCAGGGCGAGCAGCCCGCGCTGCTTCGCGGCATCGGTCTCGGTGAACGAGATCGTGTCGAAGTCGATGTCGGGGTCTTTGCCGATCTTGTTCGGGTTGGCGTGGTGACGCGTGTGCTTCGTCATCCACCACGAGTAGCTGATGCCCACGACCCCGGCGGCGAGGATGCGGCCGACGCGGTCGTTGTTGGGGCCCGACTCCAGCACCTGACGGTGCGAGGCCTCGTGGGCGAGGAAGGCGAACTGCGTGAAGATCAGGCCGAGCGCGCCGGCGATGAGCAGCTGGAACCAGGAGTCGCCGAGCAGGATGAAGCCGGTGACGGCGCCGCCGAGGGCGAGAACGAGGAGGGAGACGAGAGCGAGGTAGAACCAGCGAGTGCGGTTCAGCAGGCCTGATTCTCGCACGACCCGGGAGAGTGCGGTGTAGCTCCGCGTGATATCCGCGGATCCGGTGCGGGGCTTCGTCGCCCGAATCGCACCGAGAGTTTCAGTGTCAGAGATGTTGCTTGGTCCCGACTGGTAATCGACTTCCCAGCCGTGTCACGCGGGTAGAACACCCGCTGCAGATGATTCGACTCTAGCCGATTCCCATGGGAAGGCGCTGAGAACATTCAGACTCGGCGCGCCGATGACAGACTGGGCGCATGCGCATCGTCGTCACCGGAGGCTCGGGAAAGCTCGGCCGCACCGTCGTCCGCACCCTCAGCGACGAGGGACACGAGGTCGTGAACCTCGATCAGCAGGGGACCCCCTGGACCTTCACGCGGATCGATCTCACCGACTACGGCCAGGTGATCGACGCCATCGCCGGCGTCGACGATCGCCACACCGGCGTCGACGCGATCGTGCACCTCGCGGCGATCCCGGCACCGGGGCTCTCGAGCGACATCGCGACCTTCCACAACAACATCACCTCGACGTTCAACGTGTTCCAAGCGGCACGCCGACTCGGCATCACGCGCATCGTGTACGCCTCGAGCGAGACGGTGCTGGGCCTTCCGTTCGACGTGCCGCCGCCCTACATCCCCGTCGACGAGGAGTACCCCGCGCGTCCGGAGAGCACGTACTCGCTCGTCAAGCACCTCGAGGAACAACTGGCGATCGAGCTCGTGCGCTGGAATCCCGAGCTCTCGATCACCGCGCTGCGCTTCTCGAACGTCATGGACCCCGCCGACTACGCGGCCTTCCCGTCGTTCGACGCCGACGCGATGCTGCGCAAGTGGAACCTCTGGGGCTACATCGACGGACGCGACGGCGCGCAGGCCGTGAGCCTCGCGCTCGCGAACGCCGGGCCGGGTTTCGAGCGGTACATCATCGCCGCGGCCGACACGGTGATGTCGCGGTCCAACGACGAACTCGTCGCCGAGGTGTTCCCCGGCGTCGAGGTGCGCGGCGAACTCGGCGTCAACGACACCCTGCTCTCCATCGAGAAGGCGCGGCGTCACCTCGGGTTCGAGCCGAAGCATTCATGGCGCGATGAGGTGGATGCCGCGGCATCCTCACCAGCGGACTAATCGTGCACTGACCGCGCGCCGCGAAAGGCGAACGCCCCCGCAGCGCGTGCTGCGGGGGCGTTCTCGTGGTGCGCTCCGAGGCTTAGAGGCCGCGGATGTTCTCGGCCTGCAGACCCTTCGGGCCCTGTGCGACCTCGAACTCGACCTTCTGGCCCTCTTCGAGCGAACGGTAGCCGTTGCCCGAGATGGCGCTGAAGTGCGCGAAGACGTCGGCCGAGCCGTCGTCGGGAGCGATGAAGCCGAAGCCCTTTTCGGCGTTGAACCACTTGACGGTTCCGGTTGCCATACTGCTGTCCTTCTGTCGTATGGGCTGCTGGTGCAAGCCCGATGCGATCGACGGTCGATCGCTGCCCCGCTGGCGGGTTGCCGACGGAGCGGGGGGCGAGGGGCGGAATGCACTCCGGCATCCGTCGTCTCGTATCGGGTCATGCCACGCGGATCGGTCCGCCTCCGGGCAATCAGATGGAGGCACGGGCGAGCGCCCGCTTGATGGAGGAATCAGTGAACACACCCTATCGGGTAGCGTTCAGGTTCACACGCTACGCGATCGAATCGTGACCTGGGAAGAGTTTCGGCCGAATTCTTCGCCACGAACCGACACTCGGCGAAATGCCAGCGGGCCTCCAGCGAGAAGGTGGACAATCGGGGGATGAACCGCCGCCCCCTCGGTCTCGTCGCTGCTGCATACGCGACGGCCGTGCTGTGGGCGACGATCGGACCGGCGCCGTGGCGCACATCAGGGCACCAGCTCGACGGCGGCATCCTGAACCCGGCGGCCTGGACCGCACCGGTCACCTGGACGACCGGATACCTCGCCGAGATCGCGTTCAACGTGGCGATCTTCGTTCCCGTCGGCATGCTGGCAGCATTGCTCATCTCGCGCCGCCGGTGGCCGCTCGCGATGCTCGCCGGCTTCGGCTTCACGGCCGTCATCGAGCTCGTGCAGGTGCCGGAACCCGAACGCATCTCCGACCCGCGCGACCTCGTGATGAACACGGCGGGCGCGGTGCTCGGCGTCGTGATCGTGATGGTCGCCCGCGGCGTGCGACGTGCGGGTCTCGTCGCCGAGTCGCTCCGCGAGAGCCGCCTCACCCCGGTGACGGATGCCGAGTTCGACCCGATGCCCGAGCCTGCGCCCACGCCCACGCCCGAGCACGAGCCCGCCCTCGCAGCCGCGCTGCCCGATCGGGCCGCGTGACTCTGCGCGGGCGCCCGCACAGAAGAGCTCAGGGCCTCCCGCCAGTACAGTAGGCGGGTGACCACCGCCGACTCGCCCGCCGCGGCCGACCGACGCGTCACCTGGCTGCGCCTCGCGCTGATCGGCGCGATCGGCGGGCTGCTGTCGGGCATGTTCGGCGTCGGCGGCGGCATCCTCATGGTGCCGTTGTTCGTGACCTTCGCCGGCATGGACCAACGCCGGGCCTCGGCCACCTCGCTCGCCGCGATCGTGCCGACGGCGATCGCCGGCTCGATCGCCTACTTCGCGAGCGGCGAGGTCGACCTGATTCCGGCCTTCTTCGTGGCGGCGGGCGGCATCATCGGCTCGTGGGCCGGAGCCCGGCTGCTTCGCCGTCTGCCGCTCGGCTGGCTGCGCTGGATGTTCATCGCCCTGCTCGTCGCCGTCGCGGTGCGCATGCTCCTCGTCGTGCCCGAACGCACAGCCGCGCATCTCGAGCTCGACGCGCTCACGATCCTCGGCATGGTCGCGCTCGGTCTCGTGATCGGCGTCGCCTCCGGCCTCTTCGGCATCGGCGGCGGCCTCGTCATGGTGCCGGCGTTCATCCTCTTCTTCGGCATGAGCGACCTGGTCGCCAAGGGCACCTCGCTCGCCGTGATGATCCCCACCGCGGTCAGCGGCACCATCACGAACGCCCGCGGCGGCGTCGTCGACCTTCGCGCCGGCATCATCGCCGGCATCGCGGCGACCGCGGCATCGTTCGGTGGCGTCGCGCTCGCACACCTGCTCTCGCCCGAGTGGTCGACGTGGTTGTTCTCGGCGCTTGTTGTGATCGCGGCGGTGCAGCTCGCCGTGCGCGCCATCCGGCTGCAGAAGAAGGAGCGGAACGACCGGGTCGCGTGAGCCCCGGCCCGCTCGTCGCATTCGCCCTGCTCTCGCTCTGCTCTCGCTCTGCTCTCGCTCTGCTCTCGCTCTGCTCTCGCTCTGCTCTCGCTCTGCTCTCGCTCTGCTCTCGAGCATCGTCTCGGGATCGCGAACTTGATGCTCCCGCGCTGACCGCGTTCCGCGCTTAGCTCCGCGCCCGCAGCCGCTCGGCCTTCGACGCGAGGTAGCGCTGCTCCGGGCCGTTCAGGGTGCGGCGGGCCGCCTCGGCGAACGCGAGCGATGCGGCATCCGCGGCGCCCGATCGTTCGAGCAGGTGGGCGCGCACCGCCCAGGTGCGGTGATGCTCGGCGAGCGCGGCGCCCGCGGCCCCTGCAGCCGATTCGGATGCCTCGAGCGCCGCCAACCCCGCCTGCGGCCCTTCGACCATGGCGAGCGCGACGATGCGCCCGAGCGCGACCATGGGGCCGGGCGCGAGGCGATCGAGCAGCTCGTAGAGGCCGAGGATCTCGATCCAGTCGGTGTCGACGCTCGACGGAGCCTCGTCGTGCACGGCCGCGATCGCCGCCTGCAACTGGTACGGGCCGATCGGGGCGTGATCGAGCACCTCGGTGATGAGGGCGACGCCCTCGTCGATCATGCCGCGATCCCAGCGGGCGCGGTCCTGCTCGTCGAGCGGCACGAGCCCGCCGGCCCCGTCGGACCGGGCGGCCCGGCGCGCATCGGTGAGCAGCATGAGGGCGAGGAGCCCGGTCGTCTCCCCCGAAGCGTCGGGATCGGACGCCTGCAGCTGCCTGGTGAGCCGGATCGCCTCGGCAGAGAGGTCGACGCGCGCGAGCTCGTCGCCCGAGCTCGCCGTGTGGCCCTCGGTGAAGATCAGGTAGAGCACCTGCCGCAGCGCCGCGAGGCGCCCGTCGAGTTCGGTCGGCTGCGGCATCCGGAAGCCCTCGCCGCTCGCCCTGATGCGGGCCTTCGCGCGCGAGATGCGCTGGGCGACCGTCGCCTCGGGCAGCAGCAGGGCGCGACTGATCTCGGCGGTCGAGAGTCCGCCGACGGCGCGCAGCGTGAGCACGAGCTGCGCCGGCCGGCTGAGAGCCGGGTGGCAGCACAGGAGGAACAGGGTGAGCGTGTCGTCGACCGCGGCCACGGGGGCCGGCTCGGGTTCGAGCTCGACGGCGCGCGACTCTCGGCGGCGGCGCGCGACATCCGCTCGCACCTCGTCGATGTAGCGGCGCGAGGCGACGCGCACGAGCCACGCCCGAGGACTGTCGGGCACCCCGTCGCGCGGCCACTGGGCGGCGGCCGCGATGAGGGCCTCCTGCACGGCGTCTTCGCAGGCCGCGAAGTCGCCGTACCGCCGCACGAGCACCGCGAGCGCCGATGGTGCGGCTGCTCGCAGCGCCCGGACGGCGTCGGACTCAGGCATTCCTCGTCACGCCTCCTCAGGTCGTGCCTCAGGTCGTGTCTCCGGTCGCGTCTCGTCCCGCCTCGTCACACGTCGGAGCCCGAGGCCATCTCGAGCACGGGGCGCACCTCGACGAGGCCGAACTGCGACTCGGGGAAGCGTGCGGCGATCTCGACGGCTCGCGTCTCGCTCTCGCAATCGACGAGGTAGAACCCGGCGAGCAGCTCCTTCGTCTCGGCGAACGGCCCGTCGCTGGCGACCGTGCCGGCGTCGTCGTGCGTGACGCGCTTGGCGAGTGAGATGTCGGCGAGCGCCTCGCCGGCGACGAACTCCCCGCTCGAGGCGAGATCGTCGCTGATGCCCTGGTAGTACTCGTATCCCTCGGCCTGCTGCTCGGGCGTGAAGCCGTTCCACACGGCCCGCGAGGCGGGGTTGCTGTAGATCTGGATCAGGTACTTCATCGGAATCGCTCCTTCTCTCGGGAGGCAGAACCGCGCTCCCACCAGTATGTCGAAGCCGGGGCGCGATTCTCGACTGACGAGGCCCTCCCTTCTCTCAAGGGCTTGACACTCGCGGGCGGGTTGAGCAGAGTTCGAGCAGCGCCGGGAGGAGGTACCTGCAATGTCGAGTGAGCCGAGGACGTTCGGCCTCGAGGAGGAGTTCGTCTTCCTCGACCCCGAGACGCTGCGACCTGCGGATGTCGCGGCGGGCGCGTTCCGCAGCCTCTCGGGCCGAGCGGCGTTGAAGCCGATCACGCACCGCGAGTTCCTCGCGTCGCAGGTCGAGCACGCCTCGACGGTGTTCACCTCGATGGAGGAGGCGCACACCGCGCTCGTCGCGTTCCGGCGGGAACTCGCCGCAGAAGCGGGTCGACTCGGCGTGAACGTCGCGAGCATCGGTGCGCCGCCCGATGCGCAGGCCTTCCCCACGGTCACCGATCTGCCCCGCTATCTGCGCATCGTCGACGACATGGGCGGGGTGATCGCCGACCACCAGATCCAGGGTCTTCACGTGCACGTCGGAATTCCCGATCATGAAGCGGGCGTGCGGGCGCTCAACGTGTCGCGCACGTGGCTGCCGTTCTTCTCCGCGCTGACCGGCAATTCGCCAATCTGGCGCGGGCACGACACCGGCTATGAGAGCTGGCGCAACGTCGCGCAGCGGCGGTGGACGACCACCGGGTGCCCGCCGGTCTTCCGTGACGGCGCCGACTACGACCGTCGGCTCGAGCGGCTCATCGGCATCGGAGGCATGAAGGATCGGGCGATCATCATGTGGAACGCACGGCTCTCGCCGCACGTGCCGACCCTCGAGATCCGCGTCGCCGACGCGCAGCTTGAGGCGTGGTCGTCGGTGCTGCTCGCGGCGCTCTGCCGCGCACTCGTCTCGTGCGTCGTCGATGAGGGGCTCGGCCGGGCGCGATCGGTGCAGCCGACGGATGAATCGGCGCCCGGGCCCGAACTCCTGAACGCGTCACTGCTGCACTCGGCGCACTCGGGTCTGAGCGCGGAAGTGCTCGATCCCGTGCTCGCCGAGCTTCGGCCGGCCGAGGAGACGCTGGAGCGAGCCCTCCGAGTGCTGCAGCCCGCCCTCGAGGCGAGCGGCGACCTGGAGCTCGTGCGCGACGGATTCGAGCGACTGCTGCGCGACGGCACGGGGGCCGCGCGCCAGCGCACTGCCTTCGCCGCGAACGGCCTGCCAGGCCTGCGAGCGTTGTACGAGCCGACCTTCGCCGCCTCGCGCTAGCAGCCGGGGCCCGACGGGTTGGCCTTGCAGTCGCCGTTGGTCAGCACCGTGTCGAACGTGCCGACGAGCACGCGTTGGGCCTCGCCAGCCACGGCGAGCGTGCCGGCGATCGACCGCCAGCCCGAGCCCGCGAACCGGTACTCGGCGCGCAGCACGACGTCGAGCGCGACGGTGTACTCGCCGGATTCCGCGTAGACGTGGCTCGTGTCGGTCGCGCTGAACTCGCGCTGCCCGAGCGCCGACCACGGAGCACCGGGGCCCCCACTTTCGACGAGGGCGCCGTCGCTGTGCGACCACCGGTAGCCGACGGGCGTGAACCGCACATCGGCGGGCTGGCCGAGCAGCGTGCCCGACACCACCTGCACGGATGCCGCCGCCACGAAGTTCGCCGGGAGGTCTTCGACCGCCCAACCGCCCGGCTCCATGCCGTTGCCGGGCTTCGCTGGCACGAACGACGCGATGTCGCGAAGAGTCACGACGACCGCCGGAGCGGGTGCCGTCGGCTCCGGCTCCGCCGCCGGCAGCCCTGCACACAACGCCCAATTCAGCGGGCTGCAGTTCTCCGATATCGTCCGCTGCGGCGCGTCGTCACGCGAACTGACCTCATTCGTGGTCGCCTCGTCGCTCGACCCAATCGGGGAAGATTCGCCTGGACTGCCCGGCTCGGAGTTTTCAAGTTCCGCGTAAAGCTCTGTATGACTACCTTCATTGGAGCCCCCGCACGCCCCAGCCATCGCTTCCCAGTCTTCACAACCGGCGCTGGTAGCTACCGCGCCATACGACGACAGGAGCGCTGCAACTATCAGCAGCCGTCCGAGTTGTCCCATAGCTCCGTCGAATCTACGAGAAGGCGCTTCGATCCCTCAGACTCACCGACGAGGCGAACGAGCGATCTGGTTAGCGGCTGGCGGCCCTCAGGAGTAACGAACTGTCCTGATGAATTCACGATCCCTGATTGTGAGTAGTCGACACACACGTACATCTGGACATCAGCAACGGGCCCAGGAGTCTCTGCGCTCTGTGCCAGCTCGAAGTCGCGCCGCTCGATTGTTCCTGTCGTCCTCAGCCCCGCGGCGTGGAACTCAGCGAGCGAGGCAATGAAGTCTGGTGCGTAACGAGGAGTGGTGACCGACTCGATCGCCGAGGAGTCGGCAGTAGGATTCGCGCTTAGTCCGTCTGACACGAGCGCGAAGTCTTCATACGCCTCGACCGCAGCCGCGAGGGCCTCCTCGTCGGAGGCGAAGATCGGCTCCGCAGCGTCAGGCGAAGACGTCTGCGACGGCGCCGGATCGCCGCTCGTGCACCCGCTCAACAGCAGCGCGAGGGCCCCGGCTGCGGCGAGCGCGGCGACGGTGCTGCGACCGTGCCGGGTCGCGGAGCGAGAGAGGGACATGGCGAATACCCTAGGCGAGCCGGCCCGCCGCTCGAGGGGTTATCCACAGCCTGCATCGCGCGCAGGCAGACGCACTCCGGCGCCCATTCCCGCCGTTCATCGCCCTGACGCAACGAACGCGCGCCAAAGCGCCGGTCGTCGAGGATTTCGCCCTCGGTGAACGCAGGCGATGGATGCCCCGTGGCGCTTGCGTCTCATCGCGCCCCATGTGAGGCTGAATCGCTGCGATGTCGTACGGGGGTGCGATGCTGCAGGTCGAGCGAGGGGCGCGGCTGCCCTGGCCGATACCGCGCGTGCAAGAACGCGCCGCGGGTGCCGGTGTCCGCTCGATTTCCCTGAGTCCTCGCGATGGAGACGCCATGCTCGGAAAAATCCTCGTCCGATACCTGAAACCTTACAAATGGCTCCTGCTCGGTGTGCTGGTGTTCCAGTTCATCTCGGCGCTGGCCAGCCTCTACCTGCCGAGCCTGAACGCCGACATCATCGACCAGGGCGTCTCGAAGGGCGACACGGCGTACATCTGGTCGACCGGCACGTTCATGCTCGCGATCTCGCTCGCGCAGATCGTCGCCGCGATCATCGCCACCTACTTCGCGGCGAAGGCCGCGATGCGCGTCGGTCGCGACATCCGCAATGACATCTTCGACAAGGTCAGCGCCTTCTCGGAGCGCGAGGTGTCGCACTTCGGCCCGGGCTCGCTCATCACCCGCAACACGAACGATGTGCAGCAGGTGCAGATGCTGGCCATGACCGGCGCCACCATGCTCGTGAGCGCGCCGCTGCTCGCGATCGGCGGCATCATCATGGCGCTGCGGCAAGACCTCGGACTCAGCTGGCTGATCTGGACGGCGGTGCTCATCATCCTCGTCGTCGCCGTCTTCGTGATCAGCCGCATGGTGCCGCTGTTCCGCAGCTTCCAGGCCAAGCTCGACGCGGTGAACCGGGTGCTGCGCGA
Organism: Agromyces badenianii; assembly: GCF_003070885.1. NCBI lineage: Bacteria > Bacillati > Actinomycetota > Actinomycetes > Micrococcales > Microbacteriaceae > Agromyces > Agromyces badenianii. The sequence continues at coordinate 2,617,850 of NZ_CP028913.1, forward strand.
GCAGCTCACCGGCATCCGCGTGGTGCGGGCATTCGTGCGCGAGAACATCGAAGAGGAGCGCTTCCGCGGGGCGAACACCGACATCATGGACGTCGGCCGTCGTGTGGGCACGCTCTTCATCACGCTGTTCCCGCTCTTCATGCTCGTGCTCAACGTCACGGTCATCGGCGTGATCTGGTTCGGCGCGGTCGAGGTCGACGAGGGCAACGTGCAGATCGGCACGCTCTTCGCGTTCATGCAGTACGTCGGCATCATCCTCGGCGGCGTGCTCATGGCCGCGTTCACGACGATCATGATCCCGCGCGCCGCGGTGTCGGGCGAGCGCATCGGCGAGGTGCTCGCGAGCGAGTCCACGCTCACGCGGCCCGCCGATCCGGTGACGCAGTTCTCGGCGCCCGGCACGGTCGAGTACCGCGACGTCGAGTTCGCCTACCCCGGCGCTCAGCACCCCGTGCTCGCGGGCATCTCGTTCCGCGCCGACCGCGGTGAGACCGTCGCGATCGTCGGCTCGACGGGCGCAGGCAAGACGACGCTCGTCTCGCTCATCCCGCGCCTCTTCGACGCGACCGGCGGCTCCGTGCTCGTCAACGGCGTCGACGTGCGCGACGCCGACCTCGACCGGCTCTGGGCGACGATCGGCCTCGTGCCGCAGCGTCCCTTCCTGTTCGCCGGCACCGTGGCATCCAACCTGCGATTCGGTCGTGAGGATGCCACGGACGAAGAGCTCTGGAAGGCGCTCGAGATCGCGCAGGGTCGCGACTTCGTCGCCGAGATGGAGGGCGGCCTGAACGCCCGCATCGCGCAGGGCGGCACCAACGTGTCGGGCGGCCAGCGCCAGCGGCTCGCGATCGCGCGAGCGATCGTGCACAACCCCGGCATCCTCGTCTTCGACGACTCGTTCTCGGCGCTCGACCTCACGACCGACGCGAGACTGCGGCAAGCGCTCTGGCGGGAGCTGCCGGAGGTGACGAAGATCGTCGTGGCACAGCGCGTGTCGACGATCACCGACGCAGACCGCATCATCGTGCTCGACGACGGAGGCATGGTCGGCATCGGCACGCACGACGAGCTCCTCGGAACGTGCGAGACGTACCGCCAGATCGTCGAATCGCAGCTCGGAGTGGAGGCACAGGCATGAGCACCGACACCAACGACCGGAAGCCCCGCCGCGAGCGCGGGTCGGGCCGCGGGGCCGGCAAGGCCGGCACCCGTGACGCCGTCGGCACCGCCGAGCCGAAGGAGATGACCGAAGAGGAGCGCATCGAGTTCGAGCTCGCCGAGCAGGCGCGCCTGAACTCGGGCGACTGGGACAGCGTCGCGCCGGGCAAGGCGTCGAACTTCGGCGCGAGCTTCCGCCGCATGCTGGGGCTGCTGGCCCCCTGGAAGTGGTCGTTCGCGTTCGTCTCGCTGCTCGGTGCCATCGGCGTCGTGCTCACGGTCATCGCACCGAAGCTGCTCGGTGAGGCGACGAACATCATCTTCGAGGGCTTCATCTCGCTGCAGCTGCCGGCGGGCGTCTCCCAGGAGCAGATCGTCGAGCAGCTGCGGGCGTCGGGGCAAGACGACCTCGCGAACATCGTGGGCGCGGCGACCCTGACCCCGGGCGAGGGCATCGACTTCGTGGCACTCAGCCAGGTCGTGATCCTGGTGCTCGTGCTGTATCTCGTGGCCTCGGTGCTCTCGTGGGTGCAGGGCTACGTCATCAACGTCATCATGGTGCGGGCGATGTGGCGCCTGCGCGAAGACGTCGAGGCCAAGGTGCACCGCCTGCCGCTCAGCTACTTCGACAAGACGCAGCGGGGCGAGCTCATCTCGCGGGTCACGAACGACATCGACAACATCACGCAGACGATGCAGCAGTCGCTCTCGAGCGCGCTCACGAGCGTGCTGACCGTGATCGGCGTGCTCGTCATGATGTTCTCGATCTCATGGCAGCTCGCCCTCGTGACTCTCGTCTCGTTGCCGCTCATGGCCGTCATCTTCGGCGTCATCGGGCCGAAGTCGCAGGCCGCGTTCGGGGTGCAGTGGAAGAAGGTCGGCCGACTGAACGCGCGCGTCGAGGAGTCGTTCTCGGGGCACGCGCTCGTCAAGGTGTTCGGCCGCGAGCGCGACGCGAGCGAGAAGTTCCGCGCCGAGAACGAGGAGCTCTACGACGCCGCGTTCAAGGCTCAATTCCTCTCGGGCACGATCATGCCCGGCATGATGTTCATCGGAAACCTGACCTACGTGGGCATCGCGGTGCTCGGAGGCCTCATGGTCGCGAGCGGCCAGCTCCGCCTCGGCGACGTGCAGGCGTTCATCCAGTACTCGCAGCAGTTCACGCAGCCGCTCTCGCAGCTCGGCGGCATGGCGGCGGTCGTGCAATCGGGCACCGCCTCGGCCGAGCGCGTCTTCGAGTTGCTCGACGCCGACGAGCAGGAGCCCGACGCGGCCAACGCGCCGGCGCCGGTCGACGGCGACGGCACGATCGAGTTCGTGAACGTCTCGTTCTCGTACACGCCGGAGCGTCCGCTCATCCGCGACCTGTCGTTCCGGGTCGAGCCCGGGCAGACGGTCGCGATCGTCGGCCCGACGGGCGCCGGCAAGACGACGCTCGTCAACCTCATCATGCGGTTCTACGAGCTCGACGGCGGGCGCATCCTGCTCGACGGCCAGGACATCGCCGAGCTGACCCGGCACGACGTGCGGGCCCGCACCGGCATGGTGCTGCAGGACCCGTGGCTGTTCGCGGGCACGATTCGCGAGAACATCCGGTACGGGCGCCAATCGGCGACCGACGACGAGATTCTCGAGGCCGCCCAGGCGACCTACGTCGACCGCTTCGTGCACTCGCTGCCCGACGGCTACGACACGGTGCTCGACGAGGAGGCGTCGAACGTCTCCGCCGGTGAGAAGCAGCTCATCACGATCGCGCGAGCGTTCGTGGCGCGGCCCTCGGTGCTCATCCTCGACGAGGCGACCTCGTCGGTCGACACCCGCACCGAACTGCTGCTGCAGCACGCGATGGCCGCACTGCGCGAGGGTCGCACCTCGTTCGTCATCGCGCACCGCCTGTCGACGATCCGCGACGCCGACCTCATCCTCGTGATGGAGCACGGCGACATCGTCGAGAAGGGCACCCACGAGGAGCTCATCGCCGCGAAGGGCGCGTACTACCGCCTCTACAACTCGCAGTTCGAGCAGGCGGCGACCGACCTCGACGCCGAGCTCGGCGAGCTGCAGGAGGCCAATACGACGCGACCGGCACCTCGCCCCCTCGAGGAGGTCGTCGAGGAGGCGGCCGAGGCCGAGTTCGAGCTGTAGTCGCACTGCCACGCAGGTGAACGAGCGGATGTCCCGGGGTCGGGGCATCCGCTCGTTCGTTGTGTCGGCGCCGCGACAGGCTGCCCCGCCCGGTCGGCGGTGCGCCCGCGCCGGGAGAGGATGGAGGGGTGACGATCGCGCCCCAGCCCGTGCACCCCTGGCGTCTCTGGTTGGTGTGGGGCGTCGGCGTCGCCGCCTACATGCTGTCGGTGACGAATCGCACCTCGCTCTCGGCGGTGGGCGTCGACGCCGCGGTGCGATTCGATGCGGATGCCTCGACCCTGTCGATGTTCGCCGTCATCCAGCTCTTCGTCTACGGGGCGATGCAGATTCCCGTGGGCATCCTGCTCGACCGCTTCGGCGCGCGGCCGATCATCACGGCGGGCATGTTCCTCATGGCGGTCGGGCAGCTCGTGATGGCGTTCGCGCCCGACGTCGGCACCGCCATCCTCGCCCGCATGCTGCTCGGCGCGGGCGACGCGGCGATCTTCCCGAGCGTGCTGCGCGTGGTGGCCGTCTGGTTCCCCGAGCGGCAGGCGCCGTTCATGGTGCAGCTCACCGGCATCGTCGGGCAGGCCGGGCAGCTGCTCGCGATCCTGCCGATGGCGGCCCTGCTGCACGCGACGAGCTGGACCGTCGCGTTCGGCAGCCTCGCCGGGCTGGGCGTGCTCTTCAGTGTGCTGACCTTCGCCGTGATCCGGAACCGCCCGCCCGGCCGCGACCGCGACGTGTCGGTCGACACCGCCACCGGCGCCATGCACGTCGTCACGTCATCGGCCGACCTCCGCCAGGGCTTCCGCGAGTCGTGGGCGCACCCGGCGACGCGCCTCGCGTTCTGGTCGCACTTCACCACGCCGTTCTCGGGCACCGCCTTCATCCTGCTGTGGGGGTTCCCGTTCCTGACGGTCGGCGAGGGCCTCTCCCCCGCGATGGCGTCGCTCATCTTCAGCGTCTACGTCATCGCCGGCATGCTGATCGGGCCGGTCATCGGTGCGCTCTCGAGCCGCCATCCGATGCGGCGATCGAGCATGCTCGTGCTGCCGATCGTCGCCCTCCAGGTGGTCGCGTGGCTCGCGGTCATCCTGTGGCCCGGCACGTCGCCGCTGTGGCTGCTCTTCGTGCTCGCCCTCGCCCTCAGCACGGGCGGCCCGGCCTCGATGATCGGCTTCGACCACGCGCGCACCTTCAACCCGAGCCACCGGCTCAGCACGGCGACGGGCATTGTGAACGTCGGCGGGTTCCTCGCCGCGCTGCTCGCCATCCTGCTGATCGGCATGGCGATGGACGCGCAGGGCGCCGGCACTCCCGAGACCTACAGCCTCGAGGCGTTCCGCCTCGCGTTCCTCACCCAGGTGCCGCTCTGGGCGATCGGCGCGGCGTTCATCGTCTTCGAGCGCAAGCGCACCCGCGTGCACCTCGGGCTCGACGAGCCGCGCAAGCGCCGCCGCGAGCCTCCCGAGAGCTGAGCGGCGAGCCACCGCAGAGCTGAGCACGAGACGACGACAGACGGATGCCGCGTCGCGATCACTTCGCGACGCGGCATCCGTCTGCTCACGACTCGGGGGCGGCGCTGACGCCGCCGCCGGTCACTCGCCCTTCGGGTAGCTGTAGAAGCCCTCGCCCGTGGCGACGCCGAGCTTGCCCTGGTCGATGTAGCGCTCCTTGATGAGCGCGGCGAACGCCTGCTGCTTCGGGCCGCCCATCATCGAGATGTTGTAGGCGGTCGTGAGGCCGACGATGTCGTAGATCTGGAACGGGCCCATGGGCGCGCCGGTGCCGATGCGCCAGGTCTTGTCGATCGCCTCGGGTTCGGCGATGCCGTCGACGAGCAGCTCGCCGCCCGCCTGCAGGAACGGCACGAGCAGGGAGTTCAGCAGGTAGCCCGCCTTCTCCTTCTTGATCTCGATCGGCACCATGCCGATCTGCTCTGCGAAGCGGACGACGGCCTGGTAGACCTCGGGGCTCGTGGCCTCGGTGCCCATGATCTCGGCGGTGTTGTGCGCCCAGACCCGGTTCGCAAAGTGCAGCGCGAGGAACCGGTCGGCGCGGCCGGTGAACGACGCGAGGTCGCTCGGCAGCAGGGTCGAGGAGTTGGTGGCGAAGATCGTGTGCTCGGGCGCGAGCGTGGCGAGCTTCTCGTACGTGTCGCGCTTCAGCTCGAGGTTCTCGGGGATCGCCTCGATCACGAGGTCGGCGTTCGCGACGGCTTCGCCGAGGTCGGCCGAGAGGGTGATGCGGGCGAGGGCCTCTTGGGCCTTGCCGTCGGCGGCGCCCTCGACGCCCTCCGTCACGTAGGTGCCGGCGAGACCGTCGAAGCGCTGCTTCGCGGTCGCGAGGGCCGCGTCGTCGATGTCGTAGGCGACGACGTCGAACCCGCGATAGGCGGTCTGGTACGCGATCTGCGAGCCGAGCACTCCGGTGCCGAGCACGGTGATGTTGCGCAGTTCGGTCATTGCTGTTCCTTCTTTCCTTCTGTCCCTTGTGGGGCGTTTCCTGCTGCGCCTTGTGGGGCGTCGCGGTTGAAGCGCTGCAGGTCGTGCGCGAAGCGCGCGACCTCGGCGTCGGTCCAGCCGTCGAGGTGCTCGTCGACGACGCCCTGCAAGACGCCGATGGCCTCGTCGTAGGCGGCCCACCCCGGGTCGGTGAGTTCGAGCGGGCGGCCGCGGCCCGCGGCATCCGTCGCCTCGCGCACGACGCCGAGCTGCATGAGCTCGGCGAGCTGGCGCGAGACGGTCGAGCGGTTCAGGCGGAACGCCTGCGCGATGTCTACCGAGCGGCTGCCGGGATGGTCGACGATGTAGCCGAGGATCGACTGGTCGGTCATGCTCAGGCTGAGGTTCGCGATGCGGGCGTCGGCGACGCCGCGACGGCTGATGACGATGAGGGCGCGCAGGATGCCGGCCGCATCGGCCGGCCGCTGCGCACGACCCGGCACGGGCTGGTCTCGCATGGTCATCCCCTCATCGTTCTGTTGCTTAATGCAACGCTACGACCCCGTGTTGCATTCCGCAACACCGCATCGAACTCGCAATCGGGAGGTTCGCCGGGTCGCGGAGGCCGCTCGATTCCGACGCGGCGCGCCCCCCTTGACGCCCCGGGACCCGACGAGAAAGATGAGGAAGGTTCATTCGCGTACGAGGGAGTTCGCCGTGTTCCGTGTCAGCATCGCCCGTCAGCTCGCCGCAGCCACCGCCGCGGCCCTGATCCTCACGGCCGTCAGCGCCGCGCCGGCCGTCGCGAAACCCGCGCCGCCGACGGGCGACGACCATCTCGCGGTGTATTCGGGCACCGTCGATGCCGACGGGCTCGCAGCGATCGTCGACCTCGGCGTCGACCGCCGTGACATCGTCGCAGCACCGAGCGACGGCGACCCGAACCAGCTCGCCGTCGAGGTGATCATCTCGGGCGAGCAGGCCGAGGAACTCGCCGAGATGGGCACCGAACTGGAGCAGAAGGCGCCGGATGCCTCGCAGCGCTCGTTGCAGGCCGACCCCACCGTGTTCCGGCGCTATTCGGGCGCGGGCGGGCTGCAGGAGGAACTGCAGGCGCAGGCCGCGGCGCATCCGACCATCGCCGAGCTCGAGGTGATCGGCCAGACCGTCAACGGGCAGGACATCAACGCCGTGCGGGTGACGAAGAACCCCGCACGCGCGAAGGACGGCAAGCTGCCGACGACGGTGTTTGTCGCCGCGCAGCACGCTCGCGAGTGGATCACGCCCGAGATGGTGCGGCGACTGCTCGACCAGGTGCTGAACTCCTACGGATCCGACCCGCGCATCACGCAGCTCGTCAACACGACCGAGATGTGGTTCATCCCGGTGGCGAACCCCGACGGCTACGACTTCACCTTCGAGGAGGACCAGCGGCTCTGGCGCAAGAACCTGCGCGACAACAACGGCGACGGCGTCATCACGGTCGGCGACGGCGTCGACCTGAACCGCAACTACCCGACTCGATGGGGCTACGACAACGAGGGCTCGTCGCCGAACCCGGCGAGTGAGACCTACCGCGGCCCCGCGCCGGCCTCCGAGCCCGAGACGCAGGCGCTCGACTCGCTGTTCGCGCGCATCACGCCCGAGTTCTTCGTGAACTACCACTCGGCCGCCGAGCTGCTGCTGCACGGCCTCGGCTGGCAGGTCGCGACCCCGTCGCCCGACGACGTGATCTACGAGGCGATGGTCGGCGACGACGCGAACCCGGCCGTGCCGGGCTACGACCCCGACATCTCGGCCGAGCTCTACGTGACGAACGGCGACACCGACGGGCACATGCAGGAGGCGTACGGCTCCCTCGGCTTCACGCCCGAGATGGCGACGTGCGAATCGGCGTCGGAGTCGATCCCCGACGACCAGTGGGAGGCCGACGACTGCGAGAGCGGCTTCAACTTCCCCGACGACGAGGGGCTGATCCAGGCCGAGTTCGAGAAGAACGTGCCCTTCGCGCTCTCGGTGGCGGAGTCGGCGCTCGACCCGAACGACCCGGTCTCGGTCGTCGATCGCGAGGCGGCCGACTTCACGGTCGACTCGTTCGACGTCTCGTACGGCGACTCGCAGCCCGTGGCCGTCGTCGCCAAGCGCGACCTGATCGCGAAGTTCATGAACTACCGCATCAACGGCGGTCGCAGCCAGCTCGCGCTCGTGAAGGAGTGGCAGGGCGGCGAACGCTACGGCGACGAGAACGACGACTACCTCGCCGAGTACCGCGGTACCGTACGGGGCGCGAGCCCGGGCGACTCCGTCGAGGTCTGGTTCTCGGCGTTCCCGCCGATTCGCGACGTGCTGAAGGGCGAGAAGTTCCGCAAGATCGAGAGCGAGCACTTCACGTACACGCTCGCGCAAGACACCGGCAACGAGGTGCTCGTGATCGCCAACGAGGACTACACGGGCGTGAACCCGACGTACCCGGCCGGCACGACCGCGCCGAAGTACCTCGACGAGCACGTCGCCGCCCTTGAGGCGAACGGCGTGACCCCCGATGTCTGGGATGTCGACGCCCAAGGCGTGCCGCACGACCTCGCGGTGCTCAGCCACTACGACACCGTGCTCTGGTACCTCGGCGACAACCGATTGACCCAGGATCCGGAGGACGAACTCACCGAGGTCGGCAGCGGCGCGCTGCCCGACCTGTCGGTGGCCGAGCGCACGCAATACCTCACGATCGCGGTGCGCGACTTCCTCAACGAGGGCGGCAAGCTCGCGTACACGGGCGAGACCACCGGCTACTACGGAGTGCTCGCCGGCACGCTCGGCGGTCTGTACTACGGCCTGAACGGAGCGCCCGAGCAGCCGTGCGCCGTCACCGAAGACCTCTTCAGCGACTGCCTGCTGTACGCCGACGACTTCACGCAGTACTGGCTCGGCGCCTACAACCGCACGTCGCTCGCGGCGGGCGGCGTGCTCGGCACCGCTCTTCCGCTCGACGGGTTCGAGTCGCTCTTCGGCGGGCCCGCGACAGCCGACAACGCCGTGGATGAGGCGGGTGCGCTCGCCCCGACGAGCGAGGTGCTGCCCGTCGACGAGTTCCCGCAGTTCGAGAGCGCGGCGATCGCCGACTACCTCGACCCGCAGGGGCCGTTCATCGCGATCGAGGGCGAGTGGGCGATGGCCGCCTCGCACATCGACGACGGCTACCAGCGTCTCGGCCGAACCTTCGACCTCACGGGCGTGACGGCGGCGGATGTCCCGGCATTCGAGGCCCAGATCTCGTTCTCGACCGAGGAGGCGTACGACCACGTGATCGTCGAGGCGCGCCAGGTGGGCACGGATGCCTGGACGACGCTGCCCGACGCGAACGGCGGCACGACGTCCGACCTGCCGGCCGAGTGCGAGGTGGGCTTCCTCGTCGACGAGCATCCGCAGCTCGAGCACTACCTGACGGTCGCCGACCCGTGCCTGCCGACCGGCACGACCGGCGAGTGGAACTCGTTCACGACGACGTCGGATGGCTGGGTGCCGGTGTCGTTCGATCTCAGCGCCTTCGCCGGTCAAGAGGTCGAGATCGTCGTGAGCTACGTGACCGACCCGTCGACGGGCGAGACCGGGCTCATCGTCGATGACACGCGGCTCGTCGTCGCCGGCGCACCGACCGAGGCCGAGGGCTTCGAGGCCGGGCTCGGCGCCTGGACGGTGCTCGGAGCTCCCGAGACGAGCCCGGGCAACGTGACCGACTTCGAGCGCACGCGCGGCCTCGGCGGGATCGTCTCGGCCGTGCGCGCGGCCGACTCGATCATGCTCGGCTTCGGACTCGAACAGCTCGAGTCCGATGCCGCACGGGCCGACGCGGTCGGGCGGATCCTGGCGTACCTGCAGGACTGACCGCACCGAGAGGCCGCGTGGATGCCGCGTGGATGCCGCGTCGCGAGGTTGATCGCGACGCGGCATCCGCTCTGTCGCCCCGCGCGCTGTCGCGCTGTCGCTCTGTCGCTCCGGTAGGTCGGTACTTCGGTACCGGCCCGGCGCGCACGTCAGCGGTCGCGACCGCTGAGCACTGATCACCGGCGTCGCTTCCGACACATCGCGTCTGCACGCCATGTCGTCTCGTAGTCTCGGTCTGACAGAACGACGACGACGCGATGACGACCTCGGAAGGAGCGCAATGGCCGACGCCACGCTGCTCACGCTCGACCCCTCGAACGACGTGCACACCCGCGCGATCGCGCGCCTCGAACGCGAGCGCATCGCCTGGTTCACGAGCACGAGCCGAAGCGGGTTTCCGCACGCCGTGCCCGTCTGGTACCTCTGGCACGAGGGTGCCGTGGTCGTGCTGAGCGAGCCCGCCGCGGTGAAGGTCGCGAACGCGAAGCGCGACCCGCAGGTGCTCGTGCACCTCGAGTCGGGCGCCGACGAAGAGCAGCTCACCGTGCTGCAGGGCACCGTCGAGGTGCTCGACGGCGCCGCATCCGAGTGGATCACCCGCATCGGCGAGGCCTACCTCGCGAAGTACGCCGCCGACCTGCCGCCGCTCGACCTCACCCTCGAGTCGATGGCCCGGCGCTACAGCACCGTGCTTCGAGTGACGCCGGTGAAGCTCATCGCCTGGTGAGCGCGGGCCGCTACTGCGTGGCCCAGACCCCGAGCTCATTGCCGCTCGGATCGGTGAAGTGGAAGCGCCGGCCGCCGGGGAACTCGTAGGGGCCGTTGACCACCTCGCCGCCCGCGGCGGTGACGGCCGCGACCGTGGCGTCGAGATCGTCGCTGAAGAGCAGCACGAGCGGGCCGCCCCTCGTGACCTCTGCGGCGAGCGCGAGGCCGCCGGCCTCTTCGCCGTCGGCTTCGGCGGTCGTGCGGATGCCCGCGTACTCGGCGCCGTACGAGGTGAACTGCCAGCCGAAGGCCGCGCCGTAGAACGCCTGCGCGGCGGCCATGTCGGTGACCGGGATCTCGATGTAATCGATGCTCAGCGGAATGAGATGCTCATGCGTTGCCATGCGCGCAGGTTCCCACCGACCACCGACAGTGCCGGCTCCGACAGCGCGGGCTACCGACAGCGCGCTCCAACGACGTTTCGCTAGCATTCACGGATGCAGGTCACACGCCTCCGGGTCTATCCGGTGAAGTCCTTCGCCGGATACGACGTCGATTCGGCCGAGGTGCTGCCGTGGGGTCTCGCCGGCGACCGGCGCTGGGGTGTCGTCGATGCATCCGGTGCCCCCGTGACGGCTCGCGAGCGGAACGGGCTGCTCTCCCTGACGGCCGAGCCGCTCGCCGACGGCGGCCTCCTGCTCGGTGAACGCAGGCCCGGCGCCGGCGACCCGCTTCGCGTCGACCGGCCGACGGATGCCGAACCGATCATCGTCGGTCATTCGCGCCAGGGCACGGCCCTGCCCGCGGGCGCCGAAGCCGATGCGTGGCTGAGCGCACGGCTCGGCATCGACGCGCGACTCGTGTGGCAGCCCGACCCCCGCGAGCGCACGGTCAACCCGCGCAACGGCGGCCTGCCCGACGATCGGCTGTCGCTGGCGGATGCCGGCCCGGTGCTGCTCGCGAGCGAGGCATCCCTCGCCCAGCTCGACGCCTGGACCGACGAGTCGACGTCGCCGCTCGACATGCTGCGGTTCCGGCCGAACATCGTGATCGACGGCGATGAGCCGTTCGCCGAAGACGCCTGGCCGTTCGTCGAGCTCGGCGAGGTGCGGTTCCGCATCACGAAGGTGTGCGATCGCTGCGTGATGACCCTCATCGACCCCGAGACGCTCGCGCGCGGCAAGGAGCCGATTCGCACGCTCGCGAAGCATCGCCGCTGGAGCGGCCAGACCTGGTTCGGCGTGCTCATGGTGCCGGTGTCGGGAGGCTCGATCGCCGTCGGCGACGCGGTGCAGCCGGACTAGCCGCGGTGCGTCCGCGACGACCGTTCGGCAGAACCGACAGCGCCGAGTTTGCGGCTAGAAGAGCCTCGCCTGCGCGACGACCGGCGCACCCTCGAGTTCGAGCAGGAATCGCTTGCGTTCGAGACCGCCGGCGTAGCCGGTGAGCGACCCGTCGGCCCCGACGACCCGGTGGCACGGCACGATGATGCTGAGCGGGTTGCGCCCGACGGCACTGCCGACCCGGCGGGCGAGGTTGCGGTCGCCGAGACGGGCCGCGAGCTCGCCGTAACTCGTCGTCGCGCCGTGCGGGATGTCGCGGAGCATCGCCCACACCGCGTGCTGGAACTCATCGCCAGTGGGCGCCGTCGGCACGTCGAACGTCGTGCGCCCGCCCGCGAGGTACTCGTCGAGCTCGACCCCGAGTCGCGTGATGAGCTCGTCATCGCGGGCGACGACCTCGACCCCGATCGAGCCCGCGACCGGCGGATGCCAGTGCTCGGGGAAGTAGATGCCGACGAGCGCGTCGCCGTCTGCGACGACCAGCAGATCGCCGAGTGGCGTCGTCAGGGTCGCGTGGCGTCGGGACATGGCTCCATCATCGCCCCGATCGCCGCGGGCGACGACCGTGTCGAGCGCGGGAATCGGACTTCGTCGTCGAGAGGAGCCTCGCGGCCCCGTCACCGCCGCGCGCGACCCGTCAGCGCCGCTCGGTTCGCCTCGTACTTCGGCTTGCCGATCAGGCGCCAGATGAGCCGCACCGGGCCGGGCAGGTGCGCGCGCTGCCACTCGACGCCGCCATCGGGCTGTGCGGCGAGGATCGCACCGAGTTGCTCGAAGGTCTTGCCCTTCGGCGTCGCCTTGCGCCCGTGTTCGGAAAGCGCATCGATCTCTTTCGGCGTGAGCGTCACCTCCATGACCGGCACGATGTTCGCCTCTTCATCGGGCAGGTGCGCGGCGAGCGCGGCCGTGATGCCGTCGAGTGCGAAGAGCACGCCCGCGGCATCCGCAGATCGGCCGCTCGCGCGCCACGCGGGAAGTGCCGCGTCGAGCTCGTTGAGGTGCACGAGCAGCGCGGCATGCTGCTCCTTCATGCGGGCGACGTGCACGGCGCACGACGGCGCCCGGGTCTCGAGCGTGCCCCACAGCATGGTGTCTTCGCCCTCGTGGTGGGCGTGCAAGCCGACCGAGAGCAGCTCGAGGTGGTCGCCGACGACGTCGGCGTGCGCGGCATCCGACTCGGCGACACCCTCGACGAGCGCCCGGCTCTCACCGAACCCGGCGCGGAAGAACCGGTGGATCTCGGCCATGCCGCTCGCGTCGCAGGTCTTCGCCGTGCCGGGCGCCGGGCCAGGTGTGCCGGGCGTGCGGCCGGGCTCGCGGCCGGGCGCGCGACCGGGCGTGCGGCCGGGCTCATCGCCGCTCGAGGGAAGCGCAGTGGCGGGCATGTCGACTCCGATCATCGATGAATGGAGCAGTCGCACGCGACCCTACGACTTGACGGATGCCGCGGCAAGACCCCGCCCGAGTGGCCGATCCCATCACGCGGCGCGCGGAGTCGCGACGTCGTGCCGGTCGGCGAGCCTCGTCGGCGACTTGGTGACGACACGCCAGCCTCCGCCGGGATCGAGCCACGCGGGTGGCCTCACGTGCGGCACCCCGCGGATCATACGGATGCCCCAGCCCGAGGTGTCGATCGTGCGGTGGTGGAACCAGCAGAGCAGGGCGCCGTTGTCGGGATGCGTCGGGCCGCCTTCGGCGTCGGGCACGACGTGGTGGATCTCGCACCAGGCGGCGGGCACGGTGCATCCCGGAATCAGGCAACCGCCGTCGCGCAGCGTGATCGCCCGCCGTTGGTGCGCGGTGAAACAGCGCTCGGGCGAGCCGAGCTGCATGATGCTGCCCGCGTCGTCGAGCACGACGGTCTGCACGCCGCCGGTGCACATCATGTGCCGCGCGGCACGCAGCGAGATCGGCACGTCGAGACCGTCGGCATGCGCAGCGCCGCGACCGGCCTCGAGGTCGCGCGCCCGCACGCTCACGAGCACGGTCGGCGCGGCGCCCCCGATCGACGGATGCTCGCCCGAGCGCGCCGCGGTGTCGATCACCGCGGCGAGCACGTCGTGGCGTTGCTGCTCGCCGGTGCGGGTCTCGGCCTGCACGGCGAGGTCGGCACGCTGGGCATCGGTGAGAAAGCCGCCGCCCGAACGCGGCGACAGGTGCGCGTCGAAGAGGCGCACGAGCTTGGCCGCGACCTCTGGCATGAGCTCGCCGGTCAGCGGAACGAGCCCGTCGCGCGGGCGGCCGAGCCGCACTCCGCGGCGACGCATGGCGCGCTCGTCGTCGGGCTCGGGCCCGTCTTGGTCGAGAAAGGTCGCCCACGCCCGCGCCTGCACGAGCAGCTCGTCGGCGGTGCACCGCACCGGGGCACCGTCACCCCGGCCGGTGGCCTCGGCGACGAGCGCGCGTTCGGCCGCATCGACCGCGGCGGGGTCGGCGACGCTGCGACCGCGCTCGAGTTCGCGGGCCGTCGTGCTTGCCGCATCGACCCCGAGATCGCCCGCGGCGAGGGCGGCCGCCACATGCGGAAACCGCGGCTCGAGCACCTCACCGGTGAACCCCTGGCGCGGCCGAGTCGCGGCCCCCAAAGCGAGTCGACGCCGGGCCTCGGCGCTCGAGACCTGGGTGACCCGCTCGACGAGCTCTGCCGCGGAACGGCACCCTTTGCGCGACGACAACCGCTCGCTGCCCAGCTCGACGCGCGACCGCTCGCCGATCTCACCGGCGTAGGCCACCCGGCGCGCATCGACGAGCCGGCCGAGGCGTTCGATCACGCCGGTAATCGTCAGCAATTCGTCGTCGGAGCAGCGCACGGCATCATCGAATCGCCGCGCGTCGACGAGCGTCGAGCAGAGCTGCTCGAGCAGGGCGCGGGTTTCGTTCATGCATTGATTCTCGTGCCACCCACCGACATCCGCTGCGCTCGGAAACCCCAGATCAGCCTGTGGAAAACCCGCGCTTAAGTGCGCCTGTGGAGGACGAGTCGAAGCCGCAGAGAACCGGCCGACAAGATCCCCTTCCCAGCTTCGACCCATTCGGCAACCATGGAACCATCCGCTCGCAGGAACACGCAGGAACACGCAGGAACTCGCAGTGAAGGGGCACGAACATGCGCAAGATCTCCGTGACGAACAACATCTCGCTCGACGGCGTCATGCAGGCGCCCTTGTCTGCCGACGAAGACACCCGCGGCGGCTTCACCCTCGGCGGCTGGGCGCTCGGTGGCAGCAGCGACCCCGAGCTCGGCGCCGAGATGGCCGAGGGCATGGCGAACACCGGCGCCATGCTCTTCGGCCACCGCACCTACGACCACATGGAGGCCTTCTGGCCCCACCAGACCGACGGCAACCCCTTCACCGAGCACCTCAACACCACCGAGAAGTTCGTCGTGACCCGCGACCCCTCACTCGAACTCGGTTGGCAGAACTCCACCGTCGTCGCGGGCGACGCCGTCGAGACGGTCGCCGAGCTCAAGGCGGGGGATGCCGGTGACCTCTCGATCCTCGGCAGCGGCGAGCTCGTGCGCGCTCTCGCGTCGGCGAGGCTCATCGACGAGTACGTGCTGATCATCCATCCGGTGCTGCTCGGCAGCGGCCAGCGCATGTTCGAGGGAGTGCACCAGCAGCTGCGACTCGTGAGCAGTCTCGCGACGTCGACGGGCATCACGCTGGCCCGGTACGCGCCCGCGAACTGAGCGCCGCGGCGCGGCCGCGGGTAGCATCGCGGCATGCGTATCCGCTTCACCGCCGAGATCTACGAATGGTCGGCGCGCAGGAACTGGTTCTTCGTCGACGTTCCGCCCGAGCCGAGCGCCGACATCTCAGACCGGCCGCGGATGCCTCGTGGCTTCGGCTCCGTGCGCGTGATCGCGACGATCGGCGGCACGACGTGGAGCACCTCGATCTTTCCCAGCGGCGACACCTACGCGCTGCCGATCAAGAAGGCGGTGCTGAAGGCCGAGGGCGTCGGTCAGGGCGACGAGATCACGGTCGACCTCGACGCGCTCGACGGGTAGGGCGGCGACGCGGCGACGCAGTGACGCGGCGAGCCAGCGACCCGGCGCGCAGCGCCGCGGCGCGCAGCGCCGCGGCGACAACACCCCCTACCCCCGCGCACCCCGACCTCCTAGGCTGACCCCATGGCCGGCCAACTGCGGGACCCGGTTCGTCACATGCTCGAGTCGGTGCTCGACGATGTGCGAGCGCTGAGCACCGGCGCGGTCGCCTCCTACATCCCCGAGCTCGCGATGGTCGACCCCGAGCGGCTCGGCGCAGCGCTCGTCAGCACCCACGGCGTGGTGCACGAAACCGGCGACAGCGACGCCGAGTTCACGATCCAGTCGGTGTCGAAGCCCTTCGTGTTCGCGCTCGCGGTCGACGCGCTCGGTCTCGCCGAGGTGACCCGGCATGTCGGCCTCGAGCCGAGCGGCGAGCCGTTCAACGCCATCAGTCTCGAAGCGACATCCGGCCGCCCCCTGAACCCGATGATCAATGCCGGCGCGATCGTGACGACCTCCCTCATGCGCGGCGATACGGCCGAGGAGAAGTTCGCCCTGGTGCGCGCGGGACTCGAGCGCTTCGCGGGCCGCGACCTCACGGTCGACGACGACGTGTTCACCTCCGAGGCATCCACCGGCGACCGCAACCGGGCGCTCGCCTACCTGACCCGCTCGGCGGGCACGCTCGCGTCGACGGCCGAGGTGGCGACGACCGCCTACTTCCGCCAGTGCTCGCTCACCGTGAACGCCCGCGACCTCGCGATCATGGCCGCGACGCTCGCGACCGGCGGCGTGAACCCGGTGACGGGCGAACGCGTGATCAGCGAAGACGCCGCCCGCTGGACCATGGCCGTCATGACGAGCTGCGGCATGTACGACGCGTCGGGCGACTGGCTCGTGCGCGTCGGACTGCCGGCGAAGAGCGGCGTCGGCGGCGGCATCGTGGCGGTGCAGCCCGGGCAGTTCGGCATCGGCACGTTCAGCCCCCGCCTCGACGAGCGCGGCAACAGCGTGCGCGGCGTCGCGACGCTCGAACTGCTGTCGGAACGCCACGGCCTGCACATGCTGCAGCACCACGGCGCACCCCTCTCGCCGATCGCGTCGCTCAAGCGCGACGGCGCCGACACCGTGGCCATGCTGCGCGGCGAGATCTTCTTCGCCGGCGCCGAGGAGGTG
Organism: Agromyces badenianii; assembly: GCF_003070885.1. Lineage (NCBI taxonomy): Bacteria > Bacillati > Actinomycetota > Actinomycetes > Micrococcales > Microbacteriaceae > Agromyces > Agromyces badenianii. The sequence continues at coordinate 2,634,688 of NZ_CP028913.1, forward strand.
CTCACCCGTCTCTCCCCCTTCGTGAGCGACGAGGGATGCCTCGTGCTCGACTTCTCGGGCGTGACCCGGGTCGGCGACGGGTCGAAGCCCGTGTTCGCGACGGCGCCGACGCTCGTGGGGCTGGCGCCCGACGGGCACGCGCGCGTGGTCGTGCGCGATCCCGAGGGCGTGCTCGGCGAGTGAATCGAGCGGATGCCGCGGGCCGCCGCGGCATCGCACCGCACCTGCCTGCCTGCCTGCCTGCCTGCCTGCCTGCCTGCCGCACTGTGCCGGCACTGTCGGAGGCACCCGCTACCGTCGCTGCATGACTGCAGTGCAGCGGTTCGAACTCCACGTTTCCGATGAAGTCGTCGACGATCTGCGCGCCCGCCTCGCTCGCACCCGCTTGCTCGACGACTCGCCGCGCAAGCCGCCCTCGGGCATGAGCTCGGCATACCTGCGCGAGCTCATCGACGAGTGGATCGACTGGGACTGGCGCGCCCGCGAGTCGTGGCTCAACGGGCATCCGCAGTTCATCGCGCAGATCGACGACGCGGCCGTGCACTTCGTGCACCGGCGATCAGGGCGAGCGGATGCCCCGGCGGTGCTCATCATGCACGGCTGGCCGCACACCTTCGCACTGCAGCTCGAGTTCGCCGACCGCCTGCCCGACTTCGATGTCGTGGTCGCGAGCCTGCCGGGCTTCGCATTCTCGTCGCCCTACGCCGAGGGCCCGATGTCGGAGCGACGGCTCGCCGCGACGATGCACGCACTCATGACCGAGGTGCTCGGCTACGAGCGATACATCACTTACGGCGAAGACGTCACGGCCAACGTGAGCGACCTCATCGCGGCGAGCTACCCCGGCCACGTCGCCGGCATCGTCGCCACGCACGCGCACTTTCCCACGAGCGACGAGCGCGCCGCCCTCACTGAATCGGGCGAAGTCGCGTTCTTCGCCGGGCTCGCCGAGCGGCACGAGACCGACGGCGCCTACGGGCACGTGCAGGCGACCCGGCCCGACACGCTCGCCACGGCGCTCAACGACTCCCCCGCCGGGCTGCTCGCCTGGCTGGCCGAGAAGCTCGTGGAGTGGAGCGACACGCCGCCGGGCGATCCGCGCGCGGTCGAGCGGCGCATCTCGCGCGAGCAGATCCTCACTGAGGCGATGATCTACTGGGTCACCCAGACGATCGGGTCGTCGTTCCGCCCGTACTTCGAGGGCGCCGACCAGCCCGACCCGATTCCGCCGACCTCGGTGCCCGCGGCGGTGTTCATCCAGCGGCACGAGGCGGCGTATCCCGAGTCGCTCGCTCGCCGGCACTACCTCGACCTGCGCGTGTTCGACCGCCTGCCGCAGGGCGGCCACTTCACGGCCGCCGAGGTGCCCGACGAACTCGCGGCACGCCTGCGCGAGTTCGTTGGGTCCCTGGGCTGACGGGGTTCACCTCCCCGAGTCACTTGCCGGTCGTCGGCGACAGGTCGTCGTCGACCACCTCGGTTTCGGTGCAGAGCCCTTCGGGAGCCCGGTCGCGGATGTACGCGGGCAGGTGGCACACCTCCGTCGACGACATCTTCACCTGGGTCGATCCGGCGCCGGCACCCGCGCCGCCGTCGGTCTGGCCGCATCCGGCCAGCACGCCCACGGCCAGAACGGCCGGGACGACGAGGAACGCGCGAACGTTCATGATCCTTGTCCTTCCGTGATGCGGGCTCCTGAACGAGCGCCGCTGGCCTCACGGTAGAAAGGGCGCGAGCGCGCCACATGACGAGGGCCGCCCATCTTCGCGCGTACGCGGGCGTAGTCAATTCGGGTCATCGCCGCGCGCACGGGCTCGCACTATCGTGAGGGGATGCGGGAATGGTCCGCCCCGGCGCTGCCGGCGGGTTGGACGACCTCCGGCCAGCCACCGTTCGTCGCTCGACACGAAGAGGTCGCCGCGCTCGACGCGGCGTGGACCGATGCGCTCGCGGGCGCCGGCCGCGCGGTCTTCGTGAGCGGCGAGGCGGGCTCTGGCAAGTCGCGGCTCGTGAGCGAGGTCTGCACCCGGCTGAGCGCCGACGGCGCGGCGGTGCTCACGGGCTCGTGCATCCAGGAGTTCGGGGCGCCGTTCGAGCCGTTCGACGAGCCCCTGCGCGTGCTGCTGCCCGCGTACCGAGAGGATGCCGCCGAGGCATCCGCTGTCGAAACGGTCGAGTTGCTCGAACGCGTGCTCGAACGCACCGGTCAGGATGCCGCGGACCGCTCGATCGGCCAGGAGCGCGTGTTCGCCGCGGTGGTCGAGGTGCTGCGCGCGGCCGCGACGAGCCGCCCGCTCGTGCTGGCGCTCGACGACCTGCACTGGGCGGGGCCGGCGGCGGTGCAGCTGCTCGGCCGGGTCGTCGAGGGCACGACCGATGCCCGCGTGCTGCTGCTCGGCACCCTGCGCAACTCGCCCCCCGACCGCTCCGACACGCTCGCCGATTCCCTTGCACCGCTCACCCGACTGACCGGGGTGCACCGCGTCGAACTCGTTCCCTTCACCGTTGAGGAGATCGCCGACTACGTCGAGATCCGCGCCGGCATCTCGCGCGCCGGCGCTCGCGAGTCGGCCGAGGTGCTGCGCGAGCTCACGGGCGGCAACCCGTTCCTGCTGCGGGCGATGTGGCGCCCGGTCGTCGAGGCCGAGCGGCAGGGCAGCCGCCGCGTCATCGAGCTGCCCGACTCCGCCGGCGATCTGGTGAGATCGCGCATCGCGCTGCTCGACCCCGCGCAGCGAACGGTGCTGCAGCTCGCGGCCGTGCTCGGCCAGGAGGTCGATGCGGGCGAGATGATCGGCATCAGCGAGACATCCGTCGATGTCACGCTCGAGGCGCTGGATGCGGCGGCGCGCGCCGGCCTGATCGAGGCGCCGCGCGAGGCGGGCGACCGCTACCGGTTCCCGCACGCGATCGCGCGCCAGGCGGTCATCGAGCTCATCCCGAACGCGCTGGTGCTGCGCACGCACGCCCGGATCGCGCAAGTGCTCGAGGCGGACTTCCCGACCGCGCCCCGGTTGATCCAGAGGCTCGCCTACCACTACACCGCCGCGCGGGCCCTGGGGTTCGGCGACCGTGCCGTCACCTACCTCACCCGGGCCGCCGAACTCGCCGAGGGCCGCTTCGCCTACGAGGACTCCGGTCGCCTGTTCGAGCACGCGGCCGAGATCTCGCCCGACACCGACGAGCGAGCCGAGCTGCTGCTGCGGGCGGCCGACAATTGGGATCTCGCGGCCGACACCGCGAGATCGCGCGCGATCTGCGAGCAGGTGCTCGCCGCGGGCACGCCGCGGCTGCGTCTTCGTGCGGCGATCAGGTTCGAGGATGCCTCGTGGCGGCCGGGCCTGCCAGGCCATCGCGCGCTCGACCTGCTGTCGTCGGCACTCGCGGGGATTCCGCACGACGACGGCGATCCGCTGTACATCGAGGCACTCGGCTCGCTCGCGCGCGCGACCGCATTCACCGGCGCGGTCGACGAGGGTGAGCGCATCGGCGACCGAGCAGTCGCCCTCGCCCGCGGCCACGGCGACGCCCAGGTGCTCGCCGCGAACCTCCGCGCGACGGCGACACTGACGCTCCGACCTCGTGAGCTCACGAAGCGGCTCGCGCGCACGACAGAGCTGACCCGACTGGTTCGACCGGTCGGCACGGAGTGGCTCGGCGCCGCGGCCCTGTGGCGCGCGGGGCTCTCGTACCTAACCGGTGATCGCGCCGGAATGGACGAGTCGGAGCGCGATCTCGTCGAGGTCAACCGGCGTTGGGGGCGGCACTGGGAGTACTGGGACGCGTGCCTGCGCTACGCGAGGGCATTCGTCGCGGGCCGCCTCGACGAGGCTGCAACCGCGTGCCGGCGCGCGCAGCGTCAGGAGACCGCGTTCCGGGGCGATGCGACCTCCACGGCGAGCGCGGTGCAGAGCTACATGGTGCGCCGCGAGTCGGGCGGGCTCGAGCGCTTGCGCGGCCTCATCACCGGCGAGGAGTCACCGGCCGACCGCTGGGCGCCCGGACTGCTCGCGATCTACACCGAGCTCGAACTCGACAGCCCCGCACAGCGCCTGCTCGATTGGATGCTCGAGCACAGCGGCCCCGACGCGGCCGACTCGAGCGACTGGCCCGCGCGTCTCGCGTTCATGGCCGAGGCCGCGCTTCGGCTCGGCGACCGCGCGGCGGCCGAGCGCCTGCATCCGTGGCTCGAGGAGTATGCCGGGCTGAACCTCATGTCGGGCATGTTCGTCGCCCTCTTCGGCGGCGCCGACTGCTATCTCGGCGAGATCGAGTCGCTCTGCGGCACCGGTTCGCCGATCGAGCGCTTCGACGCAGCCCTCGACCTCGCCGAGCGCGCCGAGGCACCGCTGCACGTCGCGGAGGCGCTCGCGGCGAAGGCCGCTCACCTACGCCGGTCCGATCCCGCCTCGCCCGCCGCGCAGGCGCTCGCGAGCCGCGCACTGGCGATCGCCGAGCCCGCTGGCCTGGTGCGAGTGATGCGATCACTCGGCGTCGGCGGGGCGGCATCCGCTCGCCTTGCCGGCGGGCTCACCGATCGGGAACGGGAGGTCATCGGGCTCATCGCCGAGGGGCGCAGCAATCGCGACATCGCCGCGGCGCTCGTGATCAGCGAGCACACGGCGGCGAACCACGTGCGCAACATCCTCACGAAGACCGGTGCGGTCAATCGCACGCAGGCGGCGATGTTCGCGCGCGAGCACGGGCTCGCGGGCGGCGGGCTCGCGGGCGGTTAGCTCACCGCGGCGAGGTTGCCGGTCGGCATCATGCGACCGTCGACTTCGGTGATGACGTCGGCGGGCATGCCGGCGCGCACGGCCGCCGCGCGGATCGCCTCCATCGACGCCGCCTCGTAGAGGCAGTAGCTCTTGCGACGGTCGACCGACAGGAAGGAGTAGAGCCACCGCACGTCTTCTTCATCGTTGATGAGGTTGATGTCGGCGGCGGCCTCGAGCGGCACCGGAACGTCTTCGGCGTAGTTGCGCTCGATGATGAAGTACGGCATCGGTGTTCCCCCTTTGCGCGTGTGGGGCACAGGCTACTCCTGATGCGGCGTGGCGGCTCCCCCTGCCGTTGCCGGCTCAGCTGCGGGCTCAGCCGCCACCACCACCACCGTCGCCACCGAACCCGCCGCCGTCGAAGCCGCCGCTGAAACCACCACCGCCATCGAAGCCGCCACCGCCGTCGACGAAGCCGCCGCCGCCCCCGTCGCCGAACGCGGTCGCACCGCCGCCTGCGAGATATCCCCCGCCCCACCCCCCGTGGTCGAAGAGCAGCGGCACCCCGAATCGGGAGTCGTCGCGCCGCTGCAGCAGCCCGCCGCCCACCCTGATCGGCTGCGCCAGCTCGCGGGCGACGATCGCGAGGCACGACGCGAGGCGCTCCGCCGAGATCGGCGCGGTCGAGCGGTACCAGGCCGGTGCGGTGCCAGTCTTCGCCGCGACCTCGGCGAAACGGTGAATCACGGATGCCTCGTCGAACAGCACCGCCCACGGCAGCAGCTGCTCCCCCGCGGCGAGCGTCGAGAAGTCCGCGTTCGCCACGGACTCGCGCCGCCGATTCGCCCGATCGCGCAGCTCGAGTCCGGCCGCATTCAGCGGGATCAACCGGGGCAGGAGCATCCGGAACCCGAGCGCAACGGCGCCGATGACGATCGCGCTCCAGGCGATCGATTTCGAGGGGTCGTCGGGAAGCCCGAGGCTGACGAAGCCCAGCACGATTCCGACTCCGCCCCCGAACGTGGCCGCACGGAAGCGCGCGGCCGGGCGCCGCTCGCGGTACCAGTCGGCCGCGTCGCGGAACCCGTCTCGCGTGACGGCGAGCAGCTGCCCGTTGTTCTGCACGACCCGGTCGACGTCGACGCTCGCGCCGCGCTCGAGCCTGCGCGAGCCGCTCGAGAGCCCGGGCGAGAGCAGCGCGTTCACCGTGCCGTCGGCGCCCTCGGAGTCGACGTCGGCGCGAGCGGCCAGCGGATACTCGCCGTCGAAGACGAGGTGGAGGTCTTCGGCGCTGCCCACGTCGCCGTCGCGCAGGTCGGCGGGGTCGCGTTGCGCGCGGATGTCGCGGCGGTCGTGAATCGCGATGACGCCGTTGACGGCGAGCTGCATGACCGTCGCCGGCAGCCACCGGCTCGATGCCGTGCCCGATACGAACCCGACGGGCAGCAGCCCCGCGACTTCGGGATCGACGACCGCCAGCGCGCTGCCCGGCTCGGGCCTGCGCAGCCACGCGACGATGAGCGTGCCGACGCAGACCGCGGCGATCAGCGATGCGGCGAGCGCGATGATCGGCAGCACGGCCGTGCTGAGGCCAGTGCTCGCGGATGCCGCGAGTGGGTCAGCGCCGGCGCCGGTCAGGTCGACGACGAGCTGCGGGAATGCCGAAACGATGGGGGTTCGCCACATGGGTGGAGGTTACTCCGGTTGAGGCGTCTCGGGCATTAGTCCGGCGAAGCGGCCTCAGCTGCGGGCCGTTCAGTCGTTGCGCGGCGTGCGGTGGCCGCCACCCGTGTCGAGGTCATCCCCGCCCTCGAGATCGGGGCCGTCGCTCTCGGTGATGTTCGCCCCCTCGAAGAACGGATCGACGCCGAGCTCGCGTGCGTGCTCGGCGCGCAAGCGCTGCTGCTCGTTCGCGTCGTCGGCGAAGTCCCGGTCGTCGCGGCCCGTGGTGTCGCGGCCCGTGGTGTCGCTCATGGTCGTCCCCTCGATCGATGCGTTCAGGCTAGTTCGCCCTCCGCGCCGCCGCACGGGGTTGCGCTCCGGGTGTCGGCGAGCCACCCGCACCTGCCCGGCGCATGGGCCATAGCCTGAGCTGGTGACTCGACTGACCGCTCGAACCGGCCGCGTGGGCGACGACGACCCGCCGACGCTCACACTCGAGCCCGGGGCATCCGTCGCCGCTGCCCTGACCGCCGTGAACATCGACCCCGACGGCGGCCCGCTCGACGACTGCCCTGTCGTGCAGGGCAGCGACTACCTCGTGTACCCGCCGCACAGCTTCACGGGCGTCACTGTGTCGACCGGCGAGCCGGTGCCGGCCTGCGAGAGCTCGGCGGAGTTCCTGCATGTGGGGCCGGTGCAGCAGCAGGGCTGAGCCTTGCATTGCTTCGCATCCCGGTACGGGTTTCCGCAAGAGGGCAGCACAGCACGTCAGTGCGAAAGCGGCGGCGACGCCGGAAGCCGCGCGCCATCGCCGAGGCCATCGAGCAGCTCCCGCAGCGCCGCGGTCGAACTGTGGCGGGGCTCCCACCCGAGCACCGAGCGCGCCCGCTCGGTCGACATCACCGGCACGTTCGTGGCGATGTCGATCCAGCCCGGGTCGGATGCCTGCAGGCGGAGCTTCCACGTCACCCACATGATCGACCGAAGCACCGCGAGGCGCAGCGGGATGACCTTCCGAGCGCCGAGCACCCCCGCGAGTGCCTCGGGATCGAGCACCGGCTCGCCCGCGATGTTGAACGCCCCGCCGGCGAGCCGCTCGATGATGCGCGCGAACGCGTCGGCGAGGTCGTCGGCGTGCACCGCTTGCGACACCACCTGCACGGGAACCGGCAGCACGGGCGTTCGAATCCGCCCGAGCCACCGCGTCGGGAAGTGCGCGCCGAGGAACAGCCGCCCGACCTCGCTCGCCGCGCCGCGCTGGAAGACGAGCCCCGGCCGCACGCGAGACACCACGATCTGCGGATGCCTCGCCTCGAACTCGTCGAGCGCCCGTTCGTTGGCGGCCTTATGCCGGCTGTAGTGCGAGGTGTGCACGCCGCCCGTCGGCCAGTCCTCGCCGACGCGCGACCCCTTCGGCCCGCGACTGTACGCACCCACTGAGGAGGACACGATCACGTGCGGCACGCCGGCGGATGCCGCGGCGGCCAGCACGTTGCGCAGTCCGACGACGTTGGTCGCCCACATCACGCGTTCACGGTGGTTCGGCTGCAGCAGCCAGGCGAGGTGCACGACGGCATCGGCGCCGGTGAGGATGCCGGCGAGGCGTTCAATGGCGTCGGGCGCGGAGACATCCGCTTCGTGCCAGTCGACGCCTGCGTAGGGTGTGACCGTCTCGTCAGGGCGGCGGCGCGCGACGCCGACGAGCTCGTGGGCGTCGGCGGCCGCTCCTGGGCCGGCGATGTCGCTGCCTAACGTGTGGCGGCCCTGACTTTCGCCGCCTTGGTGCAGTCGCCGCAGGATCGCGGTGCCGATGTTGCCGGTCGCTCCGACGATGACGATGCGCATGGATGCCTCCGTTCGCGTAGACGGCACGCTACGTCACGGGGCGGCAGCGTGCGCGGGGTTGACGAGTGGGCACGCACCCGTCTTGGAGCGGATGCCGCGTGGCTTGCGCGCCGGGGTAGAGCTCGTCGAGTAGCCCGAGCGCGCGCACATCATGTACATCTTTGTGTACATGATGAACTATTCTTGGTCTCATGACCAAGACCGCACCGACCAGTGCCGAGGTCGTGCCGGTAGCTGAGGCGCGCGCCGCACTCTCGGGTGTCCTTCGCGAGTTCCGCGATCGCGGGGCGGATGCCGCCCCGGTGATCATCGGCTCGCACCGCCGACCCGAGGCGGTGCTCGTGCCCTACGAGCGATTCGTAGCAGACCTGCTCGGCGTCGAGCGTGCCTCATCAGCTGAGTTCGAGCGAGGAGAAGGCCACCTGCTCGACGATCTCCGTCGCCGCCGATCGCTCGTCGAACGCCTCGCGCGCGCCAACCGCATCGCGTCAGTCCGAGTCTTCGGTTCAGTCGCACGTGGCGACGAGACGTCGTCGAGTGACGTCGATCTCCTGGTCGAGCCGCAAGATGACGCGTCGCTGTTCGATCTCGCTCAGTTCGAACTCGACATGGAGTCACTGTTCGAACGGCCGGTTGACGTGGTCTCCCGCCGCTCGCTCGACGCCGTCCGTGATCGAGCCATATTCGACGAAGCGATCGCTCTGTGAGACGCGCCGATCGCGTCGACCGCTGGCTCGCCGACTTGAACGCCACGCTCGACGCCGCGGCCGATTTGGTCGCCCGGGGACGCGAGGAGTTCGACGGTGACCCCGCTCTGCCGCTCGCTTTCGAGGCGCTCTCCAACCGAGTCGGCGACCTTTCGAAGCGCCTGACCGCCGCCGACCCAGCACGTTTCGACGATCCGATGTGGCCCCAGGCGGCCCGCAGCCGCGATTTTGTCGTGCACCACTACGACCGTGTCGACGCGCACACGCTCTGGATCACGGTGTCGCGGAGCTTCCCCGAGCTGCGCCGACTCCTCGAGCGCCTGTCGCTTTCGCCGTGATACGCCTCTGACCCGCCGTCGGTTCCGTGTCGGTGTCCAAGTGCCCCCAGAACAGGGGCACTTTGCTCATCAAGGTCGGGCGCTCGCCGTATGCTCCTCATGCGCGAGCAAAGCGCGTCTACCGAGGAGAGCTGTGGAAGCGATTGCCGTTGTCATATCGACGTTGAGCCTTACCCTCACCGTTGTCGTACTCATCGTTGTCTTGCGTAAGCAGCGCGTCACGAGCTCAAACGCCGACCTGGAGATCCTTTCCGCACTGCGCGAGGAGGCCCGCGTTGGATGGAACGACATCCGACCGGAGTTCACGAACCAGCGCACCGAACTCCGCCAGCTCTTCACCGAGCTCGATGGGCGAATGGCGACCGCGTCAACGGCTCAATCCACCGAGTTCGCCCGAGAGCGTGAATCCCGTCTGCAGTCCAGCAATGACCTGCGAACTGCCGTCCACGCGGGTCTCGGTGACCTGGGCGAGAAGTTCAATGCCTCCTCACATGAAGCACTCCTCGCACAGGGAGCACTGAAAGCCACCGTTGAGGAGCGATTCGAAATACTCCGTGCTGCAAACGAGGCCAAGCTCGAACAGGTACGGGTGACCGTTGAAAAGCTGAAGACTTCGCTCGATGAGGCACTGCGCCAAAACGCAGAACGGATCCAGGCGCTCTCCGCATCGAACGTCGAGAAGCACACCGAGCTGCAGGCGTCGATGCGCCAGGAACTCGACAAGCTTCGCGCTGGCAATGAGACGAAGCTCGAGCAGATGCGAGCGACCGTCGACGAGAAGCTGCAGGGAACTCTCGAAAAGAGACTGGGCGAATCGTTCGAGCTCGTCAGCCAGCGTCTCGAACAGGTTCAGAGCGGGCTCGGAGAGATGAAGAGTCTCGCCACCGATGTGGGCGGCTTGAAGCGCGTACTCACCAATGTGAAGAGTCGAGGAACGTGGGGTGAAGTGCAGCTCGCACGACAGCTCGAGGACCTGCTGACACCCGAACAGTACGAGCAGAACGTCACGATTCGACCCGACTCCCGAGACAATGTGGAGTTTGCCATCAAGATGCCCGGTCGTAACGATGACGATCGTGCCATCTATTTGGCGATCGACTCGAAGTTTCCGCAAGAGGACTACGAACGATTGTTGGATGCCCACGACGTGGGAGACAAGGTCGAAATCGAAACCTCAGCGAAGGCGCTCGAGCGCGCAATCCTGTCACAGGCAAAATCAATCGCGTCCAAGTACATCGAGCCGCCGTTCAGCACCGACTTCGCAATCATGTACTTGCCAACTGAGGGCCTGTTCGCGGAAGTGGCGCGACGCCCTGGCCTCGCGACAAAACTGCAGAACGAGCTCCACGTCTTGGTAACTGGCCCAACAACGCTCGCTTCTCTCCTCAATAGTCTGCAGATGGGCTTCCGGACCTTGGCGATCGAGAAGCGAAGTTCTGAGGTATGGCAGGTTCTCGGAGCCGCAAAGGCCGAATTCCAGAAGTATGGGTTGGTCTGGTCGAGGCTCGAGAAGCAACTTCAGACCGCGCAGAACACCGTCGCTGACGCGGGACGCCGAACTCGAGCGGTGGAGCGAAAGCTGCGCAACGTCGAGACGATCGAGCTCAGCTCTGGCGGGCAGACTCAGCTGATCGATGGGATCTTCCCGGATGGAGACGATGACGAATTCGGACTCGACGAGGCGAGCTGATCGGGATAATCTGCACTCCGCGCAACCTCGTGTTCCGGGGCCGGAAGCGCTCGATGTGAACCGGACCTTGCGCGTCGAGATCCTCGCCGCGCCGACGTCGCGCCCGAGTAGCGTGCGCGAGAGCGTCGTCTTGCCCGCCTTGGTGTGCGAGATGAGCGAGAGCGAGACGGTGCCGGCATCGAGGCCCAGGATGTCGGTGCGGTCGCGCTGCGATTGCATCACGCCGTCGGGCCGAGCGGATGCCGCGTGCTCGCTCACCCGTTAAGGGGCAGCGCAAAGAGGCGCCGGAGGGGTGAATCCGGCTGTGACGTTGGCTTGGCTACACCGACTTCGGAGCCGGTGCGACGGAGGCAGCGACGCTGAATCCGACGCGGCGCTCAGCCCTCGAGGTTGGGAAGCACCGACTTCCGCGCTGGCGCCGCAATCACGCCACGCTTGGTACGGCGGTCTCCTTGATATGGCGCAGTGTGCCCACGATGACCTCGATGTCGCTGCTGGGGAATACGTAGTCCGGGCCGGTCGGAGCGTGGTCGGTGTAAGGAGACTCGAAGAGGCGGCCTGGTTCCATGACGCCGTTCTTCGTCAGTTCGTCGACTATGAGGCTCACGAAGCGGACCTGATCGGCCGTGAACCGCGTGCTGTCCAGGTAGCCCTCGAACGCCTCGATGGCAGTGGAGCGGTCGAGTCCAACCAACTGTCGGACGAATAGCCCGAGCCCGCCCTGCTCGGTGGCCCAGACGATGTCTACCGGCTGGCCGCCGGAAGCGACCAGCATCCCCTCCAACTCGGTGAGGTCGTCGGGTGTAAGTTGCCTGTTGCGTCGAAGGCGCTGCAGCGCGACATTGTCGAGGTGTTCGCGGAGATAGGCCTCGGCCTTGGAGCGGAAGCGTTCGAAATTCGTGCCAGGTGTCACCCGAGGCAGTACCACCTCGACACCTTCGCCGAGGGTGTCTTCGAAGTCGGTGTACACGGGGTTGCGGACGGTCTTCTCGATGAAGCGCACCAATCCGCGGACGCGCAGGCGCGCGAGCTCGAGCAGTGGGAGGGTGACGTCGATCCACCAATCGTCGCCTGCCACCGATTCCAGCAGCACCGCTTGTTCGGCAACGGACGGGATTGTCGTCTTGCCAACGAGAGTGGATGCGATCTGCTGGATGGTCTCTCGCACCCGTTCCGCGATCACGGCGTCGCCCTCAAGTTGCGCGAGCTGGCGGCGCAGGATCAGCAGGTCGAACCGCTTGGCGTCCTCATCGTTGTCTCGAACAGTGGACGGGAGGCCGGCCAGGGTCAACAGCGCGCCCGAGTCCTCACGAGTCGCGGATGTCCATGCCTTGGCGTCTGAGTACTTCTCGACGGTCCGTCGATGCGGACGCACCATGAAATTGTCGAGGGTCATGCCGGCGACGATCTCGTGCAACGTGGACACAGTCGACACGCGAAGCTCCGGGTCCGATTCCCCGAGGGTGGTGACGAGCCCGAGGCGTGCTTCGAAGATCCGCTGAGACAGGGACTTCTGTGTCTGGCCTTGCGAGCCGGGAAAATCCTGGCTGAAGTACTCGAGATTGCCGCAGAAGTCGAAGACGAGGAAATCCTGCTTGTCCTGGCCCGGATCGAACACGTCGGGGCACAGCCTGGTGCCGCGACCGATCATCTGCCAGAACTTCGACTTCGAGTGGACTGTCTTGAAGAACACGAGGTTGAGCACCTCAGGGACATCGATGCCGGTGTCGAGCATGTCGACGCTAATCGCAATGTGCGGGGCCTTGTCCTTGATTGAGAAGTCGTCGATGAGGGATTGCGCGTAGGGGGTGCCGTGGGTGATCACGCGGGCGAAGCGTCCGGCAAGTTCGGGGAAGGCGATGTCGAATCGCTTCTGAATGAACTCGGCGTGCTTCTGATTCTTCGCGAAGATGATCGTCTTGCCCAGCCGGTCGTTGCCGGCAACCTTGTACCCCTGTGTCATAAGGGTCTCGAGCACCTTATCGACGGTGTCTTCGTTGAAGAGGAATCGGTTGAGTTCCTCAGCGCCGATCTCCTCGGGCGCGCCGTCCTCGCCCCAGTCGAGGGCGTCCCACTCGTACTTCTCCTCTTCGCTGAGTTCGTTGTACCGGATGCCGGAGCGGAGGAACTTGGTGCCGACGCTGATTCCCTTCGGCGGGACGAGGTAGCCAGCGTCGACGGCTTCGTCGAGGGAGTAGTTATCGGTTGGGATTCCGTCTTCAAGGTGGAACAGACGGTAGGTGTTGTGGTCGACCTCGTCTTTCGGCGTCGCTGTCAGCCCCACGAGCATGGCGTCGAAGAAGTCGAAGATCGCGCCGTACTTCGCGTATACGGATCGGTGAGCCTCGTCGATCACGATGAGGTCGAAGTGTCCCGGTCCGAACCGCCGTTTTCCCTCGCCGTCCGCGTTGATGAGGTTCATCATCGTCGGATAGGTCGAGACGTAGACGCGTCCCTCGGCGGCCTTTTCGGTGACGAGATTCACGGTGGTGGACCCGGGCAGATTCTCCTTTAATGCGTTGGCGGCTTGCCTAACGAGCGCGGTGCGATCGGCAAGGAACAGCACCCGTTTGACCCAGTTCGCCTTCTGCAGCAGGTCGACGAGCGCGATGGTGGTGCGCGTCTTGCCCGACCCGGTCGCCATGACCAACAGCGCCTCCCGCTGCCTACGATCGAAGACGTCTCCAACGGCCTTGATGGCGCGCACCTGATACGGGCGGCCCGCGATATCCGTGTTTACCTCTGCCATGGACAGCGCCGATTTCGTCTGCCGGCGCTGGATGAGAAGCTCAAGTTCGTCGGAGGTATAGAAGCCCTGGGTCTCCCGGGGAGGGTAACCTCCAGCATCATCCCAGATCCGGTGCTCGTACCCGTTAGTGAAGAAGATCACCGGGCGGCGACCGAACTGCGCCTCGAGACGATCGGCATACAACTTCGCCTGCTGCTGACCGATCTCTGGCGACTTCGATGTGCGCTTGGCCTCCACGACCGCCAGCGGCAGGCCGTCAGCCCCCCACAGTACGTAGTCGACAAATCCCGAGCCGCCGGCGTTGGGCATGCCGGTGACTTCGTACTCACGGTCACGATCCTGGTCCAGTGGCCAGCCTGCTTCATGGAGCAAGACGTCGATGAAGAGATCGCGCGCGGCAGCTTCGTCGTACTCGCGAGTGTCGGGGGCGACAGATGCCTGGGCGGCTGCGATCCGCTCCTGCAGCTCCGTGATCTGTGCCTCGTGCGCGGCGAGGCGATCGTCCTTCTCCGCTAGAGCGCGGGCGTGAGCTTCGTCCTGCTCGCGGAACTTCGCCGCGAGGCGAGTGATCTCCTCGCGAGACAGGGGCGCCGCCTTTGCCGCCAGGGCTGGATCGAACTCCGCCCGCAGCGGGACGACGTCAGGGCGAGCGGAATGGTGGTACGACGCCCATACGGCGACGTGTAACAGTTCACGCAGAACGGCAAGTGACACGTCTGCGCCAATCTGGCGGCTGTCATGCACCGCCGTGTTGGCGATGCGGCGGATAGCCGTCAGCTTCTGCGTGATGCGCGGCGGCACTTCGGTCCTGAAGGCCGCGTCGCTGATCTTGGCCGCGAGATCGTCGCGGTAGGGCGCCCGCAGTGAGAGCACGTCGTAGAGGTAATCGACAAGCCTCTCGATGACACGGCGGCTGTAGAAGCAGGCAGACCGGGGATCCGACGACAAATACGACTCAGCGCGGGCGCAATCGTCGTGTAGCGACGGCACTGTCGCTCGAACGAAGTCGAAATTCCCCATACGAATGCTCACTCACCGTCGGTGTGGATGTCGAACTGCTGACCGAGTCGATCCAGAGTGAACTCCTGCCGAAGCTTGCAGGCGCTGTTCTGGTTCGCGAAAAGTCCCTTCTCCCAGTACGCGTCCTTCTCAGGGACCGTGTCGATCCACTCGACTGGCACGACCCACTCGTCGTCGTCATTAGTCTCGGCGTCGCGATGCGGGTACGAACCGACGAGGGACTGCGTCGCGAGCGGCACCGGCACGCCTTCCCCCCCTACTCGCGCGTCGCTGAAGCGGGCCGCTGGCCCCACGACCGTGCCGACGCCGACGTATCCGGTCTGCGGGATGTTGACCCATACCCGCGCCCCTTCCGGAAGGGCACGGATCGTCTGTGTATAGAATTTTCCGCCTCCGGCGGAGACGAAGCCGAGCCGGCGGGCGTCGTCCCACGACCGGTCTCCACCGAACGACACGTACCAGTCGAGCCCGTTCCACGTTGCACGCTTCGACGTCGACTTCGTGATGCTGCCGGAGGATCTCTCGTCGGATGCCGCGAGCCACGACCGCGCGAGATACCGTCGGTCTTCGTCCTCGATGTAAGTGAAGAACACGGCGTTGATTGGTACACCGAATCCGCGCAGATACGAGACGATGCGCTCCGAACTGGCGTCCAGGGCGGAGGCGACCACAGTGAGCTGCAACTCACCATTGAGTTCGTCCGGCGGTGCGACGCCGAACGCCTCCTCGAACGACGCTTCGAACGGCTGGCCAAGGTACTTCTCGGCGATATCGATGACATCCTCACGGGAGAGCGTCGACACCCATGAGCCATAGTCAAGCACCTGAGCGACGACCTCTCGCGGCGTGCGATCGCGCTTGAGTTCGAGCACGTGCAGATTTCCGTCGGCATCAATGGCCAGCAGATCCAGTCGCTTCCCGTATGGTGTGATGACCTCACTGCCGATGACTAGCAGCGCCGTTCCCAGCAATGACGGGTCCTGCCTGAGAAACTGATGGAGTTCGCTCTCCGTATGAAGCGCGGCCGCCGTCAGCGGCTTCGGGCTTTCGCCGTCGATGCGCCACATCCTCATCTCAACGGGCATTGATCACACCTCCCCTCGGAAAACGCGGGACTCGAGAGATGCAAAGAGCGCCTCGTCGGCGGCGAGGGCCCGTTGGACGGCGGCACGCTGCCTAATGACCGCCCCGACACGGTCAGCGTATCTGCGCTGCAACTCAATCGGTGGGGCGAGCACCGTGACTGATTTGAAGGCCGATTTGCTGACGAGACCCTTCATTCCCCCTGTTGACTTCGCCCGAATGAGTTCTGGGGCGGTCTTGAGCTGTCCGAGAAGGAAGGCCGTGTTGACCCTGGGTGTTGGCAGGATCGCGTTGATCTGCTGGTTGAAGGCAACGTCACGATCGGTGAGTGAGGCCTTGCCGATACTGCCTGGGCTGCCGGCGATGCAGGTCACGAGGATCGAGCCTGCCGGAGCAACCCGACCACGCTTCCTCCCGACGAGAGATAGTCCCTCGGAAGCCCGCGTAGGAAGGTCCCCACCGAGGTTGTCAGACTTTATCCACTCGATGTCATGTCCGAAGTTGCTCGAATCAGCTCTTAAAGGCGAGTTTCCGGTCATCACCTGAGTTAGCGCTCCGATCGTCTTCTGCGGAAGCCCCCGGTTGTTCAGGACCGGGTCGCCGAACATATCGCGGAAGATTGCCTGGGTAAGGTAGTCAAGGTGTGAGAGAACCTGACGGTGCTTGGCGCGGATGGCGTCGGCCTGGTCGAGGATTGCGGCGATCCGCCGCTGCTCGTGGAGCGGCGGGAGCGGCACCGGAAACTTCACCAGCTCTGTCGGACTCAGTCGCGGCAAGTTGGCGCCAGACGTCCGCGAGGCTGCGAAATCGACCATGCTCGGCTGCGCCAAGTAGCGAGCAAGGTACCCGCGATCGAGGTCTCTTCCGGGGCGAATTGGAAGGATATCGGTGCTACAAACCCCAGCAAAGGTGGGGCGGCTGACCTTACCGAGATTGGGGCGGAGCTTTCCAAAGAGGACGTGCTCGGACGTGAACCGGAACTTTGTGCTCGTGGGCCTTGCGCCACCGACAGTGTCGTGGCCGATGATCCGGCCGCCTCGCTCGATGTGCTCCAAGCCAATGTAGACGGTGTCGGGAGCGACGGATCCGGGGTCGACTCCCTCTCGGTCGATGGTGGCGACATCGCCCAATTCGACGGTTCTCACGCGAGCATCGCCTTCAGCTCTGCAAGACCCTGGGCAATTTCGGCATCCAACTGCTCGATGTCGGTGATGATGTCGATCGGCGCGCGGTGCTCAATCTCGTCGTGGACGATTTCCTTGTAACGATTGAGCGAGAGGTCATACCCCTGGCCGACGATGTCGGACTTCGGCACGAGGAAGCTCTGCGCCGTGCGGGCGCGACCCTTCTCGGCGGCCCGATCCTGCCACCGTGCGAGCACGTCGGGAAGATCGTTCGCCTCAACAGGGTTGCGCTTGTCGTCGAGGGAGAACCCGTCGGCCTGCACGTCGTAAAACCAGACGTCGTCGGTGCCCCCCGAGTTCGTCTTGGTGAAGAACAGTATCGCGGTGGACACCCCCGCATAGGGGCGAAAGATTCCAGTGGGGAGCTTGATAACCGCCTCCAGCTTCTGGTCCTCGACTAACGTCTTGCGCAGCACCTTGTGAGCGGTCGTCGACCCGAACAGCACGCCGTCCGGAACGATTACGGCCGCGCGCCCTCCAGGCTTGAGGAGCTTCAGGAATAGGGCGAGAAAGAGCAGTTCAGTCTTCTTTGTCTTCACCGTGCGCTGCAGATCCTTCGCGGTCGACTCGTGGTCGAGCGAGCCGGTGAACGGCGGGTTGGCGAGGATAAGCGTGTACTTCTCGGCGTCCGCTGCCGCGCCTTCGGAGAGCGAGTCGCGGTATCGGATGTCGGGGGCCTCTATACCGTGCATCAGCATGTTCATGCTGCCGATACGGAGCATGGTGGAGTCGAAGTCGTACCCGTGGAACATCGACTGGTGGAAGTGCGACCGTTGCACGGCGTCAAGGAGTGCGTCGGCATGGTTGTCGCGGACGTACTCGCTCGCGGCGACGAGGAACCCGGCAGTGCCACAGGCTGGATCGCATATCTCGTCATTGGGCTGCGGGGCGGTCATCCTGACCATGAGCGCGACGATGTGACGCGGGGTACGGAACTGGCCGTTCTTGCCTGCAGAAGCAATCTGAGAGAGCAGGTACTCGTATAGGTCGCCGTTGGTGTCGCGGTCGGCCATCGGGATGTCGTCCAGCATGTCGACGACCTTCGACAGCAGCGCTGGTTTCTGGATGGTTAAGCGGGCGTCCTTCATGTGCTCGCTGTAGGTGGTGCCGTCGCCGAGCCCGCGAAGGAACGGGAACACCTCGTCGGCGATCGTCTTGTGCAGGACCTCCGGTTTGGTGTTCTTGAAACGGCTCCATCGCAACTTTTCCTGGTCAGGGCGAAATACTGGATTCTCGATCCCGCTACCGGTTACGCGAGCCTTCTTCTCCGCGAGGGTCTGGATGTCGTCGAGGCGGCGGATGAACAGCAGGTACGTGATCTGCTCGATGACCTCAAGCGGGTTGCTAATGCCCCCGGACCAGAAGGTGTTCCAGACGTGGTCGATCTTGCTCTTCAGTTCCCCAGTGATCACAGGAGCCACATTAGTTGGGGCGGCTGGTATTGCGGACGCTGGGGCTTCCTTGCCGCGGAGGATCTGGGCAGCTCATTCTCCTATCCGGCTTCTGTCGAGACATGCATTCACTGAAGCTAGTCGAAGCCGCCGTCTAGATAACATGTCCGCCGAGGGTGCCGCCAGCAGGTCGCTCGAGCCGCCGCGGCGACCGGCCCCCGAGGCCTTCCCGTCCCACTGGTCGGGGCCATGCTGCGGGCGTGAGGCGTCGACGTCGCGCTGCGCGAGCTGAAGGGCCTCGCCCGCGAGGTAGGCGACGCGACGGGCGATCGCCATGGCCTCCTCGCGGTGGTCTTCGCCGATGACGGTGACGGTCGCCGCGGGCGCGCCGAGGAGGATGAAGCGACGTGATCAGCAAAACGGCGGCGCACCTACTTATTCGGGACGACGGGACGCGGCGAGTTCCCGCGCCCCCTTCATCTTGGCTTTCGGTGGTGGGTACGAGGCGTGAAGACTGACCCTAGGACTGGGGTGTCCTTTCCCGGCTGGATCACGCAAAGGCCCCAGATTGGGGACAACCACGCCGCAGCTTTGAGTCATGGATGGTGCAGGCTGGCTGAGTGAGCAGGTTCTTCGGTACCCCCGACGGCGTTCAAGTAGGCCAGTTCTTCATCGACCGCCGCGAGCTTCAGCATGCACAGGTGCATCGGCCGGGGCAGGCAGGAATCAGTGGCACCGGCAAAGAAGGCTCTGATTCGATCGTCGTTTCGGGCGGATACCCGGAGGACGTGGATCATGGTTCCTACATCATCTACACCGGGCACGGGGGGCAGGATCAGAGAACGCGGCGCCAGATAGCCGACCAACGTATCGATGCCCCGGGAAACGCAGGCCTCATAACGAGCATGGTGCGAGGCCTGCCGGTGCGGGTGATTCGCGGCTATCAAGCTCGCACGGTCTTCTCACCGCCGGCAGGTTACGTGTATTCCGGGCTTTACACGGTCACCTCCTGGCAGACCGTGAAGGGCCGAGACGGCTTTCAACTCATCATGTTCAGACTCGATCAGATCGAGGATCACGTCTCTGTAGAGCCTGCACCTCTCGTGGAATCTGACGCAGAGTTCCGTCAGACGACCATTTCGCGCCGGATCCGTGACAGCGCGATCGCCCGAGAGGTCAAGAGCCTGTACTCGAACGCCTGCCAGGTGTGCGACATACAGATCGAAGGATTCGGAGGTCGCTCCTACTCGGAGGGGGCGCATATCCGACCGCTCGGTCGGCCCCACCTCGGCGCAGATTCGAGAGCGAATCTCCTTTGCCTCTGTCCGAATCACCATACGCAGCTCGATATCGGAGGCATGTACATTTCAAACGACATGGTGGCAATGGATGCGGCCTCGGGCCAATCCATCTCCCTCCTTCGATGGCGCAAAGACCATCGAGTCGATCCTGCAAACATCGCGTATCACCGGTCACTCTGGATACCCGAACTGAGCGGCCCGCGATGATACCTGTCGTCCTAGAGGTTGTCGCGGCAGCCATCATTCTGGATGACCGGATCTTCGCTTGTCGACGTGCGCCGGGCCGAGCCTCTGCCGGCTGTTGGGAGCTGCCCGGAGGAAAGGTGGAGCCTGGCGAATCACCGCGCGACGCCCTCAGACGGGAGATTGCGGAAGAACTCAGCGTCACCATCGTGACCGGGGCGCTCATCGATCGGAGCCAGACAACTGTCGGCGATCAGGTCATTGACCTCGCCACATACGAATCTCGCATCATTGGGTCTCTCCCCACCAGAAGCACCGATCACGACGAGCTCGGGTGGTTCACTCGGTCCGAACTCCGAGGTCTTCAGTGGGCGGCACCAGACCTGCCGGCTGTCGTTGTGCTGGCCTCCAACGGCAATCCTGGCTAGGCGCCTGCGCTGTTCACGCCGACCGACTCGAACGTCTCCACCGCATCGAGGATGCACCGCCGCGCGGCGCAGCGCTTCCGTCGATGCCTCGAGTACGAGGTTGCCATGCCCTGCCCCGCTCTGTCGCATCGACACTCGCTCGAGCTTGTGATGCCACCCTTTAGCTGACCGATCCCGCCGACGGGGGGGTCGAGTCTCGGCTGTCGAGTCGACGCGCTGTTCACGCCAAAGACACGCGGCGAGCACGCGACCGGTCGCGACCCTGCCACCGGCGCGCATCGTTATCGCGCCGGGCGAGGTGCAGAGCCTCGCTCGCGAGAGACGCGACACGCAGGGCCATCGCAATCATCTGCTCTCGGTCATCACGCCCCGTGACCTTGACCGTCGCCGCCGAGATGCCGAGCGAGTGGCTGAGGTCGACGCGGATGCGCTCGGACTCGGCCAGCCGCGTCAGGGCCTCGGCGCCGATCCAGCCCGGGCGACCGACGACGACGTCGCGGGCCATGTCGAGCTGACGATCCGCGGCCTCGATCGCACGGCGCACCTGGGTCATCGAAGGAACCGGATGCGTGGCACGCTCGCGGGCCGCCGCGGTCGCGGCATCCAGCACCGCGTGCGCCTCGCGCAATCGGCGCAAGTGCGCGAACGGGTCGGTGTTGACGCCGACCGCCGGGAGGGAGGCGAGCGCCGCCTGCAGCTCGGCGATCGCGTTCGCGACGCCGCGGGAGCGGGGCTCCTCGAGCGCGACGGCGAGGTCCCGACGGGATGCCTCGACGATTGCAGCCAGCGTGGCCTCCGCTCGCAACGCCTCGACCTCGAAGGTCTCCACCGCATCGAGCAGGGTCGCTGCTCGCCGCACCGCTTGCGTAGACGCCTCGAGCGCGAGGTGGGCCTGCTCGCGCCGCCCGGCCTCACGCCGTCGCTCGGCCACGCCCACGCTGTGCTCGGCGAATCCGAGCAGCTGCTCGGCCTCTGTGGGGTGGGCCTCCACATGGGTGAGCGCCTCTCGCGCATAGCGGGCGGCAAGCCGTTCGATGGTCTCGCGCGCGTCAGGGATGCGGGTGCGCAGGTGCGCGGCATCCGCTCGCACGCCGGCGATGATCTCGGGAGCCTGCCGCGCTCGCGCGACCCGGTCGGCGAGCGCGGAGGCCTGCTCATCGAGTGCGTGCTCGGCCCGCTCGCACAGCTGGAGGATGCGCACGTTGCGCGCCCGCACCTCGTCGGCAGTGCCGGGGATCGCATCGTGATTGAGCCGGTTCAACCGGAACGCGTCACCCAGGCTCCTGCGCGCTGAGACCAGCGCCGCTGCCGCCATCGCGGTCGACGCGGAACCCAGCTCCGCCTCGGCGAAGCCGAGCTCGTCGGAGGTGACCCGGATGCGCTCGTCGGCGGCGAGCAGGGCGGATGCAGCCCGCTTCGCCAGCTCGGCGTCGTGGACTTCGAGTTCGTGCGCACCGAGTCGGCGCCTGACCTTGAACCCGGCCATGCTCCGATCCTATGTTCGCCGCTCGGCGCCCGCTACGGACCGGGGAAACCGCGATCGACCAGTGCGGTGCGCCGCCCGCTCTGTCACCATCGAGATATGAGCGACCCGACGAGGGCGCCCGCCGGGTGGTACGAAGACGGAACCGGCGGGCGGCGGTACTGGGACGGCGACGCCTGGACGCAGTATGTGGCGCCCGGCCCCGAGACCGTGCCGCCGTCGCAGCTCGGGCCCGAGACGGCGGCCACCGAGGTCTTGCCGACGGGCGGTGACGGCCCGACGATTCCGTTCGTGTGGGGGTCGCAGGGGTCGGATGCCGCGGGGTACGACTCCGGCGACGCCGCGACCACCCCGTACGCGGCGACCACGCAGGCCGCTCCGGCCGCTCCGTACGCCGCGACCGCGCCGACCACCCCGTACGCCGTCGCGCTCGGGCACCCCGATGCGACGACGCAGAGCTACGGCGCACCTTCGACGACGGTGCTGCCGGGGCATCCGTTCACCGAGCCGTCGAGCCCCGGGCCGAACGTAGTGGGCATCATCGCACTCGTGATCGCCGTCGTGGGGCTCGTGTTCGCGTTCATCCCCGCCGTGAGCGGCGTCGCCTGGATCCTGGTGGGCGTCGCGTTCGTGCTCTCGATCATCGGCTTGTTCGTGCGCGGTGTGAAGTGGCCTGCGGTCACGGGGCTCGTCGTGTCGATCATCGCCGCGGTCGTCGGGCTCGTGATGTTCGTCGCCTTCCTCATCGGGTCGGTCGGCAACGCGATCGACGACATCGACGAGGCGATTCCCGACGTGCCGGCGCTTCCGCTACCCGAGCCCGAGCCCCAGCAACCCGAGGCGCCCGTCGCGGGCGAGCTCGCATTCGGCGAGACGATGACCTGGGACGATGGCGTCGCGCTCACGGTCTCTGCGCCCGAGCCGTACACCCCGAGCGACTTCGCGGTCGGCGCGACGCAGGCGAACCACGTCGTGTTCACCCTGACGATCACCAACAACTCGACGGCGGATCTACAGGCCCTGCCGCTCCCGACCGTATCGTCGGGCGATCAGAGCGTGAGCCAGATCTTCGATATCGGCAGCGAGGTCTTCGCCTCAGGCGACGACGTCGGCTTCCCTCCGGCCACCGCGATCGAGCCGGGCGCATCCGTCAGCTGGCGGGCCGCCTGGTCGGTCGACGACCCGAGCTCCCTTACGATGCAGGCCGCGCCGAGTCTCCTGTATCCGGCCGCGACCTTCACGAACGCACCGTAGCGAGCGTTCCCGGCTTATTCGACCGCGCGCTCCCGGTTCGACGGCTCGGTGCCCGGCTCTGCGCCGACCGCCTCCGGCCCCGCCGGTGCGTCGGGCGCGGTCGGTTCGAGTCGACGGCGCGTCACGAGGAACGAGCCGAGCAGCACGAAGACGAACCCGACGATCGTCCACACGGTGATGCGCTCCCCGAGCACCAACACGCCGGCGGCGACGGCCACGGCCGGGTTCACGTAGGTGATCGTCGTCGCCTTGACCGGCCCGATCTCCGCGATCAACCCGACCATGAGCAGGAACGCGAGGGCGCTGCAGACCACGGCGAGCACGATGATCGACACGATCACCGCGGGGGACGGCATCTCGGTCGGCCAGCCGCCGGTGAACAGCACGAACGGGATGTAGATGACGGCGGTGGCCGCCAGCGACACGGCGACGACCCCGACGCCCGGCAGGTCCGACATCCACCGTGCCAGGATCGCCGGACCCAGCGCGTAGCCGACGACCACGACGGCGATCTCGGCGACAGCCCCGAGGTCGGACCCCGCGACATCCAGTCCCACCAGGGCCGCGACACCGAGCATGCCGAGCGCGATGCCCAGCCAGTTGACACGCGAGAGCCGAGCAGGCCGGCCCATCGCGAACGCGACGGCGACACCGGCGAGCGGCACGGCGGCGAGCAGCAGTCCAGCGGTCGAACTCGGCAGGCGCTGCTCGGCCGAACTGAGGAAGTACCACGGCAGCACGATCTCGACGATCGTGTAGGCGAGCATCGGCTTCCACCGCCGCACCACCGTCACCACCTCGCGCCGGAAGAACGCGAGCGGCATCAGCAGGATGGCCGCGAGACCCGCCCGCGCGAGCACCACCATCCCAGGCTCTAGCTCGCCCACCGCCACCTTGATGAAGAGGTAGGGGATGCCCCAGGCGATGCCGAGCGAAACGAACAGGATGAGTCCGCGACGAGTCACTCGCCCATTCTGATGGGTGCCGCCGACAGCCGCCGGCGCGGTGCTGCCGAGTGAGCGCGAATTCCTGCCGAGACGGTCAGTCGAACATGCCGTCGAGGAGGCCGCCGATGACGAGTCCCCCGAGGATTCCGCCCATGACGTCGGATCCGCCGCCGCCGCGTCGACCGCCGCCCCAGCCCTGGCCGCCCCACTGCCCGGGGTCTTGCGGGCGCGACGAGTCGATGTCTCGCTGCGCGAGCTGCAGCGCTTCAGCCGCGAGGTACGCGACCCGTCGGGCCATCGCCATCGCCTGCTCTCGGTGATCCTCATCGATGACGGTGGCGGCGGCCGCTGACGTGCCGAGATAGCGGTCGAGGTCGATGCGGATGCGCTCGGACTCGGCGAGCCGGGTGCGCGCGTCGGCGCCGATCCAGCCGCGGTGACCGGCGATGACGTCGCGGGCGACCGCGAGCTGCCGGTCGGCGTCGTCGATGGCGTGGCGCACGTGCTCGAGCGGCGGAATCGGGCGCGCCGCGCGCTCGCGGGCCGCCGCGATCGCGGCATCCAGGCCGGCATTCGCGTCGCGCAACGTGCTCAGCTGGGCGAACGGATCGGTGTTCACACCGCCCGGCGGAAGGGTGGCGAGAGCGGCTCGAAGCTCGGCGATCGCGGTCGTGACGCCGGGCGTCTGAGGTTCCTTGAGCGCGACGACGAGGTCGCCGCGGGAATCCTCGACGATCGCCGCCAACGTCGACTCGGCCCGCAGCGCCTCGACCTCGAAGGTCTCCACCGCATCGAGCAGGGTCGCCGCCCGGCGCACCGATTCGGTGGATGCCTCGAGCGCGAGGTTGGCCTGCTCGCGCTGCCCGGCCTCACGCCGTCGCTCGGCCACGCTCGCACTGTGCTCGGCGAATCCGAGCAGCTGCTCGGCCTCGGCGGGGTTGGCCTCCACCTGGGCGAGCGCCTCTCGCGCGTAGCGGGCGGCGAGCCGTTCGACGGTGTCGCGGGCGTGCGGAATGCGGGCGCGGAGGCGCGCGGCATCCGCTCGCACGCCGGCGATGATCTCGGGAGCCCGGCGCGCTCGCGCGATCTTGTCGGCGAGGGCCGAAGTGCGCTCGTCGAGCACGTCTTGCGCCCACTCGCACAGCTGCGCGATGCGTGCGTTGCGGCTCCGCAGCTCTTCGGCGGTGTCGGGAATCTCATCGTGATTGAGCTGGTTCAAGCGGAACGCCTCGCCCAAGTGCTGCCGCACCGCACTGAGTGCCACGCGCAGCTCCGCGGTCGCGTCGGGCCCGAGCTCGGCCTCGGCGAACACGAGTTCGTCGGTGGTGACGCGCACTCGCTCGTCGGCGGCGACGAGGGCGGAACCAGCCCGTTTCGCCAGGTCGGCGTCTTGGGCTTGGAGCTCTTGCTCGTCGCGTTTTCGCTTGCCCCAGAACCCAGCCATGCCTCGATCTTAAGGCCACCGCTGGGAGGCTGCTGATGCCATTCGCAAGCGACCGGCCAGTTCCGTCGAGCGACGCGACGACGCATCGCTCGACGGCTCACCTGGAGCGCGGCAGCTCAGTCACCCGCGTCACTCCCCGCCGAGCGCCGCCCGCGCGCGCCGGTACTTCTCCGCAAGCCGCACCTGCGCGTCGTGACGCAGCCGCCGCACCCGCCACGGCGCGCTGTCGTCATCCAGCGCGGCGAGCTTCACCCGACGCGCCACCGGGTGCCGGCGGATGCGCGCGTAGTACTCGTCGTCCGAGGCATCCGGAGCGCGGGTGAGCAGCCAGACGATCTCGACGATCTCGAGCAGCACGCCGGCCCCGAGCAGTTCCCGCGCGGTGACCCCGGTGTCTTCGAGCACGTCGTGCAGCCATGCCGCCGCAGCCGGCACCGGTTCGGCAACCGGATCGAAACGCTCGGCCACCCGCCCAGGGTGATCGATGAACTCGGCGCCGACCAGGTCGAACTGACCGCGGTGCGCGGCGAAGGCGATGCCCTTCGCAAGCTCCACCTGCGAGTCGACGTCCGGCCGAGACTGCGGTACAACCGTGTCGGCCGCTGCAGCGGCCGACACGGCGACGCGAATCCTGGTTACGGTCGCATGCACCGCGCAAACCTCCGGCTCGACATAGCTGCCCCCATCACCACGTCCTGCCGTCGATCCCCGGCGAGCGCGCTCGCCCGGTGCGGGTCGCGCGGGGGGAAAGACCCGAACTCTCCCCCCCACGCCCCACCCATCGCATCCACGGCACTCTGACCACGACCGTCCCCCAACGGTGGGTCCACCACGGATGTGATGTTGCTGCTGTGCAGCCACGCAACTCTGTCGCGTGATGGCCACGCTACGGGGCTGTCGCTCACATGACAACGGCTGAGATTTCAGATAATGAACTGTTCAACCGAGGGCGTTCTCGTGGGCGTGCACAGCGCGCCGGAATACCCGGTCAGCGGCCGATTCGGCGCATCCAATTCAGCCGGGTTCTCGACAGGGATCCTACTGAACGATGCGGTCGGCGCCGACCTGCAGCGAGAGCTTCGCGGCGGCGGCGCGGAGTTCGAGTGCGAGCGCGTCGTTGAGGGCCGCCGAGGCGTGCGTCGGCACCGCGACACCGAGCGACGCCGTGATGCCCCCCGCCCGCACCGGCACAGCGATGCAGGTGTCGCCGATCGAGTACTCCTCGCGATCGAAGGTCTTCTCGCGCGAGCGCTCGAGCTGGTCGAACAGCACCCGACGGTCGCGAATCGTATTCTGCGTGAGTTCGGCGAGCGGATGCCTCGACACATAGTCGAGCCGGTCCTCCTCGGGCAGCACCGCGAGAATCTGCTTTCCGAGCGCCGTCGCGTGCGCGCTGCTCTGCAGCCCGACCCAGAAGTCGACTCGCGGGTTGAGCTCGACATCGACGATGTCGACGAGCTCGACCTCGCCGTCGTCGAAGCGCGTGAGGTACGTGGTCAGTCCGAGCTCTTCGCTGACGCCGCGCAACGCCGTGCGCACACGCGAGACGAACACGCCCTGCGGCGACGTATCCCCCTCGCGGAATGCGGGGAATCGATCGCCGAGCAGCAGCCCGTCGGGTTCACGCGCGAGGTACCCCTCGTGCACGAGCGTGCGCACCAGGTTGTAGGTCGTGCCGTGCGTGAGCCCGCTCACCGAGGCGAGGGCCTTCACGGGCATCGGTCGCGATGCATTCGCGATGATGTCGACCAAGCGCAGTGCGCGCTGGACGGAACCGATCAACGTCGGATCCGATTCTCGAGCTCTCGACATCGCTGCTCCCCCTTTGGCACATCGTAGCGCGCGTTCAAGCCGATGAAGCGGCAATCATTCCGCCGCCCATCGCCCCCCGAGGAATCGCGGTGCGATCAGGCTATTCGCCGTCGAGCGCTTCACGTGCATGGCGGTACTTCTCGGCAAGACGCACCTGCTCCTCGTAACCGAGACGACGCACCCGCCACGGTGCAGAATTGTCATCGATATCGGCGATTTTCACGCGCCGGGCCACCGGGTGACGACGGATTCGTGCGAAATACTCGTCGTCTGCGACATCCGGCGTTCGGGTGATCAACTGCACGACCTCGACGATCTCGGGCAGCACGCCCGCCTCGAGCAGCTCCTGCACGGTCACCGAGGTGTCTTCGAGCACGTCGTGCAACCACCCCGCGGCCGCCGAAACCGAATCGGTCAGCGGGTCGAATCGCTCGGCCACGCGGCCCGGATGGTCGATGTACTCGGCGCCGACCCGGTCGACCTGGCCGCGGTGCGCGACGAACGCGATGCCCTTCGCGAGCGACACCTGCGCGGCGGCATCGGCCGCGCGGGTCGAGTCCGGGGCGAGCGCGGCGGCGCGGGCGGGCGGCGCGGCGTGGGCGGGCACGTGCGTGTGCGCGGCCGGATGCGTCGAGGCGTGCGCCACCGCCGACAGCGCGACGGGCATCGGGGTGACATTGGTCGGCATCACGGATGCCTCGGGCTCGACCTGCTCGAACCTGCTCGATCCCATCACCGCGTGGTACTCCTCGGTCGTCTCGTCGTCATCGTCTTCTTCGTCTTCAGCTTCGGCTTCTTCGTCTTCAGCTTCGGTTCCATCTGGTGGTTCGAGGGCGGCGGCCGTGGTCATTTCGGGCTCGGGCTCGGCCGCTGCCGCCTCGGCGAGCGGATCGCGCCCGAGCACGGGGCGCACGAAGTTCAGCTCGGCCTGCAGCTCGGCCATCTCGCGCGAGTCGAGCTCGAGCAGCGATCGGGCGTTGCCCTCACGCCGGCGCACGAAGTAGTCCTCGTCGACCTCGGTCAGGCGCTCGCCGTCGCTCGTCGTGAAGTAGCGGCGCCGTCCGTCATCGGTCACCGGGATGATCACCTCGACGAACTCTCCGCTCGGCTCCTCGCTGCACAGGTAGTAGCGCTGCACATCTCGCGGAGAGGGGTGCCTCCCCCACTCCGGTGCCGGAATCCGCCGCGGGCGCAGCGTGCCTCCGTCGTCGGCGCTGCGGCGACCAGCCCGCGACGCGAGTTCGTCGGCGGACGCACCGAGCCCGGGTAACGGCTGGTCGTCAGCATGGGTCGTCACTCGGGCTCCTGGGCTGCGCACCGACGGTGGGAATTCGACTCGGGCGACGTCGGGTGGGGGTGCCGGTGCGTTCCTCCGATGGTAGGGCGGTTCGCCGCCGGGCGCATGTCTCACTTGATGCCACCGGCGCTGTCGATGAGTGTGCCGAACGCGATATGCCAGTTCCCCCTCAGTGATGAGGGGGAACTGGCATATCGGATTCCTGAAGCATGAGCGCGTTTCTGAGCACAAGAGCACATGAGAGCGCGAGTGCATGAGCGCACGTGCGGAAGAGCGGGCGCGGCATCCGACACCGTTGCCACACGCGGAGCGCCGCGGCATCAGTGATGCCCGCGGAATCCGTGATGCCCGCAGCATCCGCTCAGCGCACGACGTCGAAGACCTGCTTGATCACGCCGTTGGAGTAGGCCTCGCACTCGACGAGGTCGAGGCGCGTGTGCGGGTCGCCGCTGCCGAAGAGGCGCTTGCCGTCGCCGAGCAGGATCGGGAAGACGAGCAGGTGGTAGCGATCGACCAGCCCAGCAGCGGCGAGGCCCTGGGCGAGGGTCGCGCTGCCGTGCACGAGGATCGGGGCTCCGTCGCCCTGCTTGAGCTTCGCGACGTCGTCGAGCGAGCGCAGCACGTGGGTGTTGTGCCACTCGGGGTTCGACAGGGTGCTCGACACGACGTACTTCGGCATCTCGTTGTACTCCGCGAAGTCGTCCATCGACGGCCAGACCGGCGCGAACTCGTCGTAGCTGACGCGGCCGATGAGCATCGCGCCCGCTTCCAACTGCTCGCGCCCCTTGATCTCGTAGGCCTCCTCGACGAACGGAACATCCTTGAACGTCCAGCCGGCCCGCGGGTGCGAACCGCCACCGGGAGAATCGATGACGCCGTCGAGGCTGATGAACTCGGTGACGATGAGAGTGCGCATGATGATGAAGTCCTTCCGAGTCGGTATCTCCGCTCTCATTCTGACGTCGAACGAGAACGCGCGAGATCGACATCTGCGCGCATTCCGCAGCTCATGAGCCGACGTCGCCCGAACGCAGCAACTCCCCGATCACGCGTGCCGTGACCGGGGAGCCTTGACGATGCCAGACGAGCTGATGCCAGACGAGTTACTGATGCTGAACGCGACGACGCGCGATCGTGAGCACGGAAATGGCGGCACCGGCCAGCAGCAGGATCGCCGCGACCAGACCAGAGTGCAAGGGAGCGACGCCAGTCTCAGCGAGCTCGGCCGATGCACCCTTCGCCGTGGCCGGAGCCACGACCTCGACGGTGACCGATGCGGTCACCCCGCCGATCGTCGCAGTGATCGTGTGCGGACTCGCCGTCGGGAAGGTGACGGTCTGCCCGTTGACGACATCGGTGCCGACCGAGCTCGTGAGGACGGCGGCGCTGCCGTCGATCGGTGTGCCCCAATCGTCGACGCCGGTCACTGTGAACGTGAGCGACCCACCCTTCGCGACGCTCGGCGCGCTCGGCGTGATCTGCAGTGCGACCGGGTCACCGACGACGGTGAGCTCCGTCACGCCGTACTGGGCGCCCGATCGAACGAACACGGCGCGCGGCCCGGAGGATGTGGCCGTCACGGTCAGACCGTCCACAACGTCACCGGCAGCGTCGGTGCCGAGGGTGTAGGTCAGCTCCGGCTGGGGATCGAGCGGCGCACCTCCCTCGCTCGCGAGGACGGTGACCTCGAACGTCACCGGCACACCGGGCTTCGTGACGGCATCGCTTGGCGAAAGCAGGAGCGTATTGGTCTCTTCGACCGGCGGGCTCGGAGGCGGCGAGGGGAAGCCGGGGAACTCCTCGGCCGATGCCGGTGCGCCGAAGGCACCGAGACTGAGGAGGGCGGCGAGGCCGAGGGCGAGGGCGGGCGCGACGATGCGACGTGAGATCACGGGCGGAGGGTTCCTTTCGGAGAATCGGTCAACCGAAGCTACCCGACGCGGGTTCGCCGCGTATGCCCCTCGAGGTGGGGGGTGCCGCGGCTCGCGCGCCTCCGCAGAGACACGCGAGCCGCGGCATCCGCTCGCTCGGTGATCAGTCGCCCTTCACGTTGACGAGCTGCCGAAGCGTGTGCCGCACGGTCACGAGTGACGCGGCATCGGCCATCACCCGGTCGATCGGCTTGTACGCCTGCGGGATCTCGTCGATGAACGCGTCGGTGTCGCGGAACTCGATGCCGACCATCGCCTCACGCAACTGCTCGTGCGTGAAGCTCTGCCTGGCCTTCGTTCGCGAGAACGAACGCCCGGCACCGTGCGGCGAGGAGTTCAGCGACATCGGATGCCCGAGCCCCTCGACCACGTACGACGCGGTGCCCATCGAGCCGGGGATCAACCCGGGCCGACCGGCATCCGCCTGGATCGCCCCCTTGCGGGAGACCCACACGCGCTTGCCGAAGTGCATCTCGCTCTCGGTGAAGTTGTGGTGGCAGTTGATGCGCTCCTGCTCCTCGACCGCCGTGCCGACCCACTCGCTCACCTGGCGGATGACGCGGTCCATCATCTCCTCCCGGTTGAGGAGGGCGAAGTGCTGCGCCCACCGGAGCTCGGCGATGTACCGGGTGAACTCGGGCGTGCCCTCGACGAGGTACGCGAGGTCGGGGTCGGGCAGCTCGATCCACCACTGCTTCGCGAAGCGCTGGGCGACCTTGATGTGGTGCTGGGCGATCTTGTTGCCGACGCCCCGGCTGCCCGAGTGCAGGAAGAGCCACACCCGGTCGGTCTCGTCGACCGACACCTCGATGAAGTGGTTGCCGCTGCCGAGCGAACCGAGCTGCTCGCGCCAGTTGCCCGCGTACGCGGCCGGGTCGAAGCCCTTCGCCTCGGCGAGCTCCTCGAGCTCCGCGATGCGCGGCTCGGCGGTCGCGACGATCTTGCGGTTGACCTTGCCCGCCGAGAGCGGGATGGCGCGCTCGATCTGCTCCCGCACCGCCCGCCGGTCGGCGGGCAGCGCGGAGCCGGCGAACTGAGTCTTGACCGCGATCATGCCGCAGCCGATGTCGACCCCGACGGCCGCGGGGATGATCGCCCCGAGCGTCGGGATGACCGACCCGACCGTGGCGCCGAGCCCGAGGTGGGCATCGGGCATGAGCGCGAGATGCGGGTAGATGAACGGCATCGTCGACGAGGTGCGGGCCTGCTCGACGGTCTTCTCGTCGATCAGGCTCGCCCACGAGACGAGCCGCTTCGTGATGGTCTCCATGTTCCTTTCCTGTCTTGCGTGTGCGTTGCGTTGATCCGGGGGCCCGAGGCTCCCCGTCGCGCGCAGACAGAGAAACACCCCGGGCCTCGACCGGCACGGGGTGACGAGAATCGCGGGCGTATGCCGCGTCGGCGTCAGTGTGCCGGGTCGAGAACCTGGTCGAGTTCGCGATTGAACAGGGTGCGCTGAATGAACAGGGCGCGCTGCGGGGTCGCGGGCTCGATGTAGGAGGCCTCGCTCGTGCGCTGCAGAGACACGGTCATGGCCTTCCTCTCAGATTCCGGGGATGCCGCGCGGAGTGCGCAGCCTTCGAACACTAGTGGGCGGGATGCCTCGAGTGCAATGCCGGATTTCGGTCGCGCGAATCCGTGTCGACCCGGCACCGTACGACCTGCGTGCAGCGGGCGATCCGCTCTACGATCGCATCATGGGCTATACCCGGGATCCTGACTGGTCAGACGGCGCGGATCGACCCGACGGGCCGTGGTGGACCGGCGACGACGTGGGCGGCATCGGCTTCGCCCGATTCTTCGCCTACACGGGGCTGCTCATGGCGATCGCCTCCCTCGTGCTGGCCATCGTCGCGCCGCTCGCAGGCGACGCGCTGCGCACCGTCTGGATCACCGGCTTCGCCGCGGCATCGATGTGGCTCGCGTTCATGGCGATCCCCCGGTATCGGGCGGAGCTCGTGCGCGTCTCGTGGGCCGTGCCGACCACGATGGCGCTCGGCGGGCTGACGATCGCGATCATGATCTACGCGTTCGCCGCGATCGCGTTCGCGTCGGTGGGCGTGCAGCTGCCCGCTCCGGGGCACTGGTTCGGCGAGCCGGCCGGCCCGACCGGCATCACGGCCTGAGCGGCGCCGACGCGCGGCTTGTCACCGACGCCCTGCAGGCGGATACTGACGCCATGTCCCCGGTCGGCGCGGCGCAGGTCATCGACTGGGTCGCCCGCTCCGACGAGCTCACGGCCCGCCGAGCCGAACTCTCCGCCGTCGAACTCGACGAGTTGGGTCTCGCGGCCTGGTTCCTGGGGCGCGAGGCCGACTGCGAGCGAGCATGGGATGCCGCACACCTCGCCTACCTCGACGAGGGCGAGACGGATGCCGCGATCCGCTGCGCGTTCTGGCTGGGCTTCACGCTCGGCGACCGCGGCGAAGCGGTGCGAGCGGGCGCGTGGATGTCGCGGCTCTTCGAACTCTGCGACACGAGCGTGCCCAGCGCGCGCAGTGCGGCGATCGCGGGCCTCTGCCGGGCGATCGGCGCGTACGCGAGCGGTCAGCTCGAGGCATCCGTCGACCTCGGCGAGCGCGCGGTGCAACTCGCCCGCACCGCTCGGGACGCCGACGTCGAAGTGCTCGCGACCATGACGCTCGGGCGGTCGCTCGTGCAGCACGGCCGCATGCGCGAGGGCTTCGAGTGCATGGATCTCGTGATGCTCGCCATCTCGTCGGGCCGGGTCAGCGATCGTGCCGCCGGCCCGGCGTACTGCGCGGTCATCGCGAGCTGCCTCGATCGGTGGGACGTCGAGCGCGCCCGCGTGTGGACCCGCGACCTCAGCGACTGGTGCGACGCCCAGAGCGGACTCGAGACGTTCCGCGGCGAGTGCTCGGTGCATCGCGCGGGAGTGCTGCAGCTCCTCGGCGAGTGGGACGAGGCGACCGCGACACTCACCGCCGTCTGCGAGCGCGAGCGCCGAGCCGAAACCCTCGAGCACGCGTACTACGCACTCGGCGAGCTGTGCCGGCTGATCGGCCGTCGCGCCGACGCCGAGACCGCCTACCGACGCGCATCGGAGCTCGGGCTCGAGGTGCAGCCGGGTCTCGCGCTCCTGCGCCGCGACGAGGGCCGCACACCCGCGGCGCGCGCCGGCATCGCGCGGGCGCTCAACGCCTCGCCGTCACCCGGCGTGCGCGCCCAGCTGCTCGCCGCGCAGGTCGAGCTCGAGGTCGACGGCGGCGACTGGGAGCTCGCCGCCCGCGCAGGATCCGAGCTGCGCGAGATGGCCGACGCGCTCGGCACCGCCTACCTCGATGCGCAGGCCGACCGCGCCGAGGCCAGGCTCCTGATCGGGGCGGATGAATCGGAGCAGGCCCTGCCGCTGCTGCGCCGGTCGTGGGCGGTCTGGCGCCGACTCGAGGCACCCTACGAGGCAGCGGTCACGCGGGTGCTCATGGGCCGCGCGAACCGCGCCTTCGGCGACGAGGAGGCCGCCCAGCTCGAGTTCGACGCCGCCCGCACCGTGCTCGCCGGGCTCGGCGCTGTGGCCGACCTCGACCGGCTCGAACGGGTGGCGGCCGGGGGCGAGCGCTCCGCGGCATCCGCCGGGCTCACGCGGCGCGAGCTCGAAGTGCTGCGCCTCGTCGCGAGCGGCCGGTCGAACCGGCAGATCGCGGGCGACTTGTTCCTCAGCGAGCGCACGGTGGCGCGGCACGTCAGCAACATCCTCGGCAAGCTCGGGCTCGGCAGCCGAACGGCCGCGACGGCGTTCGCGTTCGAGCACGGGCTGACCACCGCGAGCTGAGCGCAATTGGGCATTTCTGCCGACGCGGCCGCCCCGCGGCATCCGTAGTGTCACGCGGAAAAGGAGGCCGCCATGTCCACCACCGTCATCGACACCGCCGTCATCGGCGCGGGAGCCGCGGGGCTCACCGTCGGCAAGCGCCTCGCCGAGCGCGGCGCGAGTCTCGAACTGTTCGACGAGCATGCGCGCGTCGGCGACCCCTGGCGCGAGCGTTACCGTTCGCTGCGCCTGTTCACCCCGCGCCCGTTCATCAGCCTGCCCGGCCTGCGGCTCGACGAGGGCCGGTTCG
Organism: Agromyces badenianii; assembly: GCF_003070885.1. Lineage (NCBI taxonomy): Bacteria > Bacillati > Actinomycetota > Actinomycetes > Micrococcales > Microbacteriaceae > Agromyces > Agromyces badenianii. The sequence goes on from NZ_CP028913.1 coordinate 2,669,237, forward strand.
CGTATCCGTCCGGCGCGCAGATGGGCGACTACCTCGAGCGCTACGCGCGGCACTTCGAGTTGCCCGTGCGCACCTCGTCGCGGGTCATCGCGATGACCCGCGACAGCGACGGCCGGTTCCGGCTCGAGCTCGCGAGCGGTGACGAGGTGCGCGCGGAGCGGGTCGTCGTGACGACCGGCGCGCACCGCATCCCCGTCGTGCCCGCCTTCGCGCGGGAGCTCGATCCGGCGATCCGCCAGCTCCATTCGCTCGACTACCTCGGGCCCGAACAGCTCGCCGACGGCCCGGTGCTCGTCGTCGGCGCTGCGAACTCGGGCACGGATGTCGCGCTCGAAGCCGCCCGCAACGGCCACGCCGTCACCCTCGCCGGTCGGCACCCGGGGCATGTGCCCGTCGACATCGACACCCCGCTCGGCAACCTCATGGCCGGATTCTTCGTCAGTCGCTTGCGCCGGAGGACCATCGACAGCCCGAAGGGGCGCGCGATGCGGGCCGCCGTGCTCGCCCACGGCGTGATGCTCGTGCGCAACAAGCCGGCAGCGCTCGATCGCGCCGGCATCGTGCAACTCGGACGGGTCACCGGGGTCGAGGGCGGCCGACCGGTCACGGCCGACGGCACGGGGGTCGACGCGGCGACCGTCGTCTGGTGCACGGGGTCGCGCCCCGACCTCGGCTGGATCGACATCGACGGCGTGGTCGGCGACGACGGGCGACCGCTCGAGGTGCGCGGCATCGCCACCGGATGCCCCGGGCTCGCGTTCGTGGGCATGCCGTTCCAGTACTCCGTGGCATCCTCGACCCTGATGGGCATGGACCGCGACGCCCGGTTCGTCGTGGAGGCGCTGAGCCGCGCTGGGCACCCGACGCCGGCGACCGTGTAGGCGGCGCTCGAAGCTCGTCGCCTGCTCAGCCGGCGAGGAGGCCGAGCGAATCCACGACGCGGTTCGAGAAGCCCCACTCGTTGTCGTACCAAGCGACGACCTTCACATGCCTGCCGTGCACGCGAGTGAGGGCGGCGTCGAAGATCGACGAGTGCGGGTCGCCCTCGATGTCGCTCGAGACGATCGGGTCGTCGACATAGGCGAGCACTCCCGCGAGCGGCCCCTCGGCGGCGGCGCGGTACGCGGCGAGCACCTCGTCGAGCGAGACCTCCCTCGACACCGTGGTGTTGAGCTCGACGATCGAGCCGACCGGCACGGGCACGCGGATCGAGTCGCCCTGCAGCTTGCCGTCGAGGCCCGGCAGCACGAGGCCGATGGCCTTCGCGGCGCCGGTCGAGGTCGGCACGATGTTCACGCCGGCGGCACGGGCGCGGCGCAGGTCGCGGTGCGGGCCGTCTTGCAGGTTCTGCTCCTGCGTGTAGGCGTGCACGGTGGTCATGAACCCGTGCTCGATGCCGGCCAGGTCGTCGAGCACCTTCGCGAGCGGTGCGAGGGCGTTCGTCGTGCACGAGGCGTTCGACACGACGACGTGCGTCGCCGGGTCGTACTCGGCGTGGTTCACCCCGTACGCGATCGTGAGGTCGGCGCCGTCGGACGGCGCGGAGACGAGCACGCGCCGCGCGCCGGCGTCGAGGTGCGCACGAGCGGCGTCGGCCGAGGTGAAGCGTCCGGTCGACTCGAGCACGATCTCGACGTCGAGCTCGCCCCAGGGCAGCTTCGCGGGGTCGCGCTCGGCGAGCACGCGGATGCGGCGGCCGTCGACCACGAGCACGTCGCCGTCGACCGACACCGGGCGGCCGAAGCGGCCGAGCGAGCTGTCGTACCTGAGCAGGTGGGCGAGCGCGTCGGGGGCGGTGAGGTCGTTGATCGCGACGACCTCGAAGTCGGCGTCGCGTTCGACGAGCGCGCGCAGTACGTTGCGGCCGATACGGCCGAAGCCGTTGATGGCGATGCGGGTGGTCATGGCGGAGGGGTTCCTTTCGATCCGGACGCCTTCCACCTTCGTCGTCGCGACGGCGCCGCGGGAGTGGCGTGCAGGTCAGCATCCGCAAGGATCTCGCCAGATCTCTCGCCAGATCTCCTCGACCGCGCTCCTCGACCGCCGCTACTCCCCCGCCGTTACTCCCCCGCCGTTACTCCCCCGCGGCGAAGGTGTGCCGGTAGTCGCTCGGCGAGACTCCGAGGATGCGCTGGAAGTGCAGCCGCAGGTTCGCGCCGGTGCCGAGACCGGCCCGCGCGGCGATCTGCTCGACCCCGAGGTCGCTGCGCTCGAGCAGCTCTCGTGCCATGTCGACCCGGGCCCGCAGCACCCACTGCATCGGGGTGTACCCGGTGTCCTCCACGAAGCGACGCGAGAACGTGCGCGGCGAGACGTTGGCGTTGCGGGCGAGCGCATCGAGGGTGAGCGGTTCGTCGAGCCGCCGCAGCGCCCACTCGCGGGTCGCCGCGAACACCGGGCCGAGCTCGGGCGGCAGGCTGCGCGGCACGTACTGCGCCTGGCCGCCGCTGCGGTACGGCGCGGCGACGAGCCGCCGGGCGGCGTGGTTGGCGACGGCGACACCGTGGTCGCGGCGCACGAGGTGCAGGCAGAGGTCGATGCCCGATGCCGCCCCGGCCGAGGTCAGCACCGCGCCCTCGTCGACGAACAGCACGTTCGTGTCGACCCAGATGAGCGGATGCCTCGCGGCGAGCGCCTCCGTGTAGTGCCAGTGCGTCGTGGCCCGACGCCCGTCGAGCAACCCGGTCGCTGCGAGGGCGAACGCCCCCGTCGAGATCGCGGCGAGCCGCGCCCCCCGCGCGTGCGCCGCCCGCAGCGCGTCGACGACCGCCACCGGCGGCTCGTCCCGATCGGGGTGACGGTAACCGGGGATGAAGACCGTCTCGGCCCACTCGAGCGCGTCGAGGCCGTCGGCCACGTGGTACGAGAGCCCGTCGCCGCCCGTCACGAGTCCGGGCGCCGCGCCGCACACCCGCACCTCGTAGGGCATGCTCGCCCGCGTCGAGAACACCTGTGCCGGGATTCCGACGTCGAGCGGCTTCGCCCCCGGCAGCACGAGCACGGCGACGCGATGATTGCGGCGAGTCATTCGGCCAGAATGCCACGCTCCGCAAGAATTCAGCCATGCCGACAGCGCCGCGCGCGTCGGCGGCCAGTTGTAGGGTCGAGAATCCGCCCGGCTCAGCCGGCCCGATCGAACTCGAGGTGGCGATGAGCCAGACGAACTCCGACGTACAGCACTCCCCCGAGCACACGATGACCGACGATCCGGTGGCCGTCGTGAGCCCGACCCGGCAGCTGCGCACGTGGCAGCTCTTTCTGATCGGCGTCGGCTCGGCCGCTCTCGGCCTGCTGCCGTGGCTCATCACCGGCATGCGCCTGCCGCTGCAGAACCTCTGGGCGAGCGAGACGCTTCCCGACGACATGCCGCTCGTGCTGCTGCCGTTCAGCCAGTACTCCTTGTCGCTCATCGCCAGCCTCGTCATCATCGGCGCCGCGATCGCCGGCCTCGTGGGGCGGGCGACCCGCGCATGGACGCATCGCGGCGGGTTCGCGCTGCTCCTCGCCGGAGTGCTCCTCGTCGACGCCGTCGCGATCGGCCAGACCGCCACCGCCGTCGGCGGGGGCCTTCGCGACGACGACTGGTCGGTGCTCTACCTCTGGGCCGTCGTCGCCGTCGCGATCCTCGCCGTCATCGTCGGAGTCGGCGTGCTCTGGCTCATCGCCAGGGCACCGCGGGCCGGCGCGGTCATCGGCTTCACGATCGCGGCGATCCTCTCCGCCGGCTGGCTGCACGCGCTCCTCTCCCCGCAGGGTCCCGCGTTCGCAGGCGAGCCGGCCTGGCTCTGGGCGGCCGTGCGCTGGGTGCCGGCCGTGCTCGTCGGTGCGGCGATCGCCTGGGGCGGCATCGACACCGTCGGCCGCATCGTCGCAGCGATCGCGAGCCTCGTGATGCTCTGGGTGGGGCCGACGCTGATCACCGCAGTGTCGGCCGCGGCCGGCACCCGGGTGCTCGCCAAGTACCCCGGCGAGATGGTCGACTACGGCGTCGGGGTGTTCCGCATGGCACTCACCGATCCGGGCCTCGTCGTCGCGCCGCTCGTCATGGCGATCGTCGTCGCCGCGATCGGACTCGTCGCGCGCACCCTGATCGGTCGCTCGGCGGCGGCGCGCCGCGAGGCATCCGCCGCCTGAGCGTCAGGCGAGCGCGTCGAGGGCTGTGAGCACCCGCGACACCGCGCCCCCGAGGTTCCACTCCGTCGCGAGCTCCTCGAGGGCTTCCCTGCGCACTCCCGTGACGGGGCGCAGCCGGGAGTCGAACTCGCCGAGGTCGAGATCGCGCACGACCTCGACGACGGTGGGCGCGACGTCGAGGTAGTCGGCAGCGGCCGTGAACTTCGCCCGCACGCTCGCCGACATCGGTGCCGAGGCATCCGCTGCCGCCGCCCTGATGCCATCGAGGTCGACGAACTCCTGCAGAAGCGACGCAGCCGTCTTCTCGCCCACTCCGGCGACGCCCGGCAGCCCGTCGGAGCTGTCGCCGCGCATCACCGCGAAGTCGGCGTACTGCTCGGGCAGCACCCCGTACTTCGCCACGACCGACGCGTCGGTCAGCACCTCGAGCTTGCTCATGCCCCGAGCGGTGTAGATGACCCGCACGGATGCGTCGTCGTCGACGAGCTGGAACAGGTCGCGGTCGCCCGTGACGACGTCGACCGGCATCGTCGCGCCCGTCGCGAGGGTGCCGATGACGTCGTCGGCCTCGTGCTCGGGGGCACCCACGACGGCGATGCCGAGGAGGCCGAGCACCTCGCGGATGCGCGGAATCTGCACGATCAGCCCGGCCGGGGTCTCTTCGACGTCGACGCCGCCGGGCACGGCACGCTCGACGCGGTGCGCCTTGTAGCTCGGAATCAGCTCGACCCGCCAGGCCGGGCGCCAGTCGTCGTCCCAGCAGGCGACGAGGTGGGTCGCCTCGAAGTCGGTGACGAGGCGCGCGATCATGTCGAGCAGCCCGCGCACGGCATTGACGGGCGTGCCGTCGGGCGCCGTGATCGAGTCGGGCACGCCGTAGAACGCGCGGAAGTAGAGCGAGGCGGTGTCGAGGAGCATCAGTCGGTCGGCCACAGGCCGATCATGGCACGATGCCGCCCGCGCGCCCACCCCTGCGCGGCCGAGCCCGGCGCGTGCGGCGCGTGCGGCGCGGGTCGGCGCGCTCGTGCATCGGTCTCGATACCGTGGGTCCATGAGCGGGACGTCGAACGAACCGGCCGAGCAGACCGAGCACAGCGAGCACACGACCGGCTCCGAACATCCTGCGATCACGGCGGATGCACCGGCCGCGACTCGACCGCACCGATCCCTGCCGCCCGTGCAGCGCTGGGTGTTCTGGCCCGCCGCGATCGTCGTCGTGCTGTTCGTCGCGTTCGCCCTGATCGCGCCGGGCGCTGCGGAATCGATGTTCGGTGCGATCCAGACCGGAATCGTCAACACCTTCAACTGGTACTACGTGCTCATCGCCGCCTTCTTCGTGGCCTTCTGCCTGTTCGTCGGGTTCAGCCGCTTCGGCGACATCAAGCTCGGGCGAGACGACGACGAACCCGAGTTCTCGCTGTTGTCGTGGTTCTCGCTGCTCTTCGCGGCGGGCATGGGCATCGGGCTCGTGTTCTACGGCGTGAGCGAGCCGCTCAGCCACTTCGTGTCGCCGCGACCCGGCGTCACCGGCACTCCCGCCGCGCTCGCGCAGCAGGCGCTCAGCCAGACCTACCTGCACTGGGGTGTTCAGGCGTGGTCGATCTACGTCGTCGTCGGGCTCGGGCTCGCCTACGCGATCCACCGCCGGCGCCGGCCGATCTCCATCCGGTGGACCCTCGAGCCGCTGCTCGGCACACGGGTCCAGGGCGGCTGGGGCCACACGATCGACGTCATCGCTCTCGTCGGCACGCTCTTCGGCGTCGCGACCTCGCTCGGGCTCGGCGTGCTGCAGATCAGCGCCGGCCTCGACTACGCCGGCATCCTCGAGCCGACGGCGCTCAGCGAGGTCGTGATCATCCTCGTCATCTCGGTCTTCGTGCTGTGGTCGGTGCTCTCGGGGGTCACGAAGGGCATGAAGTGGCTCTCGACCGCGAACCTCGTGTTCGCCGGCATCCTCGTGATCTACGTGCTCGCGATGGGGCCGACCGAGTTCCTGTTGCGCGAGTTCGTGCAGTCGATCGGCAACTACATCCAGAACTTCATCGGGCTCTCCTTCAATGTGAACGCCTTCCAGGGCACGGCGGGCGAAGAGTGGCAGGCGTCGTGGACCTCGTTCTACTGGGGCTGGTGGATCTCGTGGGCCCCGTTCGTCGGCATCTTCATCGCCCGCGTCTCGAAGGGACGCACCGTGCGTCAGTTCGTCACGGGCGTCATCCTCGTGCCCACGCTCATCGGCATCCTCTGGTTCGCGGTGCTCGGCGGATCGGCGCTCGCGATCGAACTCGCAGACCCGGGAGCGCTCACTCAGGCCGACGGCAGCGTGAACGTCGAGGCCGCGCTCTTCGAACTGCTCACCTACCTGCCCGGCACTCCGCTGCTGACGGTCGGCGTGATCCTGCTCATCACGATCTTCTTCGTCACCTCGGCCGATTCCGGAGCGCTCGTGATGGGCATGATCGCCACGGGCGGGCAGCTGAACCCGAAGCGCTGGGTACGCACCTTCTTCACCGCGATCACGGCGCTGCTCGCGATCGCACTGCTGCTCAGCGGCGGGCTGAAGGCCCTGCAGACCGCGGCGATCATCATCGCGCTGCCGTTCAGCATCGTGATGCTGCTGATCTGCTGGTCGACGATCATCGCCTTCACCCGAGAGCGACGCGCGTACGCGAAGGCCGAACGCGCGGCGTTCATCGAACACATCGGCGAACACTACGGGCTCGAGGTCGAGGCGCCACTCGACGGCCCTGTCGCTGGTCGACCCGCGTGGGTGCGCGGGCTGCTCGGGCGGCTGCGCCTCGGCACGGATGCCGCGGCGATGTCGCGGCGCATCTCACCGGCGCTGCTCGCCGAGGAGAACGCCATGCCCGACTCGGTGCCGACCGCCGACGTCGACGAGATCGTCGACCACGACCCGCTCTCGGATCGTGACGACCACGACATCCCCGAGCACGGCGAGGACGACCCGCGCTCGCTTCCTCGATGAACATGCACGGCGAGGGCGATCGGGCCGGTTCTGCGCGCAAGAGGAGGATCATGGGCGTCACGGACACCTTCCGCGCCTCGAAGCGCGTGCCCATCCTGCAGGTCGCGAAGGCCTCGGCCGCGACGATCGCCGCCTGGCTCGTCGCGGGGTGGCTGATCCCGGCGCAACTGCCCGTCTTCGCCGCGATCGCGGCGCTGCTCGTGGTGCAGCCGAGCGTAAACCAGTCGTTCGGCAAAGCGATCGAGCGCTCGATCGGCGTGATCCTCGGCGTGCTCATCGCGACCGTCGCCTCCCTCGCGTTCGGGCAGAACAGCTGGATCATCCTCGTCACGATCGTCATCGCCATGCTCGTCGCGTGGGCGCTGAAGATCACACCGGGCACGTCGAACCAGGTCGCGATCAGCGCGATGCTCGTGCTGGCCCTCGGCTCCTCCTCGCCCGAGTACGCCCTCGACCGCATCATCGAGACGCTCATCGGCGCCGCGATCGGCATCGTCGTCAACGCGCTCATCGTGCCGCCCGTGGCGGTCGCCCCGGCCCGACGCGACCTCTCACTGCTCGGCGGCGAGCTCGCGGCATCCCTCGACCGCCTCGCGAGCGCCCTCGAGAGCCCGCAACGGCCCGGCGACCTGCAGCGCCTCATGGTCGAGGCGCGCCTCATGCGACCGATGCGCGATGCAGCGGATGCCTCGATCACGACGGGCGAGGAATCGCTGACGCTGAATCCCCGGCGCTCGGTGCACCGCACCGAGCTCGTCGAGATGCGCACCCTGCTCGAGCAGCTGAGCCCGATCGTGACGCAGGTGATCGGCATGACCCGGGCGGTCTTCGACCACTACGACGCGGCCCTCGCCGATGAACCGACCGTGCGCGCGATCGCCGACCAGTTGCGCCGGGCCGCCCACGACGTGCGGCTCGCCGTGCACCTCGCCGACGTCGACCCCGAGCCGCTCGACTCGATCGAGCCCGCCCTGACCGCGCCGCTCGTCGTGGCCCCGCCGCAATCGGGGCACTGGATCCTGATCGGCTCGCTCATGGAAGACCTCCGGCGCATCCGCGCCGAACTCGTCGACGCGTAGGCGGGGTCGGACGCATCAATCGGAAGTTCGACGCGGCGCAACCGCCGCCCCTCTAGTCTGGGCAGAGCTCGACCGAGATCCACCAGACGACGGAGAAGCAGATGATGATGACGACCACGAAACGACCGGCCACCACCGTGGCGGGCAGCGATGTCGCACGACAGCTCACCGTCGCGGTGAGCGCGGTGCTGGCGGTGATCGGCTCGTTCATCGGGTCGGGCGCCGCTGGGGGCACTCCCATTCAAGACGCCGCCGGCGGGGCGCTCGCGGCGGACGCGACCCTGGTGGCACCGGGCGGGGGCGCCTTCTCGATCTGGACGCTCATCTACCTCGGCCTCCTCGTCTACGCGGTCTGGCAGTTCCTGCCCTCGCAGCGGGAGGAGACCCGCCACCGCCGGCTCGGCTATCCGATCGCCGCGTCACTGCTGCTGAACGCCGCGTGGATCCTCAGCATCCAGTTCGACGTGCTGTGGCTGAGCGTGCCGGTCATCGTGCTGCTGCTCGTGGTGCTGATCGTCGCCTTCCGCATCTGCCGGGCGACGGCGCCGACCTCGCGTGTCGACGCGGTCGTCACCGACGGCACCGTCGGGCTCTACCTCGGCTGGGTCTGCGTCGCCACCGCCGCCAACATCACGGCCGCGCTCGTCGCCGCCGGCTTCGACGGTTGGGGCATCGCACCCGAGGTGTGGTCGGTGATCGTCGTCTCGATCGCAGGCATCATCGGCATCGCGCTCGCGATCTGGGATCGCGGACGAATCGCCCCGACCCTTTCGCTCGGCTGGGGGCTCGCCTGGGTCGCGATCGCGCGACTGACGGATGCCCCGCAGTCGACGGTGACGGGCGTCGCGGCGATCATCGCCGTGGTCGCCGTCGTCATCGCGACGGTGTGGGCCCGCATCGCCTCACGCGACGTCGCCGACGCTTAGCCGACGCGCGGGCCGGCGCGCGGCGCGGAGCCGACATACGTGTGTGCCTGCGGGCCGGCGCGCGACGTCAGGCCAGCAGGTCGCGCACGGCGGCGCCCCACTCGAAGCCGCACTCACGGCAATCGAAGATCGGCGCGTCGTCGAGGGCGACGGCGCTCGGCGCGACCGTCGCCTCGACCTCGAAGTCGAGCGGGCCGTAGACGATCGCGCGCACCGCGAGGGAATCGCAGCGCGGACACGGCTCGTCGATCACCAGGTGCGGTGCGTTGTGCTGCATCTGCTTCGTCATGGTGGTCACGGTACGCCGGGCCACCGACATCCCCGGTACCGCATGGGCGTTTCGCCGCAAACCGACTCCTTCGCGCGAACAGCAGACTCCCTAAACTGGGTGCGTGCTGACCGCCGTGCTCGTGTTCGCGATCGTGCCCGCCTTCCTCATCCTCGGATTCGGGTTCGTCGCACGCACCATCGCCGCCCAGCGCGTGACCCCGCGCGTGGTGCAGTACTCGCCCGAACGCGGTTCGACGGTGCTGCGGGATGCGCTGCTCGTCGACGCCGATCGGCGTGCGGCATCCGCTGCCCTCATCGACCTCGCGGTGAAGCGCAAGGTGCGACTCATCGCCGGCAGCGGCAAGCGCAAGCGCAGGCCCGTCGCCGTCGAGCTCGCCCCCGACGTCGCGCTCACCGCCGAAGAAGCCGCCCTGCTCGAGGCGCTGTTCGGTCGCGAGCACTCGGGCGCCGACGTGCGCCGGTTCTCAGCCGACCGCCGCGCGCTCGCCGGCCGCGTGAAGAGCCTGCTGCTGAACATCGAGCACGCCCTCGCCCGCGAAGGGCTCATCGCCGACCGCCGCGTGACGTGGCCGAGCGTCACCCTCACCGTGTTCGCCTACCTCGGCATGCTCGTCGAGGTGGCGTTCCTCGCCGTCGCGACCGTCGCGGCCGACTGGCCCGCGGCCATCGCGACGCTCGTCGCCGTCGCCGCCACGATCGCGACGATCTTCGTGGCCCCGCCCGCGTGGCGCAAATTCCTGCCCGCGGCGACGGCTCACCGTGAACACCTCGCCGGCCTTCGGCAGTACATCGAGCTCGCCGAGGCCGAGCGGCTGCGGGTGCTGCAGTCGCCGAGCGGGGCCGAGCTTCGCGCGACGGATGCCTCGGGGCATGCCGCCGCCGAAGCCGACGGGCCCGCAGCGCGGTTCCATCTGCACGAGCGGCTGCTGCCCTACGCCGTGCTCTTCGGCCTCGAACGCGAGTGGATGGCGAAGCTCAAGCTCGAGTACGCGGAGCTCGGCCAGAGCAGCATCGACACCCTCGGCGGGCTCGTCGACATCACCGGTGACCTCGACCTCGCGATCGAGGCCGCGGGCGGCGTCGCCCAGCTGGCCGCGGATGTCGGCGACCTCGCGGATGCCGCCGGCAACGTCATCGACGGCGTCGGCGGCGCGTTCGAGCTGTTCAACTCGTAGAGCGGGGGGCGCCGGCTCGTCGCAGGCGGTGGGCCGCAGCGCTGGTCCGGGACAGCGGGCCGAGGCCGCAGGCCGCGAAGCGCGGGCCGATGCGGCACGATGGATGCATGACCGCTGACGAGCAGACGCTCACGATCGACGTCGACGGCGTACCCGTCTCGGCCGTGTACGCCCGGCCGCCGGCCGCGTCGGCCACGATCGCCGTCGCCCATGGGGCGGGCGCCGGCATGGAGCATCCGTTCATGACGGGCTTCACGCGCGCGCTGAACGACGCCGGCGTCGCGACGCTTCGGTTCAACTTCCCGTACCGCGAGGCGGGGCGGCGGTTCCCCGACCGGCCGCCGGTCGCGATCGCGACCTGGCGCGCGGTGATGGATGCCGCGGCCGCACGTGCCGCCGAGGCAGGGCGCCCGGGCGAGCCGATCTGGGCGGCGGGCAAGTCGTTCGCCGGGCGCATGGCGTCGATGGCGGTGGCCGACGGCATGCCTGCGGCCGGGCTCGTCTTCCTCGGCTACCCGCTGCACGCTCCGGGCAAGCCCGAGAAGCCGCGCGACGAGCACCTGCCCGGCATCAGCGTGCCGATGCTCTTCCTGCAGGGGCGCACCGATCCCTTCGCGAATCCGAACGAGCAGCTCGACGACGTCGTGCACCGCATCGGGTCGAACGCGACCCTCGAGTGGATCGACGACGCCAACCACAGCTTCGAGGTGAAGGGGAGGAAGCGCCCCGCGGCCGAGATCGGCGCCGCTCTCGCAGCGCCGGTCGCGGAGTTCGTGCGGGCTCACTCGGCGGGCTGAGCCCGCGACTCGGAGCCCGGCGACCCCGACCGCGCAGACGGCCGGGGTCACGCTGCTCAGCTCGGGTCGGCCCAGCCCCAGATGTCGTCGCCGCGGAGCGACGCGTCGGCTCCGCCGTCGATGTAGATCGTCTGGCCCGTGACGTGCGTGTTCTCCTCGCTCGTGAGCCAGGCCAGCAGGCGCGCGATCACGACCGCGTCGGAGTGCCCGTTGAGCGGCATCGGCACGGCGGCGTCGACCATGGCCCGGCCCTCTTCGGTCGCGAGCAGCGGCGCGGTCATCGGGGTGACGACGGTGCCCGGGGCGACCGCGTTGACCGGAATGCCGGCACCCGCGTAGCGCGGCGTGATCGACTCGCGGCGCACCCAGCGGCTGAGCGCGCGCTTCGACGACGGGTAGTTGAGGTAGCCCGCCTCGGGCCCCTGCTCGGCGAGTGCGGCACCGACCTCGAGGGCCTTCGCCTCGTCGCCCGCGAGCAGCGCGTCGACGAGCTCGGGCGAGTTCGGCTGCAGGCTCGCCATGGAACTGACGACGGCGATGCGCGGCGCCTCGGACTTCGCGAGCGTCGGTGCGAGCGCGTCGAGGAACCCGGTGACGCCGAAGAAGTTCACGGCCACGGTCAGCGGGATCGGCGCGGAGATGCCCGCCGCCGCGATGACGGCGTCGATCTTGCCGCCGGATGCCTCGACGACGGCCGCTGCGGCATCCGCTCGGCCCTCGGGCTTCGAGAGGTCGGCGGTGATGTCGGCCCCCTTCAGGTCGACGCCGATGACGCGGTTACCGCGCTCGGTGAGGAGTGCCGCCGCGGCTGCTCCGATGCCTGATCCTGCTCCGGTGATGACATACGTTCTGCTCATGCTTTCGACGTTACGCCTCTCTTCGGCGCTCCCGGGCGAAGAGCAGATCGACCTGATTTTCCGCTGTGAACGTCAGGCGCCGACGTAGGCGCGCAGGTGCGTGCCGGTGAGCGTCGCGGCATCCGTGGCGGCCGCCTCGACGAGCTCGCGGGGGGTACCCTCGAACACGATGCGACCGCCGTCGTGGCCGGCGCCGGGGCCGAGGTCGATGATCCAGTCGGCGTGCGCCATCACGGCCTGGTGGTGCTCGATCACGATCACCGAGTTGCCGTCTTCGACGAGGCGATCGAGCAGGCCGAGCAGCTTGTCGACGTCGGCCAGGTGCAGGCCGGTCGTCGGCTCGTCGAGAACGTACACCGAGCCCTTCTTGGCCATGTTGATCGCGAGCTTCAGCCGCTGGCGCTCGCCGCCCGAGAGGGTGTTGAGGGCCTGGCCGATGCCGAGGTAGCCCAGCCCGACCTCGGAGAGCCGGGTGAGGATCGCCCGTGCGGGCTTCTCTTCAAAGAACGCCAGCGCGTCGTCGACCGAGAGGTCGAGCACCTCGCTGATGTTCTTGTCGCGCAGCGTGTACTCGAGCACTTCGGCGGTGAACCGCTTGCCGCCGCATTCCTCGCACACGCTCGAGACCGTCGACAGCGGGCCGAGGTCGGTGAAGACCCGCCCGAGGCCCTTGCAGTTGGGGCAGGCGCCCGCCGAGTTCGCGCTGAAGAGCGCGGGCTTGACGCCGTTGGCCTTCGCGAAGGTCGTGCGGATCGTGTCGAGCAGCCCCGTGTACGTCGCCGGGTTCGACCGGCTCGAACCGCGGATCGCGGACTGGTCGACGACGACGACCTCGTCGAGCTTCGCGAGGTTGCCGTGGATGAGCGAGGACTTGCCCGAACCGGCGACCCCGGTGACGACGGTGAGCACGCCGAGCGGCACGTCGACGTCGACGCCCTTCAGGTTGTGCTGGCGGGCATCGCGGATCTGCAATGCCTTCGACGACCGTCGCACCTCGTCGCGCAGCTGCGCCCGGTCGTCGAGGTGCCGGCCGGTGACCGTGTCGGAGGCGCGCAGCTCGTCGACGCTGCCCGTGAAGCAGATCGTGCCGCCCGCGGTGCCCGCCCCCGGGCCGAGGTCGACGACGTGGTCGGCGATCTCGATGACCTCGGGCTTGTGCTCGACGACGAGCACGGTGTTGCCCTTGTCGCGCAGGTTCACGAGCAGCTCGTTCATGCGCTGGATGTCGTGCGGATGCAGGCCGACGCTCGGCTCATCGAAGACGTAGGTGATGTCGGTGAGCGCCGAGCCGAGGTGGCGGATCATCTTGACCCGCTGCGCCTCGCCGCCGGAGAGGGTTCCGGAGGCACGATCGAGGCTGAGGTAGCCGAGGCCGATGTCGACGAAGGAGTCGGCGAGCGCCCGCAGGTTCGCGATGAGCGGCGCGACCGACGGATCGGTGATCGCGGCGAGCCAGTCGGCGAGGTCGGAGACCTGCATCGCCGCGGCATCCGCGATGTTGACGCCCGCGATCTTCGACGACAGGGCCGCCCGGCTGAGCCGGGTGCCGCCGCACTCGGGGCACGTCGTGAAGGCGACGGCACGATCGACGAAGGCGCGGATGTGCGGCTGCATCGCGTCGCGATCCTTCGAGAGCATGCTCTTCTGCACCTTCGGCACGAGCCCCTCGTAGGTCATGTTGATGCCCGCGATCTTGACCTTCACCGGCTCTTTGTAGAGCAGGTCGGCGAGCTCCTGCTCGGAGTAGTCGCGGATCTTCTTGGCGGGGTCGACGAAGCCCGACTCCCCGTACATGCGCACGGCCCAGCCGTCGGCCGTGTACCCGGGGATGGTGATGGCCCCCTCGGCGAGGGACTTGTCGCGGTCGACCAGCTGATCGACGTCGATCTCGTTGGTCTGCCCCATGCCCTCGCAGCGCGGGCACATGCCGCCGAGCATCGTGAAGTTCTCTTCGAGCTTCTTGCTGTCGGCGCCGCGGTCGACGGTGACGGCGCGGCTGCCCGAGACGGAGGGGACGTTGAACGAGAAGGCGTTCGACGAGCCGATGTGGGGGTCGCCGAGGCGGGAGAACAGGATGCGCAGCATCGCGTGCGCATCGGTCACGGTGCCGACGGTCGACCGCGAGTTCGCGCCCATGCGCTCCTGGTCGACGAGGATCGCCGCCGAGACGTTGCGCAGGCTGTCGACCTCGGGCCGCGAGGGCGAACCCATGAAGGACTGCACGAACGACGGGTAGGTCTCGTTGATGAGGCGTTGCGATTCGGCCGCGATCGTGCCGAACACGAGGCTCGACTTGCCCGAGCCCGAGACGCCGGTGAAGACGGTGAGACGGCGCTTCGGCAGGTCGACGTCGATGCCGCGCAGGTTGTTCTCGCGCGCGCCGCGGACCTGGATGAGGTCGTGCCGGTCGGCGACGTGCTCGCCGGCGGCCCGGTCGGTCGCGGTCTGATCTGTCGCGGTCTGGTCGGTCGCGGTCATTCGGCTGCTCCCCTCGTCGCGGGCGCGGGCCCGCGACTCACGATTCTGACACGCGGCGGTGACATCCGGGCGAGCGGATGCCGCTCCGGTCGCCGTCGTCCGACGAGCGTACGCTGTGCGCATGCCCGAGACGAGCGATCCCGCCCGCGGGTGGCTGCTGCCCGCGACGGCGGGCGCGGCATCCGTCGCCTTCGGCGCGGGCATCGGCGAACTCGCCGCGGCCGTGATCGCCCCGTCGTCGAGTCCGTTCGTGGTGGTCGGGGCGCTGCTCATCGACCTCGCGCCGCCGTGGGCGAAAGATGCCGCGATCGCGCTCTTCGGCACGGCCGACAAGGCCGCGCTGCTCGTGGGCATCGGCATCGTGCTGCTCGCCGTGGCGGGCTCGGCCGGCGTGCTCGAGGCACGGCGACCGCCGTGGGGCCAAGTGCTCATCGGAATCCTCGGCGTGGTCGGCGCCGTCGCCGCGTCGACCCGGGCGAACGCCCCGATGCTCGCGGTCGCCCCGTCGGCACTCGCGGCGATCGCGGCGGTGATCGCGCTGCGGCTGCTCGTGCTGCGGCTTTCGCCCTCGCCGACGCCGACGCCGACGCCGACGCCGCCGGGGTCGAGCGCGGAGCCGGCCCATGGCGTCGACCGCCGCCGCTTCCTCGGCTGGGCGGGCGGCGCCGTGGCGCTCGGCGCCCTCGCCGCGCTCGGCGGCTATGCACTGCAGGCGGGCTCCCGCGCGGTGACCGCGGTGCGCGACGCCATCACGCTGCCGAAGGCGGCGACCACCGCCACGGTGCCCGCGAGCGCCGAACTCGGCATCGACGGGCTCGCCCCGGTCGTCACCCCGAACGGCGAGTTCTACCGCATCGACACCGCACTCGCCGTGCCCGCGGTCGATCCGGCCGACTGGAGCCTCCGCATCCACGGCCTCGTCGATCGCGAGGTGACGCTGAGCTGGAACGAACTGCTCGCCCTCCCCCTCGAAGAGAGCATCACGACCCTCGCATGCGTCTCGAACGAGGTCGGCGGCGGGCTCATCGGCAACGCCGTGTGGCTCGGCTACCCGATCCGCGAGCTGCTCGCTCGCGCGTCGCCCGCGGCCGACGCCGACATGGTGCTCTCTCGCAGCGTCGACGGATTCACGGCGTCGACGCCGCTCGCCGTGCTGCAAGACGATCGCAACGCGATCCTCGCCGTCGGCATGAACGGCGCGCCGCTGCCCGCCGAGCACGGGTTCCCGGTGCGCATGGTCGTGCCCGGGCTCTACGGCTACGTCTCGGCGACCAAGTGGGTCGTCGACCTCGAGGTGACCCGGTTCGACGCGGCATCCGCCTACTGGACCGACCGCGGCTGGAGCGCGCGCGGGCCGATCAAGATCTCGTCGCGCATCGACGTGCCGCGCAGCGGCCAGTCGGTCTCCGCCGATTCCGCCGTGCTCGCGGGCGTCGCGTGGTACCAGCACGTCGGCATCGCGGCCGTCGAGGTGCAGATCGACGACGGCGACTGGCGCGCGGCCGAACTCGCGACGGCGATCTCGGACGACACGTGGGTGCAGTGGAGCTACCAGTGGTCGGATGCCTCGGCGGGCTCGCACACCGTGCGGGTGCGCGCCCTCGGCGCCGACGGCGAGGTGCAGACGGCGAAGCGACAGGGCGTCGTTCCCGACGGCGCCACGGGCCTGCACGAGATCACGGTCGAGGTGCGCTGAGCGCACCGCACCCGCGGCCGTCAGTCCGACGCGGCATCCGGAGCAGGGAACCGCAGGGCGAGCGCCACGCCGATCTCGCGGTGCCGCAGCAGGAAGGCGCGCTCGTCGAGTTGCTTCCGACGCAACCACGAGGTGACCTCGTCGTTGGACTTGCTCGCGTTGCACGATCCGCACGCGGGAACCACGTTGGCCAGTGTGTAGCGACCGCCGCGCGAGATCGGCTGCACGCAATCGCGCTGCAGCGGCCGATCGCTCGCACCGCAGTACGCGCACCCCTGCCATTCCGCCGCGAGCGCCGCCCACTGCTCGTCGCTGAGGTCGTGCGTGTGCTGCGCCATGCGACGCTTGCGCCGACGTGCGTAGACCGCCGTACGGCTCCGACTGACCGCCATGGCGTCAGACTAACCCGAGCAGCGCCGGGCGACCGGGCGCCGCGCCCCGCTCAGAGCGAGGGCGTGCGCGGCGGCGGAACGCGCCTCGCGGTCGGGGTCGGCAGAGCCTCGAACGCCGCAGCGAGCGCGAGCAGCGCCGAGTCGTCGTAGGCCCGTCCGGCGAAGGTGAGGCCAACGGGCATCCGGATGTCGCGCATGAGCCCCATCGGCACGGTGACGGTCGGGATGCCGAGGTGGCGCGGCACGAGGTTGCCGTTCGCGACCCAGACGCCGTTGCGCCAGCCGAGATCGGCGGAGGCCTCGTTCACGTCCATGTCGGCGGGGCCGACGTCGGCGACCGCCGGGAAGGCGACGGCGTCGAGGCCGAGCTCGTCCATCCACTGCTCGAGGTCGATGCGCCGCGTCTGCTCGAGTCCCTTCAGCCCCGCCTCGAGCTCGGGCATGTCGGCGAGGCCGGCATCCGGGTGCGCCCGCGCCCACTCGGGGTACTCGGCGATGTCGTCGTCGAAGCCCGTGTACCGGTCGGGCAGGGCGCCCTCGGGGTGCGGGAAGATGCGCGCACCGTCGACGTCGGCGAGCGCGTGCAGCGCGGGGTCGCCGTTCGCGTCGAGGAAGTCGTTCCACGCCCACGCCGAGAGGTCGACGATCTCGCGGCGCAGGTATTCGGGGTTCACGAGCCCGCGCGTCGCGATGGTCGGCTTTCCCGGCCGGTCGCCCTCGTAGTTCGAGACGACCGGGAAGTCGACGAGCACGACCTCGGCGCCCGCCCGCTCGAGGTCGCGGCGGGCCGCCTCCCAGAGCTCGATGACGGTCGCGCGGGTCTCGATGCGCTGCCCCGTCGAGCCGCCGATGCCGGGGGTGCGCCCGGGCAGGGCGGTGCCGGCCTCTGGGTCGGCGTTCACGTACATGCGCGGCACCCCGATGCGCGCACCCGCGAGCGGGGGCGCGTCGGACGCGGCATCCGTCACCGCACCCGTCGCCAGCGCCGTGTACGAGACCGGTCGAACAGCGGATGCCGCGGGCAGCTGGATCCACGGCTGCACCCGCCAGAAGTCGCCGCGCGTCTCGGTGTCGTCGGCGACGATCACGTCGAGCACCTCGAAGAGGTCGGCCATCGTGCGGGCGTGCGGCACGACGACATCCATCGTGGGCACGAGCGGCCAGTTGCCCCGCACCGAGATGACGCCCCGCGACGGCGTGTACGCGCAGAGCCCGTTGTTCGAGGCGGGCGCCCGACCCGACGACCAGGTCTCCTCGCCGAGGCCGAACGCCGCGAACGACGCCGCGGTCGCGGTGCCCGAGCCGTTCGACGAGCCCGAGCCGAACGCGGCGGTGAGGTAGTCG
Organism: Agromyces badenianii; assembly: GCF_003070885.1. Lineage (NCBI taxonomy): Bacteria > Bacillati > Actinomycetota > Actinomycetes > Micrococcales > Microbacteriaceae > Agromyces > Agromyces badenianii. Next base: position 2,687,389 of record NZ_CP028913.1, read on the forward strand.
GCGTTGTACGGACTCTCGGCCCGGCCGTAGACGCCGCGCTGCATGCCGCCGTTCGCCATCGGCGGCATGTTCGTGAGCCCGAGGAGCACGGCGCCGCCCGCGCGCAGGCGCTCGATCGTGAAGGCATCCCGCTGGGCGACGAGGTGCTCGAACGCGGGCGAGCCCGCCGCCGCCGTGAGACCGCGTGCGAGGTAGCTGTCCTTCGCGGTGTACGGGATGCCGTCGAGCGGGCCGAGCACGCGCCCCGCGGCGCGACGCGCGTCGGAGGCACGCGCATCGGCGAGCGCCTCGGGGTTCGAGACGACGAGCGCGTTCAGGGCGGTCGCCGTGCCGGGCCGGTCGTACGCCGCGATGCGCGCGAGGTACGTCTCGACGAGACCGACGCTCGTCACCCGGCCCGACTCGAGCGCGCTGCGCAGCTCGGCGATCGACGCCTCGACGACGTCGAACGAGGTCGCGGGTCGGGGAGGCCGGCTCACGATCCCACCACGGGTTGCTGCTGGGTGATGCAGTGGATGCCGCCGCCGCGCGCGAAGATCGGCCGGGAGTCGACGGTGACGACCCGGCGCCCCGGGTAGACGGACTCGAGGATCTCGCGCGCCGCGGCATCCGCTCGCTCGTCGCCGAAGCCGCACGCGACGACGCCGTCGTTGACGACGAGATGGTTGACATAGCTCCAGTCGACGAAGCCCTCGTCGTCGCGAAGCGTCTCGGGCGCGGGTAACTCGACGATCTCGAAGCGGCGGCCCGCGGCATCCGTCGCCTGCGACAGCAGCGCGCGCAGCTCTCGCGTGACCTCGAAATCGGGGTGCTCGGGGTTGCCCTGCGCGTGCAGCAGCAGCGTGCCCGGCGACGGGATCGTCGCGACGATGTCGACGTGCCCGTTGGTGCCGAAGTCGTCGTAGTCGCGGGTGAGGCCGCGCGGCAGCCAGACGGCGTGGGTCGCACCGATCGTGCGCGCGAGCTCGGCCTCGACGCGCGCCCGGTCGGCGTAGGGGTTGCGACGCGGGTCGAGCTGCACGGTCTCGGTGACGAGCACCGTGCCCTCGCCGTCGACGTGGATGCCGCCGCCCTCGTTCACGAGCATCGAGCTCACGAGCTCGGCGCCGACCCGGTCGGCGACGAAGCGGGCGATCTCGGCCGACTTGCGCCACTCCGCCCACGCGGGAGCGCCCCAGCCGTTGAAGATCCAGTCGACCGCGCCGAGCACGCCGGGGCGCTCGTCGTCGACGACGAAGGTGGGGCCGAAGTCGCGCATCCAGAACTCGTCGAGGGGTGCTTCGACGAGCTCGATCTCGGAGCCGAGCATGCGCCGGGCGCGCTCGATCTCGCTCGGGTCGACGACCATCGCGACGGGCTCGAACTCGGCGACCGCGTGGGCGACCGCGGTCCACGTCGCGTAGCCCTCCTCGCGCTCGGCGGCCCCATCGCCGAGGGTGACGCCCTCACGGGGGAACGCCATCCAGGTGCGCTCGTGCGGTGCGGTCTCTGCGGGCATGCGCCAGCTCATGCGTTCCTCCTGGTTGCCGGACTCGGGCGCCACGCGGCATCCATCGTCTTTTTATTGATCGGGTGATCAACAACACTGCCGAAACTACATAGACTGGGCACACCATGTCAAGACCCGAGCGCACGACCGAGCGCAAGAAGACCGAGCGCACAGGCGATTCGGCCCCGGCCGAGCGCACGACCGAGCGCAAGAAGACCGAGCGCAAGAGCCCGGCAGAGCGTTCCACCGAGATCGCGGATGCCGCGCGGTCGCTCGCGCTCGACGAGGGCCTGTCGGCCATCACGCTGCGGGCCGTCGCCGCCCGCATCGACGTGGCGCCGGCACTCGTCGCCCACTACCAGCCGAGCATGGAGGCGCTCGTCGCCGCGACGTTCGACGCCATCGTGGGAGCGGAGATCGACGAGGTCGTCGCCCTGCTCGCCGCGCAGTCGACGCAGCGCGCCCGGCTCGCCGCCCTGCTCGAGACCCTGCTCGACGGCACCCGCGACGACGTCACGGTCGTATGGGTCGAGTCGTGGGTGCTCGGCCGGCGCAACGACGCCCTCGCGGCGAGCGTGCGCGAGCAGATGGACGCGTGGCGAAGGGTCATCCGCAACATCGTCGACGACGGGGTCGCGGCGGGCGAGTTCGAAACGGATGACGCGGCATCCGTCGCCTGGCAACTGCTCGGCATGATCGACGGGCTGAATGCGCACGCGCTCGTGCACTGGGAGGACTCCGGCCACCGCGGCTCACGCCTGAACCACGCCGTCGAGGGCATGCTCGGGCTGCGCCGCGGGGCGCTCGCCGCGACAGCCGCCGACTGAGACGTCGCGCACCTCGATGTCGGCGGCCGCCGCTACGGTGAGAGCCAGACGGCGAAAGGGGCCCGGATGTATCTGGTCGACGGTTCGGTCGTCACGAGCGCGAGCGATCTGAAGAAGGCGTCCGAGTGCGAGTTCGCCTTCCTGCGTGCGCTCGACGCGAAACTCGGCCGCATCGAGCGCGTGCCCGACCCCGAAGACGCGATGCTCGAGCGCTCGGGCCGCATGGGCGACGCGCACGAGCACCGTGTGCTCGAGGCGTACCGCGCGGCGCTCGGCGACGGCGTCGTCGAGATCGAGCGCCCCGATGTGCGCGACCAGGCCGCGGTCGCGGCGGCGGTCGAGGCCACGCAAGCGGCCTTCACGGCGGGGGCGCCGGTCGTCTTCCAGGCGACGTTCGCCGACGAGGGCTTCATCGGCTTCGCCGACTTCATCGTGCGCCAGCCCGACGGCCGCTACCTCGTGCAAGACTCCAAGCTCGCGCGCCGAGCTCGGGTCACGGCACTGCTCCAGCTCGCCGCGTACGCCGAGCAGCTGCAGCGCATGGGCGTGCCCTGCGCCGACACCGTCGAGCTGCTGCTCGGCGACGGTTCGACGAGCGTGCACCGTCTCGACGACATCGCACCCGTCTACCGGCTGCGCCGCGAGCGGCTCGAGCTGATCGTCGCCGAGCGGCTCGCCGAGGCGGGCCCGGTCGAGTGGGGCGATCCGCGGTACTCCCTCGACGGGCGATGCCCGACGTGCGACCTCGAGGTGCAGGGTCACCGCGACGTGCTGCTCGTCGCCGGGCTGCGGGTCACCCAGCGCGCCGCCCTCTTCGAGGCGGGCATCACGACGATCGACGCGCTCGCGGCATCCGTCGGCCCGGTGCCCGGCGTGCTCGACGCCACGATCGACAACCTGCGGATGCAGGCGCGTCTGCAGCTCGAGGCCGAAGCGGCCGAGGCGGCGGCGGATGCCTCGGGGCTCCGGTCGCCCGACGACCCGCCGCTGCCCCCGCCGGTCGTCGTGCGCGACGCCGCGTCGCTCGCCGCGATCCCCGAGCCCGACGCCGGCGACCTCTTCTTCGACTTCGAGGGCGACCCGCTCTACACCGAGGGCGCCGCCGAAGACTGGGGCCTCGACTACCTCTTCGGCATGGTCGACACCGCCGAGCAGTTCACGCCGCTCTGGGCGCACTCATTCGCCGAAGAGCGGGTGGCGCTCGAGCGCTTCCTCGACCTCGTGGCACTGCGCCGGGCCGCCCATCCGAACATGCACATCTACCACTACGCGAGCTACGAGCGCACGCACCTGCTCGCGATGGCCGCCCGGCACGGCGTCGGCGAAGCCGCGGTCGACCAGTTGCTCTCCGACGGCGTCTTCGTCGACCTCTACCCGATCGTGAAGCGCGCGGTGCGCGTCGGCAGCCGCTCGTACTCGATCAAGAAGCTCGAACCGCTCTACATGGGCACCGAGCTGCGCGAGGCCGATGTGAAGTCGGGCGGCGACTCGATCCTCGAGTACGTGCGGGCCCGTGAGCTCGCGGCCACCGGCGAGACCGATCCCGTCACCGGCCTCTCCGGCACCGCGGCCGCGCAGCACGTGCTCGACGACCTCGCCGACTACAACCGCTACGACTGCGTCTCGACACTGCGACTGCGCGACTGGCTGCTCGGCCTCGCCCGGAGCGCCGGCGTCGAACCCGTGCCCGAGTCCCTCATCGTCGAGGCGGCGAAGGCCGCGGGCAAGATCTACGAGCCCACGCCGCTCGCGCGCCACCTGCAGGCCGTCGCCGGCCCGCCCGACGATCCCGACCGCGACGCCGACCACACCGCCCTGGCGCTCGCTGCGGCCGCCATCGACTACCACGACCGTGAGGCGAAGAGCTTCTGGTGGTCGCACTACTTCCGCATCGAGCAGCCGCTCGAGGCGTGGGAAGACCACCGCGACGTGCTCGTGGTCGACCCCGCGGCATCCGCCGTGGTGCAGCGCTGGTACCGCGAAGACCACCATCGCGTCGACCGACGGCACGTGCTGCTGCGCGGCCGCATCGCGCCCGGGTCGCGCTTCGGCGTCGGCGGCGAGCCGATCGCACTCTACGAACCGCCGGCGCCGTTTCCGAGCAACTCGCTGCGGCCGGGGTCGCGTGCGTGGCATTCGGTGCGGGTGCTCGAGGTGCTCGACGACGGGGTGCTCATCGAAGAGACCGCGGTCGCCGGTGTCACCTGGCACGAGCTGCCCTTCGCCATCGCGCCGGGCATGCCGCCGCAGGCCGGGCGACAGCAGGGCGCGATCCTCGAGTGGGCACAGCGCGTCGACCGCGCCTTCCCGCGCTGGCCGGCGAACCCCGCCGTCGACGTGCTGCGACGCATCCCGCCGCGCACCCGCAGCGGCAGCGGACTCATGCCGCTCGGGCCCGACCACGACTACGTCGCGGCCGTCACCGCGTCGCTCCGCGACCTCGACGACTCCTACCTCGCGGTGCAGGGCCCGCCCGGCACCGGCAAGACCTATCTCGCCTCGCACGTCATCACCGAACTCGTGAGCCGGCACGCCTGGAAGATCGGCGTCGTCGCCCAGTCGCACGCCGTGGTCGAGAACGTGCTCGACGCCGTCGTAGCGGCCCGCCTCGACCCCGAGCTCGTCGCGAAGGCACCGAAAGACCCGAAAGAGCCCGGCGACCACGAGTACACCCTCATCGCGAAGAACGGCGTGGCCGACTACACCGCCGCGCACCAGTCTTCGGGCTACGTGATCGGCGGCACCGCCTGGGACTTCTCGAACGAGAGCCGGGTGCCACGCGGTTCGCTCGACCTGCTCGTCATCGACGAGGCCGGGCAGTTCTCGCTCGCCTCGACGATCGCCGCATCGGTCGGCGCGCGCAACCTGCTGCTGCTCGGCGATCCGCAGCAGCTGCCGCAGGTGAGCCAGGGCAACCACCCCGAGCCCATCGACACCTCGGCCCTCGGCTGGATCACCGACGGCCACGACGTGCTGCCGGCCGAGTTCGGCTACTTCCTCGCCGAGAGTCGTCGCATGCACCCCGCGATCGCCCGCCCGGTGTCGCGCCTCTCGTACGAGGGCGAACTGCATTCCCACCCGGTGGCCTCGCAGCGCGCGCTCGACGGCGTCGCACCCGGGCTCACCGCGCTGCCGATCGAGCACGAGGGAAACACGACTTCGTCACCCGAAGAGGCGCTGGCCGTCGTCGACCTGGCGATCTCGCTGCTCGGGCGCGACTGGGTGGAGTCCGCCGGGTCGACGGATGCCGCGGCATCTGCTCGCTCACGGCCGCTCGCGCAGCGCGACCTCATCGTCGTGACGCCGTACAACGCGCAGCTCACCGTCGTGCGCGCAGCGCTCGACGCCGCCGGGCTCACCGAGGTGCCCGTCGGCACCGTCGACAAGTTCCAGGGGCAGGAGGCCGTGGTCGCGATCGTCTCGCTCGCGGCGTCATCGGCGGCGGCGGCACCCCGCGGCGTCGAGTTCCTGCTGCTCAAGAACCGCCTGAACGTGGCGATCTCACGGGCGAAGTGGGCGGCATACCTGCTCTACTCGCCGGGGCTGCTCGACGCGCTGCCCTACACGCCCGAGGGCGTGGCGCAGCTCAGCGCGTTCATCCGGCTCGTCGGCGCACCGGCCGTCGCCTCGGCGGCCAGCCCGCCGGGCGCGCTCGTCAGCCGCTGAGCTTCGACACGAGGCCGAGGGAACGACCCTGGGAATACTGCACAGGGTATGCACGTAGGTTCTTCATATGACAACCCCTGCATCCGACCTGAACCCTGCCCGCGTCACGATGTACGGCGCCGAGTGGTGCATCGACTGCCGCCGCTCGAAGGCGCTGCTCGACCGCCGCGGCGTCGACTACGACTACGTCGACCTCGAGACCGTGATCGACGGCGCCGACCGCGCCAAGGCGATCAGCGGCCGCACGCAGATCCCGGTGGTGGTCTTTCCCGACGGCACGCACTTCACCGAGCCGAGCGATGCAGAACTCGCGGCGAAGCTCGACGAGGCCGTCGCCGCATAGGCAGCACGCCGGCGTCACCCGGCGCGCGATCGGTTGGCAGCACTCGCACCGCGACTACCGCAGCGCGGGAATGACCTCCGCCGCGAAGAGCTCGAGCCCCGAACGGTCGTAGGCCGCCTCGGGGAAGTAGTGGATCGCGTAGCCGAGACCGAGCTCGCGTCGCTCGGCGAGCTTCGCGACGACCTGCGAGGGGGTGCCGACGGCCGCGTTCGGTGCGTGGAAGTCGGCGAGGTACGCGGCGGTCTTCTCGGGACCGAGGAACGGCGCGACCCGCGCCTCGATGACGTCGAGGCGCCGCGCGACATCCGCCTCGTCGACACCGACGACCGTGTTGAAGTTCGACGAACGCGTGATCGCCTCGAAGTCGGTGCCGAGGTTCTCGCAGTGCGCGCGCAGCACCTCGCTCTTGTGGGTGAACTCCTCGGGGGTACCGGTGAAGTTCGTGTACGAGGCGTACTTCGCCGCGATGCGGAGGGTCACCTTCTCGCCGCCGCCGGCGATCCAGAAGGGGATGCCGCCCGGCTGCACCGGTTGGGGCTGCACGACGGCCCCGTCGACCTGGTAGTACGCGCCGTCGAGCGTCGCCGAACCGGTGGACCAGGCCTGGTGCATGATCTCGACGCCCTCGCGCAGCCGCCCGAGGCGCTCGGGGATCGACGGGAACCCGTAGCCGTAGGCGCGCCACTCGTGCTCGTACCAGCCGCCGCCGATGCCCATCTCGAGGCGGCCGCCCGACACGATGTCGACGGTCGCCGCGACCTTGGCGAGGTAGGCGGGATTGCGGTAGCCCATGCACGTGCACATCTGGCCGAGCCGCACGCGCGTGGTCGAGGCGGCGTAGGCCGCCATCAGGCTCCACGCCTCGTGGGTCGCCTCGGTTGACGAGGGGGTGGGCACGGTGTGGAAGTGGTCGTAGACCCAGATCGATTCCCACGGCGAGTCGGGCGCATCGGCGTGCTCGGCGAGCGAGCGCATCGTCTGCCAGTGCTCGGCCGGCTCGATGCCGACGAGGTCGTGACGCCAGCCCTGTGGAACGAACATTCCGAATCGCATGCGATCAGCCTATGGGCGGGCCGAGGCGTTCCCGTGCGCGCCGACTCTCAGTGTCACCCCTGACGCAGACTCGCGCCCGAGCGCGTATCTTCACCCGAATGAGCGACCAGCCGTCCTGTGAATACTCCGCTTCGGACTTCGAGGCGCGCGTCAGCGAGGGCGGCGGGATCCGGATCATCCAGGTCACGGGATGGGGACGCTGCCCGAGCGCCGGCTGGAGGCTCGGCCTCGTCGCCGCCAACCCGGGCGTCGTGCCGCACCCCGAGAGCCTCTGGCTCGAGATCCGCGAGACGCCGCCACGCGGCGAACGAGCCCGAGTGCGCACCCAGACGCCCATCGAGGCGATCATCGAGGACTCCCGCGCGCAGCGGATCGTCGTGCGGTTGCAGGGACGCGAGGGCTTCGTGATTCCCCTGCGCGACCGCGTCGGCTCGATGCGCTGAGCGCCGGCGTGGGCGCCCGGCCGGGCGCCGGTCGGCAGCCGGCGTGGGCGTAGCGGAGTTCGGCAACCGGGCGCCGGCCGCTACGCCAGCGCGAAGCGGAGTTCGGCCATCGCCGGCCCCGACCAGACGGTGCCGTCGAGATCGGCGCTGCGCACCGTGACGACCTTGCCGCCCTTCGACATGACGAGCAGCGCGAGCTGCGGCAGCAGGTCGCCGGCGTGCGTCCCGTCGCTGAGCCGCTCCTCGGCGCCGTGCCCGCTCGCGAACTCGATCGCGCCCGACTCACGGTCGAGCGTGCCGTTCACCGACGTCGTGAAGTCGAACCAGAACACCTCGACCGCGCCGTCGGCCGCCTCGCGGGCGATCGCCGCGAGATCGCGTTCGACGCGGCCCGCGGTGCCCTCGGTGAGTTCGCGCAAGGCTCCGTCGGCCTCGTCGATGTTGAGCCGGCCGAGCTGTTCGCGCAGCGCCTCGTCGATCTCGGCCGCACCGAGCCGGTCGGGGGCCCCGGCGACCGCAACGAGCCTGCGGCCGTTGCGAACGCGATCGATGAAGAGGCTGAGCAGCGGCTCGGCGGCGAAGACGAAGAGCGGCACGCGGTCGTCGGGGTCGCGTCGCATGAGTTCCTGGCGGGTGGCGTCGGCGACCCGTTTCGCGTAGAGCTCCGAGAAGCCCTTGCGGCGTTCGTCGCCGCTGACCCCGCGATCGCCGTGCTTGCCGCCCCGCGGCTTGTCGTCGTTCTCGGGGTCGCGGTTGATGGCGTCGTCGAGGCTCTTGTCGTGCGACTCGTCGACGTCGAGGGGCACGGCCCGATCGGTCGGCGTCGCGTGCCACAGCGTCCACTCGTTGGCCGAGAGGGTGAGGGCGAAGGCCTCCTGGTCTTGGCTCGGCGCGCGCAGCAGTTGGCCGAGCGTGAAGTGCGATCCGACGTGCACGGCGTCGTCGAGCTGGTTCGGCAGCACGAACACCTCGCTGAAGCCGGGCGCGACGAAGATCGCGATCGACCGGGCGAGCCCGGCCCACAGCTGCTGGTCGCCGATCACCGCGTCGCGCTCGCGGCGGAGCGCCTCGAGTTCGGCGTTCGGGGCGCCCGAGGCCTTGACCAGCTCGATCGCCTCGTCGAACGAGCTCTTCACCGCGACCTCGGCACGCTCCCGCTCGCTCACGACCGGAGAGGTCGACGCGTAGATCGTGATCGCCGGATGATGCGCACCCGCCAACACGGTGAAATCTGCCGCAGTGGGCAATGCGTAATGTACGGTCATCGTTCCTCCCCCAAGGTCGCGCGACGACGGTGTCGCTGCACCCAGCCTATGAAGACGGAGGCGCGAGCGACACCCCCAAGCTCAGCCGACGGGATGGTTCGCCAAGAGGCGGGCCGAGGGGGTGGGCGAGGGCGACGATCGCCTCGATCACGTTTGCAGCCGATCGTCGCGCGATGTCGAATCCGGAATACGGCGCCCCTCTGCCTGGTTTCCGAAAGGGATGACTCCTTCACCCCGCCTCTCCGTGCTCGACCTCATTCCGGTGCGCAGCGGCCAGACGAGCACGGGCGCGCTCGCGGCATCCGTGCGCCTCGCCCAGGTGGCCGACCGGCTCGGCTTCACGCGCTACTGGTTCGCCGAGCACCACAACATGCCGTCGGTCGCGTCGACGACGCCGCCGGTGCTGATCGCCGCGATCGCGGCGAAGACCGAGCGCATCAGAGTCGGCTCGGGCGGGGTCATGCTGCCGAACCACGCCCCGCTCGTCGTGGCCGAGCAGTTCGCGGCACTCGAGGCGTTCGCGCCCGGCCGCATCGACCTCGGCATCGGCCGAGCTCCCGGCAGCGATCCCGTCATCACGCAGCTGCTGCGCATCTCCGGACCGACGGCCGACGTCGACCGCTTCCCCGACCACATCGCCGACATCCTCTCGCTGCTCTCCCCCGACGGCGCATCGCTGCGCCTCACGAGCGGCCGCGAGTACGCGATCACGGCCACGCCCGCGGCGACGGGGGTGCCGACGCTCTGGCTGCTCGGCTCGAGCGACTACTCGGCGAAGCTGGCAGCCTCGCTCGGCCTGCCGTACGTCTTCGCCAACCACTTCTCGGGCGACGGCCTCGAGCGGGCGCTCGAGCTCTACCGCACCGAGTACCAGCCGAGCGAGGCGCACCCCGCGCCCGAGACGTTCCTCACCGTCAACGCCTCGGTCGCGCCGACGGTCGAAGAGGCCCGCGCGAGGGCGCTGCCCCAACTGCACTCGATGGCACGGCTCCGCACCAACCGGCCGATGCGACCGCTCGAGACCGTCGAAGAGGCGCTCGCCGCGCCCACGGACTCGATCGGCGACGAGATCATCGCCGCGATGGAGCGACGCTGGATCATCGCGGATGCCGCGAGCGCCGCCGCCGAGCTGCGCGCGCTCGCCGCTCGCCACGGCATCGACGAGGTCATGCTCGCGCCGATCAGCGGCTCATACGACGGCGAGCCGGCCGACGCGACGCCCGGTCGGGAGCAGACACTCGAGCTGCTCGCGGGCGAGCTGCTGCCCGCCGAGTAGCGTTCGCTCGGATCCGTTCGAGCGACGGACCACCACGTGCTGTGCGACGTCAACCCGGCGTTCGCCGGTGCGACATCTGCGGTGCCTACGGTACGGGCAATACCCCCACAACCGAAGGACCGACCACATGTGCGACAACACCGGAGCCGACTGCTCCCAACCCCACGACGCCGACGCCGAACTCGCGCGACTCGGATTCTCACGCCGCAGCATGCTCCGCACGGCGGGCATCGCCCTCGCCGCCGGAGCCGTCGTCAGCGCCGAGGTGATCGGTGCTCCCGCCGCCACGGCGAGCGTTCCGAGCCGCAACAAGGGCGATGACGCCCAGCTCACCTGGCTGGTCGGCGACCACCACGTGCACACCCAGTACAGCCACGACGCGAAGTACCGAGTCGCCCAGCAGCTCGATGCCGCCCAGCGCTACGGCGTCGACTGGCTCGCCTTCACCGAGCACAGCAACTTCGCACACGGCGACAAGGGCGTGTTCGCGGAGCTCGAGCAGATCCAGCAGGAACGCGACAGCCGCCAGCTGCTGATCTTCCAGGGCCTCGAATGGTACATCCCGGCCGCCGAGCACGGCTCGGTGCTCATCGCCCCCGGGCCCGAGTCGGCCCGCGTGCTGCGCGCCTTCGAACTGGCGTGGGACGGCAGGCTCAACCGCTGGGAGCGACCCGCGAATGCCGCCCAGGCCGCCGAGTGGGAGCGCCGCGCCGCCGAGGCCATCGCCTGGCTCGGCGCCCAGAAGCGCAGCGGCGTCATCGAAGACGCCGTCGTGCTCGCGAACCACCCGCTGCGACTCGGCATCGATTCGCCGCACGAGCTGCGCGCCTGGCGCGACGCCGACCCCGAGATCATGGTGGGCATGGAGGGCGCGCCGGGTGCGCAGGGCTGCGCGATCAGCCAGAACACGAGCCCCGGCGACCAGCGCGGCGAGTACGTCAACTCGCCTCGCGCCGACAGCTGGCCGGGCTTCCCCGCCGACGCCTACCGCCCGTATGGCGGCTTCGACTGGGCGACGGCGACGGTCGGCGGCCTCTGGGACGCGATGCTGGCCGAGGGCAAGCCCTTCTGGATCACGTCGAACTCCGACAACCACCTCACCGTGAAGGACACCTGGGCCATCGGCGCCTACCCCGCGGGTGAACCGTACTCGAACCTGTCGAGCGAGTTCGACAAGTGGTCGGTGCTCGGCAAGCGCCCCGACCCCGTCGACACCGGCGTGCCCCAGGGCGGCAGCGACTTCTGGCCGGGCCAGTTCTCGCGTCTGCACACGGGCGTCACCACGCGCAGCTACGGCGGCGTGCTCGAGGCGATGCGCCGCGGCCGCATGTGGGTCGACCACGGGCACCTCCTGCAGGGCTTCGACGTGCGCGTGCAGGCCACCATGCCGGGCAAGGGTCGCGGCCGCGGCAACGGCAACGGCCACGGCTGGGGCAACGCCGCCGGCATCGGCGCGACGCTCGGCGGACGGGTCGAGGCCCGACGCGGTCAAGACGTCGAGGTGACCATCACCGTCACGGCGACGGACTACGCGAACTCCGCCGGCATCCGGCCGCAGCTCGCGCACGTCGACGTCATCGCCGGACCGGTCACCGGACCCTCGGCCGATCCCGACGCCGTCCGCGCGCCCGAGACCCGGGTGGTCAAGCAGTTCGACACCACGACGCGAGGGGGCACCTACACCCTGACGTACGTCTTCGAAGACGTCGACCGCCCGTTCTACGTGCGATTCCGCGGCAGCGACGGCAAGCGTCATGGCGCCGGCTACCACGGTGCTGCCGTCGACCCCGCCGGCCCGCTGCGGCACGGCAACGGCGAGGGCGACCCGTGGCAGGACACCTGGTTCTACGCGAACCCGGTCTTCGTCGACGTGCGCTGAGTCGGGAGGGAGCGGAGCGCGCGGGGTCGTGCTCCGCTCCCTTCCACTCACCGACACCGCCGACTTCGAGGGCGCCGAGAGAGGTCTCATCGGCGCCCTCGTTCCGGTGGTCGTGCCGGAGCGGGAGCCGTCGACGTGCCGCTAGATGCGGCGGCGGCGGCCGGGCGTGATCGCAGCGCCGACCACGGCGGCCTTCGCGACCGGGGCGGGGCCCGGACGCACGGCCGCGCCGACGACGGCCGCCCGCGCGACCGGCGCACCGACCACGCCGACGCGTCCCACTCGTGCAGCTCTCAACGGCATGTCATGCTCCTCTTCCCTCGGGGGTGTCATCGGCCTCGAGCGAGGCGATGATCGCCTGGATGGGGATGCGCCCGCTCGCGACCAACTGCCCGCCCGCACGCCGCGCCGCGGCCGCGAACGGCGCCGCCCAGAGGTTCTCGTACACGAGCACGCCGGCGACGCTGCCCGGCTCCATCGCGTTCGCGAGCCGGTCCACGTCTTCTGCGGCGAGCAGTTCGGCGAGTTCGGTCTCGAGCTCGACGAGCGGGCCGAGGTCGCCGATGTCGGCGAGTTCGGCCGCTTCGACCGAGCCGTCGTCATCCTTCGTCAGCACGATCGCGTCGATGAGCCGGATCGTGCCGGCCTCCACGAGACGCACGAGTTCCTCGCCGATCTCGCCGGTGAAGTCCGCCTGCTCGGCGGGGAACTCGATGACCAGATAGTCGACCGGTCCGAGTTCGTCCACTGCCCGCTCCGTCATCTCGCACCCCGATCCGTGGCCGGGCGACCGAGTGTCGCGCCTCTCGCCAGCCTCAGAGTCGTCGCACGAGGCGCGGCTCGCATCATGCGATCTGCGTGATTCGGCATCGCATGCGATTCGGTACCGTGACCCGGTGTCACCCGCTGACCTCGTCGGCCGTGGCGACTGACGCCGCACCCGCACCGACATCGACTGACGCCGAACCCGCACCGACATGGGGGAATGTCATGAATCCAGATCGCCACGCCCGCTCCATGCTCCCGATTCCGGATCTGCCGGCGCCGGGGCTCACGACCTATGACGCGAAGGATCCCGACACGGCGTATCCGCCGATCGAGCCGCTGCTGCCGCCCGAGGGCGCACCGAATGTGTTGATCGTGCTGATCGATGACACCGGGTTCGGCGCGTCGAGCGCGTTCGGCGGCCCCTGCGCCACGCCGAATGCCGAGAAGCTCGCGGCCGGGGGCTTGAAGTACAACCGCTTCCACACCACCGCGTTGTGTGCGCCGACCCGGCAGGCGATGCTGACCGGGCGCAATCACCACTCGGTCGGCATGGGCAGCATCACCGAGAGTGCGACGTCGGCGCCGGGCAACAGCTCGTTGCGGCCGAACACGAAGGCGCCGCTGGCGATGACGTTGAAGCTCAACGGGTACTCGACGGCGCAGTTCGGCAAGTGCCACGAGGTGCCGGTGTGGCAGGCGTCGCCCATGGGTCCGTTCGACGCGTGGCCGTCGGGCGGCGGCGGCTTCGAGACGTTCTACGGCTTCATCGGCGGTGAGAACAACCAGTGGGATCCCGCGCTCTATAACGGTACGACTCCGGTCGAGCCGCCGGCGACGCCCGAGGAGGGCTACCACCTGACCGAAGACCTCGCCGACCATGCCGTGAGCTGGATCCGCAGCCAGAAGGCGTTGATGCCCGATAAGCCGTTCTTCGTCTACTTCGCGCCCGGCGCCACGCACGCGCCGCACCATGTGCCGAAGGAGTGGGCTGACAAGTACCGGGGCGCCTTCGCCGACGGCTGGGACGTGCAGCGCGAGCGCACCTTCGCCCGGCAGAAGGAGATGGGCGTCATTCCCGCCGACGCGGAGCTGACCGCGCGGCACGCCGAGATCCCGGCGTGGGACGACATGCCCGACGACCTGAAGCCGGTGCTCGAGCGTGAGATGGAGGTCTACGCCGGGTTCCTCGAGCACACCGACCACCACGTCGGCCGGGTGATCGACGCGATCGACGACCTCGGGGCGCTCGAGAACACCCTGATCTACTACATCATCGGCGACAACGGGGCATCCGCTGAAGGCACCCTGAACGGCGCGTTCAACGAGATGGCGAACTTCAACGGCATGGCCGCGCTCGAGACGCCCGAGTTCATGCGCTCGAAGATGGACGAGTTCGGCACGCCGAGCTCGTACAACCACTACGCGGTCGGCTGGGCCCACGCGATGGACACCCCGTTCCAGTGGACCAAGCAGGTCGCCTCGCACTGGGGCGGCACCCGCAACGGCACCATCGTGCACTGGCCCGCGGGCATCACGGAGCAGGGCGGGCTGCGCAGCCAGTTCACGCACTGCATCGACGTCGCCCCCACCATCCTCGAAGCCGCCGGCCTGCCCGAGCCCACCATGGTCAACGGCGTGCTCCAGTCACCGATGGAGGGCACCTCCATGCTCTACAGCTTCAGGGAGCCGGATGCGCCTGAGCGGCACGAGCTGCAGTACTTCGAGATGTTCGGCAACCGCGGTCTCTACTTCAAGGGCTGGAGCGCGGTGACCAAGCACCGCACACCGTGGGTGCTGGTCGGCGGCACGATCCCGGCGTTCGATGACGACGTGTGGGAGCTCTACGACGGCAGCACCGACTACAGCCAGGCGCGCGATCTCGCCGCCGAGCACCCTGACAAGCTCCACGAACTGCAGCGGCTCTGGTTGATCGAGGCGGTCAAGTACGACGTGCTGCCGATCGACGATCGCACCGCTGAACGACTCAACCCCGACCTGGCGGGCAGACCGACCCTCATCCACGGGAACTCGCAGCAGTTCTTCCCGGGAATGGGGCGGCTCTCGGAGAACAGCGTGGTGAGTATCAAGAACAAGTCGTTCTCGGTCACCGCTGAAGTCGACGTGCCGGAGGGCGGGGCCAACGGCGTCATCATCGCCCAGGGCGGCCGCTTCGGCGGATGGAGCGTCTACCTGACCGGCGGCGCGGCGAAGTTCGTCTACAACGTGCTCGGCATCCAGGAGTTCGCCATCGAGGCCGACCGGCTGGTGCCGGCAGGAACACACCAGGTGCGCGTCGAGTTCGCCTACGACGGCGGCGGCCTCGGCAAGGGCGGCGACGTCACGCTCTACTACGACGGCGACGCCGTCGGCACGGGCCGTGTCGGCGCCACCCAGGCGCTGATCTTCTCCGCCGACGAGACCACCGATGTGGGGTACGAATCCGGTACCGCAGTGAGCCCCGACTACACCCCGCGAAGCAGCAGGTTCACGGGCCGCATCAACTGGGTGCAGATCGACCTCGGCGACGATGACCACGACCACCTGATCGATCCCGACGAGCGCATGCGCATCGCCATGGCGCGCCAATAGCTCACCGTCCGGCCGGTACTGCCGGCCGGACAGTCGATTCGGCTCAGGCGGCGAGGCCGAGCCGGCGCAGGTCGTCGCTCGACGCGCGGTACTCATCGCCGTCGGCGATGGTGTGCTCGCGCGGCACGCGCGCGCCGTTCTGCACCTTCGCGTCGCGCCCGATGGTGGCATACGGGCCGACGACGGCATTGCGACCGACGACGGCGCGACGGCCGACATGCGCGTTCACGCCCACGACGGCGCGCTCGGCGACGATCGCCTCGCCTTCCACCCAGCCGCCCGGGCCGATCCGCGCGCCGCGCTGCACCTCGGCACCCGGGTCGACATAGGCCGTCGGATCGACGAACGCGGTCGGGTCGACCTTGGCGGTCGTGGCGACGAGGCCCCGGCCGTTCACGTGCTTGCGGTAGCGACGCAGGATCCCGGCTTCGTCCTCGAACTCGACATAGCTGATTCCCACGTTCTCCTCCTCCCGGTGCGGTGGCTCCACACCCGAACACTGATACAACATCGCAGCTGACCGGGGAATTCCCGCGCTGCCGAACCGGCGAGGGGTCGCGGTTCGCCGCACCCCGACGGCGGCGTCGCAGCGGCCGAGGTTAGGCTGTCCTCAGCACTACGGATGCCGCGTCGCGGGCCGTCCGCCGACCATGATTCCGCCCAGGCCCAGCCATGCCCCACGTACCGCTCCTCGAGCTCGACCGCGTGAGCATCCGCCACGAGGGCGCTGAACGGGCCACGCCGGTCGACGTGTCGTTCGAGGTCGCGCGCGGCGAGGTCGTGCTGATCCTCGGCCCGAGCGGATGCGGCAAGTCGACGCTCACCCTCGCGCTCGACGGGCTCGTCCCCCACGCCGTGCCCGCGGCGCTCGAGGGCACCGTGCGCATCGCCGGCCTCGACACGCGCGAACACCCCGTCGGCGTGCTCAGCGAGCACGTCGGCATGGTCTTCCAAGACCCCGACGCCCAGATCGTCACCGGCACGGTGCTCGACGAAGTGTGTTTCGCGCCCGAGAACCAGCTCGTCGAGGCATCCGAGGTGCTCGAACGCGCCGAGCGGGCGCTGAAGCTCGTCGGCCTCTGGGACCGCCGCGCCGAGAACCCCGACACGCTCTCGGGCGGCGGGCGGCAACGCCTCGCCATCGCGTGCGCGCTCGCCATGTCGGCGCCCGTGCTCGTGCTCGACGAGCCGACCGCGAACCTCGACCCGGCCGGCATCGACGAGGTCTACGCCGTGCTGCGCGAACTCGCGAGCGACCGCGACCACGCGGTGGTGCTCGTCGAGCACAACCTCGACGCGGCCGTCGACCTCGTCGACCGGGTGATCGTGCTCGACGCCGACGGCCGGCTCGTCATCGACGGCCCCGCCCGCGAGACCCTGCGCGACCGCGCCGACGAGCTCGTCGCCCTCGGCGTCTGGCTGCCGGTGTCGACGCTCGCCGCGCTGCGACTGCGCGACGCCGGCGTCGTGCTCGAGCCGCTCCCCCTCTCGCCCGCCGAGCTCGCCGCGGCGCTCGACGCCCAGCCGAGCCTGCCGGCGCCGCTCAGCGCATCCTCGCCCGTGCGCTCGACGGCCCTGTCGCCGCGGCCGACACTCGCGACCGGCGGCCAGACCGGCACCGCCACCGGCGGGCACGCCGTCGCCGGTGAGCACGCCATCCGGGCACGGGCGCTCTCGGTGCGACGCGGCGGGCGACGCGGCCCGGTCGTGATCGAGGGGGTCGACCTCGAGGTGGCGCGAGCCGACTTCCTCGCGATCGTCGGCACGAACGGCGCCGGAAAGACCTCGCTGCTGCAGGCACTCGCCGGAGTGATCCCCGCGCCTCCCGGAACCGTCGACGTGCTCGGCGTCGACCCCGCGCGCTGCGATGCCGGCGAGCGCGCCCGGCGCATCGGCTTCGTCTTCCAGAACCCCGAGCACCAGTTCATCGCGCCGACGGTCGCCGAAGAGCTCGCCCAGAGCCTGCAGCTGCACGGGGCCGGCGATGTCGAGCCGCGAGTCGGGGCGATGCTGCGGCGGTTCGGACTCGAGGCGCTGCGCGACCAGCATCCGTTCCTGCTGTCGGGCGGCCAGAAGCGACGCCTCTCCGTCGGCACCGCGCTCATCGCCGGTGCGCCGGTGCTCGCCCTCGACGAGCCGACGTTCGGGCAGGACCGCGCCCGCGCCTCCGAGCTGCTCGACATGCTGCGCACCCTCAACGACGACGGCACCACGGTGCTGGTCGTCACCCACGACCTGCAGCTCGTCGCCGACTACGCCAGCCACATCGCCGTCATGGGCGACGGGCGGCTGCTCGGCGTCGGCCCCGCCGGCGAGGTGCTCGCCGGCCCCCTCATCGAGCAGTCGGGCCTGCGGCATCCGCCCCTCGCCCGGGCGACCCGCGGACTGCAGCGCCACCCCGACTGGCACACGGTGACACGGATGTCGCAGCTGCCCGTCTCCTCCAAGGGCGACTCGTGAGCGGGGTCGGCGCGGGCGGCGCGGGCCCCGCCACCGGCACCAGCACCGGCCCCACCACTGGCAACGCCACCGGCACCGGGTCGACGGTCGCCCTCGACCCCTTCGCCGAGCATCGCGCGCGGCGACCCGCCCGCTTCCTGTACGCGCTGAACCCGCTGGCCAAACTCGCGGCACCGCTGCCGGTCATGGTGCTCGTCGTGTTCAGCCGGGGCATCGCGGTGCCGCTCGCATTCACCGTCTTCGCGGCCGCGGTGCTGCTCGTCGGCGCCCGGCTGCCGGGGCGAGCCGTCGCAGCGCTGCTCCTCGGCACTCCCGTCGCCGCGCTCGTGCTCGGCGTGACGTTCGGCGTGTGGATCGATCCGGCGAGCGTGGCGGGCGAGCCCGCGGCATCCATCGCCCTGATCTCGATCGGCGACTGGAGCTTCACGCTCGCCGCCTACCTCACGGGGCTCGCGACGGGCCTGCGCATCCTCGCGATCCTGCTGCTCTCGCTCATCGCCGGCGTCACGTCGACCGGGCCCGAGTTCGTGCGCTCGATGGTGCAGAACCTGCGGGTGCCGTATCGCCTCGGCTACACGGCCCTCGCGGCGCTGCGGTTCGTGCCGAGGTTCGGCCACGAGCTCGAGATCATCAGGGCCGCCCACCGGGTGCGCGGCACCGATGCCGGGCGCGGTCCCGTCGCGGCGGTGCGGCGAGCGCTCGGCTACACGGTGCCGCTGCTCGCCTCGGCGATCCGGCACGCGGAGCGGGTCGCCCTCGCGATGGACGCCCGCGCCTTCGGCGCCCACCGCACGCGCACCGAGCGGCACCTGTCTCCGTGGCGGGCGCGCGACACGGTGTTCGTCGTGTGCTTCCTCGCGGCGACCGCGCTCATCGCGTGGCTGACCTGGGGGCGTTGAGCCGGCCCCTCCACGCGTGCCTCCAGCTCGCTGCTCCCCCGCCCGCGCGGGATGCCGCACCGGGAACGACGAAGGGCCCGACGGCATGCCGTCGGGCCCTTCGAGCAGTTCGCTATTCGGCTGCTTCGGTGCTCTCGATCTCGACGAGGAACACGAGGGTCTGCCCGCCGAGCTCGTGCGACCCGGCATCCGTGCCGTACGCGTACTCCGGCGGAATCGTCACGATGAGCTTCGTGCCGACCTTCTGGCCGACGAGTGCAGCACCGAAGCCCTGGATGACCCCATCGGTCGTGAACGTCGCCGGGTTGCCGCCGTAGCTCTGGTCGAAGATCTCGCCGGTGTTCCAGCTGGTGCCCTGGTACTGCACGGTGACGCTGTCGCCGGTCTGCACCTCGGCGCCGTCGCCCTCTTCGAGCACCTTCATCTGCAGCTCGGTCGACGGCTCGGTGTCGGGCAGGGTCACCGTGGGCGCTTCGCCTTCGGCCCCGAACTTCACCTCGGGCACGTCTTCGGTCCACTCGGCGGGCTCGAGGGGCTCCTGCTCCTCGACGACGTCGATGACGATGACGACCGTCTCGCCGGCGGCCACGCCGATGGTCTCATTGCCGGTGTCGCCGTAGAGCGTCGCCGCGGGCGCGACGGTCACGGTGCGCGAGCCCACGGGCACGCAGTCGATGCCGGCACGGAACGACTCGAAGACCTGCTCGTCGCCGACCTTGATCGTGGTGGGCTGCGAGAAGAGCGTCTCGCCGCTCGCGCCCGAGAACGCGGTGACGACGACGTTCATCGGGTCGCCCGCCGCCGTCGTGTCGCCGTCGCCCTCGATCGCGATCGTGCGCTCGAGCTCGTCGGCTTCGAGCGGGGTCGTGAAGGTGGCGCTCGGCGAACCCGCGAACTCGCCCTCGACCGTCACACCGTCGCTAAGTTCGCCGGACTCCACCTCCATGCACGCGGCGGCCGAGGGGGTCTCGGATGCCTCGGGGTCTGGGCCGCCGGAGCAACCGGCGAGAAGCAGGGCGGCCGCCGAGGCGAGCGCGATGGGCGCGGCGCGGCGCAGGGCACGGGTCATGGCAGGACGTCTCGATTCGATCGTGAGCTGTGTGGTTCCAGTGTGCACCGTTCTGCTTTCGATTGCCTGAGTCCGGCACCGGATTCCCGCCGCGACCACCGGAATCCGCCCGATCCGGGCCGATCGAGGCCAGAATGGGCGAATGGGGGACAAGTTGGGGGAACCTGATCTCGCTGGAGCATCCGCTGCCATGGCAGCGGCGTTCAGCGAGCTCGACGAGGTGCTGTGGAATCCGATCTCGACCGCGGCGGTGGCGAGGGCGCATCCGCGGTTCGACGAGCTCGTGCTCGACGCCTGCTGCGGCGATGGCGCAGCTGCACTGCCGACGGCCGAACTCGTGGGCCCCGGCGGCGTCGTCGACGCGGTCGACCTCTCGGAACCGCTCGTCGCGATCGCCAGCGAGCGAGCAGGCGAGCGGATGCGGCAGCTGCGCCTGCACGTCGCCGATGTCACGACTTGGGAGCCCACCGGGTACGACCTCGTGCAGTGCGTGCTCGGGGTCTCGTCGTTCGACGATCTCGAAGCCGGCACCCGTCACCTGATCGAGCGAGCACGCCCGGGCGGGCGGGTCGCGATCACGGTGTGGGCGCGCGGCGCGCTCGACCCGCTGCCCGAGGTGCTCGCCGCGGCGCTGCCCGACGGTGGCGCGATGCTCGATGCCGACGCGCCCGTGCTCTCGGCCGGCCTCGAGTCGATCGACACCGCCGGCAGCCTCGCCCAGTGGCTCACGCGCCTCGGGCTGGTCGGCGTGCGCGCGCACGCCGTGCAACGGCACCTCGACCTCACCGCCGAGCTCGCCTGGACCCTCGTGCTCGGCACACGGCTCCGGTTGCTGCTCGGCGAACTCGACGCGGCGGAGGTCGCGAGCGTGCGCGAACGCTACCTCGCGGTGCTCGAGGTTCGGGCGGTGACCTCGGTCGACGTGACGACCCTCATCGGCATCGGCCGCCGGGCGGCAGCCGCGCCGGTGGAGTAGCGCCGCGCCGACGCGACCGGCGTGCCGGCGTCGGGTCCGACCGCGACGGGGCGGGAGTCGTCGTTCGACCACTGACTCCACGAACCGAGGTAGAGCGCCGCGTCGATGCCCGCGATCGCGAGGGCGGCGACCTCGTGCGCGGCGGTGACGCCCGAACCGCAGTAGGCGGCGACGGGCGTGCCGTCGTCGATGCCGAGCTCGGCGAACCGCTCGCGCAGCGTCTCGGGCGGCAGGAACCGCCCGTCGGCGTCGAGGCTGTCGCCGCTCGGCGCCGAGTGCGCGCCGGGAATGTGCCCGGCGCGCGGATCGATGGGCTCGACCTCGCCCCGGTACCGCGCGGCGGCCCGGGCGTCGAGCAGCACACCCCGCTCGGGGAACGCCGCGGCGGCGTCGATGTCGATCACCGGCATCGAGCCGAAGTGCGCGGTCGCGTCGCCCGGCTCGGGCGTGACGTCGCCGGTCTCGAGCGGATGCCCCGCCGCCCGCCATGCGGCGAGGCCGCCGTCGAGCATGCGCACGTCATCGGCACCCGCGTGCCGGAGCAGCCACCAGGCCCGGGCGGCGGACTGGTTGCCGAGGTCGTCCGTCACCACGACGGTGTCGCCGTCGCGCACGCCCCAGCGCCGCATCGCCTGCGTGAGCGTCGCCTCAGACGGCAGCGGATGCCGCCCCTCGCCGGTCACTCCGTGGTCGGCGAGCTCGTGATCGAGGTCGACGTACACGGCACCCGGGATGTGCCCTGCGCGGTGCGCCTCGGTTCCGTCGGGTGCGGCGAGCGACCAGCGCACGTCGAGCACGACCGTGCGCTGCCCCGAGGCGAGTCGATCGGCGAGTTCTGAGGCATCGATGAGGATGGACATGCCTCCATCCTGCCGCGCCCGGAGCTGTGGAAATGCTCGTTTCGCCGATGAATCGGGCGGCACGGGTTGACGTTCTGCTCGCAGCATCCACATCTCGGTTGCAGAACGACGCTTGCCAACCCCTGCTCACGCAACGTGTTTTCGACCTACCTGGGCGGGGCGGCGCCGCATCGCGCACCACCAGAACCCGACGCCGCATGCCCGTACCGGCGGGCGAGGCGAGCGAAGGCCTCCGCGAGCTCCGTCGGGCCGATGACCTCGATGTCGGCGTCGAAGCGGCCGAACGCCGCAGCGAGCGCCGTCCATGACCAGGAGCCGGCCACGAGCCGGCAACGACCCGGCGCGATCGCTTCGACGATGCCGTCTGCGGCGAAGGGCGCCACTTCGCGGGCCGAGAGGTCGAGCACCACCTCGCCGATGCACGGCCAGACATCGGCACCGTCGGAGCCCTTGAACCGAGCGGACAGGAAGGTGCCGATGTCGTTCCCGGGCAGCTCGCGAGGAGCGAACCGTGGACCGGTCGGGGTGCGCGGAGTGATCCGATCGGCGCGGAAGACGCGCCAGTCGCCCCGGTCGAGATCCCAGCCGACGAGATACCAGCGTCCGTCCCTCGTCACGACGTGGTGAGCCTCCACACGGCGCGGCGGCAGGGCGGGCGCCGCCCTGGAACGCTGCCGCGCGGCATCCGTGGTGTAGTCGAAGCGCAGCACGTGGCGTGCACGTACGGCGCCGCTGAGCGCGAGGAGCACGGCCGGCTCGACCTCCGTCGAGGCACCGCGCTCCGCGGAGGAGAGCGCCGTGACCTCGAGCTGGTCGAGACGATGACGCAGTCGTGCCGGCAGCACCTGCCGCACCGTGGTGAGGGCCCGCGCGGCCGCCTCTCCGATGCCGGCACCCGACGCGGTCGCCGTCTGCAGGGCGACGGCGAGCGCGACCGCCTGCTCATCGTCGAACAGGAGCGGCGGCAGCTCGGAACCGGCCTCGAGCCGATACCCGCCGTGCGGCCCCTTGATCGCCCGGATCCGGTAGCCCATCTCGCGCAGGTGATCGATGTCGCGGCGCAGCGTGCGCGGGCTGACCGCCACTCGCTCCGCGAGCGCCTGGCCGGGCCAGTCGCGCCCGAGCTGCAGCAGCGACAACACCAGCAGGAGCCGCGACGTGGCAGTGGTCATGGTCTCGAAGGTACCGAAAATAGCGGACGTGATCCGACCGCTTCTCCTGAGAACCTGACGGTGCGCCCGGGGCCTCCCGGCGCAACACCGTCCAGCAAGGAGCCCATCGTGACCGTCAACGTCACCCCTCACCTGAACTTCCGCGGCGACGCGCGAGCAGCACTGGAGTTCTACCAGTCCGTCTTCGGCGGCCACCTGGCCGTCATCACCTACGCAGACGCGAACAGCGTCTCGGCACCGGCTGAGGCCGACCAGGTCATGTGGGGCCAGCTCGTCTCCGAGGCGGGATTCCGCATCATGGCCTACGACGTGCCCTCGCACACGAGGCATGAGCGGGGCGTCATCCCGTTCTTCGTGTCCGTGCGCGGGGCCGACGCCGAGGAGATCACCTCGTACTGGGAGAAGCTCGTCGACGGCGCGACCGTCGTCGCCGCACTGGCGCCCGCCCAGTGGGCGCCCCTCTACGGGATGCTCGAGGATCGATACGGCATCACCTGGGTGCTCGACGTCGAGGTGCAGTGGCCCGCTTCCTGAACCGGCCCGGCTGGGCATCCGTCGCCGTCTCCGATTCCGCTCTCGGCATACGACTCGCCCCTGACGCGCCCTCGCCTCCCGGTAAACTCGGAGGACGGTGCGAGCGCGAGGAGGGTGAATTGATCGCCAGCCTCGCTGCCTTCACGGCGGTCGCGCTCATCACGCCCCTGCTCACGCGCTGGCTCGGCCGGCGCGTCTTCGCCGTGATCGCCCTGCTGCCCGCCGCGGTCTTCGTGCTCCTGCTCACCTGGCTGCCCGGCGTGCTGGCGGGCACCCCCGTCGTCGAGGTCGTGCCGTGGATCCCCGCGCTCGACATCGCGCTCAGCTTCCGGGTCGACGCCCTCGCCCTGCTCCTCGCGCTCATCGTCACGGGAGTCGGCGCTCTCGTGCTGCTCTACTGCGTGCACTACTTCGCCGACGACGAGCCCGCACTCGGCCGGTTCGCGGCGCTCCTGCTCGCCTTCGCAGGCGTCATGTTCGGCCTCGTCACCGCCGACGACGTGTTCATCCTGTTCACGTTCTGGGAGGCCACGAGCGTGCTCTCCTACCTCCTGATCGGCCACTACACGGGCCGCAAAGAGAGCCGCGGTGCCGCCCTGCAGGCGCTGACCGTGACCACGTTCGGCGGGCTCGCGATGCTCGTCGGCCTCGTCATCCTCGCCGTCGACGGCGGCACGACCTCGCTCGCCGAGCTCATCGCGAACCCCGTCACGGGCGCCGCGGGCGAGTGGGCGATCGCCCTCGTGCTGCTCGGCGCCATCTCGAAGAGCGCGCTCGTGCCGTTCCACTTCTGGCTGCCGGCCGCGATGGCCGCCCCCACGCCCGTCAGCGCCTACCTGCACGCGGCGGCGATGGTGAAGGCGGGCGTCTACCTCGTCGCGCGCCTCGCGCCCGGGTACGCCGACCTCGAGGTGTGGCATCCCATCGTCATCGGACTCGGCGCGCTCACGATGCTCGTCGGCGGCTGGCGAGCGCTCCGCCAGTACGACCTGAAGCTGCTCCTCGCTTACGGCACGGTGAGCCAGCTCGGCTTCCTCATCATGGTCACGGGCTTCGGCACGCGCGACGCCGCGCTCGCGGGCGTCGCCCTCCTGCTCGCGCACGCCCTGTTCAAGGCGGCGCTCTTCCTCGTCGTCGGCATCGTCGACCACGCCGCCGGCACCCGCGACTGGCGCAAGCTCTCGGGGCTCGGCCGCCGCATGCCGGTGATCGCGACGATCGCGTTCCTCGCCGCGGCATCGATGGCGGGCGTGCCGCCGCTCCTCGGCTTCGTCGCGAAAGAGGCCGTGTTCACCGCGTTCCTCGAGGCGGTCGCCGCCGGCGACGCGTGGGCATGGGTCGCCCTCATCGGCGCATTCACCGGCTCGGTGCTGACGGTCGCCTACACCGTGCGCTTCCTCTGGGGCGCCTTCTTCTCCAAGCGGGATGTCGCGGCGACGCCGCTGCACGCCGGGAACCCCGCGATCGCGACGGCGCCGGGGCTGCTCGCCGCCACGAGTCTCGCGGCGGCGTTCGCCGTGCCGTTCATCGAGCCGCTGCTCGCGGGCTACGCCGACGAACTGCCGGGCGGCCACGAGTACCACCTCGCCCTCTGGCACGGCTTCGAACCGGCCCTCGCGATCTCGGCGGTCGTGTTCGCGATCGGCGCGCTGCTCGTCTGGGGCCGGCAGCGCGTCGCCCGCCTGCAGGCGTCGGTGGCGCCGCTGCTCGACTCGGCCCGAGGCTATCTCGGCATCGTCTCGATCGTCGACCGGGTCGCGGCGTCGATCACGACGGCGGTCCAGTCCCGCGGCCTGCCCGGCTACCTCGCGATCATCATCGTGGTCTTCATCAGCGGCCTCGGCACCGTCTCGGTCATGAACACCTCGTGGCCGAGCGACATCCGGCCCTTCGACTACCCGGCGCAGCCGTTCCTCGCGCTCGTCATGGGCATCGCCGCGATCGCCGCAGCGACCGTGCGACAGCGCATGAGCGCGGTGCTGCTCGTGAGCGTCACCGGCTACGGACTCGTGCTGCTCTTCGGCATGTCGGGGGCGCCCGACCTCGCCCTCACGCAGGCCCTCGTCGAGACCATCGTGCTCGTGGTGTTCGTGCTCGTGCTGCGCCGCCTGCCGAAGCAGATCGCCCAGCGCAACCCACCGGTGCACCGGGTGGCCCGCGCCGTCATCGGCACCGTGGCCGGCATCGTCATGGCGGTGCTTGGCCTCGTCGCGCTCGGTGCCCGCATCCGGCCGACGATCGCCGAAGGTCTGCCCGCCCTCGCACTCGAGGCGCACGGCACGAACATCGTGAACGTGATGCTCGTCGACGTTCGCGCGTGGGACACCCTCGGCGAGATCTCGGTGCTCGTCGCGGTCGCGACGGGCGTCGCGAGCCTCATCTTCGTCTCGGGCCGCACCGGCGCTGCCCCCCGCCTCGACGCGGTCGCGGGCGTGAACCGGCGCGACCTGCTGCGGCCGGTGCCCGAGCCGGCCTGGAGCATCCGCGCACCCCGCACGAGCCTCGCCGACACTGCGGGCGAGACGGATGTCGCGGGCGAGGCCGCTGAGACCCGGCAGACCTGGCTCCTGGCGGGCCGCACGATCTCGCCGCGCAACCGCTCGATCCTCATCGAGGTGCTCGTGCGGCTGCTCTTCCACCCCGCGATCATCGTCTCGGTCTACCTGCTCTTCGTCGGGCACAACGCTCCCGGCGGCGGCTTCGCCGGTGGTCTTCTCGCGGGCCTCGCGCTCGTCGCGCGATACCTCGCCGGCGGTCGCTACGAGCTCGGCGAGGCGGCCCCGGTCGACGCAGGTCGCCTGCTCGGCACCGGCCTGCTGCTCGCCGCGGGCACCGCCGCGGGCGCCCTGCTCTTCGGCGGCCCGGTGTTCGAGTCCGCGTGGTTCGAGACCGAGGTGCCCGTGCTCGGCACGATCTCGATCGGCACTTCGACGCTCTTCGACATCGGCGTCTACCTCGTGGTCGTCGGCCTCGTGCTCGACATCCTGCGATCGCTCGGCGGCGAGGTCGATCGCCAAGAGGAGCGGCAACCCGACGACGAGGAGCTCGCCGAAGACGACGGGCGGTCCGAAGGACCGGAGTTCGCCGGCGGAGCGGAGTACGCCGACGGCGCGCACCTGCCGAACGCCGGATCGCAGCCGAACCGCGAACCGCAGCCGAACCCCGAGGAGGCCCGCCGATGACCGCCTCACTCACCCTCGTCGTGCTGATGGCCGTGCTGTTCGGCGCCGGCATCTCGATCATGCTCGAGCGCAGCCTCACCCGGGTGCTCATCGGGTTCCTACTCGTCGGCAACGCCGTGAACATCCTCATCTACGTCATGAGCGGCACCCCCGGACTCGCGCCGATCCTCGGCGAGGGCGTCGACGCCGACGACATCTCCGACCCGCTCCCCCAGGCCTTCGTGCTCACCGCGATCGTCATCAACCTCGGCATCACGGCGTTCATGCTCGCCCTCATCTACCGGTCGTGGTGGCTCGCGCAGCTCGGCGCGATGGGCGACCTCGTCGACGACGAGGCTGACATGGCCGAAGACGCCGAAGAGGCGGCCGACCTCATCCGCAGTTCCGCCGCCGACGACCAGGCCATCCAAGACCTCATCGACGCGAGCGACGAGGAGCCCGACGAAGAACTCGAGCTCGAGGCATCCGCTCGCGATGATCTCGATACCCGGCCAGGGGGTGCACCGTGACCGCCGTGCTCGTGCCGCTCGTGGTGCTGCTGCCCCTGCTCGGGGCGGCCTCCGCGCTGATCCTCGGCCGCCACCGCCGCGCGCAGATGGCGGTGAGCCTCGGCGTGCTCGCCGCGGTGACGGTGATCGCCGCCGTGCTGCTCGTCGCCGTCGACGCGACGGGCCCGGCCGTCGTCTACATCGGCGGGTGGGATGCCCCGTGGGGCATCACCCTCGTCGTCGACCGGCTCTCGGCGATCATGCTCGTGATCTCGGCGATCATGCTGCTCGTCGTGCTCGTGTACTCGGTCGGGCAGGGCATCGCCGACCAGCACCGCGAGACCCCGGTTTCGATCTTCCACCCGTCGTACCTGATCCTGTCGGCGGGCGTCTTCAACGCGTTCATCGCGGGCGACCTCTTCAACCTCTACGTCGGCTTCGAGATCCTGCTGTCGGCGAGCTACGTGCTGCTCACGCTCGGCGGCACCGGCGAACGCATCCGCGCGGGCGTCACGTACATCATCGTGAGCCTCGTCTCCTCGCTCTTCTTCCTGAGCGCCATCGCCCTCATCTACGGCGCGACCGGCACCGTGAACATCGCCCAGCTCTCGGTGCGGCTCGCCGAGCTGCCCGGCACCGTGCAGCTCATGCTCCACCTGCTGCTGCTCATCGCCTTCGGCATCAAGGCCGCGGTCTTCCCGCTCTCGTTCTGGCTGCCCGACTCGTACCCGACGGCCCCGGCACCGGTCACCGCCGTGTTCGCCGGCCTGCTCACGAAGGTCGGCGTCTACGCGATCATCCGCACCGAGACGGTGATCTTCACCGAGAGCGACGTGAGCGTGCTGCTCATGGTGATCGGCGGGCTCACCATGCTCATCGGCATTCTCGGCGCGCTCACCCAGGCCGACATCAAGCGACTGCTCTCGTTCACGCTCGTGAGCCACATCGGCTACATGATCTTCGGCATCGCCGTCGGCTCGCAGCTGGGGTACGCGGCGACCATCTACTACGTCGTGCACCACATCACGGTGCAGACGACCCTGTTCCTCACCACCGGACTCATCGAGCGCTTCGGCGGCGCGACGTCGATCAACCGGCTCGCCGGGCTTCTGAAGGCGTCACCGCTGCTCGGGGTGCTGTTCTTCATCCCCGCACTGAACCTCGGCGGCATCCCGCCGTTCTCCGGATTCCTCGGCAAGACCGGCCTCTTCCTCGCGGGCGCCGAGGGCGCGACCGGCGCCGACGCCTGGCTCAGCTGGGTCGTCATCGGCGTCGGCGCGATCACCTCGCTCATCACCCTGTACGCCCTGACGCGGTTCTGGAACATGGCGTTCTGGCGCGGCCGCTCCGAGCTCGAGGGCTACGAGTCGGTGCTGCTCGGCTCGGTGCTCGAGGCGCCCGAGGGCGCCACGGTCACCGCGACCCGCACGACGCCCGTGCTGATGGTCGTCGCGACGAGCGCCCTCGTGATGCTCACGATCTGCCTCACCGTGTTCGCCGGGCCGATCTTCGACCTCGCGGGGCGCGCATCGGCCGACCTGCTCGACCCCGGCGCCTACGTCTCCCTGATCTTCCCGGGAGGCATCCGATGACGCACGCTGCAGCGGATGTCTCGCGGTGGCGCTCGGTCTGGCGCCAGCTGCCGCTCATCGTCGCCCTCGTGCTGCTCTGGGTGTTCCTGTGGGATCAGGTGACGGTGCTCACGGTGGTCACCGGGGTGCTGCTCGCGCTCGGCGTGACGAGGGTGCTGTACCTGCCGCCCGTGCTGCTCAGCGGCCGCTTCAACCCCTGGCGGGGGCTGCTGCTCGGCCTCCGCATGATGTACGACGTCACGATCGCCTCGATGGAGGTCGCGGTGCTCGCGATCGACCCCCGATGGAAGCCGCTGAACTCGATCATCGCCGTGCAGCTGCTGACCCGCTCCGACCTCGTCACGACGCTCACCGCCGAAGCGATCTCGGTCGTGCCCGGCACCGTCGTCGTCGACATCGACCGCGAGCGCGGCCTGCTCTACCTGCACGCCCTCGGCACCCGCACCGAAGCCGACATCGACCGGGTGCGGCGTGCCGTGCTCGGCACGGAGGAGCGCATCGTGCTCGCCATCGGCAGCCGCGCGCAGGCGGCATCCGTGCGCGCTGCCCGCCGTGAACGCCGTGCCAACGACGCTCGCTCGAAGGGAGCACCAGCGTGACATTCCTCGAGATCGTCAGCATCATCGCCGGCGTCATGTTCGGCATCGGCGCCATCGCCGCGGTCTACCGCATCATCCGCGGACCGTCGATCCTCGACCGCGCCCTCGCCACCGACGTGCTGCTCGCCATCGCGATCTGCGCACTCGGCGCCGAGATGGCCATCAACAAGCACATCGACACCCTCGTGGTCATGCTCGTGCTCGCGATGTTCGCGGTCGTCGGCTCGATCTCGATCGCGCGGTTCATGGCGAAGCAGGATGCATCGTGAGCGCCGCCGGGATTCGCGCCGTGTCACCGGCTGCTCGCCTCGGGAGCCTGCAATGAGCGCCGCCGAGATCGCGGTCGGTCTGCTCATCCTCGTGAGCGGGTTCCTGTCGATGGCCGCGGGCATCGGCATCATCCGCTTCCCCGACGTGCTCACTCGCCTGCACGCCGCGACGAAGCCGCAGGTGCTCGGGCTCGCGACCGTGCTCGCCGCGATCGTCGTGCAGGTGCCGACGTGGGGCGTGCTCACGACGGCCGTGCTCATCATGACGTTCCAGTTGCTCACGCAACCGATGACGGCCCACATGCTCGGGCGTGCGGCGTACCGCTCCGATCACGTGCGCCGCGACCTGCTCATCGAAGACGACCTCGATCGCGACATCGCCGAGCACGACCAGACGGGCCACTGAGCCCTCTGGCGTCCTCGCCATCCCGCCCGGTCAGGGCCGGCCGGTGAACTCGGGCATCCGCTTCTGCTGGAACGCCGCGAAGCCCTCGCGGTAGTCGGCGGTGTCGCAGAGCGCCGCCTGCGCACGGTTCTCCTCGGCCATCGACGCCCAGAGCCCGAGCCGGTCGTCGCGGAGTGCGGCGACGAGCCGCTTCGAGGCGACGAAGGCCTGGGTCGCGCCGGATGCCGCGGCACGAGCCGCGGAGCGGGCGGCATCCGTCACCTCGTCGGCGGCGAAGACCTGCGAGAACAGGCCGGCCGCGACCGCCTCGGCGCCCGACATGAGCCGGCCCGTGACGATGAGGTCCATCGTCTTGTGCGCGCCGAGGCGCTCGAAGAAGAGTGCGTGGCCCCCCGAGTCGAGGGTTGCGCCGAGGTTCGCGAACGGCGAGCCGATCTTCGCCGTGTCGGCGACATAGACGATGTCCGACGCGATGAGCAGGCCGAGGCCGACGCCGAGGCACGCGCCGTGCGCGACGGCGAAGGTCGGCGCCGGGAATCCGGCCATGCGCTGCAGCAGCGGCTCGACGAGCCCGCCGAGGTAGCCGAGCACGTCGTCTTCGCGCGGGTCGACGCCCGAGATGTCACGCCCGGCGCAGAATGCGCGGCCCTCGCCGCGCAGCACGAGCGCCCGCACGTCGCCGAGCTGCGCCATCCGCTCGGCGTCGACGTAGGCCGCCGAGAGCTCGGCGATCGCCGCGGGGTCGAGCGCGTTGAGCTTCTCGGGCGCGTTCAGCACGATCTCGGCGATGCCGTCGTGCACGTTCAGTTCGATCATGCTGCACTTCTCCCCATCGTCTTCGGCCTCATCGCCGGCCGCGCTGTCGGCGCCGGCCGCCGTGTCGGCGCATCACACGTCGTAGTCGACGACGACCCGCTCGGACTTCGGATGCGACTGGCACGTGAGCACGTAGCCGCGTTCGAGCTCGTCGGGTTCGAGTGCGTAGTTCTCGGTCATCGCGACGCTGCCCTCGATCACGCGTGCGCGGCACGTGCCGCACACCCCGCCGGCGCACGCGAACGGCACGTCGGGCCGCACCCGCAGCGCCGCGTTCAGGATCGACTCGTGCGCGCTCACCGGGCTGTCGACGGTCGTCGACTGGCCGTCGAGCGTGAACTCGATCGCCACGGTCGGCTCTCCGCGCTCGACCACGACGGGCCGCCCGTGCCGCGGCTCGATCCGGTCGGCGTCGGTCGTGAAGAGCTCGTACCGCACGTGCTTCGGCGGCACACCGCGCGCCTCGAGGGTGTCGCGGGCGAGCTGCACGAGCTCGAACGGCCCGCAGAGGAACCACTCGTCGACCGTCTCGGGCCTGATGAGCACGTCGAGCATGCGCTCGAGCTTCTCGCCGTCGATGCGCCCCGAGAGGAGCGGCGCGGTGCGCTGCTCGCGCGAGAGCACGTGGTGCAGCGCGAGCCGCGCCGGGTAGCGGTCCTTCAGTTCGGCGAGTTCTTCGAGGAACATCACGTCGAGCGTCGACCGGTTCGTGTAGACGAGCTCGAACTCGGATGTCGCGGAGCGGGCGAGCACCGTGTGGGCGAGCGCCATGAGCGGGGTGATGCCCGAGCCGGCGGCGATGCCGACGACGTGCTTTCCGTCGAGGGCGTCGAGGGTCGAGGTGAACGTGCCCTGCGGGCTCATCACGTCGAGGGTGTCGCCGGCGGTCAGCTCGGAGGTCGCCCAGGTCGAGAACCGGCCGCCGAGGTCGCGCTTGATCGCGACCGAGATGCTCCCGTGCACGGGAGGCCGGCAGATCGAGTAGCTGCGCCGCAGTTCGTGGCCGTCGAAGTCCTTGCGCAGGGCGACGTACTGCCCGGGCATGAACGCGTAGTCGTCGGCGAGGGCGTCGGGCACCGCGAAGGTGACCTCGACCGCGTCGGCGGTGAGCGGGCGCACCTCGGCGACCTCGAGCGTGTGGAACCGCGCGCGGCGGCGGCTCGGGCTCGGCGCCTCGTCGGAGATCGACGTCTCGCCGCCGACGGTGCTCCGGAGGAAGGCGGAGGCGATCGCGGCATCCGCCGGCACGGCCTGGTGCTGCTGGGTCGTCGTCGACCCCAGGTTGCGGGCGGCCATCAGAGCACCTTGAAGTAGTCGAAGGGCTCGAGGCAGGCGCGGCACTCGTAGAGGGCCTTGCACGACGTCGAGCCGAAGCGGGCGAGTTCACGCGTGTCGAGCGAATTGCAGCGCGGGCACTTCACGGCGAGTTGCACCCGCACCGGGCCCGAGCCGCGCGCGGCCGCATGGCCCGTCGGCGCCTGGATGCCGTAGCGACGCAGCTTCTGCTTGCCCGCCTCGCTCATCCAGTCGGTCGACCACGCGGGAGCGAGCACGAGGTCGACCCGCACCTCGTCGTACCCGGCGTGCGTGAGCGCGAGCAGCACGTCGTCGCGCATGGCGTCGAGCGCGGGGCATCCGCTGTACGTCGGAGTCAGTTGCACGCGAACGGCGCCGCCCTCGCCGATCTCGACCGAGCGCAGCACGCCGAGGTCTTCGATGGTGAGCACCGGGATCTCGGGGTCGGTCACGGTCGCCGCGACCTGCCACGCGCGCCGCGCCGCCGGATCGGCGGGCACGGGCCGCGCGACGCGGTCGTCGGCTTCGACCGTCGGCGCGGTCACCACGATGCTCCCGGGTGCGCGCGGGCGAGCACCTGCATCTCGGCGAGGAGCGGACCGAGGTGCTCGGTGTGGCGCCCCTCGCGGCCGCCGCCCGAGGCGATGAACGCCGTGCGCCCGGCGGGCCGCTCGAGTGCGGCCTCGGCGAAGACCTCGTCGATCACGGCGTCGAACGCCGGCCACAGCGTCGAGGGCAGCACCGCGATGCCGGCGGCGGCGAGCCGCTCGACGAGCGCATCGTCGGCGACGAGCTCGTCGACGTACGGCCAGGTGTCGGCGATCGCCACGATCATGCGGCGGCGCGACTCCTCGGTGCCGCCGGCGAGCCGCAGCACCCACTGGGTCGCGTGGTCGCGGTGGTAGTCGACCTCCTTCACCGACTTCGCAGCGATCGCCGCGATCGTCGGATCGGCCGAGTCGACGAGCCGCGAATACAGCTCGAACAGGAAGACGGATGCCACGAGCTGACGCGCGATCGTGTGCGCGAAGTCGCCGTTGGGCTGCTCGAAGAGCCAGGCATTGCGCCACTCCGGCTCGTCGCGCCAGTAGGCGAGCTCGTCTTCGCTGCGCCCGCTCGCGGTGCCGGCGTAGTGCAGCAGCGAACGGGCATGGCCGACGAGGTCGAGGGCGATGTTGCCGAGGGCGACGTCCTCCTCGAGCTCGGGCGCGCGGGCGATCCACATGCCGAGCTGCTGGGCCAGCACGAGGGCGTCGTCGCCGAGGCGCAGCGCGTACTCCGCGGCATCCGGAGTCGCGA
This sequence comes from Agromyces badenianii, assembly GCF_003070885.1. Taxonomy (NCBI): domain Bacteria; kingdom Bacillati; phylum Actinomycetota; class Actinomycetes; order Micrococcales; family Microbacteriaceae; genus Agromyces; species Agromyces badenianii. The sequence continues at coordinate 2,720,904 of NZ_CP028913.1, forward strand.
CCGCACCCGACCCGTCGGCCGCGGTGCCCGCGAGCTCCTCGGCAAGCGCGAGCCGGTCGACCGAGACGTCGCCGTGGTGATCCTCGACGCTCACAGGTGCTTCACCCCTTCGCTCTTCGTGTAGTAGACGGCGTGGCGGTAGTTCTTGCCGGCCGGGCTCTCGAAGAACGCGCCCTTCGCATCGGGGTCGCTCGTCGTGATCGCGTCGGCGGGCACGACCCAGATCGAGATGCCCTCGCCCCGGCGGGTGTACAGGTCGCGGGCGTTGCGCACGGCCATGTCGGAGTCGGGGGCGTGCAGCGACCCCACGTGCACGTGGGAGAGGCCGCGGTTCGCGCGCACGAAGACCTCCCACAGGGGCCAGGCCTCGGTGCCCGTCTCGCCGGGAGTCGACATCACGCCACCGCCCCGGATGCCGCGAGCGCGCGCCCGGCCTGCTTGCGCGCGTACTCTGCGGCGGCTTCGCGCACCCAGGCACCGTCGTCGTGGGCCTCGCGCCGGCGGCGCAGCCGCTCGGCGTTCGCGGGCCCCCGCCCGGCGAGCACCTCGTTGAACTCGTCCCAGTCGATCTCGCTCATCTCGTACCTGCCCGTCTGCTCGTCGAAACGCAGCTCCGGGTCGGGCAGCGTGACCCCGAGCACCTCGGCCTGCGGCACGAGCATGCCGACGAAGCGCTGGCGCAGATCGTCATTCGAGAAGCGCTTGATGTTCCACGCCATCGACTGCGCCGAGTTCGGCGATTCGTCGTCGGGCGGCCCGAACATCATGAGCGAGGGCCAGTACCAGCGGTTCACCGCGTCTTGGGCCATCTGCCGCTGGGCGTCGCTTCCCTGCATGAGTTCGAGCAGGATCTCGAAGCCCTGTCGCTGGTGGAACGACTCCTCTTTGCAGATGCGCACCATCGCTCGGCCGTACGGTCCGTACGACGCACGGCACAGCGGCACCTGGTTGCAGATGGCGGCGCCGTCGACGAGCCAGCCGATGGCGCCCATGTCGGCCCACGTCGGCGTCGGGTAGTTGAAGATCGAGGAGTACCGCGCCTTGCCCTCGATGAGCTGCGTCGTCATCTCCTCGCGAGAGATGCCGAGCGTCTGTGCTGCGGAATAGAGGTAGAGCCCGTGGCCGGCCTCGTCTTGCACCTTGGCCATCAGGATCGCCTTGCGCTTCAGGCTCGGCGCGCGCGTGATCCAGTTCGACTCGGGCTGCATGCCGATGATCTCGGAGTGCGCGTGCTGCGAGATCTGCCGGATGAGCGTCTTGCGGTAGGCGTCGGGCATCCAGTCGCGCGGCTCGATGCGGGAGTCGGCGGCGATGAGGTCGCTGAACCGGGCCTCCTCGGCGGAGAGCTCGGGGTCGACCACGCTGAGGTCTGCTGGAGAGGTCATCGTCGACTCCTGTGTGTTGTGCGGTGGCGTTCTGGGCCTGCCCGCCGGCATTCGGTCGCCCGCGGCATCCAGTATTACTAACCGATCGTTCAGTTAGTATATGCTCAGATCGAGCGTCGCAGCAACGGCGCACGAACGCATGGACTCGACGAGGAGCTTCAGATGACGGATGCCGCGACCGCAGCCGGCGCACCGAACCGGGCGATGATGGATCGCGATCTCGCCTCCGCCGCGCTCGGAATGGTCGTCGAGCTCGACGAGCCGGGGCACGCCGTCGTCTCGATGATCGTGCGCGACGACATGACCAACGGGTTCCACATCACCCACGGCGGGCTCGTCTTCACCCTCGCCGACACCGCCTTCGCCATCGCCTGCAACGAAGACGACACCGTCACGGTCGCGGCGGGCGCCGACATCACGTTCCTGAAGTCCACCGTCGCGGGGCAGACCCTCACCGCGACGGCCGTCCGCCGGGCCCGATCGGGCCGTACCGGACTCTACGACGTCACGGTCGTCGACGAACAGGGCGACGCCGTCGCCGAGTTCCGCGGCCGCTCGATCTCCACCAACCGCACCATCTGACCGCGCCACCAGGAGCACCCGTGTCGACGACGACTTCCCGCACCATCTCCGGCCTCGCCCCTGCGGCGCTCGCCGAACTCGACCCCGAAGAGCGCATGAGCCGCTCCGAGATCGAGAGCCTGCAACTCGAGCGACTGCAGCAGACCGTGCAGCACGCCTATGAGCACGTGCCGCTGTACACGGCGAAGTTCGACGCGGCGGGCGTGAATCCGCGCGACATTCGCTCGCTCGACGACGTCGTCAAGCTGCCCTTCACGACGAAGGAGGACCTGCGCCAGACCTACCCGTTCGGCATGTTCGCCGTGCCGATGGAACAGGTCGCGCGCATCCATGCCTCGAGCGGCACCACGGGCCGGCCGACCGTCGTGGGCTACACGAAGGGCGACCTCGACCGCTGGGCGACGCTCATCGCCCGGTCACTCCGCGCCGGCGGCATCCGCCCCGGCATGAAGGTGCACAACGCCTACGGCTACGGCCTCTTCACGGGCGGCCTCGGCGCGCACGCCGGCATCGAGAAGCTCGGGGCCACCGTCATCCCGATGTCGGGCGGGCAGACCGCACGCCAGGTGCAGCTCATCAACGACTTCGAGCCCGACGCGATCCTCTGCACCCCGAGCTACCTGCTGACGATCGCCGACAGCATGGTCGAGCAGGGCATCGATCCCCGATCGACGAGCCTCAAGGTCGCCGTGCTCGGTGCCGAGCCGTGGACGAACGAGATGCGACACGAGCTCGAGCAGCGTCTGGGCGTCGACGCGCTCGATATCTACGGCCTCAGCGAGGTCATGGGGCCCGGCGTCGGCAGCGAGTGCGTCGAGACGAAAGACGGGCCGCACATCTGGGAGGACCACTTCCTGCCCGAGATCATCGACGGCGAGACCGGCGCGCGGCTCGCCGACGGCGCGCGCGGCGAGCTCGTCTTCACCTCGCTCACGAAAGAGGCGTTCCCCGTCATCCGCTACCGCACGCGCGACCTCACCCGGCTGCTGCCCGGCACCGCCCGCCCCGGCATGCGCCGCATCGAGAAGATCACGGGCCGCAACGACGACATGATCATCCTGCGCGGCGTGAACCTGTTCCCCACGCAGATCGAGGAGATCGTGCTCGGCATCGAGCAGCTCACCCCGCACTTCATCCTCGAATTGCGCCGCACCGGCACGATGGACGACCTGACGGTGCGCATCGAGCGGCATCCCGACCTCTCGGTCGAGGTGTGCCAGGCCGCCACGGTCGTGCTGGCGAAGCGCATCAAGGAGGGCATCGGGTCGTCCGTCGCCGTGGTGCTCGAGGAGCCGGGGGCGCTCCCCCGCAGCGAAGGCAAGTACCAGCGCGTCTACGACCTGCGCGCGAAGTGAGCCGGCGACCCTCGGGTCGACCCGCGGGTCGCAAGGTGACGCCGATTCACGTCGTGTCGAGACGGCACCGGCCGAGAATGGAAGACTGAGGCAGATGTCAGAGAACGGATCACTTCGACGCGGGCGCCCCGGCTACGACCAGCAGGGCATCCTCGAGGTCGCTGTCGCCGCCTTCAACCAGTACGGCTACGACGCGACCTCGATGGGCGTGCTCGCCGACCGCCTCGGGTTGTCGAAGTCGGCGATCTACCACCACTTCGCCTCGAAAGACGAGATCCTCGAACGCGCACTCGACGATGCGCTCGGCGCGCTCGAGGGCGTCTTGAGCGAAGCGGATGCCGCGGGCGGACGCGCGGCCGACCGGGTCGACCACGTGCTCCGCGGCGCCGTGCGGGTGCTCGTCGCGAAGCTCTCCTCCGTGACCCTGCTGCTGAGGGTGCGCGGCAACACCGAAGTCGAACGCCGCGCGCTCGCCCGGCGTCGTGCCTTCGACAAGGCCGTCACCGCACTCGTCGAGGAGGCGCAGGCCGAGGGCACGCTGCGCTCCGACATCGACGCGAGCGTCGTCGCGCGCCTGACATTCGGCATGATCAACTCGATCGTCGAGTGGTACCGCCCGGGCGGCCGCGAAGACGCCGACAAGCTCGCCGACGACGTCATCGCCGTCGCGCTCGACGGGCTGCGCATGCCGACCTCGAACCGCGTCGACGAGCTGCTCGGCTGAGCTGCCCGCTCGAGCTGCTCGGCTGAGCTGCCCGGTCGAGCCGTCCTCCGCGCCCGTCAGCCCCTGCCGGCGCGGGCCCACGCCGTTGCGGAGCCGCCCAGGCTCGGGTCGACGGCCCGACGGATGCCGCGATGCGACGCCGCTCGTCGAGCCCGACGCCCCATCGGCGACGCCTCCTCCGCGCGCCGCTCGTCGACGATCCGGCGCCGCTCCAGTTCCTCGGCGAGGCGCTCGTCGCTCGCTGCGATCAGGTGGGGAAAGCTGACTTCCGAGATGAACATGGCGACTCCTGGTTCTCTCTGTGTGTCGAGGCTGTCTCTGTGTCGAGGCTGTCTCTGCGTCGTTCGTATGCGTCGAGTTCGTATGCGTCGAGATTCCTCGCTAAGGCGGGCCTGCGGCATCCGCTGATCGCCGTATTCCTCACCACGGCCCGGCTGCCGGATACCCACCTCCTTCCTCACCCCTCCTTCCTCACCCCTCCTTCCTCACCCCTCCTTCCTCACCGCACTGAGATCGATGCACCTCGTGCTCCCCAATCGGTATGCCAGTTCCGCCTCATCGATGAGGCGAAACTGGCATACCGAATCCGCGTCTGACATGGGCTCGTGTCCGACCCGGCCCCCGTGTTCGACATGGACTCCGTATCCGAGATGGATTCAGCGTCTACGTGGAATCAGCGTCTGAGGTGGAAAAAATCGCGCGAAATGAGAACGGCGGGCGAGCTGTCAGCGGCATCCGCAATGCTGGGGGGATGACGCCGATCGCGACCGACACCCAGAGCGCCGCACTCGCCGCGCTGCGCGAACTCGTAGGGCGTGATGACGCGGGCTTCCACGACGGCCAGTTCGAGGCGATCGAGGCCCTCGTCGAAGGGCGTCGACGCGCGCTCGTCGTGCAACGCACCGGGTGGGGAAAGTCGGCGGTGTACTTCGTCGCGACCCTGCTGCTGCGTCGGCGGGGCGCGGGCCCGACGGTGCTCGTCTCGCCACTGCTCGCGCTCATGCGCGACCAGATCGCCGCGGCGGAGCGCGCCGGCGTGCGCGCGGTGGCGATCAATTCGACCAATGCACACGAGTGGGGCGACGTGCTCGCCCAGCTCGACCGCGACGAGGTCGACGTGCTGCTCGTCTCGCCCGAGCGGCTCAACAACCCGAGCTTCCGTGAAGAGCAGCTGCCCGCGCTCGTGCGCCGCATCGGCATGCTCGTCGTCGACGAGGCGCACTGCATCAGCGACTGGGGGCACGACTTCCGGCCCGACTACCGGCGGCTGCGCGAGCTCATCTCGCAGATGCCCGCCGAAGTGCCGGTGCTCGCCACGACGGCGACCGCCAACAGCCGGGTCGTGGCGGATGTCGCGGAGCAGCTCGGCACCGGTGCGGCCGAGGGCTCGGCCGACGGCTCCGGGGCGGGCACCGACGCGGGCACCGGCGTGCTCACGATTCGCGGGCCGCTAGCGAGGTCTTCGCTGCGACTCGGGGTGCTGCGGCTGCCCGACGCTCCGAGCCGCCTGGCGTGGCTGCTCAGCCACCTCGACGACCTTCCCGGTTCGGGCATCATCTACACCCTGACCGTCGCCGCCGCCAACGACACGGCTCGACTGCTGCGCGAGCGCGGCCATGAGGTGCGCGCCTACACGGGCCAGACCGACACCGACGAACGCGCGGAGTCCGAGGGCATGCTGAAGCGCAACGAGGTGAAGGCGCTCATCGCGACGAGCGCGCTCGGCATGGGCTTCGACAAGCCAGACCTCGGCTTCGTGCTGCACCTCGGCGCCCCGTCGTCGCCCGTCGCCTACTACCAGCAGGTCGGGCGCGCCGGGCGCGCGAGCGAGAGCGCCGACGTGCTTCTCCTCCCCGGCACCGAAGACGGCGCCATCTGGCACTACTTCGCGACGGCGTCGATGCCCGATCAGGAGCGTGCCGAGCGCGTCATCGGCGCCCTCTCCGACGTGCCGATGTCCACACCCGCGCTCGAGGCGATGGTCGACATCCGCCGCACACCGCTCGAGCTGCTGCTCAAGGTGCTCGACGTCGACGGCGCCGTGCGCCGGGTGCGGGGCGGCTGGGTCTCGACCGGCACCCCGTGGGTCTACGACGCCGAACGCTACGAGCGCATCGCCGCCGAGCGCCTCGCCGAGCAGCAGCACATGATCGACTACGAGCAGACCGACGGATGCCGCATGGAGTTCCTGCAGCGATCGCTCGACGACGACACGGCCGCGCCCTGCGGGCGGTGCGACAACTGCGCGGGCGTCTGGTATCCACGTGAGATCGCGGCATCCGCGAGCGCCACCGCCGCCGAATCACTCGACCGCGTCGGCGTGCCCATCGAACCGCGCCGCGCGTGGCCGACGGGTGCCGACCGTCTCGGGGTGCACGTGAAGGGCCGCATCGCCCCGGCCGAGCAGGCAGGCGAAGGGCGCGCGCTCGCCCGACTCACCGACCTCGGCTGGGGCGGCACCCTGCGCGAGCTCTTCGCGCCGGGCTCCCCCGACGCCCCCGTGTCACCGCAGGTGCTCGCCGCGTGCGTGCGCGTGCTCGCCGGCTGGGGCTGGGCCGAGCGCCCGGTCGCGGTCGTCGCCATGCCGTCGCGCTCGCGCCCGCTGCTCGTCGACTCCCTCGCCCGTGGCCTCGCCGAGGTCGGGCGACTCCCCTACCTCGGCGCGCTCGAGCACGACAACGGCGGCCCGAGCGGTGAGCCGGGCGGCAACAGCGCGTTCCGGCTCGCCGGGCTGTGGAATCGCTTCTCGGCCGACGGCCTCGCCATGCCGCCCGGGGGCGTGCTGCTCGTCGACGATCAGGCCGACAGCCGGTGGACCCTCACGATCGCCGCGCGCGAGCTGCGCCGGGCGGGCGCAACCGAGGTGCTGCCCTTCGTGCTCGCGCTGCGCGGCTGATCCGCGTCGCTTCGCTTAGCATCGTCGTGATGAGATCGAAGCGTCTTGGTCATCACCGTGTCGCGTCGACGGTGGCGCCGTTCGCTGCGGTCGTCGCCCTGCTGCTCACCGCGTGCAGCTCGCCGCCCGTGCCTTCTGCGAGTTCCGCCGCCTCCCCGACGGCGCCCACGCCCCCCGCGGCGGCCGCCACGCTCTCCCCGTCGCGCCTCGCCGAGGGTGCCGAGGTCCTGATCATCGGCGACTCCTTCACCGAGGGGTACGGAATCGCTCCCGGCACCGACTGGGCCCATCTCGTCGCCGACGATCGTGGATGGCAGGCCACGATCGACGGTGTCAGCGGCACCGGGTTCACCCAGGGCCTCGCCGCCGACGGCCGAACGGGGCTCGACTACGCGAATCGGGTTCGCAGGCACGCCGAGGCCGGGGGCGCCTACGACCTCGTCATCCTGCAGGGCGGCCTCAACGACCTCCTCGTGCCGGCCGCCACCGAACGGGCCAACGTCGCCGCGACGGTGCAGGCAGCACGCACGGCATGGCCCGATGCCGACGTGATCGTCTTCGGCCCGACCGCTCCATTCGGCGGCGGCGGCAATCGCGACGAGTCCGGTGCGATCCGAGCCACGGCGACGGAGGCCGGCGCCGTCTACATCGACCCCGCGGCCCCGAGCCCCTGGCTCGACCAGGCCAACAGCCCCGACTTCGATCTCGGCGATCGGCTCCACCTGAACGATGCCGGGCAGGCGTACCTCGCGGCGCGGTTCGTCGATGCCGTGCTGGCATCGGTCGAATGACCCCGGCGCTCAGGCGGGCGCGAGCTCCTTCGCCACGAGCGTGAGCACGTCGTACGACGCCACGAGCTCGTCGTCCTGGTTGCGCAGCACCGCGTCCCAGCGCACCTCGCCGTACTCGTCGGTCTCGCGCGGCGTGATCTGCTTCGCGGTGAGCTCGACCCGGATCGAGTCGCCGGGCGACACCGGCGTGACGAAACGCAGGTTCTCGAGGCCCGAGTTCGCGAGCACCGGGCCCGGCGCCGCGTCGACGAAAAGACCCGCAGCCCACGAGACGAGCAGGTACCCGTGCGCGACCCGGCCCGGGAAGAACGGGTTCGCGGATGCCGCATCCTCATCCATGTGCGCGTAGAACGTGTCGCCCGTGAACGCCGCGAAGGTCTCGATGTCGTCGAGCGTCACGGTGCGCGAACCCGACACGACCTGATCGCCGATGCGCAGTTCGGCGAGCGACTTGCGGAACGGATGCACTCCGCCGGGGCGCGCCTCCGACCCGGCGTGCCACACGCCGGTGAGGGCGGTGAGCATCTCGGGCGATCCCTGCACGGCCGTGCGCTGCATGTGGTGCAGCACCGCACGGATGCCGCCGAGCTCCTCGCCGCCGCCCGCCCGCCCGGGGCCGCCGTGCACGAGGGTCGGCAGCGGTGAGCCGTGGCCCGTCGACGAGCGCGCGTCGTCGCGATCGAGGAACAGCACGCGGCCGTTGTAGGCCGCGATGCCCGACGCCAGCGCCACGGCGACCTCGGGGTCGTGCGTCGCGACGCTCGTCACGAGCGATCCGCCGCCACGCGCCACGAGGGCGGCGGCCTCGGCGAGCGAGTCGTAGCCGATGATCGACGACACCGGGCCGAACGCCTCGACCTCGTGCAGCGCGGGGCTCGCGGCATCCGCGAATCTCAGCAGCATGGGGGCGACGAAGGCGCCATCGGATGCCTCGCCGGTGGCGCCGCCCTGAAGCGTGACGGTCGGGGCATCCGTCGAGCCGATGACGAGCTCGCCGCCGCCTGCCTCGAGCCGGCCGACCTGGCGCAGCACCTCGTCGCGCTGCGCGAGCGAGGCGAGCGGGCCCATCGTGACGCCCTCGGCGCGCGGGTCGCCGACGACCACCCGCTCGGCGATGCGGGCCCGCACGGCGGCGATCACGGCCTCGACGGATGCCCCGGGCACGATCGCCCGGCGGATCGCCGTGCACTTCTGCCCGGCCTTCGTCGTCATCTCGGCGACGAGCTGCTTCACGTACGCGTCGAACTCGGGGGTGCTCGGCACCGCGTCGGTGCCGAGCACGCTCGCGTTGATCGAGTCGGTCTCGCTCGTGAACCGTACGCCGCCGGTCTGCACCGAGGCGTGGGCGCGCAGCTTCTCGGCGGTCGACGCCGAGCCGGTGAAGGCGACGAGGTCGCCGAGCCGCAAGTGGTCGAAGAGCTCGGGCACACTGCCCGAGACGAGCTGCAACGAGCCCGCGGGCAGCAGCCCCGACTCGACGAGGATGCGCACGAAGGCCTCGGCGAGGTATCCGGTCGGCGTGGCGGGCTTCACGAGCGTCGGAACCCCGGCGAGGAACGCGGGCGCGAACTTCTCGAGCGATCCCCATACCGGGAAGTTGAAGGCGTTGATCTGCACGGCCACGCCGGGCAGGCGGGTGTAGATATGCCGCCCGAGGAATGAGCCGTCCTTCGAGAGGTTCTCGACCGCGCCGTCGACGTAGACCTTCGAGTTCGGCATCTCGCGACGCCCCTTCGACGAGTACGTGAAGAGCACGCCGATGCCGCCGTCGATGTCGACCCACGAGTCCTGCTTCGTCGCGCCGGTGCGCGCCGAGAGCTCGTAGAGCTCGGCCTTCCGCTCGCTCAGCGCGAGCGCCATCTGCTTCAGCAGCACCGCCCGCTGGTGGAAGGTGAGCTCGCCGAGCGAGGCCTGCCCGACGGTGCGGGCGTACTCGAGCGCGGCGCCGAGGTCGAGCCCCGCGGTCGAGACGCGGGTGACGAGCTCACCGGTCGAGGCGTCCCGCACCTCCGTCGCGCCCGCCGCCTCGCCATCAGGGGTCCACCACTCGCCGTTCACGTAACTCGGCAGCATCTCGGTCATCGGTGTTCCTTTCACGGGGCATCCCAGAGGTAGAAGCCCTCGCCGGTCTTGCGGCCGAGCTTGCCCTCGGCGACCAGGCGCCGCAGCAGCGCGGGCGGGGCGAAGCGTTCGCCGAGCGTCGACGAGAGGTACTCGGCGATGCCGAGTCGCACGTCGAGGCCCACGATGTCGGTCAGGCGCAACGGCCCGATCGGATGCTTGTAGCCGAGGGTCATCGCCGCGTCGACGTCTTCCGCCGAGGCGACGCCGTCTTCGAGCATGCGGATCGCCTCGAGCCCGAGTGCGACCCCGAGCCGTGACGAGGCGAAGCCCGGGGCATCCGCGACGACGATCGGCGTCTTGCCGATCGCGTGCACCCAGCCGCGCGCCCGCTCGACGAGCGGCCCGTCGGTCGCCTCGCCGCGCACGATCTCGACGAGCGTCGAGGCGGGCACGGGGTTGAAGAAGTGCATCCCGAGGAACTGCTCGGGCCGGTCGAGCAGGGCCGCGAGCTGGTCGATCGAGATCGACGAGGTGTTCGAGGCGAGGGCGGCGCCGGGCGCGAGCACCGACTCGACGCGGGTGAGCGCGTCGATCTTCACTTCGAGCTGTTCGGGCACGGCCTCGACGACGACGTCGCAGCGGGCGAAGTCCTGCACGTCGGTCGACGTCGCGAAGCGCGAGGCGATGGCCGGCTCGTCGTCGTCGGCGGTGCCCCTCGCGACGGACGCCGCGATGGACTCGAGCACCCGGCCCGACGCCGCCGACGCGGCATCCGCATCGCGCTCGACGACCGTGACGCGGGATCCGGCGAGCAGGAAGGCGTGCGCGATGCCGGCGCCCATGCGCCCCCCGCCCAGCACGCCGACATCGGCAGGAGCGCCTGTTGCGGTCTCGTTCACTTCTGCTTCCTCTCGAGGAACTCGGTCATGCGCCGGAACTTCTCGGGGCTCTCGAAGAGCACGGCCTGCTCCTCGAGGTCGACGGCGGGGTGCTCGCCCCGCTGGGCGCGGAACACGCGCTTCGTCGCGATCGTCGCGGCCCGGTCGTTGCGGGCGATGCGGTCGGCGATGACGTGGGCGGCCGCGAGCAGTTCGTCGGCCGGATGCAGCTCGCTCACGAGCCCGATCTCGAGCGCCTCGGCGGCGCCGATCGTGCGGCCCGTGAGCAGCAGCTCGATCGCGCGGGCGTCGCCGACGATCTCCTTCAGCCTCCAGCTCGCGCCGGCCGCGGCGATGATGCCGAGGCCCGTCTCGGGGTTGCCCATCTTCAGCGTGGGCGTCGCGATGCGGATGTCTGCGGCATACGCGAGCTCTGCACCGCCGCCGAGCGCGTACCCGTCGAGGGCGGCGATCACGGGCATCGGCAGCAGCGCGAGGCGCACGAACGCGTTCGCGTTGATGCCCGCGCGCGCGTCATCGGCTCGGCGTTCGCGAAGCTCGGCGATATCGGCGCCCGAGGCGAAGACACCGCCCGCACCGGTGAGGATGAGGGTGCGCGGCATCGCTTCGAGCTCGGCGCAGAGCAGGTGGAGCGCATCGATCGTCGCCTGGTCGATCGCGTTGCGCTTGCCCGGCCGATTGAGCGTGGCGACGACCCGGTCGTCGTGCCGCTCGACGAGGAGCGGTGAGCTCGCGGCATCCGTCGTCGCGCCCATCATCGCGCCTCGCTCCCCGGTCGATCCGTCGTCGCGCCCATCATCGCGCCTCGCTCCCCGGTCGATCCGTCGTCGCGCTCATCGCACGCGCCCCGCTCCCGGTCGATCCGTCGCCGCGCTCATCGTCGCGCCTCGCTCCCCGGTCGATCCGTCGATGTTCGCCCAACAAGGCGAGACGAAGGGCGAAGATCGACGGATCGATGCCTGACGACTGCCCGCACGGTGGCCCGCACGGTCGCCCGAGGCCCGCAGGCGCGGCCCGACGCGTCGTCGCGCTCATTTCACGCGCTCCACGATGAGTGCGCTGCCCTGGCCCACTCCGACGCACATCGTGGCGAGGCCGTAGCGCGAGTCCTCGCGCTCCATGCGGCCGAGCAGCGTCACCACGAGGCGCGACCCCGACGAGCCGAGCGGATGCCCCAGCGCGATCGCCCCGCCGTCGGCGTTGACCCGCTCGGGGTCGAGGCCGAGCCGGCGCATCGCGGCGAGCGACTGGGTGGCGAACGCCTCGTTGAGCTCGATCGAGCCGAGATCGGCGATCGACAGGCCCGAGCGGGCGAGCGCCTTCTCGGTCGCGGGCACCGGGCCGAGGCCCATGATCTCGGGCGCGAGCCCGGCAGAGGCGCCGACGACGACGCGCGCCCGCGGTGTGAGCCCGTAGCGCTCGACCGCTTCGGCGCTCGCGACCACGATGGCCGAAGCCCCGTCGTTGAGGGCGCTCGAGTTGCCCGCCGTCACGATCGAGCCACCGGGCACGACGGCGCGCAGGCGCGCGAGCGCCTCGAGGGTCGTCTCCGGCCGCGGACCTTCGTCGACGAGCACCTCGCCGCGCGCCGTCGCCACGCCGACGATCTCGGCCTCGAACCGGCCCGCCGCGATGGCTGCCTCGGCGCGCCGCTGCGAACGCAGCGCGAAGGCATCGGCCTCTTCGCGCGTGATGCCGTCGACCCGCGCGACCTCTTCGGCCGTCTCGGGCATCGAGAAGGTCGCCTTGTCGCGCGAGAGCAGTCTCGGATTCGGGAAGCGCCAGCCGATCGACGTGTCGTAGGCGGCGCCGGGCTTCGCCCACGGCCGCTCGGGCTTGGCCTGCACCCACGGCGCGCGGGTCATCGATTCGACGCCGCCGGCGATGATGAGGTCGGCGTCGCCGGCCCGGATCGCCTGCGCCGCCATCGTGATGGCCGACATGCCCGAGGCGCAGAGCCGATTGACCGTGATGCCCGGCACCGAGTCGGGAAGTCCGGCGAGCAGCACCGACATGCGGCCGACGTTGCGGTTGTCTTCGCCGGCCTGGTTCGCCGCACCGAAGATCACCTCGTCGATCGCGCCGGCCTCGATGGCCGCCCGCTCGAGGCCGGCCCGGCGCAAGGCCTCCCCGACGACGAGCGACGCGAGGTCATCGGGCCGCACTCCGGCGAGCACGCCGCCGTAGCGGCCGACCGGCGTACGCACTCCGCCGACGAGGTAGGCCTCCGCCATGGTTCACTCCTGACCGCACTGTCCGTGGAACGCTGCACCCAGCGTAGGCAGGTGCGCGGTATTCGACCGGTCCCGAATTCCCGACCGACCGTTCAGAAGGTAATTATGGCAAATGGATGCCTCGGGCGCCACCCGACTCACTCTGCCCGCGCCGATCGTGGGTGCGCTGCGCTGTAGGTCAGCGGATTTGCGCGAGGATCGCCTCGGCGACCGCCGTCGCCCCGTCGTGGCTCGTGACCTCGTACACCGAGTCACCGACCCTCATCAGCACCGGCGAGGACGGGCCGTCGGTCACCAGCGCAACGATCGCGGCGTCGGCACCGCTCGCACCTGCGACGGCCGAGAGATCGAGCGGTGCGAACGCCGTCGAGACGTCGTACTGCCCCAATAGGTCGAAGAAGACACCAGCGCCGTGGACGACCGAGATGCGCGGCCCGCGTTGACTGTCGGTGAGGTAGTCGCACGAGTACGACCGAGACGCGCCCGCGACCGCCTCTTCGAACGACTGCGGAGCGCGCGTCGTCGGGTCGTCGACCTCGGCCTCGGTGAACGTCGTGTCGAGCGCCATACCGATGGCTTGCGGGTCGAGGCCGCCGTTGCAGACGGCGTCTCCCTGTCTCTGCGACGCGGCGGCCGGCCACGCGAGTTGCGCGGGCGTCGCCTCCTCCACCGCGCCGAACACCGACTCGGCCACGGTTCCCAGCCTGGCGAGGACCTCTTCGGGCGGAAGGCCGTCGTAGCGCGTGCCCGTCGTGCCGAGACCGGGTGCGCTCAGGCGCATGGCGACCCATGCGTCTCCGACGGGTGCCGTGAGTTGCCAGCCCGACTCACCGACCGTTGTCGATACCTTGATGCCGCTGATGTCCAGCGTGTCGTCGGAGGGTGCGTCACCGGCCCACGCCGGTTGCCACTGCTCAGCTGCATCCGGCAGCACCTCGACGGTGAGGTACGCAACGTCGGCGCCACGGGCGTAGATCGTGGTCGGCGCCTCGCCAACGCGCCAGGAACAACCGAGGCCACCCGCCGCGGCGATTTCCACGGCGTCGAACGCATCGGTCGGCCGGATCGCCCGCACCGGCTCGGGCGCGATGGCGTCGCTGCCGGTCATCGCGGCCGCGAGGTGCGCACCCGACACGAGATCTCCGCACGTCAACGGTCCTGCGGGAGCGCCCTTCACCGGCGTCGGCTCGGCGACCGGCGTCGGTGCCGGGTCAGGCGCGGCGCAGCCAATCAGGAGCAGGACGAGGGCGGCGGCCATGCCGACATTCACGAGGCGCATGGCGCGAGCCTAGTGGGCCGAAGGGGGGTCAGAACTCAGGGATGCCCCGGTGACGACGAAGGCCCGCATCCACACGGGATACGGGCCTTCGATCGAGTGGTGCGCGACTCAGCCGGCGAGCTTCTCGTCGGCGGTGGCGGACTCGGTGTCGACGGCCTCAACGACGTCGACGATCTCGACGACCTCGACCGTCTCAGCGAGTTCGGCCGTCTGCTCGGCCACGACCGACTCGGCCCCGACCTCGGCGGCGCCGCGCTCGAGTTCGCCGGCGAAGTCGTCGCCGAGGCGCATGTCGACGAAGTCGACGTCGATCTCGGCGCGGTCGAGCAGCTCGGTCATGCGGCGTTGCCGGTTGCGCGGGATGAGCGTGACGACCTGGCCGGCCTTGCCCGCGCGGCCGGTACGGCCCGAGCGGTGCAGGTAGGTCTTGTACTCGTCGGGCGCGTCGGCCTGGATCACGAGATCGATGTCGTCGACGTGGATGCCGCGCGCCGCGACATCCGTTGCGACGAGCACGTTGACCCGGCCCGAAGTCAGCTGCTGCAGGTTGCGTGTGCGACGCGACTGGTTCAGGTCGCCGTGCAGGGCGACCGCGCGGATGCCGTAGTCCTCGAGGTGCTCGGTGAGGTCTTCGGCGAACGCCCGGGTGCGGCTGAAGACGAGGGTCTTGCCCGCGCGGTTGGCGAGCTCGGCGACGATGTCGCGCTTCTCGTGGTTGCCGATGACGAACACGCGGTGCTCGATCGTCGACGAGGCCTGGTCTTCACCGGCGACCTCGTGCACGGCCGGCTCGACGAGGAACTCGTCGACGAGCGTTGCGACGCCCTTGTCGAGCGTCGCCGAGAAGAGCAGCTTCTGGCCGCCCGCGGCGGTGTGACGGATGATGCGCTGCACCGGCTCGAGGAAGCCGAGGTCGCACATGTGGTCGGCCTCGTCGAGCACCGTGATGACGACCTCGGAGAGGTCGAGTCGGCGCTGCTCGATGAGGTCTTCGATGCGTCCGGGCGTGCCGATCACGATGTCGACGCCGCGCTGGAGCGCGCCGACCTGGCGCTGCTGCGGCACGCCGCCGTAGATCTGCGTGGTGAAGAGGCCGACGCTCTGCGCGATGGGCTGCACGGTGCGGTCGATCTGCAGCGCGAGCTCGCGGGTGGGGGCGAGGATGAGCGCGCGGGGCTTGCGGCCCATCTGGCGCTTGCCGCCGGCCTTGCCGGACTCGGCCCAGAGCGACATGAGACGCTCGACGGTCGGGGCGCCGAAGGCGATGGTCTTGCCCGAGCCGGTCTTGCCGCGGCCGAGCACGTCGCGACCCTCGAGCACGACCGGGATGGTCGCGGCCTGGATCGGGAACGGCGACTCGGCGCCGAGCTCCTTGAGGGCGCGCACGACGTTGCCGCCGAGACCGAGGTCGGCGAAGCTCACACCCTCGGCGTCGGTCGCCTGGATGGCCTCGGCCTCGAGGCGCTCGAGCACGACGTCGTCGTTCGGCGAGAAGCGGTGACCCTGCTCCTTGGCCGGGTAGAAGCTCGAATCGCGGCGACCGGAGTCGGCGAAGCCGGGGCGGTCGACGTCGCGGCGAGGCGCGCGGTCGGCACGGTCGTAGGAGCGGGCGGGGCGGTCGCTGCGGTCGAACGAACGCGCCGGGCGGTCGCTGCGGTCGAACGAACGCGCCGGGCGGTCGCTGCGGTCGAACGAACGCGCGGGGCGGTCCTCGCGGTCACGGCGAGGGGCCCGGTCATCGCGGTCGAAGGATCGCGCGGGGCGGTCCTCGCGGTAGGCGGGGCGAGCCGGGCGGTCGCTGCGGTCGAACGAACGCGCGGGGCGGTCGTCGCGATCGCGACGGGGTGCACGGTCGTCGCGGTCGAAGGAACGCGCAGGGCGGTCGTCGCGATCGCGACGGGGCGCACGGTCATCGCGATCGAACGAACGCGCGGGGCGGTCGTTGCGGTCGAACGAGCGAGGTGCACGGTCGTCGCGGTCGAAGGAGCGAGCCGGACGGTCGTTGCGGTCGAACGAGCGGGGCGCGCGGTCGCCGCGATCGTTCCGGTCGTACGAGCGGGGCGCACGCTCGTCGCGGTCGTTGGAGCGTGCCGGCCGGTCGTTGCGGTCGAACGAGCGGGGCGCGCGGTCGTTCCGCTCACCCGAGCGGGGCGCGCGGTCGTCACGATCGAAGGAACGCGCCGGGCGATCGTTGCGGTCGAACGAACGCGGTGCGCGCTCGTCACGGCCGTCGCGGTCGGAGCGATGGGGGGCACGGCCGGTGGAGACGCGCTCCTCGCGCGACCAACGCTCCTTGCGCGGGGCGTCGGCGGGCTCGGGGCGGTAGCCGCGGTGACCCTCGCTGCGCGAGCCGGGCTTCGACGAACCGGCGCGCGCCGGGCCGCCCTTCGAGCCGCCCTTCGCGTACGAGGGATCGAAGTTCTTGGCGGGCCTGCCGCCTTGGGGTTTCTTGTTCTTGGGCATGGTGACTTCCTGGGTTGTACTCGTGTACATGGCAGCGCCACTGCAGGCGCAGCACACTGAGAACCCGGAGCATCGTCGACCGGGGCCGTTCACATACGGTGACTATCCGAGGCCTGATGCCCCGAAACCGGCCCTTTGGACTCACAAACCCATCCGCGCACGGCGCGGTGTCCAGAACCGACTCGGCAACGATACCGGAATCTTCTGGGAAAGTCCCGCACGAGGCATCCGACCGCGAGCCCTTCACGAACGCCGGCCGCGCCGGTAACACCCGGGAAACGCACGCGGCGTACGCTCGGCGGGTGCACCCCTCAGTGACCGTCGCCGTCGAACCGCCCCGCCAGCCCGAGGTCGAGCGCCTGCTCGACGGCAGCACCGCCTACGCGGAGAGCCTCTACCCGCCGGAGAGCAGCTTCCTGCTCGACATCGCGACGCTCGAACGCGCAGAGGTGGCCTTCTACGTCGCCCGCGACGGCGACCGCGCCGTCGGCATCGCCGCGCTCGTCGCCGAAGCGGATGCCTCGCGCGGCGAGTTGAAGCGCATGTTCGTCGATCCCGAGGCTCGCGGGCGCGGCGTCGCCGCGGCGCTGCTCGACCGCATCGAGGCGGATGCCGCCGCCCGCGGCATCATCGAGATCGTGCTCGAGACCGGCGACCTGCACGACGCGGCGCAGGCGCTGTATGCGCGGCGCGGGTACCGCCTGATTCCGCAGTTCGGCCAGTACGTCGGCGAACCGCACTCGGTGTGCTTCGCGAAGACGCTCATCGCGGCCCCCACAGCGACGACGGGAAGCGTTTCCAACGACCCTGGCGTGAGGTAGCATCACTCCACCCCTGAACCCGGAGCCCGGTGTGACCTCGACCCGACGCACAGGCGGCTCCGGCACCCGCGCCAGGCGGGTGCTCTGGGCCGTCACGGCCGCAGCAGCCGCCATCGCGAGCGTCGGCGCGCTCTCGGGGTTCCACCAGCAGCTGCGGGAGATCGACCCGAAGGGCTCCGACGCCGCGAGCGAGGTCGCGAGCGCGGCGATCATCGGCATTCGCACCTTCACGGCGCCGGCCGGCATCGGCGTCGAGCCTGATCTCGAATACGGTGCCCGCGAAGACGGGACGCTGCTCACCCTCGACGTCTGCACCCCGGCGCGCGTCGGGTTCCCGGTCGAGTCCCGAGCCGCGGTCGTCTCGATCCACGGCGGCAGCTGGGCGCGCGGAGACAAGGCGAACTCCGACTGGCGCAACGTCTGCCTGTGGCTCGCGAGCGAGGGCTTCGTCGCGGCATCGGTCAACTACCGGCTCGTGCCCGACGTCCGTTTCCCGGCCCAGATCGACGACGTCGCCCTCGCCGTCGAGTGGCTGCGCTCGCCCGAGCAGGCCGAGCGATTCGGCATCGACCCCGATCGCATCGGCGCGTTCGGCGGTTCGGCCGGCGGCAACCTCGCCGCCCTGCTCGGCACGACCGGCGACGGTCCGCTCGACGAGGGCTCGCGGGTCGCGGCGGTCGCCGAGCTCTCGGGCCCCGTGGAACTCGGTGCGGCTGAGCTCGCGGCCGACGAGGCATCCGATTGGCTGCACCGCATCGTCGGCGAGTACCTCGACTGCCCGCCCGGAGCGAGCGATGCGCAGTGCCCTCAGGCGACGGATGCCTCGGCCGGCTCCCATGCCGACCCGAGCGATCCGCCGTTCTTCATCGGCCACGCCGAGCGCGAGGTCGTGCCGCTCGGCCAGTCGCAGCGATTCGCCCAGACCCTCGCGGCGGCGGGCGTGCCCGTCGAACTCGTGGTCGTGCCGGGCGTCGATCACTCGATCGGCATCCTCGACGAGACGCTCCGCGCCCGCGTGGCGGCGTTCCTGCACGCGCACCTCGGCTGAGCCGCGAGGTGCCGCCCCCCGACTCCGTGCCGCCCGCTCGGCACTCGGCAACCCCTGTGCCGAAGCCGGCCGCGCGTCGTAGGCTCGGGGCGTTCCCGATGGGAGGCGGCATGCCCGAGCACGACTCACCCGGCCTCGGCCGACGCAACGACGACCCAGGCCGCGGCGACGCACGCGACGGCTCGAGCGGCAACGGCTCGGACGGCAACGGCTCGGGCGCCCGCGACTCGAGCGGCAACGACTCGCCGGTGCAGCTCTCGCGCGACGACTGGCGGGTCATCCTCACCCGCACGGTGCACGAGTACCGCATCAACCAGGTGCACGACATCGCGGCCGCCCTCACCTTCTACGGGCTGCTGGCGGTCTTCCCGGCGCTCCTCGCCGCCCTCGCGCTGCTCGGCATCTTCGGGAGCGCCGAGGCCGTGATGGCCGACGTGATGAGCGTCGTGGAGGAGCTCGGCGGCGCATCCGTCGTCGACGCTCTCAGCGAGCCCATCGACCAGCTGCTGAACGCCTCCCACGCGGGCCTCGCGTTCGTGACCGGCCTCGTCGGCACACTCTGGGCCGCGTCGGGCTTCGTGGGCGCCTTCGGCCGCGGCATGAACCGCATCTACGAGGTCGAGGAGGGCCGCCCGTTCTGGAAGATGCGCCCCGCGATGCTCGCGGTGTCGGCCGTGCTGGTGGTGCTCGGCGCCATCGCCGCCGTCGGCCTCGCGGTGACCGGACCGGTCGCCGAGGCCGCCGCGAGCGTGCTCGGGCTCGACGACGGCGTCGCCTTCTGGTGGGATCTCGGCAAGATCCCCGTGCTCGCGGCGATCGGCATCCTCGTGATGGCGATGCTCTACTGGGCGGGGCCGAACGTGCGGCGGCGGAACCTGCGCTGGTTCAGCGTCGGCGCGGTCGGCGCCCTGCTCGCGTGGATCATCACGACGGCGCTCTTCGCCGTCTACGTCTTCGGGGTCGGCAACTACCAGCGGGTCTACGGCGTGCTCGGCGGGGTCATCGCCTTCCTCCTGTGGGTCTGGCTCTCGAACCTCGCGATGCTCTTCGGCGCCGTGCTCGACACCGAGGTCGAGCGGGCACGCCAGTTGCGTGCCGGCGTCGCCGCCGAGGAGCGCGTGCAGCTGCCGCTTCGCGACGCCCGGCTGATCTCGATCAATCGCGCGCAACGCCGGCGCGATGTGCGCGCCTCGGCGGCCATGCGGCCCGACGCGGTCGTCGACGCGGTGACCCCGCCCGCGGGGCGCCGACCGCACGGCTGACCCGCACCCGGGCACAGTACCGGCGTAGGGGCGGGGAATCGCTCTGACGAGGGATGCGACGGCGCGCACCGCGTGGTTGAGTACTGGCATCATGGCCCCGATCCAGCAGCCCACTCCACGCCCGTCGGATGCGTCGGCACCCGTGCCGCCCGCACCGCCGGCGCCGGGCGTGCCGCCGAGGCCGGCGGCATCCGCGGCGTCGGCGACATCCGCGACATCCGCGACGAAGTCGAAGTCGAAGCCGAAGCAGGCGAAGCCGCACCGACCGCGGAGCGCCGCGATGCCCGCGATGCCCGCGAATCCGGTCCACATCACCGACGACGAGCGCCAGTTCCGCGCGTGGATGTGGGTGACCACCTCGCTCCTCGCGATCACCCTGCTGTCGGTCTCCGTTCCCCTGGCCGCGACGATCTACGGCGTGCACCTGCTCGCGGCCTTCGGCACGAGCCTCGCTGTCGCCGGCGCCCTGCCCCTCTCGGTGCGACTGCCATGGGTCGCTGCCGGCCTCTCCGCGGCCGGCCTCCTCTCCTTCGCGCTGCTCGCGTCCGGCTCCGACGGGCCGCCGTGGCCGTGGCCGGTCACGTCGATCATCGCGCAGGGCGCACTGCTCATCGTGCTCGGCCTGATGTTCGAGTGGCGGGTGGGCTTCATCACCTGGGTCGCCGCAGTCGTCGTCACGTTCCCGTTCGCCTTCGTCGATGCGGGCGCCGCGGCCAACATGGTGACGGGGGCGGCCGTCACGGCGCTCGCCTTCTCCATCGCCGTGCTCGTCGCCCAGCGCCGGCTGATCGGCGTCGAGCTCTTCCGCGAGCGCGCGCATTCGGCATCGGAGCAGCAGCGACGCCTGCTCGTCGAGGAGCGCAATCGCATCGCCCGCGAACTCCACGACGTCGTCGCGCACGGGCTGTCGATCATCCACGTGCAGGCGACGAGTGCGCCCTACCGGGTCGAGGGGCTGAGCGAGGGGGCCAAGACCGAGTTCGCCGAGATCGCGGTATCCGCTCGCGCGGCGATGACCGAGATGCGGCAACTGCTCGGGGTACTCCGGAGCGCGGACACCGCTGCGGAGACCGCGCCGCAGCCCGGCCTCGCCGAATTGCCCGAGCTCGCGGCATCCGTCGAGCGCGCCGGGGTGCCGGTGACGCTCGGCGTCGCCGAATCGCTGCCCGACGCCGGGCTCGCCGCGACGGCCGCGTACCGCATCGTGCAGGAGGCGCTCAGCAACGTCGTGCGGCACGCCCCCGGCGCACCCACCTTCGTCTCGGTGGAGATGCACGCCGACGACCTCGTCGTGTGCATCGACAACGAGGCGGCGACGGCCGCCCCGGCGCCCGATGCGAAGGGCGGCGGCCACGGCCTCATCGGCATCGACGAGCGCGCAGCCCTGCTCGGCGGGCGCGCCGAGTACGGCGCGCGTCCCGATGGCGGATACCGTGTTCTGGCGACCCTGCCGATCGGGTCCGACGGAGGTACGGCGTGACGATCTCGGTGCTCATCGCCGACGACCAGGCGATGGTGCGCGCCGGGTTCGCCGCCGTGCTCGCCGCCCAGCCCGGCATCGAGGTCGTCGGGCAGGCCGCCGACGGCGACGAGGCCGTGTCGATGGCGCACGAGCTGCGACCCGACGTGGTCGTGATGGACGTGCGCATGCCCGGCCGCAACGGCCTCGAGGCGACGCTCGCGCTGCAGACCCCGCCGCGATCGAGCGACTACGTGCCGCGGGTGCTGATGCTCACGACGTTCGACATCGACGACTACGTCTACGAGGCACTGCGCGCCGGGGCGAGCGGCTTCCTGCTGAAGGATGCCACGCCCGAAGAGCTCGTAGCGGCCGTGCGCATCGTGGCCGCCGGCGACGCGCTGCTCGCGCCGAGCGTCACCCGTCGCCTCATCGAGGACTTCGCCCGCTCCGGGCCGCCGCCGCGCCCGTCGGGCACTCGCCTGGCCGAGCTCACCGATCGCGAGCGCGAGGTGCTCACCCTCGTGGGCCGCGGCTTCTCGAACTCGGAGATCGCCGCCGCCCTCTTCATCGCCGAGCAGACGGTCAAGACGCACGTCAGCAAGATCCTCTCGAAGCTCGGGCTCCGCGACCGCGTGCACGCCGTCGTGCTCGCATACGACACCGGGCTCGTGCAGCCGGGCTCCTGACCTCCGTCCCGCCCCTACTCCGGTAGGGCGCCGTCGGGCTCCCGAGCGCACCGCCGTAGGGGCGGCGAACCGCTCCCCCGGGTGATGATCGGCGCGGCACCGCGTTCCTAGCCTGCTCGCGTGGGCGGAAGGGCCGCCCGGACGGAGCCGGTCATGACCGACGCACTCGTACGCTCGCCGGGGATCACCCGGGTCGTTCCGGCGGCTCGCGCCGCGGCATCCGAACCCCGCTCGTCGGGCGTCGCCCGCGACCCGAGCGTCGACGCGATCCGCGTGGCACTGCTCGTCGTCGTCTTCGCCCTGCACGCGATGATGGTGGGCGTCAGCGTCGGCGCCGACGGCCCGGTGCTGCAGAACGCCATCGAGCATCAGGCCTGGTTCGCGCCGGTGAGCTGGGTCGTGCAGATCATGCCGCTGTTCTTCATCGCGGGCGGGTTCTCGAGCTTCCACCACTGGCGGTCGATGCGGTCGCGAGGAGCGAGCGGCGCCGAGTACGTGCGGGCCCGGCTCGAACGCCTCGTGCGGCCCGCGATCGCCGTCGTGGCCGTCGTGGCCGGCTCGCTCGTCTGGCTCGCCCCGGCCGGTCTCGCACCCGAACTCGTCGCGACCGCGGGGTTCCGCATCGGCCAGCCGCTGTGGTTCCTCGGCGTCTACCTCGCGACGTCGGCGCTCGTGCCGCTCATGGTGCGCGCCCACGAGCGAGCCCGCATGCTCACCCCGATCGTGCTGCTCGCGGCAGTCGTCGCCGTCGATGCGCTGCGCTTCTCGACCGGCATCGAGGCGATCGGCTTCCTGAACCTGCTGCTCGTGTGGCTGCTCGTGCAGCAGCTCGGCTTCCACCTCGCCGACGGCGGTCTCGACCGGCTCGCGCCCTCCGCGCTGTGGGGCGTCGCCGCGGCATCCCTGACGCTGCTCGCCGTGCTCACGGTCGCCGGCCCGTACTCGGGCGACATGTACGTGAACCTCAACCCGCCGACCCTCTGCCTGGTCGTACTCGGCGTCGCCCAGCTCGCGCTCTTCCAGCTGGCGCGCCCGCGCATCAGGGCCTGGGTCGAGCGGGCGGATGCCTCGCGGCTCGTGTCGGCCGTCGGAGAGCGCGCCATGACGATATACCTCTGGCACATGCCGGTGCTCGTCGCCCTCGCGGGCGGGCTGCTCGTCGCGAACGCCGGCGCCGGCCTCGCGCTGCCCGAGCCGCTGAGCGCCGACTGGTGGGCGACCCGACCGGTGTGGCTGAGCGTGGCCGCCGCCGCGGTCGTGCCCGTCACCCTGCTGTTCGCACGCTTCGAGCGGGGGCGGGCTCATCGCCCGGTGCCGCATGCGGCCCCCGCTGCGTCGGAGTCGCGGCCGGCCGCCCGATCGGCGGCGGTCGACGCCGTCTGCGGCGTCGCCGGAATCGCCGTCGTGCTCGTGACCGGGTTCGGCCCGGTGCAGGCCGTGATCGCGCTGGCCCTGCTCGCGGTCGCGCTGCGCGGCAGCACGACCGTGCGAGCGGCTGCACGGTCGGCGGTGCCCACCCGACCGACGGGGCTTCGTCGAGCACGCAGCAGGGCGGGAACGTAGACTGGTTCGCGGGGGAACGACCGGTGTCGCACACGTGCACGTGCGCCTCGCATGCGCAATCGACGCGAACACCGGGCTCCGTGCTCACCCGGCGCCCCACCGCCGGCGCACGTGCAGCAACCACGCACACGGACCTGAGGGGAACGAATTGTCCACTTCGATCAACACGCACGACGGTGTCACCGTGTTCCTGACCTCCGCCACCGAAGCCGACGTGCACGCCGACGGCGGCGTGGTCGGCATCCAGGCCGCCGACGGCAACGAGCTGCGCGACCGCGTCGTCGCCTTCGTTCAGGAGCGCGCGCAGCGTCTCGGCATCGAGGCCACGGCTTCGCTCATCGACGATTCCTCGCACTGGACGCTGACGGTGGAGGCCGACGGTCGGGTGACCGAGGTTCCGACGGGCCTCCTGCCCGATGAAACGGAGCACTCGCGCCCGACCCCGACCGCGCCGATCCCGCTCCTGCTCCCGGCCGCCGGGGTCGGTTCGACCTCGGTCTCGGTCTCGGCACCGGTTCCTGCGCCGGTCTCGGCCTCTGCCTCGGCCTCGACCTCGGCCTCGGATGCATCGCCGAGCCCGGTCGCGGCGCCGACGACGATCCCCGCGCCATCCTCGCCCTCCGCTCCAGTCGCCGCATCCGCACCGGCCGCCGCGCCCTCGCGGGCCGCAGCACCATCGCACTCACCAGCGGCACCGGTGTCGGCTCCGGCAGCAGAGGCGCCCGCGCCGGCCCCGGCCCCGGCTGCGGCTGCGGCTGCGGCTGCGGCTGACCTCAGGCCGCACCGTCCCACCGTCGACGACCTGCTCTCGAGCCGCCCCCGGGTGCGCCCGTTGAAGGCGACCACCGGCTGGCAGGGCCGGGTGCGCCGCATGAGCGGCGGCCTCATCTCGCCGAAGCCGAGCGCAACCGAGCAGACGAAGCACGAGCAGACGAACCGCGTGCAGAAGCGGCTCGACGGCCCGCGCACGATCGTCGTGCTGAACCCGAAGGGCGGCGCCCACAAGACCACGAGCACGCTGCTGCTCGCCGCGACGTTCGGCCGGCTCCGCGGCGGCTCGACGCTCGCGTGGGACAACAACGAGACGCGCGGCACCCTCGGCTGGCGCGCGCAGCACACCCCGCACCACCGCACCGCCGTCGACCTGCTCACCGACCTCGATCGGTTCGAGAACCCCAGCGTCGCGAGCCTCAGCCAGCTCGACGACTACGTGCGCACGCAGGTCGACGCCCGGTTCGACGTGCTGGCCTCCGATGAGGATGCCGCCGCGACATCCACCATCGACGACGCCGCCTTCGACCGGCTGCACCGCACGCTCTCGCGGTACTACCGGCTGCTGATCGTCGACACCGGCAACAACATGCGCGCCTCGAACTGGGTCGCCGCCGTGGCCGCCGCCGATCAGCTCGTCATCGTCTCGACGGTGCGCGAAGACACCGCCGCGAGCGCCGCCTGGCTGCTCGACGGACTCGCCGAGAAGGGCTTCGGCGACAAGGTCGACCGCGCCGTCACGATCCTGACGTCCCCTTCTGAGCGTCCCGATCGCGAGCTCGAGCAGCGCCTCACCGACCACTTCGGTGCGCTGACCGCCGCCGTCACGACGATCCCCTACGACGCCGCCCTCGTCGACGGCGGCACGATCGACTTCGACGCGCTCTCATCCGAGACGCACGACGCGTGGCTCAAGGCGGCCGCGGTGGTCGCCGACCAGCTCTGACCGGGAAGCTCTCATGACGACGGAACCGATCACCGTCTCGATCCGGCGCGAGGTCGACCCCGAGCGCATCTCCGAGGCGACCGCCTGGGTGCAGACGGGCGTGAACCTCGCCAACAAGTACCCGGGCTTCCTCGGCTCGGGCTGGGTGCGCGCCGGTGAGGGCTCGCAGGTCTGGCACATGCTCTACCGCTTCGCGAGTGAAGAGACGCTCGAGGCGTGGGAGCGTTCGCCCGAACGCACCTGGTGGCTCTCGATGGGCGAGGAATTCGTGCGCTCCGAACGCAGCAGGCGGCGCACCGGCATCGAGGGCTGGTTCGACGAGCCGGCGACGGGTTCGGTTCCGGTGACGGATGCCGCGGCATCCGTCGTGCTCGACGAACTGCCGCCCGCGCCGCCGCGATGGAAGCAGGCCGTGACCATCTGGCTCGGCTTCTTCCCGCTGAATCTCGTGTTCACCCTGCTCGTCACCTCGTTCCTGCCCGGCTGGAACGAGCTCGCCGTGGTCTGGAAGGTGCTCGTCACGACGCTCCTGCTCACGCCGATCATGACGTTCTGGGCGTTGCCGTTCGTCACGCGGATGCTCCGGCGCTGGCTCGCGCCCCGAGCGGGCTGAGTCGGGCAGGCTCAGCGGATGCCGCGGATGCGGCGCGACAGCGTCGCCGCCGCCTCTCGCACTCCGGCGACCGCCTGCTCGCGCAACTCGGGTCGCGCGCCATCGGGGAACGTCACGGCGATCGCGGCGGCCGGCCAGCCGAGGTGGTCGACGACGGCCGCACCCGCCGAGGCGAGCCCGGGGGTCACCTCGCCGTCTTCATCGGCCCAGCCCCGAGCACGCACCTCGGCGAGCTCGCGTTTCAGGCGACCGTAGCTCCAGTCCGCGGCCTCCGCGGCACCGCCGCCCGCGGCATCCGCCTCGCCCTGCGGTCGCCGCGACGCGAACGCCGAGCGGTCGGGGTAGAGCGCGCGCAACTGCGCAGGCGGCAGCGCGGCGAGCATCGCCTGGCCGGTCGCGGTGAGGTGGGCGGGCAGGCGCACGCCGACGTCGGTGACGAGCGATGGCCGCCGCGGCGCGCGCTCCTCGACGAGGTAGAGCACGTCGCGCCCGTGCAGCACGGCGAGGTGCCCGCTCTCGCCCAGACGATCGACGAGGGCGGCGACGAGGGGCCGGCCGAGACGGGCGAGCGGCTGCTGGCGCGAGAAGCCGCTCGACAGCTCGAACGCGGCGATGCCGAGCCCGTAGCGGCGCTCCTCGGGCAGGTGCACGACGAAGCCACGCTCCTGCATGACGGCGAGCAGGTGGTAGACCGTCGAGCGCGGGAGGCCGAGCGCGTGGGCGATCGTCACGGCGGGCACCGGCCCGCGCTGCGCCGCGAGGTGGGCGAGGATCGCGAGCGTCTGATCGGCCGCGGGAACCTTCGACACCCCGCGGTCGACTGCGCGCGCTTCGTCGCGCTGCTTGCTCGATTCCGACACGTTGGGTCCTCTCGACGAGATGGCTCGGCTTCAGCCTACGCCCTCGTCTGGGATACCGGACGGCTGCTGTTCTGGTCGTGTTCCCGCGCGCGCGAGGGCGGTGTGGAATCGGAGGCATGAGCATCGCTCCCGATTCCGTACCCGCCCGCGCCGCGGCATCCGTCACCGTCGGCACCGGCCCGCTCGGCATCGACGAGGTCGTCGCGGTCGCGCGCGGCCGGGCGACCGTCGTGCTCGACCCGGCCGCACTCGACGGCGTCGCGGCGAGCCGCGCGGTCATCGAGGGCCTCGCCGCCGACCCCGAACCGCACTACGGCATCTCGACCGGCTTCGGCGCGCTCGCGACGACCTTCATCGCCGAAGACCGCCGCGCCCAGCTGCAGGCGAGCCTCGTGCGCTCGCACGCCGCCGGATCGGGCGCCGAGGTCGAGACCGAGGTCGTGCGCGCGCTCATGCTGCTGCGCCTCTCGACGCTCATGACCGGCCGCACGGGCGTGCGCCGCTCGACCGCCGAGACCTACGCGGCGATCCTGAACGCGGGCATCACGCCGGTGGTGCGCGAGTACGGCTCCCTCGGCTGCTCCGGCGACCTCGCACCCCTCGCGCACTGCGCGCTCGTCGCGATGGGCGAGGGCAAGGTGCGGGTCGCGGGCCCGTCGAGCGGCACGGGTGGCTCGACCGGCTCGGGTGGCTCGGGTGGCTCGGGTGCCTCGACCGGCTCGATCACGGATGCCGCGGGCGCCCTCGCCGCCGCCGGCATCACGCCGCTCCGCCTCGCCGAGAAGGAGGGCCTCGCCCTCATCAACGGCACCGACGGCATGCTCGGCATGCTCGCCCTCGCGATCGACGACCTCCGGATGCTCCTGACCACCGCCGACATCGCCGCCGCCATGAGCGTCGAGGGGCTCATGGGCACCGACGCCGTCTTCGCCGAGGATCTGCACCGACTGCGTCCGCACGCCGGACAGGCGGCCTCGGCCGCGAACCTGCGGCGCCTGCTGTCCGGCTCCCCCATCGTCGCGAGCCACCAGGGCCCCGAGTGCACCCGGGTGCAGGATGCCTACTCGCTCCGCTGCGCCCCGCAGGTGCACGGCGCCGCCCGCGACACGCTCGCGCACGCGGCATCCGTCGCCGATGCCGAGCTCGCGAGCGCGATCGACAATCCCGTGCTGACGCTCGACGGCCGGGTCGAGTCGAACGGCAACTTCCACGGGGCACCCGTCGGGTACGTGCTCGACTTCCTGGCGATCGCGGTCGCGGATGTCGCGTCGATGAGCGAGCGGCGCACCGACCGGTTCCTCGACCGAGCGCGCAACCAGGGTCTGCCGCCGTTCCTCGCCCACGAGGTCGGGGTCGATTCGGGCCTGATGATCGCGCAGTACACCGCGGCGGGCATCGTGAGCGAGCTGAAGCGGCTGGCCGCACCCGCGTCGGTCGACTCGATCCCGTCGTCGGCGATGCAGGAGGACCACGTGTCGATGGGCTGGGCCGCAGGCCGCAAGCTGCGTCGCGCGATCGACGGACTCGCCCGCGTGCTCGCGATCGAGGTCATGACCGCCGCGCGCGGGCTCGCGCTTCGCGCACCGCTCGCACCGGGCGCGGCGACGGGCGCGGTCGTGTCGCTCGTCGCGGAGGCCGGCGCCGTGCCGGGGCCCGACCGCTTCCTCTCGCCCGAGATCGAGGCGATCTCGGCGCTTGTGGCATCGGGCGACGTGGCCGCACGTGCGAGCGCGGTCACGGGCGCACTCGCCTGAGCGGGTGACACCCGGGGCTGAGTCTCAGCTCAGCCGAACCGCCCATTGACGTAATCGAAGGTGCGCGGGTCGATCGGGTCGGCGAACATCGCCTCCGTGTCGCCGTGCTCGACGATCGCACCGGGCGTGCCGTGCGAGGCGAGGAAGAACGCGCACTGCTGCGAGACACGCTGCGCCTGCTGCATGTTGTGCGTGACGATCACGATCGTGACGTCGTGCACGAGCTCGAGCATCGTCTCCTCGATCACCCGCGTCGACGTGGGGTCGAGCGCCGAGCACGGTTCGTCCATGAGCAGCACGCGCGGTTTCACCGCGAGGGAGCGGGCGATGCAGAGGCGCTGCTGCTGGCCGCCCGAGAGTCCGCCGCCGGGCGCGCGCAGGCGGTCCTTGAGCTCCCGCCAGAGACCCGCCTTGGTGAGGCAGGTCTCGACGAGGTGGTCCTTCTCGTCGCGCGAGGCTCGGATGCCCGTCAGGGTGAGCCCGGCGAGCACGTTGTCGTAGATCGACATCGCCGGGAACGGGTTGGGCTTCTGGAAGACCATGCCGATGTGCTTGCGAGCGTCGACGAGGCGCCGGCCCGTGTCGTAGATGTCGTCGCCGTCGAGCAGGACCTCGCCGGCGAGACTCGCCGAGGGCACGAGCTCGTGCATGCGGTTGAGGATGCGCAGGAAGGTGGACTTGCCGCATCCCGACGGCCCGATGAGCGAGGTGACCACACCGGCGGGCATCGTGAGCGAGACGCGGTCGAGCACCTGGTGATCGCCGAACCAGGCGGAGATGTCGCGCGCGTCGAGGGTTGCGAGGGGCGCGGGGGGCTCGTCGGCCGGCGCCGGCGCGGTGGCGGTCGCGTTCCGCATCCCGGGCAGGCGCAGCGAAGGCAGCAGGCTGCCCCGGCCTCGCGCCCGGCTCTCGGGCAGCACCTCGACGATGGTGGTGGTGTTTTCGGACATGGTTCCGGCTTTCGAATCGGGCGGGATCAGAGGAGGTTCGGGAGCAGGCGGGCCACCTGATCGGCGACGAAGAGACCGGCGAGGAGGACGACCGGGACGAATACGATCCAGGTCTTCTGCGCGCCGATCCGGCGGAATGCCCAGACTGCCGCGACTTCGACGACGATGAGGAGCTGCAGTGCGAACACCAAGGCCCAGACCGTCGTGGTGTCGGTTGCGAGGGCGGTGTCCTCCCTCGGCAGCGTCAGGCTCGAGGTCTGCCGGGCCCCTGCCGGTTGCACCTCCGAGGTGAGCTTCGCGTCGACGTAGGCGATGCCGCCCGGCACGAACGCGGCGCCGCGCGCGGTCTGCAGGATCAGCCGGCTCTCGCCGCGCTTGGGCGCAGGCGGCGTCGGATCGCCGGCGTACCGGAGCCCGATCACCTCGAACTTCTGCAGGCCCTGGCCGGTGCGAACGGTGAACTTCTCACCCGGGGCCAGTCGCTGGATGCCCGAGAACGGGCCGCCGTACGCTGCGTTCCGGCCCATGATGACGCTGACCCCCGCCTGACCGGGCAGCGCCGTGTCGCGACGATGCCCCGGGCCCGCCGTCAGCTGCGCCGACGAGGTGCCCTCGACGACGAACTCCCGGAGGTCGAGGCTCGGGATGTCGAGCAGGGCGACGGGCACGCCGTCGGCGAGCAGCACGTCGTCGAAGTCGCCCTCACTCACCGGCGCGGTGCCCGCCTCGAGTGCGGCTCGGAACGTGTCCGACAATCGCTGCTGCGCGGCGAAGTGCTGAACATGGCCGAACAGCATCAGGTTGAGCACGAACATCAGCGCCAGCGCGGCGAGCATCGCCGAGGCGCTGCGGGCCAACGCCTGCGCGGGACTGAGCGGGGCGTAGACGACCGGTGCCCGCGGCGGACGCTTGGGCGGTTTGGGCGGCCTCGGGAGCTTCGGCGGCCTCGGCGGGCGAAGCCGACGTGCAGATGGCGCGGCGGTGGCGTCGCCGACCGTGTCGGCGCTGTCGTACTCCTCGAGCTCGGTGGTCGTCACGCGGTCTCCCCGGCGACGATCGGCAGCTCGGCCCGCCGCAGGAAGTGCCGCACGGCGGCCGCCCCGAGGAGCGCCGCGGCGGTCACGCCGATGAGCCACGGCGGCGCGAAGACGAAGGCGTCGCGGGTGACCGGGGTGAGCTCGGTTCCGTCGACCACCTTCGGCGGAGTGAGGCGCGCGTGTGCGGAGATGAGCGTCCACTGGCCCACCCCGGGCACGTCGGCGCTGATCGTGCGCCGCTCACCGGGCTTGAGATTCACGACGCGCACGTCGTCGACCTGGCCGATCCGGTTACCGAACGGCCCCTCCATCCAGAAGTCGGCCCGCATCGTGATGGCGGAGTCCGAGACGTTCCGAACGGTGAACCAGAGCTGCAGGTCGCCGCCGAAGGGGTTGGGTGATGGCGAGTACCCGCTGCTCAGGCCGCCGAGGTAGAGCACGCCGCCGAGCTCGAATTCATCGGGTCCGGGGGGCAGGTCGACGACCGGTTCGACGGATGCCCCTGGGGCGACGCTCCCCGGGCCGCGCGTGCTCGGCGATCCACTCCCGCCCGAGCTCCCGACCGGGGTACTGCCACTCGGGCGGCTGACCGGAGGGGCGCTCGGACCGCAGCTCGGCACCGGCGTGGGTGCCGCCGTCGACGTGGGCTCGGGCTTCGGCGGTGGGCCCAGGACCGTCGCCGAGAGCTCGATGCCGCGCACGTTCGGCGGCTCGGGGCACGTGAGCGCGCTCCGCACCTCGTCACCGGCTGCGTGCGCGGCCGCGACCCCGCCGCCCAGCAGCATCGTCGCGAGCGCGGCAGCCGCGACACCGCGTGTCACCGAGACTCCCAGTGCACCCGCCCCCGCGACCCGCCCTCGGCCGCTGCGATCCCGACCCACGGCGCTCAGCTCTCCGAAACGCCGCGCGAGCCCTCGCCCGCGCCGACGAGGTCGCGTTCGGCATCCGCCTTGCGACGCGCCTCCGCCTCGGTGTGTTCGATCCAGGCCTTCGCGTTCCGGTCGTTGCGGCTGCGGCTGAAGCGGATCCAGGCCCAGACGCCGAGTCCGATCACGACGAGCGCGAGCAGCACCCACGGCACGACGAAGATGACGATGTCACGGTGCACCACGCTGAGCGGACCCGGGTTGAGCGCTTCGGGGTCGACCTTCGGCGCCATCGACACGTACGGGTTCAGGTACACCCACTGCCCGACGCCGGGCACGACCACGGTGACGGTGCGGGTGCTGCCGGGCAGCATTTCGCTGAGCTCCTCTTCAACGGCGGCGCCCAGGCCGACGCCGAAGACGCCCGTCACTCCGACGATCATGTCGGCACCGAGCGCGACGTTGCCCGCGTTGCGAACCGTGAACGTGACCGTGGTGTCGCCCGCGAACGGGTTCAGGGTCGGCTCGTACGACGCGGTCATGCTCGAGACCGTGAGGTTCGGCTGGAGCTCGCCCGGCACCCGCACGTAGAGTCGCGTGCCGACGCGTCGGTCGACGAGTACCTGCCCGTCGGGCGAGACCGCGGAGATCACGATGCCGGCCGCGTGGTCGCCCGGCGCGGCATCCGCCGGCACCGTGACCGAGAACGGCACGACCTTCGACTCGCCCGGCTGAAGCAGAATGTCGAGCTTCGTCGTGCCGCCGTCGAACACGACCCAGGCACCGGCGTCCGAGGGCGCCACTCCGGTGTCGAGCAGGCCGTAGCCGCCGTCTTCGCTGTTGAACGCGTCGGTCGCGAAGACCGCGAAGGTCTGGGCGACGGTGCCCGTGTTCGCGACCACGTAGGCGTCTTCGACTGTCTGACCGGGACTCACCTGGTAGCTGAACCGAGTACGACCGGTGGTGTTGGCATCAGCCAGCGGGGCGCCCGAGATGCCGATGGTGCCGTCGTCTCCCTCGGCGAACGAGCCGGCGGCGGGCGCGATGGCGGCGGCCGTGCCCGCGAGGAAGGCGAGGGCGAGGAGCGCGGCGAGACGGGAGATCGGGCGCGCACGGGTCGGGAAAGATTGCACAGTACATCTCCCCAGCACCGGTTGTCCTCGACTCATCCGAGTGCTGAACGAGCCGTGAACGAGAGACGGCGAGGGGCGATCTCCGGCGGGGCGGCTCCGGCGGGGCGGTCCGCGGAAACGCAGAGGAGGGGCGGCGCCGAAGCGCCGCCCCTCCCCTGTTGCGGAGCTACTTCGAGACGAGCGTGAGCGTCATCTTCGAGGTGTAGGTGCCGGCGGGCGCGTCAACCGGAGCGACGAGCTTGAGGTCGGCGCTCAGCTTCGTGATGCCGAGGCTGCCGGGACCGGCGGCGCCGTCGGCGAATGCCGACGGGTAGGCGGCGGTGCCGGGCGTCTGCGCGGCGCCGGCCGTCGCCGTGGTGGAGGTGGTGCCCGCGGCGACGACCTTCGGGGTGCTGCCGAGGTGCTTCGCCTCGATGGTGTTGGTGCCGGAGACGAAGTTCGCGACCGACTGCGTCAGGGTCCAGCCCGGGCGCGAGACGACGCGGTCGTCGCTGACGGTGACCTCGGGGAGGGTGGCCGTCGAGGTCGACAGGCGGTTCACGAGCGTCGCGGTACCGAAGGTCGCCGCGGCGTTCGCCGGAACGGTCAGCTGCAGCGCACCGTCCTCAGCGGCGATGGTGGTCGCCTGGAGGTCGATGTCGCCGGTCTGGCACGAGGCCGGGTCGGCGACACAGGGGTCCACGGGCGCGGTGACGTCGGTCGACGCCACGTAGCTCCAGGTGCCGCCGGGGTAGACGGTGATGTGCGCGTACATCACGCCGGAGTCGGCGATCAGCACGTCGTTGCTCTTCGTGAAGGCGATGCCGAGCGAGAACTGACCGCCGTTCGTCTTCACCGTGCCCATGTTGGCGCCGTCGATCTGGAAGATCGAGATGTTCGGGTAGGAGACGTCCTTCGTTCCGGGAGCGAACCCGGCGTCGTTCTTGCCGACCCAGTTCTGGATGTCGCGCTCCTGGCCGCGGGTCGAGAGGAAGACCTTCACGCCCGTCGCGTCGGCCGAGCCGACGAAGGCGTCGCCGGGGTTGACGGCGTTCGGGTTGCCGAGGATGAAGTCATCCCACTGACGAACGGCGCCATCAGCGATGAGCGTCGCGTTGTCGTCGAGGATGTAGAAGGCCGACGAGGAGCCGGACGGCGTGATGGCCGCCATGGCTGCCGGCGCGGTGGCGCCGACGAGTGCGAGTGCGATGGCGCCGGCGACGGCTGCCTTCGCTCGGATGGACTTGAGCATGTTCGTGTTCTCTTTCTCTGAAAGCGGGATCAGCCGGCGGGGTACGCGGCGATGGGAGTGCTGCTCGAAGGTGCGAGGAAGCCGAACTTCTTCTTCACGGCGCCCGGGTGGAAGGCGAGGTTGCCGAAGTTGGTGAGGCTGTTCGACTTGGTGGAGTCGATCAGGTTGGCGAGTGCCGGGTCGAACGCGGCGGAGCCCGAGAACGTCGAGTCGACGCGCGAGCGCTCCACGATCAGGTAGGTGTCGCGGCCGAAGGTGCTGTTGGAGTAGTAGCCGGCGCTCGGCACGAGGTTCGGCGCGGTGCCGGTGAAGGGCACCTGACCGGCGACGGGCGAACCGAGCAGCACGGTCGGAGCTGCGGCGAGCGTGTTCACGCCCGAGACGTTGTTGCCCTGCGAGACCCAGTTCGCCACCGAGAAGGGGATGATCTGGTTGTCGCCGAGCACGGTCGCGTCGTTCTCGGGAAGCGTCGTGGTCGCCTGGTCCGCCACACCGGAGGGGTTCGTCACGCCGATCGCGCCGAGGAAGAAGCTGCGCGTGCCCGAGCCGTTCTGCGGCAGCTTCGGCGTCACGGTGACGCCGTCGATGCTCGTGAGGGTGCCCTCGTAGATCGCCTTGAGCTGCGCGGCGGTGAGGTTCGCCCACGCGGCGGTGCCGCCCTTGTAGGCGTACGCGAGTGCGTCACGGCCGTAGGGCACGTAGAGGAGCTTGCCGTTCGCGTCCGCGTTGGAGCCCGGGCCGCTCGACGAACGTGCGATGTCGACCTGGCCGGGGATGGGCTTCGCGGGCGTCGTGTTGCCGCTCGCCGACCAGTTCGCGCCGTCGATCGAACGACGCAGCGCGTCGCGACCCTGGCTCGAGCCTGCGGGGCGGGCGAAGTACACGCCGGCGCTCTTCGTCTGGATCGCGGCGGAGCCGAACGAGTCGAAGTTGCCGAGCGTCGAGATGCCCGACTTGACGCGGACGAACGATCCCGACGCACTCGTGCCGTTGATGAGCGCGTTCATCGAGTCCTGCAGGGTGTCCGAGCCGACAGCCACGTAGCTGTTCGACACGGGCTCCGCGGAGGCGGACGAGGCGATGGCGACGCCCGAGAGGGCGACACCGATGGCCGCGCTGAGCGCGACGATCTTCTTGAGTTTCACTGAGTTCCTATCCGAGAGGTGTGGATGTGGAGGTGACGATGTGCCGAACTGCAGATGATGCGGTCCTGCGGGTGATGCGGTACTTCGGGTGATGCGGCATTGCGGGTGGTGCGGTACTTCGGGTGGTGCGATGGAACGGTCGGGTGAAGTCGGGATGGTCAGCGACGCTGACGGAATCGGGGGATGAGCGGAACGGCGGCAGCGCCCGCCAGGCCGGCGAGGAGGCTGATGGGCAGTGCGGCCTGGACGCCGACGAGCTCGGGGTCGTCTGGCGTCGTTGCGCCCGAGAGCGCGGTGGCGGCCTCACCGGTCGCCTCCGGCGCGCCGTCGGCGGGGACCGGGGAGCCGCCCGCCGTCGAGCTGGATGGGGTGAGCCCGGTGGCCGCCGTTCGCGGCGCCTGGCCCGTCGACTGGACGCTGCCCCGTACGGGCGATTTCGCCGGCGTGCCCGCCTGGATGGCGTCGGCGGCGGCAACGGCCTGGGTGCGCCACCCCTCGGGCAGCGGCGCATAGCCCTCGGGCAACTGCCCGAGCGCGACGCCGGGCGTCTGTCCGGTCGATGCCGCGTAGCGGATGAACGTCGCGTAGCTGGCCCGCAGGCGGGCATCGGTCATCGCGGGATTGACCGCGGCGTACACCGGCATGGCGAGCGGGTAGGCCGCAGGTGCGCCCTGCGCCCTGCTCGATGAGAAGTCGAAGCCGTAGACCTGGGGCTGAGTGGAGGATGCGGTCATGGCCGCCGCCGCAGCGGCGATCGACTCCGTGCTCGGAGCGACGAACTGCCCCGCCGGGTTCAGCAACGAGGTGGTCACGATCTGGTACTTCGCCGCAGCCGCGGTGTCGGTCAGCCCGATCACCCCTTGGCTGCCGGGCAGGTTCCGGGGGGTCTTGACGTACTTCGGCGGATTGCCGAACGCGTCCCACGCGCCGAGGACGAGACCGTCGCCGCGCAAGGTGAGGTACCCGGCCGTGTCGAGCGTGTTCGTGTACGGACGCCAGGTCACGGTGTTGATCGCCGCGGGACCCTGCGGAACGGCGGCCACTTCGGACGGGTCGGCCTTGGGGAAGTCCTCCCTCGGCAGTTCGACCCCGTTCTGCGTGGGGTTGATCGCGCCATCCGTCGAGCTCCACTTGTTCACGACCATGCCCCACGGATCGGGTGCGCCCGCGAGGAAGGCGCGCGCCTCGGCGTCGGCCATCACGTAGCTCCACAGGGCGTACGCGGCATCCGAACGCCCCTGCGGGACGATCATGTCGGACAGTGAGACGTTCGCGATCGCCTGCTGCGACCACTCAGGATCGTCGGCGTTGACCTCGAGGAAGTCGGGATCGAAGAGCAGGTTGCGAGGGTTCGGCACGAATGCCGTTCCTGCGGTGTGGCCGAGGTGACTGCGATCGGCGTCGAACGGCAGTGCATCGCGATACGAGGAGGTGAGCAGCTTCGCGATCAGGCGCGGGGTGAGCTTCATCGACTCGAAGGGCAGGCGTGCCTTCGCCGCGTACTCCGGCGGCACGGTGCCGTCGACCTTCGGCAGCCGGTCGATGGCGAATGACACCGTCACGCCCGTGAGCGCGACGGGCGCGTAGCTCAGCTTGTCGGTGATGTCGGGCGCGAGCGGCCGCGACGTGAGTGCGAGCGGGGCGGGGATCGTGCCGTTCGCGGCGACCGACGCGTCGCTCTCGGGGCCCGTGAGGAGGGTGTAGGCGTCACCGCCCTGGGCGCCGCAGAGCGTCGGCTGCCAGGACGCGATCGCCGTCGCGGCGAGTTCGGAGCCCGCGAGGTGGCGTTCGGCGGCGCCGATCGTGCAGCTGAGCCCGAGCGGGCGGAAGTCGAGGCGCACGGCGAGGCGGTGCTTCCAGGTGTCCCAGAACAGCCCCGACTTGATGATCGCGGACTCGCCGGCGTCGGCGGTGCCGCGGGGAATGGCGACGAGCCAGCAGGATGCCCCGGTGACGCTGCCGTCGGTGGCGGTGACCCGGGATCCACAGCCGAGACCCCGCGACTGCACGGCGGTCTGCACCTCGAACTTCGTCGAGCCTTCGCCGTTCGACGCCGATCCGGCCCACGGGATCTCGTTCGACGTGAACTGCGTGAAGAACTCGTTGGTGTTGACGCTCACGCCCGGAACCTTCGCTCCACCGACGACCGCCGCGACGGTCTCCCCAGTCACCGAGCGGAACGGCACCGCGGAGTAGGCGGGCGAGAGGAAGCCGTTCGCCGGCGTCGAGAATGCGGCGTCTTCGGGGGCGACGGTGCCCTCGCTTCGGTTGCCGTCGCGAGTGGCGCCCGGTGTCAGGAAGGCGCCGTACTGGCACGTCTCGCGGTCGGGTCCGCCGTCGGGAGCATCCCCCCAGCACTGCGCGAACTGCAGGAAGTTCTCGCCGCCAGTCTGCTGGGTCGGCGGCGAGGACTCCTTGCCGCCGGTCCAGCTGATCTCGAGCCCCTGGGAGACGAGACCGCTGGTCTGCGAGACCGTGATCGCGAGATCGGGGAACGGGGCGTTCTCGACGTCGGGGTCCTGCTGGGCGGCCGTCACGGTCACCGACTGGGCGTCGTCGGCATGAGCAGAGGGGGATGCCGCGACACCCGCCAGAGCGAACACGCCGAAGACGAGCGCACCGGTGAGGGCTCCGGCGACGCCGGATGCCATCCACGTCGATGCGCGGCGGTCGGTACGTGCTTCGGGCACAGGACGCTCCAAGGTGATTCGCGGCAGACTCACTGCCGATCCGGGTCGAAAGTATGGGCGGTTCGTGTCATTCAGATGAACGATGCGGCAACGACGTCTCGCGCGGACATGGCGCGGAGTCGCGACATCCCGAACGCGCACGAAATCAAAGTTGAACTGGGGTTTCGACACGCCGATGAGCCGGAAGCGCGCGGCGCTCCGGCTCAACCGCTGCGGCGGTCAGTTCGGGGTCGACGCACCCCGTCGAAGACGACGGGAGGCCAGCGGCGGCACGACGATCGCCGCAACGAGGAACGCGCCGGCCGCGAGCATCAGGAACTGGGCGGCGCCCCATCCCTCGTCCGCGAGGGTGAACGGCGAGGAGACCGCGAGCCCGGCCGTCGTCGCGGATCCGGAGATGAGGTTGCCGTTGGCGTCGTAGAGCGGCTCGGAACCCGCAGCACCGGCCGCAGCACCGGCGGCGGCGGCATCCCCGCCCGCCGTGGACCCGGCGTCCGACGAGCCGCCGCCCGACCCCGACCCCGTGATCGCCGTCTCCTGGGGCGCTCCGGCGGTGCCGGTCGTGCACTGGTTCGGTCCCTGCTTGTCGCAGTCCGACGGCTGCGGCGCCGTGGCGGCGAGCTGATTGCTGCCTGGAGAGTCCCCGGGCTTGAAGGTCGGGTTGTTGCACGCATTGATGTCGACGTCGCCGACGGATGCCCCGGGGATGCGCTTGATCTGCTCGAACCCGGCCAGCACGAGGTTCATGGGCAGCGGCGAGTAGCCGAGCTGCGGCGCCTGCTGTTGTCCTTCGCAGAGCATGTAGTTCGCGAAGGTGCCGAGCGTCTTGCCCTTCTCGGCGGTGAACGTGCGGTAGACCGCGGAGTTCACCTCGGTGGGCACGATCATGTACGAGTAGCTCGAGAGCGGGTACGTGCGCGGGTCGGCGCTGTTGTAGACGCCGTCGAGGTTCTGCGTCAGGTCGGAGTTGATCTGCGCATGCATGAGGCCGACGGCGACGGACGACGCGGTCGGCTCGATGTAGTAGCCCGAGGAGTTCAGCACCTTCGCGACCGGGAATCCCGCCTTCAACGCGTAGGAGTACTCGACGTACGTGATGGCGCCCTCGCCGTAGTTCTGGCTGACGTACCCGGCCACGCCGAGCGAGCCGTTCTGCGCCTTGCCGTTCGACGGCGGCGGGAACTGGGAGGTCATGCCGCTCGTCCAGGTGTCGGGGTACTGGCGCGACATCCAGAGCGTGAACTGCGCCGACGACCCCGATCCGTCGGAGCGGACGACGGGCACGATGGGGCGGTCGGGCATCGCGAGGCCCGGGTTGTCGGCCTGGATGGCCGCGTCATTCCACTTCGAGATGGCGCCCGTGAAGATCTTGGCGATGACGGGCCCCGACAAACGCAGGTTCGTCACCCGCTTGCCGCCGATCTTCAGGTTGTACATGAGCGAGGTGCCGCCGGCGACGATCGGCATGTACGCGAACCCGCCGCGCGGGTTCTCGGGCTGCGAGCCGTCCTGCGGTTGGGACTGGAACGGGATCTCGCTCACCGCGAAGTCGACGGCGCCGTTGAGGAAGTCGGTGCGCCCGGCCGAGGAGCCCATGCCGTTGTAGTCGACCTTCATGCCGTAGTTCGCGAGCACGTTCGTGCGCCACTGATCGAGCGCGTTCTGCGACCACGTCGAACCCGACCCGGAGATCGGCGCCCAGGAGTCGGCGCGGGCCGACTGCGGAGCGGCCTGCCCGGCGACGCCGAGGAGCAGCATGCCGGCGATGCCGGCGCTGATGAGGCGGAACAGGCGTCGACGCGAGGTCATTGGGGGTGCTCCTTCGGGTGGTGCTGTGGCTCGGCCGGCGCGCTTCGCGCGGGCCGTTCGGCGATGCGTTGCGCGTCACGCGCCGACGCCGCGGCGACCGCGCGACGTCGTCGGCCCGAGAGCTGACCCGGGCCGCGTCCGCCGACGAGGCGCGCGATGGCGAAGAGTAGGAGGACTAGGAAGATGAGGGTGGCCGCCGCGCCGAACCCGCGCGCGATCATGTTCGGCTCCGGCGACTTGACGAGCTCGAAGACCTGCAGCGGCAGCGAGATCATCGGCCCAGAGAACGGGTTGAGGTTCATCGCCGCGGTCACGCCCGAGGTGAGGAGCACGGGCGAGGTCTCTCCCACGCCGCGCGCCGTGCCGAGGATGACGGCCGTGACGAGTCCGGGCCGCGCGGTCGGCAGCACGACATGCCAGACGGTGCGCCAGCGGCTCGCTCCGAGGGCGTACGAGGCTTCGCGGAGGTTTCCGGCGACGAGTCGCAGCACGACGTCGGAGGCGCGGATGATGATCGGCAGCATCATGACCGAGATCGCCAGCGATGCGGCGAACCCCGATCGTTCATGCGTGACGAGCGTGATGACGGCGGCGTAGACGAAGAGGCCGGCGACGATCGAGGGCAATGCCGTCATGGCGTCGGACACGGTGCGCACGAATCGTGCGAATCGCCCGCCGATCTCGTTCAGGAAGACCGCGGTCGCGATGCCGAGCGGGATGGTGACGGCGAGCGCGATGCCGATCTGGATCAGGGTGCCGACGATCGCGTGCAGCACGCCGCCCGCAGTGAGCGGGTCGAGCGGGCCGGCGAGGCCCATCGTCTCGGTGAAGAAGTTGAGGTGGCTGATCGCCGGGATGCCGCGGCCCACCGTGTACAGCACCACGAAGGCGAGCGCGCCGAGCAGCACGCCGCCCGCGCTGTAGAGCAGCGCCGTCATCACCCGGTCGGCGACCTCCTGGCGATCGGCACGCAGTGCGACGAGGAACGCGTACATGCCGATGAAGCAGACGAACGCCACGACGGCCCATCCCACCGCCCCGGTCATGGGCGTGAACCAGCCGAAGAGCAGCACCGCGACCGCGACCGCGGCGGCGAGCGCGCCTAGCAGGTTGAACCGGTCGTCGAGGGTGGCGCCGCGCACCTGGCGGCGGGGCCCGATCGGGAGGTCGCCACGTTGCGGTGTGACCGTTCGGCCGACGCGGCCCGCGGATGCCGCGGGGTCGCTCTCACCCGAGGGGGCGGCGTGACGCCCGCCCTCGAGTTCGGCGAGCTCCGCCGGGTCGATGACCGTCGTGATCGTGTCGGTCGCGTTCATGGTTACGCCTCACTCTCCGCGCCCGAGCGCGATCGAGCGACGATCGACGACGCCGTGAAGTTGACGACGAGCGTGATGAGGAACAGCACGAGTCCCGCCGCCATGAGTGCCGAGAGGCCGAACTGGCTCGCCTCGCCGTAGCGCAGCGCGATGAGCGCGGACACCGAGTTGGAGCCGGTCTTCAGCACCTGCCAGTTGATCGTGAAGATGGGCGAGATGATCATGTACACCGCGATCGTCTCGCCGAGCGCGCGCCCGAGGCCCAGCATGACGCCGCCGATGATGCCGCCTCGGCCGAACGGGAGCACGACCGTGCGGATCATCCCCCAGCGGGTCGACCCGAGCGCGAGCGCGCCCTCGCGCTCACCGGGGGGCGCCTGCGAGAACGCCTCGCGCATGACGGAGGTCTGGGTGGGCACGACCATGAGCGAGACCACGATGCCGGCGATGAACGCCGACGAGGTGAACGCGCTGGCATCGGTGAGCTGGTCCCCGTCGGGGCCCGTGACGGCGAAGATGGGAATCCAGCCGAAGTAGATCGAGATCCACTGCGCGACCGGGATCACATTCTGTTGCAGGAAGAAGACGCCCCACAGCCCGAAGACGACGCTCGGCACGGCAGCCATCAGGTCGACGAGCGAGACGAGCATCGACTTCACACGGCCCGGCACGATCTCGGAGATGAGGAGTGCGGTGCCGAGCGCCAGCGGCACCGAGATGCTCATCGCGACGAGCGCGATCGAGACCGTGCCGAACAGCACTGCGGCGATGCCGAAGGTCTGCGTCTCGGGCGACCACTTCTGCTCGGTCAGGAAGGAGAATCCCGAGACGGCGAGCGCATCGCCGGCACGCAGCGAGAGGAAGACGCCGACCGCGAGCATGACGGCGACGGTGATCCCGCCGGCCGAGTAGCTGAGGGCCCGGAACACCCCGTCGGCGGCCGACGGCTTCGACGCGAGCGATCGGGCGCGATCCCGTGACGGTTCCGATGCCGGCCCGGGTGACACCGGAGCACGCAGCACCTCGGTGCGACCACCGTCGGGCGAGGTTCGCGAAGCCGTCGCGATCTCGTCGACCGGCTCGAAGGGCGGATCCGCGTCGACGACGGCGCGGTGCGACGATCCGTCCGGCGCGTTCATGACGCGGCCGAACGACACGAGGACGGGCTCATCGGGTTCCTCAGGGATGACACGGGCGGGCTGTGGTGCAGCGGCGAAGCCGTGACCTCGGAACACGATCCGCGAGCAGGGTGAACGACCGACGTCGCGGGCGCGAAGGAGACGTGGACTGGGCGTGGCGCATGGGCCCTCAACCGCCCGGGGGCCCGGGGGTCGGCGCGGGCGTCGGTGTGGGCGTCGGCGTCGGCGACGGTGTGGGTGCCGGCGTCGGCGCCGGCTCGGCGCTCGCCGCGACGACGATCGTGACGGTCGTGCCGATCCGCAGCACGGTACCGGCGTGCGGTTCGACGCCGAGCACGGTACCGGCGGCGGCCGTGCCGCTCCGCTCCACGGCGACGTTCGCCGCGAAGCCGGCGCTCTCGAGGAGCGCGGCAGCACCGGCCTGCGACATCCCGACGGTCTCGGGCACCCGATTGAACCCCGAGGCGACGGTCAATCCGATCACGCTGCCCTGGTCGACGCGCGTGCCGGCACCCGGAGCCGATGCGAGCACCGTGTCGCCGGCGTGTCCCGAATCGATCACGGACAGCGTGCCCGCGACGAGACCGGCGGCCTTGAGCACGTCCCGGGCTTCGGCGAGCGACATCATCGCGAGTTCCGGCACGTCGACGGTCTCTGCGGGCGCGTCGGCCTCGGCCGAGGCCGACGGGCCGGGGCCGGCCGGCACGTCGACCGCGGGTGCGGAGCTGGGCGGCGCGGTGGCGGCGGGCGGCGTGGCGGCGACGAACGCGAGGATCGCCCCGACCGCGGCGACGGCTGCGATCGCGGACGCCCAGGCTCCGAGCCGTCGCGGTCGCCCGCCGACGATGCGCTTCGCGGCACCAGGCCTCACGCCTGGCGCCGTGGTCCGGGCGACGCGGTGCACGGCCGTCGACACCGCATCCGACGGCCGGGCCGGCACGCTCGTGCGCCCGAGGACCCGGGTCGCAGTCGGCGGGAGCGGATCGAGCCGACCGGGCTCGGCGAGGGCCGGCTCGGCGACGGAGACCTCGATCTCGATGGCGGCCCGCATCTCGGCCGCGGAGGGGAACCGGTCGTCGGGATCCTTGAGCATGGCGCGCACCACGATGCGGTCGAGCCCCCGCGGAATCCGCGAGTCCATCACCGACGGCACGGGAGGAGGCGCGGCGAGGTGGGCCCGGATCGTCTCCGCGGCCGTCGCGCGTTGGAACGGTGCGCGCCCGGTGAGCGCGAACGAGAGCACCGCTCCAAGCTGGTACAGGTCGCCGCGCTCGTCGACCGGGGCACCGCGTGCCTGCTCGGGCGACAGGTAGTCGACACTGCCGATCACGCCGGCGTCGCCGACGGCGTCGTCGCTGCGGAGGATGTCGGCGCCGAGCGCCGCCCGCCCCGCGGCATCCGCGAGGCCGAAATCGAGCAACCGCACGCCGTCGACGCCGATCTCGCCCTGCTCGCCGGCGACGACCATCACGTTCGCCGGAGACACGTCGCGGTGGATGACGCCGGCACCGTGTGCGACCTCGAGGGCCCGCAGCACGCCGTCGGCGACGGCGACGGCTTCGGCGACGGCGAGTGCTCCGTGGCGTGCGACGTGCTCGGACAGGCTGAGGCCCTCGGCGCGTTCGAGCGCGATCCACGCGACGGCGTCTCCGGATGCCTCGTGCACGCCGACCCCGAGCACCCCCACGATGTTCGGGTGGCGCAGCTGCTGCGCGCGTCGAGCCTCGGCGAAGAACGCCTCGCGCGCGCTCGGCCGGCCCGACAGGTGCGGGTGGAGGAGCTTCAACGCGACCCGGTCGCCGCTGCTCGTGTCGATGGCGGCGAACACCGACGCGGAGCCGCCGGTACCGAGGAGCTCCCCGAGTCGGTACCGGTCGGAGATGAGGCTCGAGCTTCCCGTCATTCGGGTGCGGACTGCGCGTAGCGGTTGGCTGCGTCGGCGACGGCGTCGACGTAGGCCTCGACGTGGTTGTAGGAGAAGATCGCCCTGCGCCACCCCGACGGGTCGGAGAGGTCGCCGGAGCTGCACAGGTATCGGCCGGCGGCGAGCGCCGCGTCGTCGATCTGCTGGGGGTCGGCCGTGCCCTCGCCATCGCCGTCTGCCCCCCAGCGGGCCCACGTCGAGGGGATGAACTGCATCGGGCCGACGGCACGGTCGACCCGCGCCGAGCCGTCGATCAGCCCGCCGTCCGTGTCGTCGATCGCCGCGAACTCCGTGCCGTCGAGGTCGGGCCCGAGGATCGCCGGCCGGGCGACGCCGCGCTCGTCGAGAGCGGAGCCCGCGTGGGTTCCGTGGCCGGACTCCAGGTGGCCGATGCCGGCGAGGGTCGACCACCCGAGGTGGCAGTCGGGCGATTCGCCGCGGATCGCGAGTTCGGCGCCCGCGTAGGCGCGCACCGCGCGCACCGGGATCCCGGTGCGCGTCGCCGTGGCGGCCGCCCACGCGGGGTCGACCCGATCGGCGTTGCCGCGCACGCTCGCGGGGGCCGCGTCGGGGGCCGCGAGCTCGGCGAGCCCGGCCGGCGGTTCCGCGACGGGATCGATCGCATCGGAGACGAGCGACGACGCGAGCCGGTCGTGCGCGCCCGGCTCGGAGTAGGCGAAGACGCCGCCGACGAGCCATCCCAGGAGTCCGACGAACGCGGCGACGACGCACACGGCCGCCCACCGCGGCGCGGACGCCGCGCGCGGCGTCCGGTCACCAGGACTGGGCATGCCCGCTCGAGGTGAGTCGCCGGCTGAGCCGGCCCGAGGGGGCCGGTCGATCGACCTCGGCCGACAGCACGGCGTTCGGCAGGGCCGCGAGCGTGCCCGCGACCGATGCGGCCATCGCCGAGGTCGAGCTGTACCAGCGGCCGCACGTCATCACCGGCACACCGTCGTGGGTGACGATCCATCCGTGCGTCGCGGGCTCGGGGCCCATCACTGCGGAGACCTCGAGATCGGCCGCGTGCCGCTGCAGCCGCTGCACGTGCATGCGCGCCGCCTCGAAACTCGAGTAGAGCAGGTAGCT
The DNA here is from genome assembly GCF_003070885.1 of Agromyces badenianii. Lineage (NCBI taxonomy): Bacteria > Bacillati > Actinomycetota > Actinomycetes > Micrococcales > Microbacteriaceae > Agromyces > Agromyces badenianii. The sequence goes on from NZ_CP028913.1 coordinate 2,765,691, forward strand.
TCGGCCGAGTTCACGGTTGTTCGTCGCAAGGAGGCGCCACAGGCCCGATACGGCACCCGGCGTCTTCGGGGCCGGGACGAGCGGCGCGGCACGACGCGCCGCTCCCGTCGCAGCGGGTCGCGTCGCCGCGGCCAGGGGTTCCCGGAACCGGCCCCACGCCAGCAGCATCGGACTGTCGGACAGACGGAATGCGGTGAACACGACGCGTGCGTGAGGTGCCTCAAGCTCGCCGGGCACGAGATCATGGATGCCGGTCACGGTGGTCTCTCTGGGGCAGGAGCATGGTCTGCTGTTCAAGAGAACATTCGGGGCGACAGGTTACCGCAGCCCCTCCGGTGTGCTTGCTACAGGTGTACGGCAAGTGATGAAACGGTGCCGGAGGCACGGTGCCCCGGGGCCTGGAATCCCTCTGACGCTCACGCCGCGTGCTCGGTGCGCGCTCGGGACCAGGACCGGGACGGCTCCCCTTCGCTGAAGGAGACGTGGCCGGCGGATGTCGAGTCGATGTCGTCTGCCTGACCCCGTTCCGGCCGATCCGCCCGAGTCCGCCGGAGTGGCGCGACAGGCGTCGCGACCGAGCGCCCGGGCCGCGCCCTCGGCTGTTGTGCGCCTCCGACGCCGATGCGAGACTGAGGGAGTCGGTCACCGATCCGGCAGCCGAACGGAACCCATGATGTCGAGACGTTTCCTCTCCGGCCACGACGAGCGGCCGCTCCAGGTACGGCGTGCCCGGAGCGACGGGTTCGCGCTCGCTGCCGCTGCAGCCGCGATCGTGCTCGGCGTGGCGGGGATCGGCCCCGCCCAGGCCGCGGAGCCGGCGCCCGGTCCCGGAGCTGCCACGAGTGCGCCGACATCGGAGACGCCGACCCCGACTCCGACGCCGACTCCGACGCCGAGCGATCCGCCCTCGACGCCGCCTCCGAGCCCCGAGCCGACGCCCAGTCCCGAGCCGACGCCCACGCCGAGCCCCGAACCGACGCCGACGCCGATTCCTCCGACGCCGACGCCGACGCCGATTCCTCCGACGCCGACTCCGACGCCGTCTCCCACACCTGCTCCGAGCCCCGCTCCCTCCGAGCCCGCGCCGACCGATTCGAGCACCTCGGCACCCGGCGGCGTCACTCGCTCCGGCACGCCGGTCGCGCTCGAGGGCGCCGGCCCGGTCGGCCGCATCGTGCGCGCGCGAATCGATCCTGAACTCCTGGCGCTGCTCGGCGCACGGTCCGCCATCGACCGGGCGGCCAGCGAGCTGCGCGAGGCCGAGGCGGAGCTCGAATCGGCGCAGGCGACCGAAGAGCTGGCCCACTCGATCGCCGAGCAGCTCGAGGTCGACGCCGAAGAGGCGCGCGACGAGGCCGACGCCGCGGCTCGCATCGCCCTGGCCGCGGCGCAGGGCGACGGCGCGGCGATGGGCTCGATGGACGCCGTCTTCGGCGCGGGCAACGATCTGCTCGCCGGCCTCGGGGCCGTCGCCCGGGTGACCCAGATCGCCGGTGACGCCGACGAGCTGCTCACGATCGCGGCGAAGCGCGCCGCCGCAGCCGAGCGCGCCGAAGACCGCGCGGCCGAGGCCGAGGCCGAGGCCGGCACGATCGACATCTCCGCCGTCGCAGACCAGGTCGCGAGCGCGACGCGGGTGCTCCAGACGGCGACGAACGAGTCGAGCGACCTCAAGACGCGAGTCGCCGCGTCGAGCATCGCCGTGGTCGAATCACTGCCGCACGATGCCGGGCAGCTGAGCAGCCAGGGCTGGGCGGAGCCGGTCGCGGGCCGCATCACCGACGGCTACGGACCCCGGCCCGACAAGCCCGTCGCGGGCGTCAACGAGTTCCACCGCGGCACCGATCTTGCGGCGGCCTGCGGCACGCCGGTCTACGCCGCGACCGCCGGCGTCGTCGCGGAGGCCGGGCCGAACGGCAGCTACGGCAACTGGGTGCTCATCGGCCACGGTGCCGACGTGTCGACCGGCTACGCGCACCTCGCCGACGGCGGCGTGCTCGTCGCTCCCGGACAGGCCGTGTCGGCCGGCGAACTGATCGGCACCGTCGGCAGCACGGGAGCCTCCACCGGATGTCATCTGCACCTCGAGGTGCGCCTCGGCGGGGTCGCCGTCGACGCGGTGCCCTTCCTCGCGGCTCGAGGCGTCGCATTCGACTGAGTCGCGGTGCATCGCGGCATGCGGCGAGCGCATCGGCCGATGGCGCGGCGTGCAGGCGCTTGCCTGCCCTCGACTCAGAGCGCGGCGAGCTCGGGGATCAGGGCCTGCGCCACCGAGAGGTCGCCGCGCAGCGAACGATCGTCGTCGTCCGCGGGGAGCACGGAAACCGCGCGCGCAGCATCGGCGAGGCGCGACGGCAGCGACGACGCGCGGATGCCGCGTTGCCGCAGCAACCTCGACGACTCGACGAGTTCGCACCCGAGCAGCACCCGGGCGGCCTCGAGCGCCTGCTCGAGCTGTGCGACCGCCTGCGTCGCGAAGCTCGCATCCTCCTCGGCGCCGCGCGAGAGCACGACCGACGACAGGGAAGCGGGCTGGGCCGCGTGCCGCAACTCGCCCAACGCGGATGCCGCCACGTACTCGATCATGAGCGTGCCCGAGGAGCCGGCGGGCCCGACTGCGAGGAACGGCCGGCGCCCGGTGAGATCGGGTTCGTTCAGCATGCGGATCCGCGAGAACGAGATCGGCCCGGTCTGCGCGAGCGCGAGGTTCATGCCGTCGCTCGCCAGCCCGAGCGCGGCCTGGAAGAAGCCGGCGTGGTGCACGACAGCGCCATCGCCGTCGAAGACGAAGAGCGGGTTCTCCTGGGCGACGTCGATGAGGGCGTCGAGCCGGGAGCGCAGGCGCCCGGCCGCATCCCACGCCGCCGCGGTAGATACGACGAACGCTCGCAGACCGTAGGAATCTTGGATTCGCGCGGGCTCCACGATGCCGTCGCCGACGAAGGAGCGCACACGTTCGGCGACCGCCTCGGCACCGGGTGCGGCGGCGGCCGCTGCTGCCGCCGCGGAGAACGGCGACGGGTTGCCGTCGAGCGCCACGAAGCTCAGCGAGTACGCGACGATCGATGCACGCAGCACCTCTTCGAGCTCGACGAGCGCGAGGCATGCGCGACCGATGGTGAGGGCGCTGCTGCTCATGAAGGCGAGCGCGTTCTCGGATCCCCACGGACGCATCGGGGCCAGCGGCCGGCTCGCGGGCAGTTCGCCCTGCAGGGTCAGGCCGGTTGCGGCGAGCGCTGCGAGGTCGGCCGTGCCGATGGCTCCGTAGCGCAGCACGGTCGGCAGCGCATCGTCGTTCAGCATGGCGGCGACCCCGTCGAGCACGTCGGCACGGATGCCGCTGCCGGCGCGGGCGAGTTGCGCGAGTCTCACGGCGAGCATCGCCCGGACCGCCGGGGCGGACAACGGATCGCCCGCATCGGTGGCGTGGCTGCGGAGCAGCCGCAGGCCGTGATCGCCGTCGGCCGTCTCGACGATGGTGGACCGGTTCGCCCCGACCCCGGTCGTGCGCCCGTAGGTCGGGATGCGCGCGCTCAGCGCGTCGGCGTCGCGCGCTGCCCGCACGACACGGTCTCTCGTGGCGTCGGAGATGCGCACCGTCTCGCCCCCGACCGCCACCGCGACGATGTCGTCGACCGTCGTTCCTCCGTCGAAGTTGATCACAGGGTCCTCCGTTCTCGATGCCGTACTATTCGACCTCCTTTGTACCTCAAATCAAAGAAAAGTATTGCCATTCGGTGACAAATGGTTTTTACTAGATGAAACACTCATTGGAGAGCGAACATGGCCGAACCGTCCACCCGAACAGTCGATCGGGCTCTGAGCCTGCTCGCCGTGATCTGCGACGACGGCCGATTGACGCTCTCCGAGGCATCCCGGGCGGTCGACCTCTCGCCGAGCACTGCGTTGCGTCTGCTCCGCACGCTCGAGACGAGCGGCTTCGTCCGTCGCGACGACGACGGCAACTACCGCCCGGGCAGCCGCATCATCCAGCTCGGTGCGCAGTCGCTGAGCAATGAATCCCTCATCGCCCAGGCGCATCCGATCATGGAGGCGCTCGTCGAGGAGACCGGTGAATCGGCCTACCTCAGCATCGAGGGGCACCGTTCCACCGCCCTCTACATCCACATCGTCGAAGGCACCCACTCGGTCCGCCACACCAGCTGGGTGGGCCGAACGATTCCGCTCGATCGCTCCGCGGCAGGGCACGTACTCACCGGCGGCACGCCCGCAGAGGGCTACGTGGTCGTCGAACGCGGCGTCGAAGCGGATGTCACGGCGATCGCAGCCCCGATCCGATCGGAGCGAACGGTCGTCGCAGCGCTCAGTCTCGTCGTCCCGAGCTATCGGATCGACGACCTGGGCATCGCCCGTCAAGGCCGCGCCCTCGCCGAGGCGGCCGCGTCGCTCTCGGCCGGTCTCAGCAAGCGCACCATTTCGTCTGCAGGAGGAGACGCATGATCACGTTCGACAAGGTCTCGAAGGTCTATCCCGACGGCACCGTCGCCGTCAATGAATTGAGCCTCGAGGCTCCCAACGGCAAGCTCACGGTACTCGTCGGTCCATCCGGATGCGGCAAGACCACATCCATGCGGATGATCAACCGGCTCATCGACCCGAGTTCGGGGGTGATCAGCCTCGACGGGGTCGACACGCAGTCGCTCGACCGTGTCGCGCTCCGCCGCCGCATCGGGTACGTCATCCAGAATGCCGGCCTGTTCCCGCACCGCACGATCGTCGACAACGTGGCGGCACTGCCGCGACTCCTCGGCAACGGTCGACGCGAGACGCGCGCCGCCGCGCTCGAACTGCTCGAGCGGGTCGGGCTGAACGAGAGTTTCGCGAACCGCTACCCGTGGCAGCTCTCGGGCGGCCAGCAGCAACGCGTCGGCGTCGCGCGGGCACTGGCGACGAATCCCCCGTTCCTGCTCATGGACGAGCCGTTCAGCGCCGTCGACCCGATCGTCCGCGAGCAGCTCCAAGACGAGTTCCTCCGGCTCCAGGCCGACATCTCGAAGACGATCGTCATGGTCACCCACGACATCGACGAGGCGCTGAAGCTCGGCGACCAGGTGGCGGTGATGCGCTCGGGCGGCACCCTCGCCCAGGTCGCCTCGCCCGCTGAACTGCTCGCGGGGCCGCGCGATGCCTTCGTGGCCGACTTCATCGGCACCGCCCGCGGCTACCGGGCGCTCGGCTTCATCCACGACGACACCGTCGCCGTGACCCGGGAGCCGACGATCACCTTCGGCCAGAACACGGGCACGATCACGGCGGCCGGCGACTGGGCGGTCTTCGTCGATGCCTCGAACCGCCCGCTCGGCTGGGTCGACGTGCACGGGCCCGACCGCGTCGTCCGCGAGTCCGAGATCAACCTCAGTGGAACCGTGGCCCGTTCGTCGGGCACCCTTCGCGACCTGCTGAACTCCGCGCTTTCCAGCCCGAGCGGCCGCGGTGTCGTGGCCGGCGATGGCGGGCAGTTCGTCGGAACCGTGTCGGCGACCGAGATCGTCGAGGCGATCCGCCGGTCGAAGGAGACGAGGGTGGCGTCATGAACATCGACTGGGTCTGGTCGAACCTGCCGCGCATCGGCGAGCTCACGATGAACCACATCGTGCTGACGCTCATTCCGACACTGCTCGGCCTGCTCGTCGCGCTGCCGCTCGGCTGGTGGGCGCACCGTTCCCGTCGGGGCTACCCGGTGATCGTCGGGGCCGCCGGCCTGCTGTACACGATCCCCTCGCTCGCGCTCTTCGTGATCCTGCCGCCCATCCTCGGCACCAGAATCCTCGACCCGCTCAACGTGGTCGTCGCGCTCACGGTCTACACCGTGGCACTCCTCGTCCGCGTCGTGTCCGACGGGCTCGGCTCCGTGCCGTTCGAGACGGTGCAGGCCGCCGAGGCGATGGGGTACCGCAGCTGGCAGCGGCTCGTGCTCGTGGAGCTGCCCGTCGCCGTGCCCGTCATCGCGGCGGGCCTCAGGGTCGCGGTCGTCTCCAACGTGAGCATCCTCACGATGGCGGCGCTCCTCGGCATCCCGCAGCTCGGCTCCCTGTTCACGCAGGGCTTCCAGCTCCGGCTCTTCGTGCCCCTCATCACCGGCATCGTGCTCTGCGTCGTGCTGGCGGTCATCTTCGACGCCCTCATCATCTGGTTCAACCGAATCGCCACCCCGTGGCGCCAACGGACGGTGACCTCATGAACGTCCTCGACTGGTTCCTCGACCCCGCGAACTGGGTCGGCCCCGACGGCATCCCCGTGCAGGTCGGATTCCAGCTCCTCTACTCGGCGATCGCCCTCGCGATCTCGCTCGCCATCGGTGTTCCGCTCGGCATCTTCATCGGGTACACCGGCAAGGGCGAGGGCATCGTGGCCGGCCTCGCGAACTCCCTCCGGGCGCTCCCGACCCTCGGCCTCCTCGTGCTCCTCTACCTGGTGCTCGCACCGGTCGTGATCGGCCAGATGGTGTACGTGGTGCCGACGATCATCGTGCTCGTGCTGCTCGCCGTGCCGCCCATCCTGACCGGAACCTACTCGGGCATCCAGTCGGCCGACCCCGACGCCGTGAACGCCGCACGCGGGCTCGGCTACACGAAGCGCCAGATCCTCTGGAACGTGCAGCTGCCCTGTGCGCTCCCGCTGCTGCTCTCGGGCGTTCGCAGTTCGACCCTCCAGGTCGTCTCGACCGCCACGGTGGCCGCCTACCTCGGCCTGCAGGGCCTCGGCCGCTACATCCTCGATGGGCGCGCTCAGGGCGATTACGCGCAGATGGCCGGCGGGGCCATCCTCGTCGCCGCTCTGGCCCTCGTGCTCGAGTTCACATTCATCGGCGTGGGACGCCTGGTCGTCTCGCCCGGTCTCCAGCGCGTCACCCGGCGAACCCGGAAGACCAACGTTTCCACCGCGACGTCTGCGATCCAGCTCGGCGCATCCTGATCCCCACCCCCCTCCACCCCTTCCACCCAGGAGAGTCATCATCATGAAGAAGGCATTGGCCATCACGGCCCTCGCGGCCGCGGCCGCGCTCACCCTGTCCGGCTGCGCCGGCGACCCGCTCTCGGCCGGCGGCGACTCCGGCGACTCCTCGAGCTCGCAGGTCATCATCGGCTCGGCGGACTTCACCGAGAGCCAGCTCATCGCGAGCATCTACTCGCAGGCGCTGCAAGCCGCCGGCGTCGACGTCAAGGAGCAGTTCAACATCGGCAGCCGCGAGGTCTACATTGCCGCGCTGCAGGACGGCTCGGTCGACCTCCTCCCCGAGTACTCCGGCGCGCTGCTGAAGTACCTCGACCCCGAGTCGACCGCGAGCGCCTCCGACGAGGTGCTCGTCGAACTCGAGGAGAAGCTGCCCGAGGGCGTTTCGATGCTCGAGGCGTCCGAGGCGCAAGACAAGGACATCCTCGCGGTCACCCAGGAGACCGCCGACAAGTACTCGCTGACCAAGATCTCCGACCTCGTGCCGGTTGCCGGCGAGCTCTCGCTCGGCGGACCGCCCGAGTGGAAGACGCGCGTCAACGGCGTGCTCGGCCTCGAAGAGGTCTACGGCCTGCAATTCAAGGAGTTCGTGAGCCTCGACGCCGGCGGACCCCTCACCATGACGGCCCTGACGACCGGTCAGGTCCAGGTCGGCGACATCTTCAGCACCGACCCGGGGCTGACCGAGAACGACCTCGTGGCGCTCGAAGACGACAAGTCGCTCTTCGCCGCCGAGAACGTCGTGCCGATCATCACCTCGTCGAAGTCGAACTCGACGATCGAGGAGACGCTGAACGCGGTCTCCGCCAAGCTCACCACCGAAGACCTCATCGCCATGAACGGTGAGGCCGCGACCGGGACGAACCCGGCCGACATCGCAAAGAAGTGGCTCGCCGACAACGGATTGAGCTGAGCCATCACCGTGCCGGGCCGACTGTCTGGAATCCCGGACAAGCCTCGCGCGAGCCGCGTTGTTCCGCGGCCCGGCACGGTGTGCAATTCACTCGAGGGGATTTCTGCGTGAAGCACGCGCCGACATCCGCATCTCACAACACTGCACCGACAAGGAGCGACAGCATGTCCGAATCCCGTACCGTCCGCGCCGCGCGCGGCTCTCAGCTCACTGCGAAGAGCTGGCAGACCGAGGGGCCGTTGCGGATGCTCATGAACAACCTCGACCCCGAGGTGGCCGAGCACCCCGAAGACCTCGTCGTGTACGGCGGCACGGGCCGAGCAGCCCGTAGCTGGGAGGCGTACGACGCGATCGTGCGCACCCTCGAAGACCTCGAAGCCGATGAGACCCTGCTCGTGCAGTCGGGCAAGCCCGTCGGCGTGTTCCGCACCCACGAGTGGGCACCCCGCGTGCTCATCGCGAACTCGAACCTCGTCGGCGACTGGGCGACGTGGCCCGAGTTCCGCCGGCTCGAGGCACTCGGCCTCACCATGTACGGCCAGATGACGGCCGGCTCGTGGATCTACATCGGCAGCCAGGGCATCCTGCAGGGCACCTACGAGACCTTCGGGGCGGTCGCCGACAAGCGCTTCGGCGGCACGCTCGCCGGCACGCTCACCCTCACCGGCGGCGCAGGCGGCATGGGCGGCGCCCAGCCGCTGGCCGTCACCATGAACGAGGGAGCGGTGCTCATCGTCGACGTCGACGCGACCCGCCTGCAGCGCCGCGTCGACCACGGCTACCTCGATGAGATGACCGACGACCTCGACGACGCGATCGCCCGGGTGCTCGCCGCGAAGACCGAACGCCGCGCCCTCTCGGTCGGCCTCGTCGGCAACGCCGCCACGGTGTTCGCCGAGCTGCTCGAGCGCAAGGTGCCGATCGACATCGTCACCGACCAGACCAGCGCGCACGACCCGCTCTACTACCTGCCCGAAGGCGTCACCGTCGAGGAATGGCACGCGTACGCCGAGGCGAAGCCCGAGGAGTTCACCGAGCGCGCCCGCGCCGCGATGGCCAAGCAGGTCAAGGCGATGGTCGAGTTCCAGGATGCCGGAGCCGAGGTGTTCGACTACGGCAACTCGATCCGCCGCGAGGCGGAGCTCGGCGGCTACGACCGCGCATTCGCGTTCCCTGGCTTCGTCCCCGCCTACATCCGGCCGCTCTTCGCCGAGGGCAAGGGCCCGTTCCGCTGGGCGGCGCTCTCGGGCGACCCGGCCGACATCGCGGCGACCGACAAGGCGATCCTCGAGCTGTTCCCCGAAGACGAGCACCTGCGCCGCTGGATCATCCAGGCCGGCGAGAAGGTGCACTTCGAGGGCCTGCCCGCGCGCATCTGCTGGCTCGGCTACAAGGAACGGCACCTCGCGGGCCTGAAGTTCAACGAGATGGTCGCCTCGGGCGAGCTCTCGGCGCCCGTCGCCATCGGGCGCGACCACCTCGACTCGGGCTCCGTCGCCTCCCCGTACCGCGAGACCGAGTCGATGGCCGACGGTTCCGACGCCATCGCCGACTGGCCGCTGCTCAACGCCCTGCTCAACACGGCGTCGGGCGCCACGTGGGTCTCGATCCACCACGGCGGCGGTGTCGGCATCGGCCGCTCCATCCACGCGGGCCAGGTCGTCGTCGCCGACGGCACCCCGCTCGCCGCCGAGAAGATCGAGCGGGTGCTCGTGAACGACCCCGGCACCGGCGTCATGCGCCACGTCGACGCGGGATACGACCGCGCCGTCGAGGTCGCCCGCGAGCGCGGCCTCCGCGTGCCGATGCTCGAGGGCTGACGGCCGCTGCCCGACACCTCGCGCCGAGCGTGCAGTTCTCGCCCTCTCAACGGCGAGGACTGCACGCTCGCGAGTGCGTTCCATCCGACTCCCGCCGCAACGTCTCACCGATCCCGGAGCAGGCCATGAGCATCCTCATCACGAACATCGGCGAACTCGTCACGAACGACCCGGCACCGGGCCGCGACGGCGGGTCGCTCGGCATCATCCGCGACGCCGCCGTGCTCGTCGACGACGGCCTCGTGAGCTGGGTCGGCAGCGGCGGGGATGCCGCGGCGCACGCCGAGGCATCCGGCACCGAGCTCGTGGACGCCGGCGGCCGGGCGCTCATCCCCGGCTTCGTCGACACCCACACCCACCTCGTCTTCGGCGGCGACCGCGCCGAGGAGTTCGCCGCGCGCATGGCCGGACGGCCGTACGAGGCGGGCGGCATCCGCTCCACGGTCGCGGCGACGCGAGCGGCCGGCGACGACGAGCTTCGGGCACGCCTCGCGGGCTTCGTCGCCGAGCTGCACGCCCAGGGCACGACGACGTTCGAGATCAAGTCGGGGTACGGCCTGTCGGTTCGCGACGAGGAGCGCCTCGTGCGCCTCGCACGCGAGGTGACCGACGAGGTCACGTTCCTCGGCGCCCACGTCGTGCCGTTCGAGTACCGCGAAGACCCCGCGCTCGGCGACGGCGCCGCCGACGCCTATGTCGACCTCGTGGTCGGCGAGATGCTCACCGCCTGCGCCCCGCACGCCCGCTGGATCGACGCGTTCTGCGAGCGCGGCGCCTTCACGCCCGAGCAGTCGCGCCGCGTGCTCGAAGCCGGCGCTGCCGCCGGGCTCGGGGTGCGGGTGCACGGCAACCAGCTCGGCGAAGGCGGCGGCGTGCGCCTCGCGGTCGAGCTCGGGGCCGCCTCGGTCGACCACTGCACCTACCTGAGCGATGCGGATGTCGCGGCGCTCGCCGCCGGCGACACGGTCGCGACCCTGCTGCCCGGCGTCGAGTTCTCGACCCGACAGCCCTACCCCGACGCCCGACGGCTCCTCGCCGCCGGCGTCACCGTGGCACTCGCGAGCGACTGCAACCCCGGGTCGAGCTTCACGAGCTCGATGCCGTTCTGCATCGCCGTCGCGGTGCGCGACATGGGCATGACCCCGGCCGAGGCGCTGTGGGCGTCGACGGCCGGTGGCGCGGCAGCGCTCAGGCGCACGGATGTCGGCGCGATCCGCCCCGGCGCACGAGCCGACCTCGTGCTGCTCGACGCCCCGAGCCACGTGCACCTCGCCTACCGCCCCGGCGTGCCGCTCGTCGCGCGCACGTGGAAGGACGGCGCGCTCGTCGCCTGAGCGCGAGGCCGCGGCATCCGCTCCGCTCGGCTCGTCGACCGGCCTCAGCCGCGACGCACCTCGATCGCGCTGACGCCGCTGAGGCTGATCCACGCCCGGTCGCCGGTCTCGACGAGCGTCGCGAGCACGTGGTCGCATGTGCTGCAGCGCACGACCGTGCCGGCGCCGCTGCGGTAGACCATCGCACGGGCGAGCTCGCCGACCGAACCGCAGCCGTTGCACCGCGCCGTCGCGGTCGTGACGTCGAAGCTGAAGAAGTCGGCGAACGGGCCGGCGAGCGCGTTGCCGTCGACATGCTGCATCAGGTTCCTCCGTATCGCTCGGTGCGGATCGATCGCGGATCGTGCCCGAGTTCGACGAGCCAGTCGGCGACGCGCTCGACGAAGCCGGTCGACCCGCAGACGTAGACGCGCGGCTGCTCGGCGGCCGGGAACACCGCCGCCTCGAGCGTCTCGCGCGTGATGCGCGCAGCCGGCGCCCGCCACCCCTCTGGGGCACGCCGCGTGTAGACGAGGTCGAGCCGGAACGGTGCGGATGCGCCGACGAGCCGCTGCAGTTCGCCGGCGAAGTACACGTCGTCCGGTGTGCGCGCCGAGTACAGCAGCCGGAATGGCACCGGGTCGTCGGCATCGCCGTGCGCCTGCGCCATCGCGAAGAGCGGCACCACCCCGGATCCGCCGGCGATGAGCTGCACGGGGCGGGCGTCGCCGGTCTCGGCGACGGGCGCCCAGACGAAGAACGCGCCGAGCGGCCCGTGCACCTCGAGCATGTCGCCGGCCCGAACCTCGTCGACGAGGTACGGCGAGACCTCGCCGTCGGGCAGCTTGTCGACGGCGAGCGTGACGCGGGTGCCCGGCCCAGACGAGGCGATCGAGTACGAGCGGGTCGCCGTGTATCCGTCGGGCGCGGTGAGCCGCACGTCGAGATGCTGCCCGGCCGCGTTGCCGGGCCATCCGTCGACCTCGAGCTCGAGGCGGGAGGCATTCGGGGTCTCGCGCCGCGCCGCCGCGACGGTGGCGACGTGCCAGCCCGAGCGCGGGACCGCTCGGAGGGCGGCGCTTGCGGCCGGCGTCGCGGTCGCACCCGGAGTCGAGACCTCGCTCACCAGTAGCGCTCCTCCTTCCACGGGTCGCCGTGCAGGTGGTAGCCGTTCTGCTCCCAGAAGCCTGGCTCGTCCTGGTCCATCATCACGAGGCCGCGCACCCACTTCGCGCTCTTCCAGAAGTAGAGGTGCGGCACGAGCAGTCGCGCCGGCCCGCCGTGCTCGGGCTCGAGTGCTTGGCCGTCGAACTCGAATGCCACCCAGGCCTTGCCGTCGAGCAACTCGTCGAGCGGCACGTTGGTGGTGTATCCGCCGTAGCTGTGCGCCATGACGTACTCCTGCTCGGTCTCGACCTGCTCGAAGAGCGTGTCGAGCGAGACGCCGCGCCAGCTCGTGCCGAGCTTCGACCAGTGCGTGACGCAATGGATGTCGGTGTCGACCTCGTCGATCTGCAGCGCAAGGAACTCGTCCCAGTTCCAGCGGTGCACGGCCGACTCCGTGCGGATCGTGAACTCCCATTCGGCGGTGTCGACCTCGGGCGTCGGTCCCGCCGACAGCACCGGAAAATCGTGCACGAGGGTCTGGCCGGGTGGAAGCCGGTCGTCGCGCTCACGACTCCGCCCGCTGAATCCCCTGGTGATGAACGACATGGCGCACCCCTCCCGTTGGCATCGACACTAGCGAGGCACGGGCCCGCTGTCACCGGAGATTCCTGCTCGTCGGACCAGGCGGCACCGAAGTGGCGGCGCGAGGCGGAGTCGAGAATACGACTCGAGGTGATCGAAGCTCGAGAGGCAGGCCCGAGGTTGCGCCTCGGACCTGCCTCCCCTGCAGCACGGCCGCCCTCCACCGGCCGCTGCGTTCCCCTGGCCTCGCCCGCTACCCATCGGTCGCGCCAGGGAAAGCGGTCAGCTCACGGATATCTCCCAGAGCGAGTAGCCGTACGACGTGCCGCGTGCGGTGCCGAGGACTCGCACGTGGCGGCCGGTCGCGTTCACCGCGACCACGTCGACGCCGCCGTCCCCGCCGATCACGGAGGCCGCGGTGCTCCACGTCGTTCCGTCATCGGAGACCTGCACCTGGTAGTCCCGTGCGTACGCCCCCTCCCACTCGAGGCGCACGGAGCTGAGCTGACGCGGCACTCCGAGGTCGACCGCGATCCACTGCGGATCGGAGCGAAGGCTCGACCAGCGGGTCGTGGCATTCCCGTCGACGGCATTCGAGGCGGGGAACGCGGCCGTCTCCTGGCTGGAGGCGGAGGCGGACTTGCCGTGAGCGAGGTTCGCCGGTGAGCCGTAGGCACTGAGCGAGAACAGCGAGTAGCCGTAGTTCGTGCCGCGCGCGGTGCCGAGGATCCGCAGGTGCCTCCCGACGACGTTCAGCGAGACCGTGTCGACCCCGCCGTTGCCGCCGTTGACGGTCTCCGCCGTCGTCCATGTGGTGCCGTCGCCCGAGACCTGCACCTGGTAGTCGCGCCCGTATGCGGCCTCCCACTCGAGACGCACCGAGCTGAGCTGGGTCTGCGCGCCGAGGTCCACCGCGATCCACTGCGGATCGGAGCGAAGGCTCGACCAGCGGGTCGTCGCGTTGCCGTCGACCGCGTTCGAGGCGGGGAAGGCCGCGGTCTCCTGGCTGGACGCGGTCACCGGGCGACCCTGTGCGAGGTCGGTGGCCCCGGTGCCGTACCCGTCGTGGAGGGTCGCGACCGCCGAGCTCGAAAGCGCCTCGTCGTAGAGCAGCACGTCGTCGAGTCGCCCACCGAACGAACGGTTGCCGCCGAGCGCACCCTGCGGGAGTGCGATGGTCTGGGCGATCTGCCCGACCTGCTGGCCGTCGACGTACAGCCGGGTCCCCTGGCTGTCGGCGACGAGCGCGATGTGCACCCATTCGTTCAGCGGCAAGGTGTAGTCGAAGGAGTAGTCGCCGACGCCGAACTTGGTGATGCCGAGCCTGGCGCCGGTGTTGTGCTGCTCGGCCTTGATCGCCCCGTTCCACGACCGCAGCAGCTGGGTGTCGGTGCTCGCGGTTTCGCGGTTGACCCACATCGCTGCCGTCCACGGAGGTGCGACGTCGGCGCCGCCGAGCGAGAACCGGCGGTTTGCGGCTGCCGTGAACCGGATCGCGGCGCCGTCGACGCCAGCCACGTCGCGAGTCGGCGCCGAACCGGTGTACGCGGTCCCGTGCAACTCGCCGATGCTGTCGGTGACGCCTGGATGGGTCATCGCTGTGGCGTAGTGGGTGTCACTCGACGGCGTAAAGGCCGTGTCGAAGTCGTATCGGTGGCTGGGCTGCCCGTCGTCGGTACGAGCATTCGACGGCGCGATTGTGCCGGGCGCGTCGCCGATCGCAGCCACCCGCTCGCGGAACTGAGCGAGGGTGTCGAGCGTCGGAGTGCTGTTCCAGGTGCGCTCGGCGAGCTCGGATCGGCGGGGCGCGAGCTCATCCATGAAGTAGCGGTCCTCGCCGTAGAACAGCTCGTCGGCCCACACCGCCAGCTGCTGACCGAGGTTGTGCCCACCTGGAGTCGCCGGGGTCCAGCTGTAGATGTTGCCCTTCGCCACATGGCGGCTGTCGCCGAACATGGCGGGGATCAGGAAGAACCGGGTGTAGCTGCCCGTGTTGTACGCCGTGTTGACCACGTCATAGCCGAGGGATCGCAGGTTGTCGGCGTTCGCGAGCGATCCGAAGTTCACGAGGATGATGTCGGTGTCGGGCAGCACATTCGACCCGTTGGCCCACATCATCGCGCGCTTGCCGTTCTCCGCGAGCGCATCGGCCTGCTGGTTCGCGAAGCGTTCTTGCAGCTGTTCGAAGGTGTCGATGGCCGGGTCGCTCGCGATCGCGGCCTCGACGTAGTCGCAGCTCGCGAGCTCGTGCGGCACCTCGTCGTTGCCGATGTGGAAGTAGGGGCCGTCGAACCACGCGGCGAATTCGCCGATGAGATCGACCGCCCACTGCCGCTTGCCGGCGTCTGTGTAGTCGAGGACCCAGTTGTACTGACTGCCGCACTGGCTGCGCAGCGATCGATCGGTGCCAGTGCCGAGGGCGACCGCCGTGGCGTGCGCGGGCAGGTCGATCTCGGGCACGAGCGTGACGTTGTGGTCGTTCGCGAAGCGTTCCAGGTCGTCGATCTGCGCCTGCGAGTAGCGCTCGGACGGGCTCGATGGGGCGATACCCGCATACGCCTCGCTGTACAGGCGAACGGCCTCCGACTCGTTGAAGTGGAGCTGGAGCACGTTGAGCTTCTGCCAGGACATGTCCCGGATGAGCGCCTTCAGGGTGTCGATCTCCCAGTAGCGCCGCCCGACGTCGACGCTGATGGCGCGGTAGCTGAGGCTCGGCTGGTCGACGATGACCCCGCGGGCGAACTCGTCGGCGCCGGTGTTCAGCCGCAGCAGTTGCAGGAGCGTCCGGGTGGCATTGAACAAGCCACTCGACGTCTGGGCCTCGACGGTAACGGTGTCGGCGGTCGTGACCCGGTAGCCGCTGTCCCCGAGCCCGGTGTCCGTCGCGAGGTCGAGCACGATATCGCCCGGAACCGGTGTCGCGCCGACCGTCACCGCGAGCGTAACACCGCCGACCTCCGCGAGGTCGGCGGCGAAGGAGTCTGCGACGTGCTGGACGCTCCGGTCGACCACGAGCGCGGGCCGCGGCGAGATCACGGAGACATCCGTCGCCTCACCGGCCGGGATGACGATCCGGCCGGACTGGTGCAGGGCGAAGCTGCCGCTGCCCGCGGTCCAGGACTGCACACGTGGGACGATGTCGAGCGGGTCGGCGGCGGCCGCGTGCGCGGTCGGAGCGCTCATCGGGAGCAGGGTTGCGGCGACGACGACGGCCCCGCCGACGATGGCGGCCAAGCCGCCGTGGATGTGTAGGTTCGGTGACACTGGTTCAACTCCTCATCGAATAGTTCAGCTGTTCATCCGGGTAGTCGGTGCGCTCTCTGATGACGCGGGCGACGGTGCTCCAGGCTGCATCGGACAGCCCTTCCGCGGGGAAGAGCACGAATCCATGACCGGTGTCGGCGAGTCGTCCGAGCTCGGGAACGAGGTCGTCGAAGTCGAAGGGGGAACCCCAATCAGCGGCGCCCGCGAAGTGCGGGTCCGCCGTCGTCTGCACCACCGGCACGACTGCTGGACCATCGGCGTGGAGCCGGACGTCGGCGAACATGCGAGATGCGAGACCGACGTCCTGATGGATGATGGAGTGGTAGGCCATCGGCAGCAGCGCGTCGACGTACGGTGCGAGTTGCGCGGCCGATTGGCCGACCGCGGCGGAACGCTCGAACTCTTCTTGCGGCACCAGGAATGCGCCGACCCAGGCGTCGGGCCGTACCGCTCGGATCGAGCCGCTCACCCGCTGCACGACGTCCGTGATCGTCTTCGTGCGGAAGGCTCGCCATTCCTCTTCGAAGCTGCCGAGAATGACCTGGGCGGCGGCGGCCGGGTCGTTCCGTGGAAGGTCGAGGCCCGTCTCGGCGCAGAACAGGGCGACGGTCCGCTCATCGAACGAGTACTCCCCGAGACGCGGACCCGGCGTTCGAAGCTCGAGTTCCCAGTGCATCGGCCAGCGGATGAAATCCAGGCCGATTCCGTCGGCACCACTGCTCAACAGAAGCGCGACCGCTCGTGCGGCGAGCCCGTCGGCGATGCCGCCGTCGGTGGGGACGGCGCCCGTGTACCACTCGAGCCTCGGCCGTGACCGGCCCTCGGCACTGATCGGCTCGACCGTCGCCGACCGTTCCGAAACCTCGAGGTCGTCCTCGAAGAAGCACGCCATGGAGACGATCAGCTGCATTCCCCACGCGTGACACGCATCCGTCAGCCAGCGAGGCGGCTGACGGTGCTCGACGAACACGTGGCTGAGACCGTGCCGTGCTGCGGAGGCGACGAGCGATCGTGCGGTCGAAGGATCGTCGAGCGTCGAGACCTGCAGGAACACCCCGAACACTCGCTTCGTCATTTGACCCCCGACATCAGTTCCAGGCCGCGCATGTAAGGCCGCTCGAACACGATGAAGAACGCGAGCGGGGGCAGCACCGCGAGCGTCGCCGCTGCCATCCAGATGTTGTAGTCCGTCTGGAACGTGGAGCCGAGTCCGAGCAGCGACAGGCCGAGCGGGGCGGTGAACGTGGACTGCGATTCGGCGACGACGAGCGGCCAGAGGAACTGATTCCACGAGAGGAGGAACGTCATGACGCCGACGGTGGTGATGGCGGGCGCCGCCATCGGCACGATGATCCGCACGAAGATGCCCCACTCGCTGGCACCGTCGATGCGAGCCGCCTCGATGTACGAACTCGGGATGGCGAGCACGAATTGGCGAGAGAGGAAGATCGCCTGCCCGGTGAGCACGAAAGGGATGATGAGCGCCCAGAGGGTGTCGATCATGCCCAGCTGCCGGATCACGAGGTAGAGCGGAATCAGCACGGCCGAGAACGGCAGGAGGGTCGAGCCGAGCAGCGTCCACATGAGCCCGTCGCGACCGCGGAAACGGAACTTCGCGAACCCGTATCCGACCATGAGCGAGAGCGCGATCGACGCGAGCGCGGTGAGCGCGGCGACGAGGGTGCTGTTCCAGAGGAAGGTGATGAACGACTCACCGGCGAATCGCGGCTCGAACAGCGCTTCGACGAAGTTCTCGGGATGCCACTCACGAGGAATCCACTGGATCGGCACGGTGAGCACCTGGTCTGCGGACTTGAAGGCCGCCGAGACCATCCACACGATGGGGAAGAGGCTGACCGCGGCCCACACGAGGAGGACGGCGTACGAGGCGACGAGCGATGCACGCACGCGGCGGGTTCGGGTCATGATTCGTAGCTCTCCTTGAGCATGCGCGATGCGACGAGGGCGAACGCGAGCGAGATGAGGAGGAACACGACCCCCGCGGCCGAGGCGTATCCACTGTTGCCGAACGAGAAGAAGTTCTCGTAGAGGAAGATCGGCAGGGTTCTGGTCTCACCGGCCGGACCACCGCCGGTGAGCATGAAGACCGGCTCGAACAATCCGAGCGTCGTCACGAACGCCGTCACCACGACGAAGACGGTGATGGGCTTCATCATCGGCCAGCGGATGCGCCAGAAGACTGCCCATGCGCTGGCGCCATCGAGCCGCGCCGCCTCGATGACGTCGTCGGGGATGCTCCGGATGCCGGCGAAGAAGAAGATCGTGTACAGACCGGTCTGCTTCCAGATGATGAAGATGCTCACTGCGATCGGAGCCAGCGTCCGATCGGAGACCCACGGAACGTTGATCAGTGCCTCAGCCCCGACGGACGCCGCGAGCGACGCGAGCACGCCCTGATTCGGCAGGAAGATGAGCTGGAAGACGAGACCGGTGGCCACCCAGTCGGTCACGACGGGCAAGATGATCGCCAGTCGCCAGAGCCGCCCACCGCGGATCGCCGGCTGCGCGAGCACGGCCGCGAGCCCCAGCGCGATCGCGAGGCTGACGACTGATGCGCCGACCGAGATCGTGAGCGACGCCGCCACCGAGCGGTGGAACAACGGGTCGCTCGCGAGAGCGAAGTAGTTGTCGAGTCCGATCCATTCGGGGTCGCTGCCAACCCTCCACGAGGTCATGGAGTACCCGATCGTCGCGATGAGGGGCAGCGCCCAGAAGACGACGAAGAAGGCGAGCGACGGTGAGATGAAGCTGAGCGCGATGCGAGCTTCTCCGTTGCGTGGCCGTTTGGGCGGCCGGGGGCGCTGGGTCGAGGGCGGTGCCGCGACGGGTGGTGCGATGGTGTCGATCACGTTGAGTCTCCGTGGTGGGCCCTGCCCGACCCGGCAGAAACTCGGGTCGGGCAGGGAATCGAGTGGGACTTAGCCGAGCCGCTCCAGCTCCGCCTGGAGCTGGTCGGCCGCTTCCTCGGCAGATGCACCGTCGTAGATGACGCGGTCGATCGCGCGCACGAGGGCGGCACCGGCTTCGTCATAGCTGTGCGGCACGGGGGTCACCTCGTAGTTGCTGAGGGCGTCGACCCACAGCTGCAGCCAGGGGCTCTCCTCGAGTGCGCTCTGGTAGGCGTCCGACTCCAGGAAGGCCAGACTCGGCTGCATGTATCCCAGTCGCTCGAACCAGTCGGCGGACTGCTCGGTCTCGCCCTTCTTCCCGAGCATGAAGGCCAGGAACTCCTGGCTCGCGGCCTTTCGCTCCTCCTCTGCGTTCGCATTGATGGACCAGCCCCACAGCCACGAGACGTTCTTGTAGGTGTCTGGGTTCTCGGGGTCGACGACGGGGTTCGGAGCAACCCCGAAGTCGAAGTCCTCGTTGTTCTGGATGGCCGACGAGGGGTACCAGGTGCCGGCACTCACCATGCCGGCACGACCCTGCGGGACGTCGGCGAACCAGTTGTTGAGGAAGTTCGGGTCGTACGCCTCGTACTTGTACGTGAAGTCGTGGATGAGCTGGAACGCCTCGACTGCGGCCTCGGTGTTGCCGGCGGGCGCACCGTCGACGAAGATGTCGTCCTGGCCGTACTGCCGCAGGAAGGTGTAATAGTTCTGCGCGTACCACTGCGGGGAACGGAAGTTCGCGAAGAACCCGAGCTGAAGCCCGATGCGTTCGAGCGCCCCGCCATTCTCGACGCGCAGCTTCTGGCCGATCTCGCCGATCTCCTTCCACGAGACCGGCTTGTCCTCGGGCAGCGGCTCGATGCCGGCATCCGCGAAGACCTCCTTGTTGTAGAAGAGGTTCAGCGTGTTGAACTCCGAGAAGAGGCCGAGGAGCTCACCATCGGAGACGAGCGCGTCTGTGCTCCCCGGCAGGTACGCGTCGATGAGTTCCTGGTCGTCCTCGTAGCCGAACGTCTCGGGGTCGATGGGCTCGAGATACCCGTTCTCGGCGAAGGTCTTGTAGTTCCAGTCGCCCATGTCCCATACGTCGGGACCGCCGCCGGACGAGAGTGCCGAAATGAGTTTCGCGTCGTACGACACAGCGCCCGCGAAGGGGATCGAGGTGAGCTTGATCTGGACCCCCTCGTGCTCCGCCTCGAACTCCGGGATCCACTTCTCGGTGAGGACCTGTTGCAGCGGCTCGAATTCGTGAGTCCAGACTTCGAGCGTGATGGTGTCATCTCCGCCCGCGCCGGTCGAGCAGCCGGCGGCGCCGAGCGCAAGCGCTGCCACCGCTGCCGCCGACACGTACTTCCGTACGATTGGTAGCCGTTCCATGGAATATCCTCCAATGTTCCGCTCCACGAGTGTGAGGCTCGTGTCGCCCAGTGCGTTTGATAGGTTCTCCGTCGTCCACGTGACGCCGAGGCGCTGGCGGAAGGCGTGAGTTGCGGCGCCGAGGATGACGCCGTCTGCGCCGAGCGTCGAGAACCGAACGACGGGAATGTCTCCCTGCCGTACGACCCGAGCGCGCAGCTCTTTGCGGGTAGCTTCGACGAGCGCGCTTCCGAGCGCGCGCACGGGTCCGTCGAGAACGAACTCCGGAATGCCGGACGTCGCACCGAGAATGTCGACGTAGGCGGCGATGTGGCGACTCGCATCCGCGATCCGCGAATTCAAGACGCGGACGGCCCCGTTTGTGACGCCGTTGTGGCGCAGGAAGAGGGTCTCGGGGTCGACCCCATCGAGGATCGCGTCGAGCGAGGCGACGGCGCTGAGGCAGCCGGCATGGCCCAATGGGCAGACGCGGTCGCCGCCGAGGACGATGAGATGACCGATGTCACCCCCCGACTGCGCAGGTTCGATCAGGTTGACGCCGCGGGCGAGCATCGCGACCGACAGCGTCTTGCCGAGGTGGATCGCGCCGATGCTCGGGCTGACAGCGCGGCTGAGCGTCGCTTCGAAGACCGCCGACGCCGCAGCGTCGCTCATGACTAACACGGGCGCTTCGACCTGCTCGCTGACCAGGGCTGCGATATCGAGTCCGTCCCAGCCGAGCTCGTGGGAGACGACTCGGCCGTCGCCCGAGACACCGCCCGGAACGGCGATCCCGACGGAGAGGACGTTCTCTGGCCGCCGCCGCCGAAGCGAGGCCACCGCCACCGCCACGACGTCGATGATCGGCGTCGTGCCGACCGAATACTCGGTGAACTCGTCGACGGTGCCGTCGAGGAGCACGCACGTGCAGGTGACCTGACGGGCGCGAACATCGATCGCGATGACGATGTGGTTCACCCGGTCCAGCTCGAGCCGGGTCGCCGGCTTCCCGCTGTCACCCGCGCGCGTGCCGGCCTCGGCGACGATACGCCGCTCGATGAGCTCGGCCACGATCGCAGAGACTGTCGCCCGGGTCAGGCCCGTCGATCGGGCGATATCAGCACGAGACGCCTGCGCATTCGCAGCCGCGATGTGCTGCAGAACGAGCTGCTCGTTCGTCACCCGAAGCGACTGCTTCGTGCCCTTGGTGCCCTGGTTCATGGGGTCCTTTCTTTGATTGTTTAGTAAACGAACAATCGATCCAGGAGTCAAGACCCAATATGTTCCAGCTCGATAACGGAACGATCTCGCTGCCCGGAGCGCCCCCACGGCCGACACCGTCGCCTCGATGTCACGGAACGGCCGGCCCCGTTCGGCTCGCGGGAATTACACCCGGATCAACAGAGAGATCATCGAAGGGCAGACGTGGTCGAGCTTCGCTGCGACGTGCTGTGCCGACGTCGCCGACGCGCCCCGGTGACGGTTCGTCGGCCCGCTGTCACCGGCCGTGCAGTGGCGAGCGATCGGGAGCGTCGAACGTCACGCTGACGGGCGGCGCTGCGCTGCGGCCGCCGTGCGTCGCGATGCGCACGTCTGACCAGGAGGCCACGTCGAATCGGAACACGGCGACCGCGGCCGTCGGCATCGCCTCGGCCTCGCGGAAGAGGCGCGCGGCCAAGTCGGTCATCTCGGGGTTGTGCCCCACGAACATCGCGCACGCGAGGCGGTCGTCGAGCGAGCGCACGACCCTGAGCAGCGTGTCGACGGATGCCGAGTACAGCCGCTCGTCGGCGATGACGCGCCGCTCCTCGGTTCCGAGCGCCGCGGCGACGAAGGCGGCGGTCGAGCGCGCACGCTCGGCGGTGCTCGTGACGATCACGTCGGGGCGGATGCCGCGCTCGCCCAGGCGGCGACCCATTCGCGGTGCCTCGCGCCGGCCGCGCTCGTTCAGCGGACGGTCGTGGTCGAGCAATCCCGGCGTGTCCCAGCTCGATTTCGCATGGCGCATGAGTACCAGTGTCTTCACGATGCGTCCTTCCCGTCGAGCCGGTCGTCGGGGCCGCCGGTCAGCGCAGAGCGATTCCCGCCGCGACCTCCAACACGCAGAGTGCAGCCAATCGTACGGTACGCCCGTCGGGCGCGTCTGCGGTGGCGTCGACCTCGGCGAGATCGACCGACTCGACGCGCGAGTCGCCTCCTGCGGCTCGGGCCGCCTGCCGAAGCTCGTGCGCCGAGATGCCGCCGGGCACGGATGCCGGGCACCCGGGCGCCACGCTGCGGTCGCACACGTCGACGTCGAGGTCGACGTGGATCGGGCCGCCACCGGCGCCGGCGATCTCGAGCGCCTCGGCGAACACCTCGGCCATGGGGCGGCGATGCAGTTCGTCGCGGTGCACGACCGTGATGCCGAAGTCGCGTGCGCGATCGGCGTACTCGCGCGAGTTCACGAAGTCGGCGATGCCGATCTGCACGATGCGCCGGCCATCGAGCCCGGCCTCGAGCAGCCGCCGCACGGGAGAGCCGTTGCTCGCTCCGTCGCGCAGGTCGTAGTGCGCGTCGAGCGTGATGAGGCCGGCGCTCGCGAGCCGGTCGCCCCAGGTGCCGAGGGCGACGGGGAGGGTGAGCGAGTTGTCGCCGCCGAGTGCGATGACGGCCGTGGATCGTCCGGCCGCCGCAGCGACGGCCTCACGTACGCGGGCTTCGCCCTCGGGGCCGTCGGGCTCGGCGACATCGCCCGCGTCGACGATGGTCAGCCCGTCGAGCGAGCGTGCGTCGTCGCGGCGCCCTCGATCGGCCATGATCGTCGGGCTGTAGCGCCGAAGCGTCGCCCGGATCGCCGCGGGCGTCTCGTGCGCCCCAGTCGGCGAGAGCGAGGTGCGAAAGGCCGGCACGCCGATCAGGGCGAGGTCGGCGCGCTCGTTCGCGGGGAGCCCGTCGAGCGGCGGCCAGTCCCCGGCCCGAGGCCAGAGCGGATCATTCGGAAGCGCAGCATTGCCCATGCTCTGACGCTAGCAATGACGGATGCCGCGAGCCGAGGCATCCGTCATCACCGCTGTCTGTGATGCCAGACGCTTCGGTCTCAGTTCGAGTTTCAGCTTCGGGTTCAGCTCAGCTCAGCCGCGGAGTGCGGCGAGGAGCTCGCGCTCGCGCGCGGCGCTCAGGCCCGCGCCGCGCTCACGGTCGAGCCCCTCGCCGCGCTCCCACTCGAGCAGTTCGCCGAGCAGCGCGTCGAGCGGCCGGAGCCGGAGACCCGCCGCGATCGCCGCGGCGTTCGAGCGATCGAGGAACGCCTTCCACTCGGGGTCGATGATCCAGAGCGGCAGCGACTCGGGGCCCGACCACTCGGCGACGCCCTGATCGGCGAGCCACCTGGGCGAGACCGCGACGACCTCGCCCTGGTGCCCGGCGATCGCCCGGGACCGCTCGATCCAGTCGCCGAACGTCGTGCGTTCGCCGACCGTGTTGAAGGCGCCGGTCAGCCGCCGCTCGATCGAGTCGAGCGTGAACGCCACGAGATCGTCGACGTGGATCGCCTGCACCGCGTTGTCGAGGGTGTCGGGGACGAGCATCGGATCGTCGCTGCGCGCCGCGCGCGCCACCCAGTAGCCGCCGCGCCCCGAGGCGTCGCCGGGCCCGGTGATGAGCCCCGGCCGGATCACGAGTAGCCGGTCGCCGAGCGCATCGCGGTATGTCTGCTCGATGGCGGACTTCGCCTCGCCGTAGGTCTCGGCGGTCGACTCGTCGTCTTCGAGCGGCGGCATGAGCTCGGCCGACTCGTCGGCGCCCGGTTCGTTCTGCGCCGCGTAGACGTTGCACGAGGAGATGAAGGTCCAGTGCTTCGCCCGGGACGCGAGCGCGGCGGCCGCACGGCGGGCGAAGCCGGGCTGGCGGGTGACGTCGATGACGGCATCCCACTCGCGTTCGGCGACGGCATCGTAGGCGCCGGGCTGCGAGCGGTCGGCCGCGACGAACGCCGACCCCTCGGCGGCCGCGCCCGCCTCGCCTCTCGCGAGCGAGGTCACCGCGTGCCCGCGGCGCAGCGCCTCCCTCGCGAGTTCGCGACCGAGCCACTGGGTTCCACCGAGGATCAAGATGTCCATGCGGCCATCACAGCACGATGCGGATGCCGCGTGCGCGTCTGTTCTCGCAGCGCGAACCTCGCGGCATCCGCTGCTACCGTCGGAGCATGCTCGGGTGGCACGTCCTCCCGGTTGCGGGAAATCGATCGTGCGCAGGCGGGGGCCGCAGCAGCGCTCTTCATCGGCGCGACTCGGGAATAGTCCGGGCCGGCACGCGTTCCACCTGATGACAGATACCCCCTAGGGGTATATTGTCGATTCGAGCGGCACGACGGAGGAAGATCGATGAGCACGACTCACGACGGACGACACGAGCACGAGGCGCACGCCGTGCACGCCGTGCATCAGCACGATGCCGCCGGCCACGACGCGCACGACAACGCCGGCCACGCCGGCCACGCCGGCCACGCCGGTCACGATCCGCATGCCGGCCACGACATGAGCGGCCACGGCGGCCACGGAGACCACGTCGGCCAGTTCCGGCGGCTCTTCTGGATCATGCTCGTCATCGCGATCCCGACGATCGCCTTCAGCCCGATGTTCGCGTCGATCCTCGGCTACCCGCTGCCCGACAACGCGGTGCTCCCGTGGATCTCACCGGTGCTCGGCACCGTCATGTACGTCTGGGGCGGCAAGCCCTTCCTCACCGGCGCCTGGTCGGAGCTGAAGGCCCGCACGCCCGGCATGATGCTGCTGATCGGCCTCGCGATCACGGTCGCCTACTTCGCCTCGCTCGGTGCGAGCCTCGGCCTGCTCAGCCACCACCTCGACTTCTGGTGGGAGCTCGCCCTCCTCATCGTCATCATGCTGCTCGGCCACTGGATCGAGATGCGCTCGATCATGCAGGCCTCGAGCGCTCTCGACGCCCTCGCGGCCCTGCTGCCCGATGAGGCCGAGCGGGTGATGGATGCCGCGGGCGCAGCCACCTCGAC
This sequence comes from Agromyces badenianii, assembly GCF_003070885.1. Taxonomy (NCBI): domain Bacteria; kingdom Bacillati; phylum Actinomycetota; class Actinomycetes; order Micrococcales; family Microbacteriaceae; genus Agromyces; species Agromyces badenianii. The sequence goes on from NZ_CP028913.1 coordinate 2,790,944, forward strand.
CGAGACGGTCTCCCCCTCCGAACTCGTGGTCGGCGACGTCGTCATCGTGCGCCCCGGCGGGCGCGTCCCGGCCGACGGCGAGGTGATCGACGGCACCGCCGCGATGGACGAGTCGATGATCACCGGCGAATCCGTCACGGTCGCCCGCGGCCCGGGCGACCACGTCGTCGCCGGCACGGTCGCCACCGACACGGCGATCCGGGTGCGGGTCGGCGCCGTGGGCGACGACACGGCACTCGCCGGCATCCAGCGACTCGTCGCGCAGGCTCAGGCGTCGAGTTCCCGCGCCCAGCGCCTCGCCGACCGGGCGGCGGGATGGCTGTTCTGGTTCGCGCTCGGCGCCGCGGTGCTCACCGCGATCGCCTGGACCCTGCTCGGCGACCCCGACGACGCCGTGATCCGCACCATCACCGTGCTCGTGATCGCCTGCCCCCACGCGCTCGGCCTCGCCATCCCGCTCGTCGTCTCGATCGCGACCGAGCGCGCGGCGAAGGGCGGCGTGCTCGTCACCGACCGGCTCGCGCTCGAGACCATGCGCACGGTCGGCGCGGTGCTCTTCGACAAGACCGGCACCCTCACGAAGGGCGAGCCCGCGGTGACGGATGCCGCGGCGGCACCCGGCCACGACCTCGACGAGGTGCTCGTGCTCGCGGCCTCCGCCGAGGGCGATTCCGAGCACCCGCTCGCCAAGGCGATCGTGGCCGAGGCCGCCCACCGCGGACTCGCCGCCCGCGCCGCGCGCGGCTTCGAGGCGTCCGCCGCGATCGGCGTGCGCGCCACGGTCGACGGCCGCGCCGTGCAGGTCGGCGGCCCCGGCATGCTCGAGCGCGACGGGCTCCCGCCGCTCGAGGCATCCATCGCCTGGGCCGAAGCCGGCTCGACGGTGCTGCACGTGCTCGTCGACGGCGAGGTGGCCGGTGCCATCGCGCTCGCCGACGAGGTGCGGCCCGAGTCGAAGGAGGCCGTCGACGCGCTCCACGCGCTCGGCGTGCAGGTCGTGATGATCACGGGCGACGCCGAGCCGGTCGCCCGCACCGTCGCCGCGCAACTCGGCATCGACCGGGTCTACGCGGGCGTGCGCCCCGAAGACAAGGCCGCCAAGGTGCAGGAGCTGCAGCACGAGGGGCTCTCGGTCGCGATGGTCGGCGACGGCGTCAACGACGCGCCCGCGCTCGCGCAGGCCGATGTCGGCATCGCGATCGGCGCCGGCACGGATGTCGCGATCGCCTCGGCCGGCGTCATCCTCGCGTCATCCGACCCGCGTTCGGTCGTCTCGGTCATCGAGCTGTCGCGGGCGAGCTACCGCAAGATGTCGCAGAACCTCTGGTGGGCGGCCGGGTACAACCTCATCTCGGTGCCGCTCGCCGCGGGCGTGCTGGCCCCGATCGGGTTCGTGCTGCCGATGTCGGTCGGCGCGATCCTGATGAGCCTCTCGACGGTCATCGTCGCGGCGAACGCGCAGCTGCTGCGCCGCCTCGACCTGCGGCCCGAGGCCTCGACCCGTGCGGTGCTCGAGCGGGTGCGCTGAGGTACGGACCCGCGTACGTCGACTCGTCGGCCCGGGCGCCCCCGTCGACTCACCGCACAACTGCAGGGGATTTCGAGCATCGGGGCCGTGTGGGACTCCATGACGACGAATCCCCTGCATCCTGCACGCGAAGCGCGGCGCAGGCTCCCCCTCACACGAACTCGATCAGCCGCTCGATCATGATGATGCGCCGCGCCGCCTCGATGAGGGCGAGGTGCGAGAACGCCTGCGGAAAGTTGCCGAGGTGCTGGCCGGTCTCGGTGTCGAGCTCCTCGGCGAGCAGGCCGAGCGGCGAGACGATGCGCAGCAGCTTCTCCATCAGGGCGCGGGCCCGCTTGCCCTCGCCGATGATCGTGAGCGCCGACACCAGCCAGAACGAGCAGATGAGGAAGGTGCCTTCGCGACCGGTCAGGCCGTCGTCGGTCTCATCCGTGCGGTAGCGCAGCGCGAACCCGTCTTCGCTGAGCTCGTCGGCGATCGCGAGCACGGTGGCCCGCAGCCGCTCGTCGTCGGGTTCCAGGAACCCGTAGATCGCGGCCAGCAGAGCGGATGCGTCGAGGGCGTCGGTGCCGTAGTGCTGGCGCAGCACCCCTCGATCGCTCAGCCCGTTGCCGATGACGTCGGCGGCGATCTCGTCGGCGACGCTGCGCCACTCGGTCGCGCGTTCGGCATCGCCGACGATCCGGCCGAGCTTCGCGGCCCGGTCGAGCGCGACCCAGCACATGATCTTCGACGACACGTAGTGCTGCGGCTCCCCGCGCGCCTCCCAGATGCCCTGGTCGGGCTCACGCCAGGCCACCGAGGCGCTCTCCGCCTGCGAGCGGATGAGCGGCCAGAGCGAGCGCGGCACCCGCTGACTGCGCCGCGAGTGCATGAGGATCGCATCGAGCACCGCCCCGTACAGGTCGTTCTGGCGTTGCGCGAACGCGCCGTTGCCGGTGCGCACGGGGCGGGAACCCCGGTAACCCGTGAGGTGGTCGAGTGCGTGCTCGGTGAGGTCTCGCCGCCCGTCGATGCCGTACATGATCTGCAGCGAGCCGTCGTCGTTCGTCTCGAGACCCGAGAGGAACTCCACGAACTCGTCGGCCTCCCAATCGAGGTCGAGATAGTGCAGCGCCTGCACGGTGAACGACGAGTCGCGGATCCAGGTGTAGCGGTAGTCCCAGTTGCGCTCGCCACCGGGCGTCTCGGGCAGCGACGTCGTGAGGGCCGCGACCGTCGCGCCCGTCGGCATGTACGTGAGCCCCTTGATCGTCAGGGCCGAACGCTCGAGCGCTTCGCGCCACGGGTGGTCGGGGATCGTCGCGTCGCTCAGCCAGTCGCGCCAGAATGCCGCCGTGGAGTCGAGGTCGTCGCTCGCCTCCTCGACGCTCGCCGGCCCATCGAGGTCGTCGGCCCACGACAAGGAGCAGAACGCCTGCTCGCCCGCGTGCAGCGTGTGACGGGCGCGCACGTGTCCGCCCTGGATGCCGAGCCGGAGGTCGGAGCGAAGCCTCAGCGACGAGCCGGCACCGCTCGCCGTGGCACTGTGCTCGTCGGCGGCCTCCCAGACGGCGTCGACCCGTCCGTAGTCGAAGACCGGCTCGCAGAGGAGTTCCATCTCCACATGACCGGCGAAGCAGCGCACGGTGCGCACGAGGCAGTGCGCGGCATCCGCGTCGTCGGGCGCCCGGGTGTGCGGGGTGGTCGTGTCAGAGGTGGCGCGCGGAACGACGGTGAGCGCGTCACGCACCTCGGCCCAGCCCGTCGGGGTCTTCCACGTGGTGATGAGCACGTTGGTGCCGGGCTCGTACGTGCGGGCCGATGGGGCGTTGACGTCGAACGGCGCGAAGCGGAAGTATCCCGCCTGCCGATCGAGGATCGTCGCGAAGACGCTCGGCGCATCGAACCTCGGCGGGCAGAGCCAGCCGACCGCACCGTCGGGCGCGACGAGCGCGCCGGTGTGGCAGTCCGAGAGGAAAGCGAACGACGCGATCGGCGGGAAGGGCGACCGGGCGACCGCCCCCTGCAGCTGCGGCGCCCGCCCCCCGCTCACGTCGTCGCCCCCGCGATGTCGGGTGCCCGCTTCGAGTCCGTCACCCACTCATGACAGCACAGCAACGGGGTCCGGCGCGAGGGGCGCGTGATTCGGCCGCGCCTCGATCAACGACCTCGGGCACTTCCGGCACCCGAGCGATCAGGCGTCGAGCAGCTCTCGCACGAGCCCGATGTTGCTCATCGCTCGGCCACCCGATACCCGGCTTCGTCGACGGCCGCGGCGATCGCGGCGCCCGAGATCGGAGCGGCACTGCGCACCGTCACGCTCGAGACGCCGCCGGCGACGAGATCGATCGCGACCGCCTCGACGCCATCGATCGCGGCGAGTTCTTCGGTCACGTGCGCGACGCAGTTGCCGCAGGTCATGCCCGAGACGCCGAAGCTCGCCTCGACGAGCGCCGCGTCGTCGCCGTGCCGGTGCGCCGAATCGGGAGCCGAGGCATCCGCCGCCGTGTCGACCGCGCAACAGGCGCAGCCGCCGCCCGTCAGTGCGATCTCGGTTCTGCCGTCAGGGGTCAGTGTCATCGAACCATCCGTTCCTCGTCGCTTCACTATACCCCCCTCGGGTATAACGAACGCCAAGTCGCTCCGGCGTGCAAGCATGAGGAAGGAAATTCTCGGGCGTGATGTCGATCCGGCGTCGGCCCGTTCGACGCCAGAGTGAGGCGGGCACTTCGGCCCCCTCCCCACGAAGGAGAGAACCATGAAGTACATGCTGATCATGCGGTCCGACGACGCAGCGGTCGAGGCCTACGAGAACCTCGACTTCACCGAGGTCATCGCCGCCATGGGCGCCTACAACGAATCGCTCCTCAAGGCGGGAGTGCTGCTCGCCGGCGAGGGCCTCACCGACGCGAAGGAGGGCTTCGTCGTCGACTTCGACTCGACTCCCCCGGTCGTCACCGACGGCCCCTACGGCGAGACGAAGGAGCTCTTCAACGGCTTCTGGATCATCCAGGCCTCGAGCGCCGAAGAGGCCGCAGAATGGGCCAAGCGCTGCCCGCTCGGCCCCGGCTCGAAGCTCGAGGTGCGCCGCGTCACCGAGCTGGAGGACTTCCCCCAAGACAACGAGTGGATCCAGAAGGAGGCCGGCTGGCGCGCCGAGGCCGAGGCACGCACCGAAGGCACGGTCGGCTGAATGAGCGAGACGGATGCCCCGGGCACGGCCGGAGCGGCGAACGACGCCGCCGACCGTGCCCGGCGCGCCGTCGCCGCCGTCTGGCGCATCGAATCGGCGCGCATCGTCGCGACCCTCACGCGTTTCGTCGGCGACGTCGGCCAGGCGGAGGACCTCGCGCAGGAAGCGCTCGTCGAAGCCCTGCGGCAGTGGCCGGCCGAGGGTGTGCCGAACAACCTGGGCGCGTGGCTCACCGCGGTCGCCAAGCGCCGGGCGATCGACGGCTGGCGCCGCCGCGAGCGCCTCGACGAGCGGTACGCGGCCATGGCGCGCGATCTCGAGCGCGACGGCGCCGAGGCATCCGACACCTTCTGGGACCCCGACACCATCGACGACGACATCCTGCGGCTCATCTTCGTGTCGTGCCATCCCGTGCTCTCCCGCGAGGCGCAGATCGCCCTGACGCTGCGCATCGTCGGCGGCCTCTCGAGCGACGAGATCGCGCGGGCGTTCCTCGTGCCGACGGCCACGATCCAGCAGCGCATCGTGCGCGCGAAGAAGACCCTCGCCGCGGCGAAGGTGCCGTTCGAGGTGCCCGAGCCGAACGAGTACGCCGAGCGCCTCGGTTCGGTGCTCTCGGTGCTCTACCTCATCTTCAACGAGGGCTACCTGCCCGCGACGGGCGAGGCCTGGGTGCGACCGGATGTCTCGGCCGAGGCCCTCAGGCTCGCCCGCATGGTCGCCGGGCTCATGCCCCGCGAAGCCGAGGCGCAGTCGCTCGTCGCGCTGATGGAGTTCACCGCCTCGCGCTTCGCGGCGCGCACGGCCCGCGACGGCACGCCGATCCCCCTCGACGAGCAGGACCGCTCGCGCTGGGACCACTCGCAGATCGCGCGCGGCCGCGATGCTCTCGCCCGCGCCGACCGCCTCGGCCGCGGCCGCGCGGCCTATGGCCTGCAGGCGGCGATCGCCGAGTGCCACGCGGTCGCGGCATCCGTCGACGACACCGACTGGGCGCGCATCGTCGTGCTCTACGAGGCGCTCGGGCGCCTCGCCCCGTCGCCGGTCGTCGAGCTGAACCGCGCCGTCGCGGTCGCGATGTCGACCGGGCCGGCGTCGGCGCTGCGCATCGTCGACGAGCTCGTCGCCGGGGGCAGGCTCGCGGGCTTCGCGCCGCTGCCGGCCGTGCGCGGGGAGCTCCTGCGCCGACTCGGCCGCACCAGCGAGGCCCGGGCCGAACTCGAGGCCGCCGCGCGGCTCACCGGCAACGAGCGCGAGCGTGCGTCACTGCTCGCGAAGATCGCCGAGCTGCCGCCCGCGACGCGGTAGACCACGGATCGCGCACGTTCCTGCGTCGCGTGCGCACGTTCCTGCGCCGCGTGCGTGCGTGCGGGCGTGCGGGCGTGCGAGCGTGCGGGCGGGCGGGCGGGCGAGCGTGCGTGCGGGCGGGCGGGCGTCGGTTTCGTTCGCGCGCCGAGCCCTGGACGGGAACCATCGATCGCAGACCACATCGATCCGTCGATGTTCGCCCTACGCCTGACGGGATGGGGCGAAGATCGACGGATCGATGGAGGAAGTGCCGCCAGCTCAGTCGCTCTTGCTCGGCGAGACCGCTCCGGGGTTTGATTGCCCGGCGGCGTGCGACCCGCCAGCGGCGGAGGCACCAGCCCCGGCCGAGGCGCCAGCCGCACCCGAGGCACCAGCCGCACCCGAGGCGCCAGCCGCACCCGAGGCACCAGCCCCGGCCGCCGAACCTGACCTGTCCGCCGCGCCCGACCCGCCCGCGGCGCCCGAGCCATCCGAGCCACCCGGCGCATCCGGCCCACCGTCGGCCGTCGCCTCACCCGAGGCATCCGGCCCGCCGTCGGCCTTCGCCTCGCGCCTGGCCCGGCGACGCTCGCGCCCGCCCTCGACGAGGTCGTAGAGCACGGGCAGCACGACGAGCGTGAGCGCGGTCGACGACACGAGTCCGCCGATGACGACGAGCGCGAGCGGCTGCGAGATGAACCCGCCGTGCCCGGTGATGCCGAGCGCCATCGGCAGCAGCGCGAAGATCGTCGCGAGCGCGGTCATCAGGATCGGCCGCAGACGACGTGAGGCACCGTGCACGAGGGCTTCGCGCACGGTCATGCCGCGATCCCGATACTGGTTCACGAGGTCGACGAGCACGATCGCGTTCGTCACGACGATGCCCACGAGCATGAGCACGCCGACGAGCGAGGCGACTCCGAGCGGGATGCCGGTGATCACCTGCAGCGCGATCGCCCCGGTCGCGGCGAACGGCACCGACACGAGCAGCAGCAGCGGCTGCAGCAGCGAGCGGAACGTCGCCACCATCACGATGTAGACGATGAGGATCGCCGCGAGCAGCGCGAGGCCGAGCTGCGAGAACGACTCGGTCTGGTCGGCGGTGACGCCGCCGATCGACGCGGTGGTGCCGGCCGGCAGCTCGACCGACTCGACGGCGGCCTGCACCGCGCCGCTCGCCGTGCCGAGGTCGTCGCCCGAGGGCGTCGCCGAGACGGTCGAGCTGCGAAGGCCCTGCACGGTCGTGACGGATGCCGGCCCCTCGACGTTCTCGACGGTGGCGAGCGTGTCGAGCCGCACGAGCCCGGCGGGCGTCGGCACCTCGAGGGCGGACAGCTCCTCGAGGGTGGCCGGCGGGTTCGCGGTGGCGAGGTAGATCGTGAGGGTCTTCTCGTCGATCACGACGGAGCCCGCGCTCTGCGGCTGCATCGCCGCGGACACGACCGCACCGAGGGCGACCTCTGAGTAGCCCGCGGCCGCGGCATCCGCTCGGTTCACCTCGACGGCGACGTAGGGCTGGGACTCCGACAGGTTCGACGACACCTGCGCGATGGAGTCGATGCCGTCGAGCTCTTCGACGACCGCGTCGGTCGCGGACTGCAGGTCTTCGGCGTTCGAGGCGGTGATGTCGACCTCGATGTCGTTCGAGGCGCCGAACCCGCTCGACGCGGCGAGCGTCACGTCGCCGACGTCGTCGAGCTCGGCCAGTTCGTCGCGCACACTCGCCTGCAGGGCGTCTTGGTCGGCGCTCTCGTCGGTCGTGACCGAGTAGGTCACGGTGGCACCGGCACCGCCGAACGCGGCCGCGAGTCCGCTGCCGACACCGATCGAGGTCTGCACGGTCTCGACGCCCTCGGTGTCGCGAATCACCTGCTCGACCGGCTCCGACGCCGCTTCCAGCGCGTCGAGGCTCGTGCCGACCGGCAGCTCCTGCGACACCTGGAACGTGTTCTGACCCGAGGAGCCGAGGAAGTTCGTCTTCATGAGCGGGGTGAGCGCGACCGTGCCGCCGAGCACGAGCACGGCGATGATGAGCGTCACGGCGCCGTGCTTCAGGGTCCACTCGATGATCGGCAGGTAGCCGCGCTGCAGTCGCGACGGGTGCTCGAGTTCGTCGACGGATGCCGCGGCGCTCGTGCCGCCGGCCGGAACCGCCGTCTCGTCGACGAACGCGGCCGCGGCGATCTCGGCCTCGTCTTCATGCTTGTGCAGCTTGGCGGGCTTCAGGAACCAGTACGCGAGCACCGGCACGATCGTGAGCGAGACGAGCAGCGAGGCGGCGAGCGCGATGGTCACCGTGAGTGCGAAGGGGCGGAACAGCTCGCCCGTCACGCCCTCGACGAGTGCGAGCGGGAGGAAGACCGCGACGGTCGTGATGGTCGACGCCGTGATGGCGCCGGCGACCTCGCGCACGGCGTGCACGATCGTGGCGGCCTTGTCGACGCCCTCGATGAAGTGCCGCTTGATGTTCTCGATGACGACGATCGAGTCGTCGACGACGCGGCCGATCGCGATCGTGAGCGCACCGAGCGTGAGGATGTTGAGCGTGTAGTCGGCGGCCTGCAGTCCGATGAAGGTGATCAGCACCGAGGTCGGGATCGAGATCGCGGTGACGAGCGTCGCCCGGATCGAGAGCAGGAAGACGAGGATCACGATCACGGCGAACACGAGCCCGAGCAGGCCCTCGGTCGCGAGCGACTCGATCGACTGCTCGATGTAGGGCGCCTGGTCGAAGACGACCGTGAAGCTCGCACCCGGGTTCGTGGTGTCGAGCGAGGCCTCGAGGTCGGGCAGCAGCGCGGTCACCGCGTTCGACACCTCGACGGTGTTGGCGGCGGGCAGCTTCGTGACCGAGATGGTGAGCGCCGGCTCGCCGTCGACCCGCGAGATGCTCGAGACGGGATTGTCGGCGAGTTCGACGGATGCCACGTCGGCGATGGTCGCCGCGACGGGCACGCTGACCGGGGCCGCCTGCGCGCCGGGGAACTGCTGCTCGGCCCCCGCGGGAAGCTCGGCACCCGGCATCTCGGCGCCGGGCGTCTCGGCGCCTGCGTCGGGCGCCTGCGCCGCGGCATCCGGCGCCTGCTGCTCGGTCGCGCCGAGTACGGGCAGTGCGGCGATCTCGTCGATGCTGCCGATGCGCGTGCCCGTCTGCACCGCGAAGGTGGAGTCGCCCTCGGTGATGGTGCCGGCGGGCACGAGCAGGCCGTTCTGCTGCAGCGCGTCGCGGATCGCCTGCTGCGACAGCCCGAGCGCCGCGAGCTTCTCGGCGTCGGGCGTGATGGTGACCCGCTGGCCGACCTGGCCGATGAGGCTCGCCTCGCGCACGCCGTCGATGTCGGCGATCTCGCCGAGCGTGGTGCGCTCGATCTCGTCGGAGAGCGCGCTGATGTCGTCGGCGCCGGTGACGGCGATCTGCAGCACCGGGAAGTCGTCGAGGCTGAGGGCGAGCACCTGCGGGTCGACGTCGTCGGGCAACTGGCTCGAGATGCGGTTCACTGCCGACAGCAGCTTCTGCTCGGCGAATGCGAGGTCGGTGCCGTAGGTGAAGCTCGCGGTCACCCGCGAGACGCCCGTGGAGCTCGTGGTCGAGGTCGACTCGAGCCCAGTGATGCCCTGGATCGCGGTCTCGATCGGCGTCGAGACATCCGTGTCGACGATGTCGGGCGAGGCGCCGGGGTAGCTCGTCACGATCGAGAGCTGCGGGAACTCGATCGACGGCGCCAGCTCCTGCTTCAGGCTCGTGAGCGAGATGCCCCCGAAGATCGCGACGACGACGGTGATGAGGGCGATGAGCGCGCGGTTCTTCATGCTGAGCGCGGCGAGCAGATGCATTGCACGATTCTCGCAGGCGTCTGCCTCGCGGGTATCCCCGAAGCAGTGAAATCCGAACGAGACTCGGCAATTTCCCATGGTCGCGCTGTCTCATCGGCCGGCGGATGCCGCGCTCGACGTCGCCCGCGGGCATCGCCCGGGATGACTCAGATGACCGAGGCGAGGAGGCTCTGGTCGGGCGCCGGAGCCGCGCCGGAGAGCGAGCGCCAGGCCCGGGCGAGCGCCTGCACCGCGGCATCCGTCGTCTCGGCGGGAGAGCAGATCGGCAATCGCAGGAATCGCTCGAACGCACCGTCGATGCCGAACCGCGGGCCCGCGGCGACGATCAGCCCGTGCGAGCGGGCCGCGAGCGCGAGCTGCGAACTCACGGCGGCGCCGAGCCCGACCCACGTCACGATGCCGCCGTCGACGTGCGGCACGTGCCATTCGGGGAACGCTTCGGCGAGCAGGCCCTCGAGCCGCTCGCGCCCGGCGCGCAGCTGCTCGCGGCGCAGCTCGAGGATGTCGTCCATGTGCTGCAGTGCGCGCGTGACGAGCAGCTGCTCGATGATCGGCGTGCCGAGATCTCCGGGCGACCGCACCGCGAGGAGGCGCCGGATGAGCGGCCGGTCCGCGCGGATCCAGCCGACGCGCACGCCGCCCCAGACGGTCTTGCCGACGGATCCCACCATGATCGCGGGCCCGTATGCGGCCATCGGCAGCAACGACTCCGCGCGGTCGATGTCGAGTTCGCCAGTCGTCTCGTCGGCGACGATCACGGTGCCCTGCCGCGCGGCCGCGTCGAGCACCCGCTCACGGGTTTCGGCGCTCATCGAGCGCCCCGTCGGGTTCTGGAAGTCGGGCATGAGGTAGGCCGCCACTGGGTTCGAATGCACGATCGCCCGGGTCATCGCCTCAGCCTCGGCCTGGCCGCTCCAGCCCTCGTCGTCGCGCGGCGCGACACCGACCGGCACGAGCCGGGCACCCGCGACGCGGAGCGCTTCGTACGCGTGCGGATAGGTCGGCGCCTCGATGATCGCCCGGTCGCCGCGGCCGATGAGCGCGCGCGAGAGCAGGGAGATCGCGTGCTGCGCACCGATCGTGACCATGATCTGCTCGGGCGTCGTCGGGAGGCCGCGCGCCGTGTAGCGGTCGGCGATCGCCGCCCGCAGCGCGGGCGTGCCGATCGGGTCGAACCCGGCGTCGCCGAGGTGCTCGGGCAGGTCGTCGACCGCCTGCCGTGCGAGATCGGGGAGCCACGGCAGGGCCGGCGGCGCCGCCTTGGAGAAGTCGATGTAGTCGGCCGCGGGCGGAGCCGGCAGGATCGTCGGCGCCCCTGGCAGTCTCGCGACGCTGCCCGAGCCGCGCACGCTCAGCACGAGGCCGTGTTCGCGAAGGTGGCGATACGCGGCGGTCACGGTCGTGCGGCTGAGCCCGAGTCGCTCGGCGAGGTCGCGTTCGGCCGGCAACCTGGTGTCGACGGGGATGCGACCGTCGAGCACGAGCAGCCGGATGCGTTCGGCGAGCGCGTGGTACGCACTGCCGGCGCCCGCACGCCAGTCGCCGAGCAGCCGCTCGAGCGATCGCGCCGTCAGTGTGGACTCCGCCATTCGAGCCACTTTAGGCGAATTGGCTCTTGGAGAACAGGCCAATCGTGCAATTGGATTGCAGAATGCCCCGCCCCGCCCGCTTCACCTCCGCCGATTCGACGCCAGTGCTCGTGCGCCGATTCGTGCAGCTCTTCGTCGGCCTCTTCCTCTACGGCATGGGCATCGCCCTCATCGTGCGCGGCGAGCTCGGCGTCGCCCCGTGGGACGTGCTGACCCAGGGCATCGCGAAGCAGACCGGCCTGCAGTTCGGCCTCATCACCGTCATCACGAGCGGGTTCGTGCTGCTGCTCTGGATCCCGATCCGGCAGCGGCTCGGCTTCGGCACCGTCATGAACGCGCTGCTCGTCGGCCCGTCGGCCGACATCGGGCTCTGGCTCATCCCCCCTGGGCTCGATCTCTGGGTGCGCGTGCTCCTGCTGCCCGCGGGCATCGTCGTGCTCGCCGTGGCCACGGGCCTCTACATCGGCGCGCACTTCGGCCCGGGTCCGCGCGACGGCCTGATGACCGGCCTGCACCGGGTCACCGGTTGGAAGATCTGGATCGTGCGCACCGGCATCGAGCTCGTGGTGCTCGCCGCCGGATGGCTGCTCGGCGGCAATGTCGGCCTCGGCACCGTCGCCTTCGCGGTGCTCATCGGCCCGCTGTGCGGGGTCACGATCCCGATGTTCGCGATCAAGCGCACCCCGCTCGCCGCCGGCGACCCCGCTCTCGTGGCACCGACGGCCGTGGCCGCCGACGCGGCATCCGCTCGCTCGACGACCTGACCACCCTCGAACGGCAGTCGCCCCCGAGGCCGGGACACGTCGGGGCGACTGCGCTCCCCGCCCGAGGCAACGAAGCGCGTCGGAGGCAACGGATCCGTTGCCTCCGACGCAACCCGTTGCCTCCGACGCGCAGGGCCTAGAGCTCGCGCTCGGCGTAGGCCGTCATCGCGTCGCGCACGAACCCGGCACCCGCCTGGCCGCCGTAGTTCGCGCCGAAGCGCTCGTCGGCCACGTACATCTCGGCGAGGCCGAGGAAGTACTCCTTCGTCGGGCCCGCGCTGCCGCCGCCGGGCGTGCCCGGGATGCCGCGCAGCCACTCGAACTGCCGCTGCGCGAGCCCCTGCGCCTCGTCGCCCGCGGGGTCGACGCCGCGTTCGTGCGCCGAGATCCAGTCGCGGTTCAGCTGCGACAGGCGCTGCTGCCAGGCCGTCTTCTCGTCGGCGCTCATCGAGCGCCACCACGCGTCGCTCTTCGCATACGCGTCTTCGCCCCACCGCTCCTCGACCTCCTCCCTGTACCGGGTGTGGTCGAAGCCGTCGAACATGTTCTCCGCCATGAGTCGTTCACCTCCTTCCAGTGCTCCGATGGTGTGCTCGACCGACGCGATCTGCCGCGCCAGTCGGTGCTGCTCCCTGCGCAACCACTCGAGGTGGCTGCGCAGCGCATGCCCGGCGCTCCCCTCGCGGTCGAGCACCTCGCCGATCGCGGGGAGCCCGAGCCCGAGGTCGCGCAGCAGCAGGATGCGCTGCAGGCGCACGAGCGCGCCGTCGTCGTAGTAGCGGTACCCGTTCGAGCCGACGCGCGTCGGCGCGAGCAGCCCGATGTCGTCGTAGTGACGCAGGGTGCGGCTCGTCGTGCCGGCGAGCTTCGCGATCTCCTGGATCGACCAGTCCACGGCGTGGCTCCTCTCTCGTGATCGGGCGGTCGTGCCCACGTCTGGAACGGTAAAGCTTGACGCCGCGTCAATGTCAAGTGCCGCCGCCCTGTCCTTCCGGCGGATATACGATCCGCCACCCCGCGCCGATCGAGCCGCTCCCGGCGCGCCGGATCGTATATCCGCCGGAATGGGCGACTTGCGTCGGGCGCAAACGCGATATATCGTGTCCTCATCAGAACTCGCGATATATCGCGACCCGGATTTCGAGGGCAGCGGATGCCGCGGCATCCACCTCGCGTGACGCAACGGCAACAGAAGGAGCACGGCATGTCCATCGAGAAGTGGGTCGTGAACCCCGGCGAGAGCCGGGTCATCGACCTCGAACTGGTCCGCAAGCTCAAGGTCAGCCTGATCGGCGGCAAGGTCGACGTGATCGCGCACGACGAGCCCGGCGCCCGCATCGAGATCTCGAACGTGACCGGCAAAGACCTCAAGATCGAGGTCGACGGCGATGCCGTCGAGATCGACCACCCGCAGCTCCGGTGGGACAACTTCATCGACGTTTTCAAGGGGTTCATGGGCCAGGCCAAGGCCGAGATCTCGATCCTCGCGCCGCGGCACATCGTGCTGAAGCTCGGCGTCGTCTCAGGCGACGCGCTCATCTCGGGCTTCACGAGCGACGCGAAACTCAACACCGTCTCGGGCGACCTCGTGCTCGACAACCACGAGGGCGACGTCGAGCTCTCGACCGTCTCGGGCGAGGTGTCGGCGGGCAACCACACCGGCCGCATCACCGCGCACTCGGTGTCGGGCGATGTCGTCGCCACCGGCGACGTGCGCTCGTTCAACGCCGACACGGTGTCGGGCAACATGATCCTCGACGCCTACGGCACACCCGACCGGGTCGACGCCAACACCGTGTCGGGAGACCTGACGGTGCGCTTCGCCCCCGGCTCGGGTGCGCGCTACCGCATCAACACCGTCGGCGGCACCGTGCTGCTCGACGACACGACCATCAAGGGCATGCTCGGCAAGGGCTTCGAGCGCACCACCGGCGAACTCGCCGGCCAGTGGCTCGACCTCGGCGCGAACAGCGTGTCGGGCTCGATCTCCGTCATGCACCGCGAGCCCGCGGGCAGCAGGGCGACGGATGCCGCTGGCGCGAGCCACGGCGACGCGGCGAGCTCCTCGGGCTCGGGCGACGAGGCATCCGCATGACTCCGCCGGTCTTCGCGCACGGGAGTCTGCGCCTCTACCTGCTCGCGCTGCTCGACGAACAGCCGCGCCACGGCTACGAGCTGATCCAGGCGCTCTCCGAGCGTTTCGGCGGCACGTACAGCCCGAGCGCCGGCACGATCTACCCCCGCCTGTCGAAGCTCGAAGAAGAGGGCCTGGTCTCGAAATCGACCGACGGTCGCAAGACCGTCTACGAGATCACCGATGCCGGTCGCGCCGAACTCGAGGCACGCCGGCCCGAGCTCGACGCGATCGAGAACGAGGTCACCGACTCGGTGCGGCGTCTCGCCGATGGCGTGCGGGCCGAGGTGAACGACGCCATGCGCTCCCTCAGGGCCGAGCTCGCGAGCGCGGCCCGCGAAGCGAAGCGGTCGGCGACCAAGACCTCGGCGTCGACGGCGGGCGGCACCTCCACCACCGGCTGGGGCGGCGACGCCCGCGTCGAGACGAGCCGCGCGGTGCATGAGGCCGACCTCGTGCTGAGCGAGTTCCGCCAGCAGCTGCGCACCGATCTGCGCACGCAGGCGAACCGCGGACGCGTCACCCCCGAGTCGGTCACGCTCTTGAAGGCGCGCCTCGCCCAGGTGCGAGCCGACGTGCTGGCGACGCTCCCCGAGCACTGAAGGTGCGAGCCGGGCGGCGCCTCACCCGGGGCGTCGCCCATTCGGCCTGCCCGCTCCGGCGCGCTCCGGCCGGCTCCGGCCCGCGTGTCGGCGGGCGGTGCTTGCATGGGCAGATGCCCGACATCGAACTGCGCGCGTGGTCGAAAGACGATCTCGAGTTGCTGCACCGTGCGAACACCCCTGAGCTCATGGACCAGCTCGGCGGCCCCGAGAACGACGAGCAGGTGCTCGCCCGCCACGAGCGCTACCTCCGGCTGCAGCGCGAGGGCACGGCCCATCAGTTCCGCATCGTGATCGAAGGTCATCCCGAAGGCGTCGGCATCGTCGGCTACTGGCAGCACGAATCCCACGGCGAGCCCGCCCTCGAGGCCGGCTGGTCGGTCGAGGCCGAGTACCGCGGCCAGGGCATCGCCCCCGCCGCGGTCATCGCGATGCTCGAGGCGGCGCGCTCCGCCGGCGAGTCGCTGCCGGTGCACGCCTACCCTCGGGTCGACAACCCCGCGTCCAACGCCGTCTGCCGCAAGGCCGGCTTCCGGCTGCTCGGCGAGGAGCGGTTCGAGGTGAAGCCCGGTCTGGTGCTGCAGACCAATGACTGGGTCGTCGACCTCGAACCGCTCGCTCGCGCGTAGCGGGCCTCTGCACAGCGGGCCTCTGCACAGCGGGCCCGTACGTAGGGAGCCTCCGCGTAGCTGGCCTCCGCGCAGAGCGTCCGCGCTACGCGGCCTCCGCGTAGCGGGCCTCCGCGCGCCTCAGCCGGCGCCGTCAGCTCAGGCCGTGCCGCCCGAGGAACCCGTGCCGTCGCCCGTGCCGTCGCCGGCACCGTTTCCGTCGCGCGGCCCCGCCCCGGGGCCGGCGCTCTTGCGCTTCGCGTTCACGATGATCGCGGCGATGAGCGCGAGGATGCCGAGCCCGCCGACGACGAAGCCCGCAACGGCCCATCCGTCGGGCCCGCCGGCGGCGGTGTCGAGCGTCTCGGCGTGCTCGCCCTCGTGCTCGCCGCCTTCGTCACCGCTGTCGGCGTGGTCGCCGTCTTCAGCTGCCGCGTCGTCGTGCGGCGGCTGTTCGGTCCAGACGCCGGTGGCGCCGTCACCCACGCCGAAATCGATGGTGCCCTCGATCGGGTGGCCGTCGCTCGAGACGGCTCGCCAGCGCACCTGGTATTCGCCCTCGAGGTCGGCGGGCAGCGATGCGGTCACGCGCGGGCCGGCGATCACGGGCTCACCGACGGCGACGTCTTCGCCGTGGTGATCGACCACGACGACGGCCGTGCCGACCTCGATGATGTCGTTCGAGAAGTCGAGCGCGACCTCGCTCGGGGCGGCGTCGAAGACCTGCCCGGGTTCGGGGCTCGAGCCGATGAGTTCGTCGTGCGCGAAGGCGGGCGCCGCGCCGGCGAGGGTGATGCCTGCGGCGACGGTCAGTGCCGCCGCGGCGAGCACCATGGTGCGGAGGCGAGTGGTTCGGGTCGTCGGCCGGTCGACGGTGGTTGCGATGGTCATTGCGATGGGGAGTCCTTCTCCTCGGGTCCGGGTCGCGCGGCGATCGCGCACAGGCGCGCCACGAGGCATCCGGAAATCTCTGGGTTCCGCCGGTCGGCGGGATTACGCGGAGACGAGGAGGAACGGCGGTCCGCGGTACCGGAAGGCGGTGAACCGGAGCCTCGACCGAAGCCGCGGCGCCGGCGCCTCGATGGGCCGGCTGCCCGGCAGCGGGAGCGCGACCGGCCGCAGGTGCGACGAGAGCCGCAGCACGAAACGTCGTGCAGCGGTGCCGATCGCCCGCCACGCGGCCTGCTCGACGGCGAGCAGGTACACGACGGTGAGCGCCGCGGCGAGCGCGTGCCCGCCGAGCATGGCGATCTCGGTGTGCGGGTGCGAAGCGCTCGCAGCGGCGGCGACGAACGTGACGGTCTGATGATGGCCGGCGCCGCTCTCGACGAAGGAACCGGTCGGCGCGCCCGCCACGACCCCGAAGAGCAGGTGGAACGCGCCCTGGCTGACGATCACCGCGAGCGTGGTGCCCAGCGGGGTCGAGCGCCGGCCGACGAAGGCGACGGATGCCGCGAGGGCGACGATGCCGGCGAGCGCCAGGCCGACCCAGCCCGGGGCCTCGCCCCCGCTGACCCCGTGCGAGAACGCCGCGAGGAACACGGCGACCAGAGCGGTGGCCGAGCCACGCGCAAGCTGCGCCGCACGGTTCACGTCATGCCCCCAAGGGGTCGAAGGGTCGAGGAATCGCCACAACTCTACAAGGCGCTCCTGACCCCGGCCACGGCGGCCGCCCGACCGCCCCGCGAGCCGCCCGTGACCCGCCGCGCGACCAACCCCGTGCCCCGCCCTGTGACCCCTGCCACGGGGCATCCAACACTTCATGACGTTCGCACTTGACACCGGGCGGCGCAGGAGTAGTGTCAACCGCCGTGACGAATGAGGCGGACACCCCGCCGGCCGAACTGAAGTCGCCGAAGCACTGGATCATCGGCGACCCGCTCCCGACCGAACACCTCGAGGGACAACTGCTCCCGAAGCGATTCGCCCTGCCGATCTTCGCGAGCGACCCGCTCTCCTCTGTGGCGTACGCGCCGCAGGAACTCCTCATGATCCTCATGGTCGGCGGACTCGCGTTCCTGAGCTTCGCCCCGTGGGTCGCGCTCGCGGTCATCGTGCTGCTCGTGACCGTCGTCGCGAGCTACCGCCAGCTCATCCGCGCCTACCCCTCGGGTGGCGGCGACTACGAGGTGGCGCACCGCAACCTCGGCGAGAAGGCCGGTCTCGTGGTGGCCTCGGCGCTGCTCGTCGACTACGTCATGACAGTCGTCGTCTCGGTGGCCTCGGGCGTCGACAACATCATCTCGGCGATCCCCGAGCTGAACCCGTTCCGGGTCGAGATCGCGATCCTGTTCGTCATCATCCTCGCGGCCATCAACCTCCGCGGCGTCTCGGAGTCGTCGAAGGCGTTCGCCGTGCCGACCTACCTGTTCATCGCCAGCGTCTTCGTGATGGTCGTCGTCGGCCTCACCCGCACCTTCCTCGGCGATCCCCCGGTCGCCGAGTCGGCGACGTTCGGCGTCGAGGCGGAGTCGCTGACCCAGGCCGGCATCATCCTCCTGCTGCTTCGCTCCTTCGCGAGCGGATGCTCCGCCCTCACGGGCGTCGAGGCCATCTCGAACGGCGTGCCGGCATTCCGGCTGCCGAAGGTGCGCAATGCGCAGATGACGCTCGTGCTCATGGGCGGCATCGCGATCGTGCTCTTCGCAGGCCTCACGGTGCTCGCCCTCATCTCGCAAGTGCACTACGCCGAGAACCCCTGTCATCTCATCGGCTGGACGGAGTGCGCGACCGAACCGCAGCGCAGCCTCATCGCCCAGGTCGCCGCGGCGACGTTCGGCGACGCCACGGTCTTCTTCTACGTGATCCAGGCCGCGACCGCGCTCGTGCTGCTGCTCGCGGCCAACACGGCCTTCAACGGATTCCCGTTGCTCGGCTCGGTGCTCGCCCGCGACGGCTACGCGCCGAAGTCGCTGTCGACGCGCGGCGACCGCCTGATCTACTCGAACGGGGTCGTGATCCTCGCGCTCGCGGCATCCCTCATCCTGCTGATCTTCCAGGCGAACCTGACGGTGCTGATCCAGCTCTACATCATCGGCGTCTTCGTCTCCTTCACCCTCGGCCAGACGGGCATGGTGCGGCACTGGATCCGGGCGCTGCGCGCGCCTGGCCGCCCCGCGCAGCCGAGGGCGAAGCAGGTCGACGACGTGAAACCGCTCTCCCGCGGCGCGATCTGGCGGGCCCTCGTGATCAACGCGATCGGCGCGGCGATGACGGCGGTGGTGCTCATCGTGGTCACGATCACGAAGTTCACCCATGGCGCGTGGATCGTGTTCGTGCTGATGCCGATCCTGTTCTTCCTGATGATGGGCGTGAACCGGTACTACCGCGACGTCGAGAAGGAGATCGAGGTCGACCCGACGACAACGTTCGGCGCGACCGGCGACCACGCGGTCGTGCTCGTGGGCCGCATGCAGAAGCCCACGCTCAAGGCGCTCGATTACGCGATCGCCGCCCGGCACGACTCGATCGAGGCGGTGCACGTCTCCCTCGACGACGAGGAGACGAAGCGCCTCAAGAAGGACTGGGTGAAGCAGAACATCCACGTGAAGCTGCGCATCCTGAACTCGCCGTATCGCGATCTCAGCCACCCGCTGATCCAGTACATCAAGGCGCGTCGCGAGGAGCACGGATCCGAGGTGGTCACGGTGTACATGCCGCAGTACATCGTGGGCCACTGGTGGGAGAACCTCCTGCACAACCACAAGGCCAGGCGCGTCCGCCAGAAGCTGCTCCTCGTGCACGGCGTCACGGTCGCCCTCGTGCCGTGGTTGCTCGACTCCTCCGACCTGCTCTACGGTCGGCGTTCGCGGCCGCTGCCCGGCCAGGATCGCCGCGGCGAGCCCGTGCGCCCGGTGCCGCGGCGTCCGATCACCGAGAGCGCGCAGAAGCCGAAGCGGTAGCATCGGTCCATGGCCACTGAGGCGACGGATGCCGCGGTGCGCGAGTTCCTCGACGGGGTGGCGCATCCGGTGCGCAGGCGCGACGCAGCGACGCTGCTCGCCCTGATGCAGCGCGTGACCGGCGAGCCGGCGCACCTCTGGGGGCCGTCGATCGTGGGCTTCGGCGCGTACCACTACGCGTATGCGAGCGGCCGCGAGGGCGACGCCCCGGCCGCCGGGTTCTCGCCGCGCAAGGCCGCATCGACCGTGTACCTCGCCGACGGCATCGGCGCGCACGCCGAGAAGCTCGCAGCACTCGGCCCGCACACGACGGGCGTCGGATGCCTCTACCTGAAGAACCTCGACGACGTCGACCTCGGCGTGCTCGAGAGCATCGTGCGCGACTCGTACCAGACGGTGACCGACGGCACCTTCGGTCAGCGCGCCCGCGACGGCGGCTCGGCAGACTGACGCGCACGCGCCGCAACAGGCGGACACGCCGGGACGGCGACGGAATCAGGTGGCTCCGGCCATCTCGTGCGCCCGGTTCCTGTTCTCGCTCAGTCGCTAGAGCATCGCCATGATCTGCCGCGCGATCATGCGACCCGCCCGGTTGGCGCCGATCGTCGAGGCTTGGGGTCCGTAGCCGGCGAGGAAGATGCGCGGGTCGTTCCACGCGGCGCCCTGCCCGACCGTGATTCCGCCGGTCTTCTCGCGCAGCTTCAACGGCGCGAGGTGCCGCAGGTCGGGGCGGAATCCCGTGGCCCAGATGATCACGTCGGCGCGCGCCATGCCCGACTCGTCACCGTCCCAGACGACCCGGTCGCCCTCGATGCGATCGAACATCGGCCGCGCGACGAGCAGCCCGCGTTCGATGCCCGCGGCGATGCGGCGGCTCCTGGGCACTCCGGTGCCGCTCACGATCGACGGCAGGGCGCGGCCCGAGCGTGCGGCCTCGTCTTGCGTGGCCACGGCGGCGGATGCCCCTTCGAGGTCGAGCTCCTGCCGGTCGAGCCAGTCGATCGGGCGCCGTGACACCCAGGTGAGCCCGGCCGCGACCTCTTCGAGTTCGAGCATGAAGCCGATGGCCGACGTGCCGCCGCCCACCACCACGACGTGCTTGTCGCGGAAGTCCTCGGCGTCGGTGTAGTCGGAGGTGTGCACGTGCCGGCCGGCGAACTCGGCCATGCCCGGGTAGTACGGCACGAACGGCGACCCCCAGGTGCCGGTCGCGTTCACGAGGAACTGGGCCGAGATCTCATGCTGGGGCACCGACGGCGCTGCCGGCTCTTCGAAGGTCTTCCGGCGTCGCCCGAAGAGGCCACGGGCGGCCTTCTGCTCCTCGAGCGGTTGCGGGGCGAGGTCTTCGTAGCGCACGAGCAGGTCGACCCCGTCGTTGGAGACCCGGCGCACGTTCATCGGGCGCCGCACTCGCAGGTCGAAATGCCGTTCGAACCGGTCGTAGTAGTCGGCGACGACCTCTTTCGCGGGCAGGTTGCGGTCGGCGGTGTCGAAACTGAGGCCCAGCTCCGCCATGCCGGGCAGGTCGTTGACCCGATGCGCGGTGCCGAGCCGAAGCGAGGACCATCGGTGCTGCCATGCGCCGCCCGGGCCGGGCGCGCGGTCGAGCATGACGAAGTCCTCATCTGCCACGAGCTCGAACCGGCGCAGATAGAAGGCGACCGACAAGCCGGCCTGCCCGGCGCCGATCACCACGACCTTCACGCGTTCGGGGCTCGTCATCACCTGACAATCTCAGCATGGGTTGCTGTGTACGTGCAGCAAGCGAGCCGAGCGCCCGCGCACACCGACCGCGCACACGGCCTCGGTCCGCCCTGTGGAGGACGCCGAAGCGCCTCGACGGCGGTGCTAAACTGGCGGTCGGACGAATTCATTTATCAGATGAGCGCCGGGTGAAGAACACATCCCACCCGGCCAGATGTCGTAAGGGGGTCACGCATGGGGCGCGGCCGTCAGAAAGCCAAGCACACCAAGGTCGCTCGGGAGCTGAAGTACTTCAGCCCGAACACCGACTACAACGCGCTTGAGCGCGAGCTTACGAGCTCGCCGCATGACGAGTACAGCGAAGAGGCGTCGAAGTGGGCGGAGTATGCCGCCGACGATGACGACACCTATGTCGCGGGTGACGAACAGCGCGCATAGACGCCGCTCTCGTCACCGAACCTCCTTCCCAGCGTTCGACGCACCCGTCTGAGGCCGAGCCTCGACGATACCGAACCATGACGCTGTGTGACATGCGCGTGTCGCTAGACCGCGTCGCGCCACCCGGCCGCCGTCTCGACGAAGTGTTCGAGCTCGGCGAGTGACCCGGTCGGCGTGATGGCACGAAGCACGATCTCGTCGACGACGCCGTCGTAGTCCGGGAGACCGGCCGGCCCGTCGAGCGTCGCATCGATCGCGCGGATGCCGAGACGGGCGAAGTTCGCCGCGTACGACGGGAACGCGCCGTAGCGCTCAGCTTCCTGCTCGAGCTCGGCACGCGCGGCGGGGTCGACGATGGTGCGCACATAGAGGATGCCGCGGGCGGCTCGATCGCCGGCAGCGGCGCGAAGGTCGGCCATCGCCGGATCGGCGGCCTCGGGCGTCAGCCAGTTGAAGAGCACGCCGTCGGCCTGCTCGGCCGCGAGCCGGCGCATCCGCGGCCCGAGTGCACCCACGACGATCGAGGCGCCAGTCGACTCCCGAAGCGCGGCGATGCCGTCTTCGACGAGGGCGAGCGGATGCCGCGCACGACCCGAACCGATGCCGATCGTCACCCGATCCACCGGGAGCCCGGTGAGGTCGAGCGTCGTGGCCGGCCGGCGGTCGAGCGGAATCACCCCGGTCGCGAGCCCGAGCGTCTCGGTGACGCCGGCGGCCGCACGGAGTCCGGCGAGCGAGTCGCCGCCGGGCACGTCGTTGAGCCACAGCGCGTTGAACCCGAGCCGCTCGATGCGCGGCGCGAGTGCGCGCATCACCTCGTCGCCGGTGGAGCCGATGAGACCGATCGAGACCGGGGTGCGCATGATGCCGCGTTCCGGCTAGCCCGCGTACGAACCGACGAGCCGCACGGCGCCGCCGTCGACGCCCTTGGCGCCCTGTTCGAAGCCCGCGAGGTCGCGGTCGCCGACGGTCACCGTTCCGGCCTGCCAGGCCGGCAGTCCGAGGGCGCCGAGTGCCGAGACGACGGATGCCGCGGCATCCGCTCGCACGACGGCGAAGAAGCCGATGCCGAGGTTCCAGGTGCCTTCGGTCGACTCGAGCGTCGTGCCGGCGAGGTCGTTCAGCACGCGGAAGACGGGGGCCGGCGACCAGGTCGAGCGGTCGAGCTCGACCCACGAGCCGAGCGGCAGCACGCGAGCGAGGTTCGCGGCGATGCCGCCGCCGGTGACGTGCGAGAGCGAGTGCACCGCGTCGCCGTGCGGGCCGGCGAGCAGCTCGACGAGCTGGCCCGTGTAGAGGCGAGTGGGCTCGAGCAGCGCCTCGCCCCACGAGGAGCCGAGCTCATCAGACCGATCGACGTAGTCGATCTCGGCCTGCCGAAGAATACTGCGCACGAGCGAGAACCCGTTGGAGTGCAGGCCGCTCGACTCGATCGCGATGACGACGTCGCCCGACTCAACCCGATCGGCGCCGAGCAGCCGGTCGGCTTCGACGATGCCCGTCGCGGCCCCTGCCACGTCGTAGTCGTCGGCGCCCATGAGGCCCGGGTGCTCGGCGGTCTCGCCGCCGACGAGTGCCGTGCCGGTCTCGGCGCATGCACGGGCGATGCCCGAGACGATCGAGGCGATGCGCTCGGGAACGACCTTGCCGCAGGCGATGTAGTCGGTCATGAAGAGCGGCTTCGCGCCGACCACGACGATGTCGTCGACGACCATGCCCACGAGGTCTTGCCCGATGGTGTCGTGCT
This sequence comes from Agromyces badenianii, assembly GCF_003070885.1. NCBI lineage: Bacteria > Bacillati > Actinomycetota > Actinomycetes > Micrococcales > Microbacteriaceae > Agromyces > Agromyces badenianii. Next base: position 2,814,256 of record NZ_CP028913.1, read on the forward strand.
TGTCGAGCGCCTGCGCGATCGCGATCTTCGTGCCGACGCCATCGGTCGAGGTCGCGAGCAGCGGGCGTGCGTAGTCTTTGGCGAACGAGAGATCGAAGAGACCGGCGAAGCCGCCGACCCCGCCGAGCACGTTCGGTCCGTGCGTCGCGGAGACCGCCGCCTTCATGAGTTCGACGGCGAGATCACCCGCTCGCGTGTCGACTCCGGCAGCGGCATAGGACGAGTTCGAGGTCACCCGTCAAGCGTACTCGCGCGCCGCGCGCCGAACCGTGCCGATGAACGCGACGAGGGCTAAAATACTGCCATGCAGCCGGAAGGCACGCCATCGTGGGTGATCCGTGAGAACGCGAGTCGCCCGGTGCTCCTTGCGCTCTACCTGCGCGAGGTGCTCGCGATCGCCTCGCCGGTCGAGCTGCCGCGCCTCCGCGATGTCGGGCCCGTCGGCGAGCGGCTGGAGATCGACGAACACGACCTGCTCGAGCGGCAGTGGCGCGCGTGGTGGGCGATGACCGTCGAGCCCGAGGCGCATCCGTCGCTCGTTCCACTCGAACTCGTCGACGCCTTCGAGACGGACGTCGCGCTGCCGACCTCGGAAGCCGAGGCCCTCGCCGCCGCCATCGTGCCGCACGCCGAGGCCGCACGGGCGTGGGCCGCCTGGGCGCACGAGGGCTACCGCAACGCCTCGGCGTCGCGCCGCGGCGACTCCTACCGCGCGTACGCCGGCACGATCGCCGAGCACGAACGCGAGGTCGGCCGCCGGGCGCACTCCTTCGAACTCAACGTCGAGGTCATCCCGTTCACCGCGCCAGGCGTCTGGTGGATCGGTGCGATGACCGTCGCGGTCACCGACTCGCTGCGAGCGGATGCCTCGGCGTTCGACGACGCCATGCACCCGATCATCGCCGAACTCGCGTGAGGTTCCGCGTGCCAGACTCGACCGCATGAGCATCTGGTTCGGCGAGCCCTCCGTGGAGTGGGCGAACTCGCGCTGCGACGACACCCTGATCCGCGCCCTCGGCATCGAGATGACCGAGCTCACCGGGCATTCGCTGAAGGGGCGCATGCCGGTCGACCACCGCACCCGGCAGCCCGGCGGGGTGCTGCACGGCGGGGCATCCGTCGCCTTCGCCGAGACCCTTGCGAGCTGGGGCTCGAGCTTCACCGTCGACGCCGACGCGAACTACTGCGTCGGCATGGAGATCAACGCCAATCACGTGCGCCCGGTCGCCGACGGCTGGGTCTACGGAGAGGCGACGCCGCTCACCCGAGGCCGCACCACGCAGGTCTGGGAGATCAAGATCACGGATGCCGCGGGCAAGCTCGTGTGCGTCTCGCGGTGCACCATGGCCGTGCTCGCGAAGCCGTCGGAATACTGAGTCCGACGCCGACATCCGCTCATCTGAGCACCCGAACCTGTACAGACGGCTCACACGCGCGCGTATGCGAGGATTGATACGTCCTGCTCGGACACTTTCCCCACCTTCGAGGAGCCATCGCTCGCATGTGCGGCATCGTCGGCATCGTCTCCACTGAACCGGCCAACCAGCAGATCTACGACAGCCTGCTGCTGTTGCAGCACCGCGGTCAGGACTCCACCGGCATCGCCACGGCCGATGGCTCGGTCTTCCACATCGCGAAGGCGCGCGGGCAGGTGCGAGAGGCGTTCCGCACGCGTGACATGCGCTCGCTCATCGGCAACATCGGCCTCGGCCACGTGCGCTACACGACGAAGGGCGCAGCCGAGCGCGAAGAAGAGGCGCAGCCCTTCTACGTGAACGCGCCGTACGGCATCGTGCTCGTACACAACGGCAACCTCACGAACACCCGCGAGCTGTCTGAAGACCTCTTCCGCATCGACCGCCGGCACGTGAACTCGACGAGCGACACCGAGATGCTGCTGAACGTGCTCGCCACCGAACTGCAGGGCCAGATCACCGGGCTCGATCTCGACCCCGACCAGATCTTCGCGGCCGTCGAGCACGTGCACGAGCGCGTCGAGGGCTCCTACGCGGTCATCGCACTGATCGCCGGCTACGGGCTCCTCGCCTTCCGCGACCCGTTCGGCATCCGCCCGCTCATCCTCGGCCGCCGCACCGCCGACAACGGTCGCGACGACTGGGTCGTGGCATCCGAGTCGCTCGTGCTCGAGTCGGGCGGGTACGAGATCGTGCGCGACGTGCACCCGGGCGAGGCCATCTTCATCGGCCTCGACGGCGAGATGATCTCGCGGCAGTGCGCGAAGAACTCGCAGCTCGTGCCGTGCTCGTTCGAGTACGTCTACCTCGCCCGTCCCGACTCGATCATGAACGGCATCTCGGTCTACGAGGCACGACTCCGCATGGGCGACCGGCTCGCGACGACCATCGAGACGCACGTCGACAAGGGCGACATCGACGTCGTCATGCCGATCCCCGACTCATCCCGCCCGGCCGCGATGCAGGTCGCGCAGAAGCTCGGCATCGAATACCGCGAGGGCTTCTACAAGAACCGCTACGTCGGCCGCACCTTCATCATGCCCGGCCAGGCCGAACGCAAGCGCTCGGTGCGCCAGAAGCTCAACGCCATGGGCACCGAGTTCAAGGGCAAGAACATCCTCATCGTCGACGACTCGATCGTGCGCGGCACGACCTCGAAGGAGATCGTCGAGATGGCCCGCGCGGCGGGCGCCAACAAGGTCACCTTCACCTCGGCCGCCCCGCCGGTGCGCTTCCCGCACGTCTACGGCATCAACATGCCGAGCCGTCAGGAGCTCATCGCCTACGACCGCAAGCTCCCCGAGATCGCCTCGGAGCTGAGCGCCGACCACATGATCTACCAAGAGGTCGCCGACCTGCAGGCCGCGATCACCGAGGGCACCTCGATCGAGAAGCTCGACCTGTCGTGCTTCACGGGCGAGTACGTCACGGGCACGGTCACCGAGGAGTACCTCGGCTGGGTGGAGCGCACGCAGCTCTCCTGAGCGGATGCCGCAGCATCCGTTCGCGTCGACCGGCGCGCGCTCGACGACTATTCGTCGACGGGGTGGATCGTCTCGTGCTCCGCCGTCACGGCCTTCGCCCGCCGGGCCGAGGCACGGTCGATGAGGAGCGCCACGACGGCGCCGAGGGCGACGCCCACCGTCGCGCAGGCGAGCAGCAGGAAGCCGAACACCTGCCCCTTGTCGAACTCGTCGTTGTCGGGGAACGCGACCGTGAGGATGAGCGCCACGACGGCGCCGAGGAGGGCGCCGAGGGTGAGGAAGCGCGAGTACTTCGGGGCGCGCCGCACCGTGACGGTGTCTCGCGCGACCTCGGTCTCGAGCGGCACGGCGCGGGCCACGTCGGCGCGGAGCTCGTCGCGGAACTCGTCGGGATCGGAGGCGTTCGAGTGGTCGGTCACCCTTCCATTGTCCCGCACCTTCACCCCGTCGACGACGGGAGCTTCGCCTCAGCCGACGATCGGGAGCACGTCGGCGAGCTCGGCGCGCTGACCCGAGGCGTGAACGCGGCCCGTCGCCCGAGCGTCGGTCCACGACAGGGCGCCCGTCGCGAGGGCGAGCCAGGTCGAGGCATCCGTCTCGACGACGTTCGGCGGGGTGCCGCGGGTGTGCTTCGGCCCCTCGATGCACTGCACCGCACCGAACGGCGGCACGCGCACCTCGACCGTGCCGCCGGGCGCCTGCTCGGCGAGCAGCTGCAGCGTGTACCGCACCGCGAGCGCGAGCGTCGAACGGTCGACGGATGCCGCGGCCTCCGCCCCGTCGGCCGTCACCGTCTGCACGACGGTCACCGCCGCTCGGCCTATCTCGTCGCTGATCCTCACCCGTGCCATGCCGGTCATTCTGCCATCGGCGCCGGCTTCTCGTGCGGCGCGAGGCGATCAGGCCTCGCTCGTGCGCCCGCCCTTCGGTGCGATGCCCATGAGCGTCAGCACGAGGATCATCACGGCGCCGGCGAAGATCGCGATGTCGGCGACGTTGCCGATGAAGAGGTCGCCGTAGCCGATGAAGTCGACGACGTGGCCGCGGCCGAAACCGGGCTCGCGGAACAGTCGATCGCCGAGATGGGTGATCGCGCCGCCGAGCAGCAGCCCGAGTGCGATGGTCCAGCCGACGGAGCCGACCCGGCAGGCGAACCAGGCGAGGGCGATCGCGCCGACCCCCGCGAGGATCGCGAAGACCCACGTGTACTCGGCGCCGATCGAGAACGCGGCGCCGGGGTTGTAGACGAGCACGAACCGGATGAGCTCGCCGATCACCGGCACCGTGCCGCCGTCGCCGAGTTCGGTCTCGGCCCACCACTTGCTGCCCTGGTCGACGAGCACGACGAGCGCGGCGATGCCGAGCACCCACCAGAACAGGCGATGGCCGCCGGCGGCGGGCCGCGGGCCCGCGCTCGAGCGCGCGCCCTCACTGCCGGCCGGTTCGGGCGCGTCGCTGGTGTCTGAGCTCACCCGCACCATTCTCGCAGCCCGGCCGGGCGACCGCGCGTGCCGTCGGCGCACGCTCACCCGCCGACCGGGCGACCGCAACCGGACGTCTCGGCGCGGCCCGACGCGGTAGCCTGAACCGGTGAGAATCCTGGTCCTCGGCTCGGGCGCGCGCGAGCACGCCATCATCCTCGCGCTCCTCGATGAGGAGGCCGGCCACGAGATCATCGCGGCCCCCGGCAACGCGGGCATCGCGGCATCCCGCACCTCGTCGGCCCGCGGCAGCGTGACGTCCATCGCGCTCGACCCGACCGACCCCGGGCTCGTCACCGACTACGCGCTCGACAACGACATCGAGTTCGTCGTCATCGGCCCCGAGGCCCCGCTCGTCGCGGGCGTCGCCGACGCGCTGCGCACGCGCGGCATCGCCGTGTTCGGGCCGGGCAAGGCCGCCGCCGCGCTCGAGGGCTCGAAGACCTTCGCGAAGCGAATCATGCAGGCCGCCGACGTGCCGACGGGGCGTGCGAACCTCGCCGAGACCCTCGACGACGTCGAGGCGACGCTCGACGAGTTCGGCGCCCCGTATGTCGTCAAGGCCGACGGCCTCGCGGCCGGCAAGGGCGTGCTCGTCACCGACGATCGCGCCGCCGCCGTCGCCCACGCCACCCACTACCTGCAGCAGGGGCCGGTGCTCATCGAGGAGTTCCTCGACGGGCAGGAGGTCTCGCTCTTCCTGCTCTCCGACGGCACGAACGTGCTGCCGCTCTCGCCCGCGCAGGACTACAAGCGCCTGCTCGACGGCGATGCCGGCCCCAACACCGGCGGCATGGGCGCGTACTCGCCGCTGCCGTGGCTCGCCGACGCCGCCGACGGCCGGGGTGGCCGCTTCGGCAGCGAGCAGGCGTTCGTCGACGAGGTCATCGAGACGATCGCGCTGCCCACCGTGCGCCGGCTCGCGGCCGAGCAGACGCCGTTCATCGGGCTGCTCTACGCCGGCCTCATCCTCACCTCGCGCGGCATCCGCGTGATCGAGTTCAACGCGCGCTTCGGCGACCCCGAGACCCAGGTCGTGCTCCCCCGCCTCGACACCCCGCTGTCGGGCCTGCTCTACGCCGCCGCAACGGGCGGGCTCGGGTCGCTGCCGCGTCCGGAGTTCCGGGCGGATGCCGCGGTCACGATCGTGCTCGCGAGCGAGGGCTACCCCGAGTCGCCCGAGACCGGGCGCCCGATCGAGGGCATCGAGGCCGCGGCATCCGTGCCCGGCGTTCATCTCGCGCACGCCGCGACCGCGATCGGCGCAGCGATCGCAGCCGGCACCGACGAGCTGCCGCTCATCGCGACGGGCGGCCGCGTGCTCAACGTCGTCGCCGTCGGCGACGACTTCGCCGAGGCCCGCCGCCGCGCGTACGAGGCACTCGGGCACCTGCGGCTCGAGGGCGGCCAGTACCGCACCGACATCGCGGCCCGCGTCGCCGGCTGACGGCGCCGACCGTGCGCGAGTACGGTCGAGACATCCGCGAATGCCGCTGCCGATCCCGGAGGACATCATGACGAACCACAACGGGGCCTACCCCGGCTGGACCCACGTCTACTCGGGCAAGGTGCGCGACCTGTACGTGCCGACCAAGGTGCTCGACGACGACGACACCTGGACCGGCGACCCGCTGCGCCTCTCCCCGCTCGTGCTCGTGGTCGCGACCGACCGGGTGAGCGCCTTCGACCGGGTGCTCTCGCCCGCGATCCCGGGCAAGGGCGCGATGCTCACGAGCCTCACGCGCTGGTGGTTCGACCGCCTGCCCGAAGTGCCGAACCACCTGGCTCATCCGCTCGACGACCGGCTCGAGGCGCTGGAGTTGCCCGGCGTGCCGACCGAGTTCGCCGATCGCGGCACGCTCTGCCGCACGCTCGACATGTTCCCCGTCGAGTGCGTCGTGCGCGGTTTCCTCACCGGCGGCGGCTGGAAGGAGTACCAGGAGACGGGCGCCATCGGCGGCGTGCCGTTGCCCGAGGGGCTGCAGAACGGCGACCGCCTGCCCGAGCCGATCTACACGCCCGCCTGGAAGGCCCCGCTGGGCGAGCACGACGTGAACGTCTCGTACGAGCGCACCGTCGAACTCGTGGGCGAGGTCGTGGCCGCGCAGCTGCGCGAGCTCTCGCTCGAGATCTTCGCCCGGGCGTCGGTGATCGCCGAGGCCCGCGGCCTCATCCTCGCCGACACGAAGTTCGAGTTCGGAGCCGACCGTACGACCGGCATCGTGACGCTCGCCGACGAGGTGCTCACGAGCGACTCCAGCCGCTACTGGGATGCCGATGCGTACGCCACGGCCGCGACGCCCGAGCTGCGCATGGCGAGCTTCGACAAGCAGATCGTGCGCGACTGGCTCGCCGCGAACTGGGACCCCGAGGTCTCCGAGGAGCCGCCGACGCTCCCCCACGAGATCGTCGAGCAGACCGCCGCACGGTATCGCGAGCTGCTCGAGCGGTTGACGACCGGCGACTGACGACCGGCGACCGGCGACTGACGCCGGAATACCGTCGGGTCGACCGAGGTTACTATTAGTTGTGATTACAACCAATGGCCAGCCCGGCGGCACCGGCCTCCTCGCCGCGGACACCGGCATGGGCGCCGTGACGCTGCGCGTCGGCGATCTCGACGCCATGATCCGCTACTACCGCGACGGCGTCACCCTCGAACTGCTCAGCCACGACGGGCCGACGGCCGTGCTCGGCCGCGGCAGCACGCCGATCGTGATCCTCGAGCACGCGCCCGAGCTTCGACACGCCTCCCCGCGCGACGCCGGCCTCTTCCACACCGCGATCCTCTTCGACACCCGCGAGGCGCTCGCGACCGCGATCTACTCGGTCGCCTCGAAGCATCCCGGCACCTTCACCGGCAGCGCCGACCACCTCGTGAGCGAGGCCTTCTACTTCACCGACCCCGAGGGCAACGGCGTCGAGTTGTACTTCGACCGCGACCGCTCGCAGTGGAGCTGGGTGCACGGCACCGTCGAGATGGCGACCCTGCAGCTCGACCCCAACGCGTACCTGCGCGAGCACCTGACCGAGGGCGGGGCGGATGCCGCGGCATCCGGCGCCGGACTGGGCGACGCCGTGGTCGGTCACGTGCACCTCGCGGTCGGCGACGTCGCGAGCGCTCGCGAGTTCTACGTCGAGCGGCTCGGCTTCGCGACCACGGCGGCGATGGGCGACCAGGCACTGTTCGTCTCGGCGGGCGGCTACCACCACCACATGGCGATGAACACGTGGAACAGCCGGGGAGCGGGTCGTCGCGGCCTCGCGCTCGGGCTCGGCAAGGTCGAGATCGTCGTGCCGGGCGCCGACGACCTCGGCGCGCTCGGCGAGCGGATGTCGCACTTCCGCGTCGCGACGCGCGACGACGGCCGCAGCCTCGCGTTCGACGACCCGTGGGCGAACCTCGTCGAGGTGCGCGCCGCGGGCTGACGCGATTCGAGCCGGCCCGTCAGCTCGAGACGGGCTTCGGGCCCTTCGCGTGCGACATGTCGTGGAAGGCCGCGAATTCCTGCCCGGGCACGGGCATCGGCGTCGTGCCGGGTCGCGCCCTGAGGCCGTCGAGCACGATCGTGAGCTGCCGCCGCCAGAACGGCAGGTACTGGTGGCCGTACTGCCCGAGCGACCCGAGCATGTCGACGAGCACGCTGAGGTCGACCGCCGTGACGTCGGCGCGGAGGGTCCCCTCGGCCTGCGCGCGTGCAACGAGGCCGTTGATCCCCGCTTCGAACTCGGCGCCCGGCCGGTACGAGGGATCGAGCTCGGCGACCCGCCGCATCACCAGGGGCAGGTACGGCGAATCGGCGAGCCAGGCGCCGAGCCGCTCGAGGTAGAGCTCGACGGACCGCCAGCCGGTCTCGGCCCTGAGTATCTCGGGCGCGAAATCGTGCAGCTCGGCAACGGCGGCGTCGTAGAGCTCGCGTACGAGCGCGTCGCGGTTCGGGAAATGGCGATACACGGTGCCGGCGCCGACGCCGGCCCGTGCCGCGAGTTCATCGAGTGGCGCATCGATGCCCCGCTCGGCGAAGAGACGCCTCGCTTCGCCGAGCAATCTCTCATGATTACGTCGCGCGTCGCGACGGATCGGTGCTGGCGGACTCACCCTCCCACTGTACGCTCGCGGGCGAGTATCATTCGGAGGGTCGTCTCCGCTTACCCGAGGATCGACGACCGGCTCCCTCGAGGGGAAGAGGGACCGCGGCGCGGCAGGCATCGAACCGGTTCATCCGAGGATGCCCGCCGCGCCGGCTTCGAGCCGCACACGACGTGGGATGCCGCGCGGCTGGGCCGCGCCGAGCTGGGCCGCCACGACCCCCGCGCCCGCCTCCGTCACAGCTCCCGTCACGGCCTCCGACCCGGCGAGCGCGAAGAGCGCCTGACCAGCTCACCCGTCGCCGGGGCGCCCCGTGGCTAGGCTGGAGCCGTGACTACTGAGCCAACCGAACCCGGCGAGGGCGCGGTCGACGGCGTCGAAGCCAACACCCGCACGATCGAGGCATCCGTCGTCACCGATTTCAGCGATCGCATGAGCTACGGCGGGTACCTCGACCTGCCGACGCTGCTCTCGGCGCAGCGGCCGATCTCGCGGCCCGAGCACCACGACGAGCTGCTGTTCATCATCCAGCACCAGACCACCGAGCTCTGGCTGAAGCTCGTGCTGCACGAGCTCGAGACGGCGCGCGACCTGCTGCGGGCCGACGAGCTCGCGCGTGCGCTCAAGTGCATCGCACGCGTCAAGCACATCCAGAAGACCCTGACCGAGCAGTGGTCCGTGCTCGCGACGCTCACGCCCGCCGAATACGCGCAGTTCCGCGGCGTGCTCGGCAACGCGAGCGGCTTCCAGTCGTACCAGTACCGCGCGGTCGAGTTCGTGCTCGGCAACAAGAACGCGAAGATGATGCAGGTCTTCGAGTCGGATGCCGCGGCGAGCGCGATCCTCCGCCACGCGCTCGAATCGCCGAGCCTCTACGACGAGTTCCTGCGCCTGCTCGCACGTGCGGGCTACCCGATCCCGGCCTCGATCCTCGAGCGCGACGTGACCGAGGCGTGGACCTTCGCGCCCGAGCTCGTGCCCGTCTTCGCGAAGATCTACGCCGACACCTCCGAGCACTGGGCCGCGTACGAGACGTGCGAGGAGCTCGTCGACCTCGAAGACAACTTCCAGCTCTGGCGGTTCCGCCACCTGAAGACCGTCGAGCGCATCATCGGCGGCAAGACCGGCACCGGCGGTTCGAGCGGCGCGACGTTCCTGCGCCGGGCCCTCGACCTCACCTTCTTCCCCGAGCTGTACGCCGTGCGCACGGAGATCCCGGGCTGACGATGCCCGGCCGCTTCGATCTCGGACCGCTCGCACAACCCGTGCGGCGCTCGATGTGCGGCGAGCGTGCGGGCGAGGCCGGCACGATGCTGCCGCCGTTCATCGACCACCACGTGCACCTCATGATCATCGGGCCCGATGCGCTGCGCGAGACGGCACTCGCCGGCGTCGTCGACCTGGGCGGCCCGCTCGACTCGATCTCGACGTACGCCCGTCGCAGCGGCGTGCCGCGGGTCGCCTTCGCGGGCAGCTTCCTCACCGCACCGGGCGGGTATCCGGTCGGGCGGCCGTGGGCGGCGCCCGGCAGCGCCCGCGAGATCGGCGCCGAACGGGGCGACGCGCGCGCCGCCCTGCCGACCGCCGCCGAGACGGCGGTGGCCGAGCAGCTCGCGTTCGGGGCATCCGTCATCAAGGTCGCCCTCAACTCGGCGGCCGGGCCGGTGTTCGACGCCGCGACCCTCGGCTCGATCGTCGCGGCCGCGCACGCGTCGGGGGTGCCGGTGGTCGCCCACGTCGAAGGCGATGGGATGTCGCGGCTCGCGATCGACGCGGGCGTCGACGCCTTCGCCCACACGCCGTTCACCGAGCGGCTCGACGACGCGGTGATCGCCCGTGCCGTCGCGGCGGGGCAACGCTGGATCTCGACGCTCTTCGTGGCCGGGTACGGCGAGCAGACGCCCGAGGCCCGCATCGCCGTCGACAACCTGGCGCGCTTCCATGCCGCCGGCGGGCGGGTGCTCTACGGCACCGACCTCGGCAACGGCGACCAGCCGCTCGGCGTGAACCCCGCCGAACTCGCACTGCTGCTCGACGCGGGCCTCTCGCCGGCCGCGCTGATCGAGGCCCTGACCGACCCCTGGCCCGCGCGAACGCGTCATTCCACGCCGGATTCCCTCGACCGCGCGCCCTTCTCGTCGCGATCCGACGCGCTCGCGGCTTCGCCCGGCGATGAGCACGGGGGCTGGGCGAGCTCGGCGGGCTCCGCGGTGGCGACGTTCGTGCCCGGGGATGCGCCCGCCGACGTCGCGGAGCTTCCCGGCTGGCTCGCCGCCGCCGCTCTCTCGCCCATCGAAGACCTCGAGCCGCACGACGACGGCCGCTCCCCCGACCGAACCCTCATCCGAACCGATGACTTGGAGTCCAGGTGACCCTCGACCAGCATCTCGCCTTCGCCCGCCGCATGGATCGCGCCGACGGGCTCGCCCACTATCGCAAGCGATTCGCGGACGCCGAGACCGACGTCGTCTACTTCGACGGCAACTCGCTCGGCCGGCCGCCGCTGTCGGCGATCGAGCGCGTCGAGCGGTTCCTGCGCGACGACTGGGGCGGGCGGCTCATCCGCGGCTGGGATGAGGCGTGGCTGCAGATGCCCACCGAGATCGGCGACCGCATCGGCCGGGCCGTCATCGAGGCCAAGGCCGGGCAGACGATCATCGGCGACTCGACGACCGTGCTGCTCTACAAGCTCGCTCGTGCGGCGGTCGACGCCCAGCTCGCCCGCAGCCCTGCTCGGCGCGAGATCGTGGTCGACACCGACAACTTCCCGACCGACCGCTACGTGCTCGACGGCATCGCCCGGGAGCGCGGCATGCGGCTGCGCTGGATCGAGGTCGACACCTCGGCGGGCGTGACGCCCGAGCAGCTGGCCGAGGCCGTCGGCCCCGAGACGGCGCTCGTCGTCGTCTCGCACGTCGCCTACCGATCGGCCTACCTCGCCGACGCCCCCGAGCTCACCCGCATCGCGCACGACGCCGGCGCGCTCATCCTCTGGGATCTCTGCCACTCGGCCGGCTCGGTTCCCGTGAAGGCCGACCTGTGGGGCTTCGACCTCGCGGTCGGATGCACCTACAAGTACTTGAACGGCGGCCCCGGGTCGCCGGCCTTCGCCTACGTGCGCGACGACCTGCAGGAGGTGCTCGTGCAACCGATCCAGGGCTGGTGGGGCACGAGCGACATGTTCGCGATGGGGCCGGAGTACGAACCGGTGCCCGACATCCGCCGCTTCCTCTCCGGCACAGCGCCGATCGTCGGCATGCTCGCGATGGAGGAGACGCTCGCGATGATCGAGGAGGCCGGCATGCCCGCCCTCCGCGAGAAGTCGATCGCGCTCACCGAGTACGCGATCACCCTCGCCGACGACTGGCTCGCCCCGCTCGGCGTCACACTCGCCTCCCCCGCCGACGCCGAGGAGCGCGGCAGCCACGTCACCCTCCACCACGGCGCCATGCGCGAGGTGACCGCGCGGCTCTGGCAGCAGGACGTCATTCCCGACTACCGCGACCCCGGGGGCCTGCGCATCGGACTCTCGCCGCTCTCGACGAGCTTCGAAGAGGTGCACCGCGGACTCGCGGCGACCCGCGACGTGCTGAAGACGGTGCTGCTCGAGCGAGCGGGGCTCGCGTAGGGGCCACCCGCCCCGGCGCTGCCGGCCGGCACCGCGTGGGGGCATCGAGCGCGTCTCGTCGCGTCGCTTTAGCAGCCCTGCGCACCGGTGGCAAGCCCATCGGCCGATCCGGGGGGCTTCGAGGCGTCGAGCGTACGATGACTCGATCACCGGCGAAGGGAGCAATGATGACGGACACCGACCGGAACATCGATGACGCCAAGGACGCCGCACAGGACGCGGCGAACCGAGCGGCCGAGACGACTCGCGACACCGCGAAGCGAATGACCGACATCGCGGCGGACGGCGCGCGAGACGTGAAGTCCGCCGGCGAGCGATTCGGAGACACGGCGGCACAGTCCGCCGGGCAGGCTGCCGCCGGGTTCCGCGACCTGAAGGGCACGGCCGGCGGCGCAGCCGACGCGGTCGGGGGGCAGGCGAGCGCCGCCCTCTCGAGCGCGAAGGAGATCGCCGACGACGGCGTGAGCTATGTCAAGGCGAAGTATCGGGAGAACCCGGGCCTCGTCATCGCCGTCGGCGCTGCGGCGCTCGTCGGCATCAGCTTGGTGGTCAAGGCCATCTCGCGCCGCTGACGGCCAGATCTGCCGAATACGGACGAAGGACGACCCGGCCGCCGACGACGCGGCCGGGTCGTTCGCCCGTAGACCCGATGCGCACCGTCGGCCACGGATGTCCCGCCGCCACGGCCGCCCGGTAGAATCGAGGCATCCACCTCCCCACACCGGACGGAGAACCTCGGTGCCCACCATCGTCGTCGACGTGATGCCCAAAGCCGAACTGCTCGACCCCCAGGGGAAGGCCGTCGCCGGCGCCCTCGCCCGCACCGGTCGCACCGGGTTCAGCGGCGTGCGCATCGGCAAGCGATTCGAACTCACCGTCGACGGTCCCATCGACGACGCCCTCAAGGCGAGCGTCAAGGAGATCGCCGAGGAGATCCTCTCGAACGGCGTCATCGAAGACGTCGTGGGCATCCACTACGAGGTGACGAACGCGGAGCTCGCCGAAGAGGCGTCCGAAGCGGCATCCGTCACCGACGACGGCTTCGGCGCTCCCGCCGGCGAGACCCACTGAGGCCCGGGGGCGATCGCATGCGCATCGGCGTCATCACCTTCCCCGGCTCGCTCGACGACCGCGACGCCCAGCGCGCCGTGCGCATCGCGGGCGGCGAACCGGTCGCGCTCTGGCACGGCTCGCACGACCTCGAGGGCGTCGACGCGCTCATCCTCCCCGGCGGCTTCAGCTACGGCGACTACCTGCGCTGCGGCGCGATCGCCTCGCTCAGCCCGATCATGACCGAGGTCGTCGACGCGGCGAACGCCGGCATGCCCGTGCTCGGCATCTGCAACGGCTTCCAGATGCTCACCGAGGCGGGCCTGCTCGAGGGCGGACTCATCCGCAACGACCACGGCTCCTTCATCTGCCGCGACCAGGTGCTCACGGTCGAGAACGCGTCGACCGACTGGACCGCCGAGTTCGAGGCCGGCCAGCAGATCACCATCCCGCTGAAGAACGGCGAGGGCGGCTTCATCGCCGACGGCGAGACGCTCGACCGGCTCGAGGGCGAAGGCCGCGTGGTGTTCCGCTACGTCGACGTGAACCCCAACGGCTCGCTCCGCGACATCGCCGGCATCTCCAACGTGCGCGGCAACGTCGTCGGGCTCATGCCGCATCCCGAGCACGCCGTCGAGCCCGGCTTCGGCCCCGACACCGCGGCCGCGATGCGTTCCGGCATCGACGGGCTCGGCTTCTTCACGAGCGTCGTCAAGCGCGCCCTCGTCGAGGCCTAACCCCCGACACGAGAACAGGAACGGGCGGCCCGGTCGGGCCGCCCGTTCCTGTTTCCGTGGCCGAAACGGCGCGCCCTCCTGTACTGAGAACGCGCCGCTCAGGGAAAGACGACTACGCCGCCACGCCCTCGCCCGCAGCCACCGCACGGAGCGTGGCGCCGAGGCCGGCGTCGACGTTCGTCCAGTACTGGAAGAAGCGCTCACGGATCTCGTCGACCGTGATCGCGGACGCCTGGCCGAGGAGCGTCGCGATGAGGCGCGCCCGCGCCTCATCGTCGAACACCTCGCGGTACAGGGTGCCGGGCTGGCCGAAGTCGCTGTCGTCGGCACGCAGGGTGTACGCCGAGCGCACGAGCTCGCCGTCGCTCTCCCAACCGCCCTCGGCGGCCTTCTCGGCATCGGCGACGGGGCCGCCGAATGAGTTCGGCGCGTAGACCGGGGCGCTCGGTGCGTTGAAGTGGTGACGCTGCGCGCCGTCTTGCGAGTAGTTGGCGACGGGCGCCGCGTGCGGCGCGTTCACCGGAATCTGGTTGTAGTTCGTGCCCACCCGGTAGCGCTGCGCGTCGGGGTAGCTGAAGACGCGAGCCATGAGCATCTTGTCGGGGCTGATCGCGATGCCGGGCACCGTGTTGGCGGGCGAGAACGCCGCCTGCTCGATCTCGGCGAAGAAGTTCTGCGGGTTCCGGTCGAGGGTGAGCGTGCCGACCTTGACGAGCGGGTAGTCGGCGTGCGGCCACACCTTGGTGAGGTCGAACGGGTTGAACCGGTACGTCTTCGCGTCGTCGTAGGGCATGACCTGCACGTGCAGGTCCCACTTCGGGTGGTTGCCGGCCTCGATCGCCTCGTGCAGGTCGCGGCGGTAGTAGTCGGCGTCGGCACCGGCGATGGCCTCGGCGGCGGCCGGGTCGAGGTGCAGGTCGCCCTGCTGGGTGCGGAAGTGGTACTTCACCCAGAACTTCTCGCCTGCGGCGTTGATCCACTGGTAGGTGTGCGAGCCGAAGCCGTGCATCTCGCGCCACGACTTCGGCAGGCCGCGGTCGCCCATGAGGTAGGTGACCTGGTGGGCCGACTCGGGCGAGAGGGTCCAGAAGTCCCACTGCATGTCGGCGTCGCGAAGACCCGAGCCCGGGAGGCGCTTCTGCGAGTGGATGAAGTCGGGGAACTTGATCGCGTCGCGGATGAAGAAGACGGGCGTGTTGTTGCCGACGATGTCGTAGTTGCCCTCGGTCGTGTAGAACTTCACCGAGAAGCCGCGCACGTCGCGCCAGGTGTCGGGCGAACCCTGCTCGCCGGCGACGCTCGAGAAGCGCATCAGGGTCTCGACCGTCGAGCCGGGCTGGAACACCGCGGCGCGGGTGTACGCCGAGACATCCTCGGTCACCTCGAAGCGGCCGAACGCGCCGCCGCCCTTCGCGTGCACGATGCGCTCCGGAATCCGCTCGCGGTTGAACTGCGCGAGCTTCTCGACGAGGTAGCGGTCGTGGAGCACGGTTGCGCCGTCGGCGCCCACCGTGAGGGAGTGGGCGTCACTGGCGACCGGGGTACCGGTCTGCGTCGTGGTGGGTTCAGACATGCGTCCTTCTCTCTCTTCTTCTCTGGGGTCGCCGGCCATCGGTCGACGGGGCGTCGATAGGGAACGCCCGAGTTCGGGCGCGACGGCGCGAACCGACGCGGATGCGAAGCCGTCGGGCGATCCGACGGCGGGACTCAGCTCAGCTCACTGCGCGCGCTGCACTCGGGGCAGAGCCCCCAGAAGGTGACCTCCGCCGTGTCGATGCGGAACCCGTGGGTCTCGCTCGGCGTCAGGCACGCGGCCTCGCCGACGACGCAGCCCACGTCGAAGACGGTGTTGCAGCTCGTGCACACGAGGTGGTGATGGTTGTCGCCGGTGCGCGTCTCGTACAGCGCGGGCGAGCCGGCCGGCTCGATCTTGCGGAGCAGACCCGCCTCGGCCAGTGCGCCGAGCACCCCGTAGACGGCCTGCCGCGACGTGCTCGGCAGGATCGCGGCGACGCGCGTGTGCACGTCGTCGGCGTCGAGGTGCTCGCCCGGGCGGAAGACGTCGAAGACCGCGAGGCGCGACTCGGTGACCTTGAGGCCCGCGCCGCGAAGCCGGGCCGACGCCTGTTGGCGTTCGTCGGTGGCGCTCGAGGTCATGACTCGAGCCTATCGGTTGTTTTGAATCTGTCAAAACAACTTGGCGGTGCCGGCTCGGGCACTCGGGCGCCGCACCCGGGCACCGCACGCGGGCACCGCACGCGGGCACCGCACGCGGGCGCCGCACTCGCCCGACGTAGGCTGTGAGCGAGCACGCACCGCGGAGCAGAGGAGATCGTCGTGGCGACGCTTTCGGCAAGCCAGGTCACCGTCACCGTCGGCGAGGTCATGGCCGACCTCGCCGCCCTCGAAGACCCGAAGATGCGCGCGGTGAACGAGCGCCACGGCGACGACCACGGCGTCAACCTCACCAAGCTGCGCGCGGTGGCGAAACGCCTGGGAACCCAGCCCGACCTCGCCGATCGCCTCTGGGCCACGGGCGACACTCCAGCCCGTCTCGTCGCGATCCTGATCTGCCGCCCCAAGGCGTACCGCGCGTCAGAGCTCGACGCCATGCTCCGCGACACGCGCGTGCCCAAGGTGCACGACTGGCTCGTCAACTACGTCGTGAAGAAGAGCCCGCACGCCGAAGAGCTCCGCTCCCTGTGGTTCGACGACCCCGACGCGGTCGTCGCCAGCGCCGGGTGGGCGCTGACCACCGCCCGTGTGGCGAAGTCGCCCGAGGGTCTCGACCTGCCCGGGCTGCTCGATCTCATCGAGACGCACATGAAAGACGCGCCCGATCGCCTGCAGTGGGCCATGAACGAGTGCCTCGCGAACATCGGCATCCACCACCCCGAGCTCCGCGCCCGCGCGGTCAGCATCGGCGAGCGGCTCGAAGTGCTCAAGGACTACCCCACACCGCCCAATTGCACCTCGCCGTACGCGCCGATCTGGATCACCGAGATCGTGCGCCGCCGGGCCGCCGGGCAGCCCGGCAGCTGACCGAGCCGCTCAGCGGTCGGTGCGGCGCTCCAGCGGTTCGGGCAGCACCCAGCGCTTCGGGCGCTCCGCGTCGACGGGCTGCGAACGACCGCGGAGGTAGAACATCACGAGGGATGCCGCGATGAGCGCCGTGCCGAGCGGGATGACGAGCGTGTTCAGCAGATCGAGCGCCAAGAGCCAGAAGTACAGCACGGTCTGGCCCGGTTCGGTGTTGAGCCAGGCGCTCGAGTAGAGCCCCGGCTGCACGAACGTGGCCAGTACGCCGCCGGCGAGCGCGAGCGCGATGCCCCACCAGAGCGTGATCTTCGGCATGCTGTCCCGCATCGGACCTCCTCGTTCGGTGGCACACGCTACCAAGGATTGCCCGCGATGACCCGGATGCTCCGCGAGGCGGACGGGCCCCGCGGCATCCGCTCGGTCGCATCCGCTCAGTACTGCAGGAGCGAGAAGACCTCGTATCGGTCGCCGAGCGCCTCGCGCCCGCCGAGGCCCTCGAGCTCGAGGGCGACGGAGATGCCGGCGACCTGCCAGCCGGCGCGCTCGACGAGACGAGCGGCGGCTCCGACCGTGCCTCCCGTGGCGAGCACGTCGTCGACGATGAGCACCCGCGAGCCCGGGGGCAGCTCCCCCTCGTGCACCTCGAGTGCGGCCGTGCCGTACTCGAGGGCGTAGTCCTCGCGCAGCACCGCACGCGGCAGCTTGCCCGCCTTGCGCACCGTCAAGACGCCCGCGCCGCAGATCGCCGACGCCGCGCCGGCGATGAGGAACCCGCGCGCCTCGACCCCGCCGATGACGTCGAACCGGCCGGCGAACGGCTCGGTCAGCGAGGTGCCGAGCGCGTGCAGCGCCGGCCCGCTGGCGAAGACCGGGGTCAGGTCGCGGAACGTCACGCCGGGTTCGGGAAAATCGGGGATCGACGCGATGAGGCTCGAGACGAGCTCGCGTGCAGACTGCTCGGTCACCGGCCAAGGCTATCGCGCGGCGGCTGGGCGACCGCGGGGAGCGCCGAGCCACCGCCATCGCCGCCACCACCACCACCACCGATCAACCGTTCGTACGATGGCACGCTCAGCCGGGCCTGACAGCATGGAAGCATCCCGAACTCTGGAGCACCCGTGTCACCGAAACGCCTGTACCGCACCCTCGCCCTCGCCGAGGCCGTCACGTGGACCATCCTCATCGTCGCGATGATCCTGAAGTACGCAGCGGGGGTCGAATGGGCGGTGCTGGTCGGCGGCTCGATCCACGGGTTCGTCTTCCTGTCGTACGCGCTCACGGCCGTGATCGTCGGCGTCAACCAGCGCTGGAACCTCGGCCGCATCGCGTTCGCCGTGCTCACCGCGATCGTGCCCTACGCGACCATCCCGTTCGAGCTGTGGCTCGTGCGAAAGGGCCACCTCGAGGGCGATTGGCGCCGCGAGAAGACCGACCACCCGGCCGACGGCAACTGGGTCAACGCCCTGCTGCGCTGGTTCCTCGCCCGCCCCGTGCTGCTCGTCTCGCTCGCGGTCGTCGGCATCGCCGTCGTCTTCGCGAGCCTGCTCGTGATCGGCCCGCCCGGGGGCCGCGAGGCCTGACGACGAGCGGATGCCGCGGCATCCACTCGCCCGCCCGGCCCTGCGGCCCGAATTCGGCGCCGCCGTCGCCCGACCGGCGCAGAATGGTGGCATGCCCATCCTCAACAAGGACATGTCGGTCTGCATCTCGCTCGCGGGCCGGCCCTCGAACCTCGGCACGCGATTCCACAACTTCCTCTACGACGAGCTCGGCCTGAACTTCATCTACAAGGCGTTCACGACCGATGACATCGAGGGCGCCGTGCGCGGCATCCGTGCGCTCGGAATCCGCGGATGCTCCGTGTCGATGCCCTTCAAAGAGGCCGTGATCCCCCTCGTCGACGTCGTCGAGCCCTCGGCCGCGGCGATCGAATCGGTCAACACGATCGTGAACGACCACGGTGTGCTCACCGCCTCGAACACCGATTACGAGGCGATCGCGCAGCTCATCGCCGAGCACGGCATCGACCCCGCCCAGCGCGTGCTCGTCCGCGGATCGGGCGGCATGGCGAAGGCCGTCGTCGCGGCGTTCCGCGGAGCGGGATTCGCCGACGTCACCGTGCTCGCACGCAACGCGTCGCTCGGCCCGGCCCTCGCCGAGCAGTACGGCTACGCCTGGACCCCGACCGACCCCGCGCCGGGTGCCGACGTCATCGTGAACGTCACCCCGCTCGGCATGCAGGGGGCGGATGCCTCGGCGCTGGCGTTCTCCGACGAGCACGTCGCCGCGGCATCCGTCGTCTTCGACGTCGTCGCGTTCCCCGCGGAGACGCCGCTCGTCTCCGCCGCTCGCGCCGCAGGCAAGCTCGTGATCAGCGGTGCCGAGGTGCACGCGATGCAGGCCGCGGCGCAGTTCGAGCGGTACACGGGCGTGCCGCTCACCCGCGATCAGGTCGAGCGCGCCGCCGCGTTCTCGCGGGTGGAGTAGCCCGACGGATCAGCGCCGCACGCGGTTGACGAGCGCGGTCCAGACGAGCGCGGCGGTCGAGCAGACGAGCAGCGCCACGAAGACCCAGGGCAGTCCGCCGAGCCCGATCACGCTGTAGAGCACGGCACCGAGCAGCGCACCGCCGCCGATTCCGGTGTTGAACGCGGTCGTGTAGAAGGATGCCGCGGCGTCACGGATGCGCGCCGAAGCCGAGTGCAGCAGCCGGGTGTTGAGCATCGGCGGGAGCGCCCCGAACGCGGTGCCCCACAGCAGGAAGCACGCGATGCCGACTCCCGGCACCTGCGGGAACAGGGCGAGCCCCGCGACGCCGAGCGCCGTCGCGATGAGCGCGACCGCGAGTCCGACGGTGGGGCGACGGCCGAGCAGTGTGCCGGCGAGCAGCAGGCCGACCGCGCCGGCGATGCCGTAGGCGAGCAGCATCGGGCTGATCGCACTCGGCGCCATGCCCATGACGTCGGTGATGAACGGCGCGACGTAGGTGTAGAACGTGTACGCGCCGACCATCGTCACCGCCGTGATCAGGCACACGACGAGCACCGGCACGAAGGTGGCGTCGCCGCGCAGCCGGAGCGGTGCGGCATCCGCCTCACCGGCGTGGTGGCGCACCGGAGGCAGGAACCGCCACACGAGCAACGCGCCGAGCAGGGTCAGCGCGCCGATGCCCGCGAATGCGAGTCGCCAGCCGAAGGCCTGGCCGAGCGCGGTGCCGAGCGGCACGCCGAGCACGAAGGCGAGCGAACCGCCGGCGACGCTGATCGAGACGGCGCGGGCGAGCTGCTCCTTCGGCACGAGGTGGCCGGCGTAGGCACCGACCACCGACCAGAAGAGGCCGTGCGCCGCGCCGCCGAGGATGCGGGTCGCGAGCACCGTGCCGTAGTTCGGCGCCAGCGCCGTGAGCACGCAGCTGACCGCCAGCACGGCGAGCGTGATGACGATGAGCGTGCGCCTCGGCACGCGCTTGGTGAGGCTCGCGAGCGGCACCGTGAGCACCACGACGGTCGCCGCGAAGACCGTGACGAGCAGGCCGATGAGCGGCTCGCCGACCTGGAGCTCGCGGCTCATGTCGGGCAGGAGGCCGGTGGGGATCATCTCGATCGTGACCGAGAGGAACACCGCGGCGGCGAGCACGAGCAAGCCGAGCCACGGGAACGGTGGCGCGACCGTGGGTGTGGAGGCGGAAGAAGTGGAATCGACGGGAGTTGACGGCGTCATGGAGTACCTGAGCGAAGGGCGTTCCCCGCGGGCGCGGGGCGGGGCTCCGCGAGCGCTACGGCGGGTCGACTGCGCGCTGATGTGCGCGCCCAGGGCCGCCGGGAATGCGACGACCACTCGACAGTCTACCGAATGTCCATCTTCGCCGGGCGTGGGAGGCAACGAGTCGCGTGGGAGGCAGCCAGTCGCGGGGGAGGCAACGGATCCCGTGGAGGCAACGAGTCGCGTGGGAGGCAACGGATCCGTTGCCTCCGACGGGATTCGTTGCCTCCGACGTGAGGGTCGCGCGCAGGTCGCGCGTGCGGGTCGCGCGCGGGTCCGCGCGCGGGTCGCGCGCGGAGAGAGGTGCGCCGCGGCGGCCGGTAGACTTCTCGGGTCAGGCATCCGCCCCGCGGCATCCGCTCGCCGCCGTTCTCTGGAGCTCGCCACTCGTGACCACCGAAACCCCCGAGACCATCGCTGCTCCGACGACCCCGGTGCTCGACACCGTCGAGGTCGCGGCCACCACGCCCGAGAAAGAGCAGCCGTACGCCGCGCTGGGCCTGAAGCCCGACGAGTACGAGCGCATCCGCAACATCCTCGGCCGCCGCCCCACGAGCGCAGAGCTCGCGATGTACTCCGTCATGTGGAGCGAGCACTGCTCGTACAAGTCGTCCAAGGTGTACCTGAAGCAGTTCGGCAAGAAGGTCACGCCCGAGATGAAGAAGAACCTCATGGTGGGCATGGGCGAGAACGCGGGCGTCATCGACGTCGGCGAGGGCTGGGCGGTCACCTTCAAGATCGAGAGCCACAACCACCCGAGCTACATCGAGCCGTTCCAGGGCGCCGCGACCGGCGTCGGCGGCATCGTGCGCGACATCATCTCGATGGGCGCCCGGCCCGTCGCCGTCATGGACGCCCTGCGCTTCGGCGCCATCGACCACCCCGACACCGCCCGCGTCGTGCACGGCGTCGTCTCGGGCATCAGCTTCTACGGCAACTGCCTCGGCCTGCCGAACATCGGCGGCGAGACCTGGTTCGACCCGGTGTACCAGGCGAACCCGCTCGTGAACGCCCTCGCGGTCGGCGTCATGCGCCACGAAGACCTGCACCTCGCGAACGCGAAGGGCGCCGGCAACAAGGTCGTGCTCTTCGGCGCGCGCACGGGCGGCGACGGCATCGGCGGCGCGTCGATCCTCGCCTCCGACACCTTCGCCGAGGGCGGCCCCACGAAGCGCCCCGCGGTGCAGGTGGGCGACCCGTTCGCCGAGAAGGTGCTCATCGAGTGCTGCCTCGAACTCTTCGCGGGCGACCTCGTCGAGGGCATCCAAGACCTCGGTGCGGCCGGAATCTCGTGCGCCACGTCGGAGCTCGCCTCCAATGGCGACGGCGGCATGGCCATCGTGCTCGACGACGTGCTGCTGCGCGACCCCACGCTCACGCCCGAAGAGATCCTGATGAGCGAAAGCCAGGAGCGCATGATGGCGATCGTGCGCCCCGAGAAGCTCGACGGCTTCCTCGAGGTCGTCAAGAAGTGGGACGTCGAGACGAGCGTGCTCGGCGAGGTCACCGACACGGGCCGCCTCAGCATCATGTGGCACGGCGAGGAGATCGTGAACGTCGACCCGCGCACCGTCGCCGTCGACGGCCCGGTCTACGAGCGACCGGTCGCCTACCCCACCTGGATCGACGCACTGCAGGCCGACACCGCCGCGAAGCTCGACCGCCCGGCCACCCCCGACGAGATCCGCGCACAGTTCCTGCAGCTCGTCGGCTCGGCGAACCAGGCGGATGCCGCGTGGGTGACCAACCAGTACGACAAGTACGTGCTCGGCAACACCGCGCTCAGCTACCCCGACGACGCCGGCATGGTGCGCGTCGACGAGGAGTCGGGCCTCGGCGTCTCGATCGCGACCGACGCCAACGGGCGATACTCGCAACTCGACCCGCGTCAGGGCGCGAAGCTCGCCCTCGCCGAGGCGTACCGCAACGTCGCCGTCTCCGGCGCGGTGCCGGCCGCCGTCTCCGACTGCCTGAACTTCGGCTCCCCCGAGAACCCCGAGGTCATGTGGCAGTTCTCCGAGACCGTCGAGGGCCTCAGCGACGGATGCCTCGAGCTCGGCATCCCCGTCACGGGCGGCAACGTCTCGTTCTACAACCAGACCGGCGACGTGCCGATCCACCCGACCCCCGTGATCGCCGTGCTCGGCGTGATCGACGACGTGGCCCGCCGCATCCCGAGCGGCTGGCAAGACGACGGCCACAACATCTACCTCCTCGGCGACACCGCACTCGAGCTCGACGGCTCCGCGTGGGCGGGCGTCGTGCACGGCCACCTCGGCGGACGCCCGCCGGCCGTCGACCTCCCCGGCGAGAAGCGCCTCGCCGAGCTGCTCAACGCGGCGGCGATCGAGGGTCTCATCGACTCGGCGCACGACCTCTCCGACGGCGGCCTGGCGATCGCCCTCGCCGAGGCGGTCGGCCGCTTCGGCCTCGGCGCCCGCGTCGTGCTCGACGAGATCGCCGGCGACGCCGGCATCGACCTCGCCACCGTGCTCTTCTCCGAGTCGACCGGCCGGGTCATCGTCACGGTGCCCCGCGAAGACGACGTGAAGTTCCGCGGGCTCTGTGAGGGCCGCGACTACCCGGTGCGCCGCATCGGCGTGACCGACGCGACCTCGAGCGCACTCGAGGTGCAGGGCCTCTTCACCATCTCCATCGACGAGCTGCGCAGCGTGAACCGCGCCCCGCTCGCCGAGGCGTTCGGCCCCATCGTCGGGTATTGACGAGCGGCGTCTGACGAGCCGGGCCCTGAGCGAGCGGATGCTGCGCCGATGACCGATCCCGACGGAACCTCGTACACCGAGGCGTACGCCGCGTCGCACGGCAGGTTCGCGGTCATCCCGGCCGCCTACGTGGTGCTCCTGAGGGGCGACGAGGTGCTGCTGCAGCTCCGCCGCGGCACGGGCTACTTCGACGAGTACTGGGCGTGCGGCGCCGCGGGACACGTGGAGCAGGGCGAATCCCTGCTGGCGGCCGCGGTGCGCGAGGCCCGCGAAGAGCTCGGGGTCGAGCTCGACGAGTCGGCTCTCACTGTGCTGACCGTCATGCACCGCACCGGGGGCGCCCCGCACCTGGCGATCGAGGAGCGCATCGACGTGTTCTTCAGCGCGACCGAGTGGCGGGGCGATCCCCGGCCGATGGAGGACAAGGCGGCCGAGCTCGGCTGGTTCGCGCTCGACGCGCTGCCCGACCCGGTCGTGCCGCACGAACTCGCGGTGCTCGAGGCGTTGCGCGACGGCCGGCTCGGGCCGATCACGCCCTACGGATTCTGATCGTGGCTCCCGAGTCGTCTCCGCTCGCCCTCATCTGGGTGCCGATCGCGGTGTTCGCGCTCGCGATCGTCGTCGGCGTCGTCGTGCGCTGGATCCGCGCGCCGCGCGGGGCGCGCTCGCGCTTGCGCCACGCCCTCGGTCCGATCATGAGTGCCGGCGAGACCTACCAGGAGCTGCACACCGGGCAGCGCGGCCTGCAGGACTCGATCATCGAGGCGGTGCAGGAGCAGGAGTCGCACGGCGCGGAACGCGGCACCGGCGACGACACACCCGACGCCACCCGCTACGCCGGGCGGTAGCCTGTCGACGACGGGCGCGGGGAGGCGACGACGAGCGGGCTGAGCGAAGGGACCGAGACGATGGACGGCATGTTCGGCTGGAACATCATGGCGGCGCTCGTGGCGCTGCTGTATCTCGCCGTCATCGTCTGGGTCGTCTCGCAGATCGTCCGAAGCGCCGAGCTCAACGAGCTCGAGCGATGGGTCTGGGCCATTGCGGTGATCTGCTTCCCGCTCCTCGGATCGATCGTGTGGTTCATCGCCGGGCCGCACCCGTTCGGCATCCGCCTCGCTCGCGGCCCTCGGTAGCGCGGCGCCGGCTGAGGCCGGTTCGGGCCGACGCGCTCAGTGGTGCCCGACCGCGTTCAGGCGCCGGACGGCGGGTTCGCGAGCAGCTCGACCCGATCGGCGAGATACCGGTCGAGGGCGGTGAGGGCGTCGGGCTGCGTCGGGCTCCATCGCACGAACACCTCGTCGCCGACGACGACGAGCGGGCCGGATGCCGCGGCGCGACCGAGCTCGGCCAGGTCGATCGGCACCGTGTCGAAGTTCACGGTCTCGCCCTCGGCGATGCCGCCCTTGATCGCGGCGGCCCGATAGGCACGTTGCTCGGCGATCGCCGCGGCGGGCGTGCTTCGCCGGGCCTCGCGCTCGGCACGCACGACACGGCCGGTCGCCGAGAGCCGGCCGTCGGGCGCGAGCAGGAGCACCCCGAGCCTCCACACCCGCCCGATCGGCGCCATCCGCGCCGCGCGTGGAATGCCCAGGGTGCGTCGCTCGGGCACGTAGTCGGCGAGCACCTCGTCACGAGCCGAGTGCTCGCGCAGTCGCGCGACGGCGTCGACCACGAGGGCGCCCACGGCGTGCGCGGCACCGGCGGCACCAGCGCCATCGGCGGCGTCCGCACCACGATCGGCGTCCGCACCACCGGCGCCCTCCCCGGCATCCGTCATCGTGATCGCCCGATGAGCTCGAGCAGGGCGAGACCGTAGGCCTCGGAGACATCCGGATGCTCGAAGCGCCGCCGCTCGCCGCCGAGCTCGATCTCGACCTCGAAGGAGTCGTCGAGACGCCGCAACGCCCGGAAGGTGGAGCGCAGCAGCTCCCGCAGCTGGTCTTCGCGGGGCAGCCAGACCGCGTCGCCGATCGAGACCGAGTCGAGCGCCCACTCGGTCGTGCCGTTGAACCCCAGCACCGTGTCGGTCGGAAACCGCTGCGGCTCGATCGTCATCTCACTGACGGTGAACACGTCGGCCTCGACCTCCGCCTCGACCGATTCGGGCAGGTCGAGCTGAAACCGGTCGCCCGATTCCGGATGCCAGGAGAGCCCCGCGTTGCGGAGCGCGAGCGCGAGCTCGCGGCTGATCACGACGAGCCCGTCGCGCCGGTCTCGCTCACCGCGCCCGTCTCGATCACCGTGCCCGGCTCTACCGCCGCGCCCCTCTCGACCGCCCCGCCCGTCTCGACCACCGTTCCCGGTTCGATCGACCCGCCCGGGCCGGCCACCGTGCCGGGCGCGCTGTAGTTCGCATTCACGAGGATCGGCATGTGATCCGACGACCCCCGCGGGAGCGTCTCGATGCCCACGATGTCGAGGCCGACCGACGTCGCGAGATCGAAGTGCCCCCGGAAGAACTTGTACCGCGTGTAGGTGCGCTTGTCGCTGAGCGTCAGGTCGTAGCCCGAATCGCGTACCTTCTCGCCGAGATTCTCCTTGAAGATCGGGTAGTTGTAGTCGCCGACCATGAGGGTGGGCAGGCCGGGGCCGAGGAACTGCAGCTCGCCGAGCGCCGACTTGATCTGGTGCCGGCGCAGCGAGTTGAGCGCGGTCAACGGCGCCGCGTGGAACGACGCGACGATGAGCTCGCGCTGCGCCTCGAGGTCGAAGAGCCGCACCCCGATGAGTCGCTCGTGCGCGGGGCGCAGCACCCGATCGTGCAGGGACTTCTTGAGCGAGAACGCCTGGATGCGCACCGCGTGGAAGCGATCGGCACGGTAGTACAGCGCAAGACCGAGTCGGTTGCGCTGGGTCGCGTCAGCGAGGTGGAGCTCGTCGATCTGCCGTGGCAGGTCTTGCGTGTCGCACTCCTGCAGGCACAGTATGTCGGGCGAGTAGCGTTCGACGAGGCCGGCGAGCTCACCGCTGGCCCGGTGCTTGCGGAGGTTGTAACTGATCACGCGCATGATCGAATCAGCCTACGTCGCCAGACTCCGGATCCTCCCAGAATCACACCGGTCGCCGGCCCGGCGCGACTCCGACCCGCACGTACCGCCCGGTCGCCGCCTCGTCGAGTGCGAGATCGATTTCGGTCAGCGGATGCGTCGCCCCCACGAGTTCATCGAGCCGCAGCGGTTGCCACGACCGCTCCAGGAACTCGACGGCCCGCACCAGCTGCGGTGCGGAGTAGTTGTGCACCCCGGTGACCGAGACGAGTCGCCGCACGATCGACTCGGGGTCGACGCTCACTTCGGCCCCGGGGGCGCCGCTGCCGATGATCACTGCGACACCGCCGACACCGACGACGTCGAACACCGTGCGAACGGCGGTGGCCGCCCCGGATGCCTCGACGGCCACGACCACCTCCCTGAATCCGCGTGCCTCGAACCGCGTGAGCACCGCTTCGAGCCGGTCGGGCGAGGCCCCCTTGGCATTGGGATCGACCGGCACCGCACCGATCCGGCGGGCGAACTCACGCCGAGAGGCATCCGGATCGGCGACGATGACCTCGGCCCCCGACTCGATCGCCATCGCCGCGACGCTCAGTCCGATCTGGCCGGCGCCGGTCACGAGCACGAGCGCGCCGGCGAGCTCGACCCGCTCGGCGGCCGCGTCGAGCGCAGCCATGGCCGTCGCCGTCGCGCACGAGGCCGGCGCGGCGACCGCGGCCGGCAGCGTCTCGCTCACTCGCACGATCGCGGTGCCGGCTCGCACCTGCACATGGGTTGCGAATCCGCCCGAGAGTTCCCAGCCGCGGTGCACGCGCTCGTGCCCGTACTTCGCGAGTGAGCGGCACTTCTGGGTGAGGCCGCGTCGGCAGCGGTCGCACTCACCGCAACTGACGGTGACCGACCAGACGACGCGGTCGCCGAGTTCGAGCAGGCTCCCGTCGGCCCGCACGGCGCCCTCGCCGATGGCGACGACCCGGCCGACCTGTTCGTGTCCGAGCACGAGCGGCGCGGCGGCCGCTCGATCGCCACGCACGGTGTGCACGTCGGATCCGCAGATCGTCGCGAGTTCGACCTCGACGAGCGCCTCGCCCGGGGCGAGTCGCACTCCCGGTGCGGCGAGCGCGTCGTGCGGCCGACCCGGTTCATTCCAGACCATGGCCACGGGCGAGGGCTTCACGATGACGTCGAGCTCGCCGACCCGCTCCACGGTATGCATCGTCACCCCTTACTCGCCCCGGAGACCGAGCAGCGCGGGCAGCTCGGTGATGGCGTCGATGACGGCGTCGGCTCCTGCCGCCTCGAGCGCGTCGCGGTCGTGGGCGCCGCTCAGCACGCCGACGACCCAGCCGGCCCCGGCGTTGACACCCGACTCGATGACGCTCGCCGTGTCGCCGACGACGACCATCGCATCCACCGCGCTCGCCTCCGTGCGCAGCAGCGCCGTGAGCGGCAGATCGGGGTGCGGGTAGCCGCGGCCGGCGTCGGCCGGCGACAGCACGAGCGCGGCGAGGTCGTGCCACCCGAGTTCGTCGAGGATCAGGTCGCGGGTCTCGGGCGAGAAGCCGGTGGTGATGGCGATGGATGCCCCGGCGCCGTGCAACTCTTTGACGACGTCGGCCGCACCGACGATCTCGGCGATTCCCTCGCTCGCGACGAGCTCGGCGTATGCGCCCTCGAACGCCGCGTTGCCGCGCTGCGCAAGCTCCTCGTCGCCGCCGGCGAGCACCCGGAACACGCCGATCTTCGACTGGCCCATCGTGTCGCGCACGAATTCGAGCGCCGGTTCGAGCGCCTCGACCGCGACGATGCCGCTGCGTTCGACGGCGAGCGCGAAGGCCCGTTCGACGACGACGCCGTCTGCGACGGTCATGCCGGCCAGGTCGAACACGATGAGCTCGATGTCGCTGGACTCCTCGTCTTCGTCGAGGTCGTCGCCGAGATCGTCGAACTGCTCGTCGAGGTCGTCGAGGTCGACGTACAGATCACGGGAATCGGTCTCGCCCGGCTCGGCGAGTTCGGCGAGCTCGTCGCGTTCGGCGATCTCGTCAGCGGAGAGTCCGGCGGTGGGATTCGAGGTCATGATGCACCTTTCCGAGGGTGTCGTGCCTGACGTGCCGCAGGTGCGAGCCCGCGCTGGCCGGCGGCTCTTCGGAGCACGTGACAACGAGTGGTCGGACCTCCCGTGACCGCAGCTCCCCCGAGCGCATGCTGTGAGGTGTTCCGTCCGCCCACGGTAGGTGCCAGCCGTCAACGCCGGGCGGCGCCATGGTTACGGGAAGGTGAACCGCGTGCGGCGCTCGCACTCCGCGCCGACACCGGCTCGGGATGCGGGCGACGGCTCAGCGGCGGATGCGCGCGGGCCCCATCGCGGCACCGAGCCCGACGAGGATGATGCCCGCGAAGAGCCAGCCGTACCGTGCCGAGACGACCCCGATCACGGCGAGCACGATGCCGATCGCGACCACGATGCGGGCCAGGATGCGGCGCAGCTTCGGTCTCTCGAGGAGCCGAGGTCGTTCGCCGGACCCGCTCATGCCCCCACCGCGAACGTCGTGCCGGTGGCCTGCTCGGCGAAGGCCCAGAAGCGGGCGCCGATCGCGGCATCCCTCGACGTGCGTGTCGGATGCTGCAGGGTCGGCTCGCCCTTCGTGCGGAAGCGCGGCCCCCAGAACTGGCCGCCCTCGACCTCGGCCGCGGTGAGCGCGTGCAGGGTCACCTCGGCGCCGCGGTGCTTTCCCTGCGCCCAAGCCGCCTGCAACGCGTCGGCGAACCGTGCGCCCGGGGTCGGCTCGTTGACTCCGGGCACCCTCGGGGTGCGGCCGCTGATCGAGTAACCCGGGTGGGCGACGAGGCTCGACACCGGGGAATCCGCTGCCCGAAGCCGCCGGTCGAGCTCGAAGGCGAAGACCTGCGAGGCGATCTTCGACTGCGCGTACGCCCGCCAGAAGTCGTAGCCGCGGGTCAGCTGCAGGTCGTCGATGCGGAACGTCGAGAGCCGGCTCGAGAGCGAGCCGAGCGCGACGATGCGGGCACCGGGCACGAGGTGGGGCAGCAGCCGGGCGAGCAGGGCGAAGTGGCCGAGCACGTTCGTGGCGAGCACGAGTTCGTTGCCGTCGGGCGATTCGAGGCGGGCGCCGGGCGTGTGCACCATGCCCGCGTTCGTCACGACGCCGTCGAGCGGCGGGCGATGCAGCAGTCGCCCGGCGCCGGCCCGCACCGAGTCGAGCGACGCCAGGTCGATCACGAGGGGCTCGACGGATGCCTCCGGGCGCGCGCAGCGGATCGCCGCCATCGCCGCCTCGAGCCGCTCGGGGCTGCGCCCGGCGAGCACGACGTTGGCTCCGGCTCCCGCCAACCGTGCCGCGGTGAAGAACCCGAGCCCGGCATTCGCGCCGGTGATGAGGTACCGCTTGCCCGCCAGCGGCGGAAGCGCGGGCGGGTACCAGCTCACAGCTCGTCTGCGGTGCCCGGCGCACCCGCGCCGTTGGCGAGCTCCACGTGGTGCTGGATGACCTCGTCGACGACGAAGTTGAACCACTTCTCGGCGAACGCGGGGTCGAGGTGCGCGTCGACCGCGAGGTTCCTGAGCCGGGCGATCTGGCGCCGTTCGCGGTCGGGATCGCTCGGCGGCAGGCCGTGCGTCGCCTTCAGCCGCCCCACCTGCTGCGTGAACTTGAACCGCTCGGCGAGCAGATGGATGAGGGCCGCGTCGATGTTGTCGATGCTCGATCGGATGCCGAGCAGCTCGCTCATCGCGGCGTCGCGTTCGTCGAAGGACCCGTCAGTCATGCTACGAGAGTACCCGCGACGGCGGGCGCCGGTCGTCAGATCGTCGCCGCCCGCTCGAGCATCGGCTTCGTCGCGAGCAGGCCCAGCCGCACCACGCCGATGCCGCCCGCGAGCGGCGCGGCATCCGGTCCCCATCGAATGCCGCGCCGCCCGCCCGAGCTCGCGATCAGCGGGGTGTCGCCCGCCGGATCACGAGGTACCCGCCGATGGCGCAGACGACCGCGAGCCCCAGCACGATGGTGAAGCCGCCGGCGACGCCGATGCTGCCGAGCCACGCGACGATGGCCGGCCAGCTGCCGCTGAACGTGGCGATCGCGATGAAGGCCAGCAACAGCACGATCGAGCTGAACAGCACGATCATCATGCCCCGCATGCGCCACCGCATGTACACCGTGGTGACGCTCGCGCCGATGAACAGCACGAGCAGTTGCATCGCCAGCGTCGTGTAGAAGTCGGTGAGCCACCCCTGCTGCCCGTACCAGAGCGAGTCGAACATGGCGATGCCGATGCCCCAGCCGTTCGTCGCCTTCTCGATCTGCACGAGCGTGGCGATGGCGACCGCGTTCAGGAGCGAGACGATCCCGAACATCGCGCTCGTCCCGAGCCAGAAGTCGCGCCGGGTGGTGCCGAAGCCGAGCGCGAACGAGAACGTCAGGCCGATCGCCTGCACGCCGACGACGACGAGGTACCACTGCGGCGAGAGCACCGCCCAGCTGTAGCGCATGCCCTCGGCCATGTCGTCGGCGGGCCCGCCCGCGCCCGTGATGATGAGCCCGACGATCATCATGATCGCCCAGGCGGAGCCGAGGATGATCCACGGCACCCCGAAGAACACCGATGGGTTGACGCAGTGCAGGCGCACGATGCGCCAGATCTCGTGGGCCCGCGAGCGGGCCTCGGTGCGCACGATCGGCTGATCGATGACGGCGGTCATGCTGCGACCTCCTGCTCGGTCGAGTCGGCACTCAGGTCGGTGCCGGTCATGTGGATGATGAGCTGCTGGAGCGAGACGGGCGCGAGTTCGAGTCCGAGCTCGGCAGCCTTGATGCGCTCGCCCTGGTCGAGGCGGCCGTCGATGGTGGCGGATGCCAGTCCGCCGAGGCCCTCGCGGCCGATGACGGGCCGGTCGGCGACGAACGACTCGACCGCGGCTCGCGGACCCGCGACGGTCGTGGCGGACCCGCGCAGTTCGTCGGCGTCGCGATCGAACAGGATGCGGCCCTGGTCGATGAGGATCACGTGCTCGAGCAGGTTCGCGACCTCGTCGATCAGGTGGGTCGAGAGCACGATCGTGCGGGGGTGTTCGGCGTAGTCCTCGAGCAGGCGGTCGTAGAAGTTGTGCCGCGCGACGGCATCGAGCCCGAGGTAGGGCTCGTCGAAGAACGTGAGCGGCGCGCGCGAGGCGAGGCCGACGATGACGCCGACCGCAGAGAGCTGGCCGCGAGAGAGCTTCTTGATGTAGCGGTTCAGTGGCAGGCGGAAGTCGGAGACGAGCTGCTCGGCGAACGCGGCATCCCAGTTCTCGAAGAACCACGGCGCCGCCTTGAACACGTGCGCCGCCTTGAAGCTCTCGGGATAGCGCTGCGACTCGGCGATGAAGCACATGCGGCGCAGCACGTCGGCGTGCTCGGCGGGCTCGCGGCCGAACACGTCGAGCGCGCCGGCATCCGGGAACAACTGGCCCGTGAGCATCTGCATGATCGTGGTCTTGCCGGCGCCGTTGCGGCCGAGGAGCCCGTAGATGCGGTTCTCCTCGAGCGCGAAGTCGACCCCGTCGACCGCGGTGAACGCGCCGTAGCGCTTGGTGAGGCCGGTCGCACGCACCACTGTGCGGGTCATGATTGGATCCTTTCCGCGCGGAGCATGCCCGCGAGTTCGTCGATGCCGATGCCGAGCTTCTCGGCCTCGATGATGAGTGGTCTGAGGTATTCGGCGGCGAAGCCCACCCGCCGGCGCTCGATGAGCCGTTCACGGGCGCCGGTCGTCACGAACATGCCGATGCCCCTTCGTTTCTCCACGATGCCGTCGTCGACAAGGCGGGTCACCCCTTTCAGTGCTGTGGCCGGGTTGACGCGCAGGAACGCAGCGAACTCGTTCGTCGAGGGGATCTGGCTGCCCTCGGGCAGGGTTCCGTCGATGATGTCGTTCTCGATCTGTTCCGCGATCTGGATGAAGATCGGACGTGATTCGTCCATGCCCGCCCGTCTGTTCCCGTTCGACCTGAGGGTCGAACCTTGGTTGGTTCGTTACTTCAGTAACTAACCAACCACGTGCTGCCGAGCCTGTCAAGAGCCGGATCGTTGACGGCACGGGATCACTCGTGTCGCACGGGACGCACGACATCTCGGGTCCGGTGCGACACGAGTGATCCCGAGCGGCGTCTGCAGCCGGGCGACGGATGCCGCGCGGCGGGTCAGGCCGGGGCGGGCACGCGCCGGCGGGGCAGGCGCAGCCGCCCCTGCGCGAGCAGGATGCCGAGGAGCACGAGCACCGCGCCGATCGGCTCGTGCCACGAGAAGCGCTCGCCGAGCAGCAGCACCCCGAGCGCGACGCCCACGACCGGGGTGACGTAGGTGACCGTCGACGCGTTGGTCGGGCCCCAGGCGCGCAGCACGTTGATGTTCCAGATGTAGGCGAGGCCCGTGCCGAGCACGCCGAGCGTCAGCAGCGAGCCGACGATCGCCGGGTCGAGCGCCACCGGCTGCCACGCGACGATCGGCGTCGCGACGAGCATGATCGCGCCCGCGATGCCGATGTTCAGGAACGCGAACGTGGCCGGCGCGATCGGCCGCGTGCTCAGGAATTTGCGCGTGTACCCGAACGTGAAGCCGTAGCAGACCGCCGCGCCGAGGCACGCGAGTTGTCCGAGCAGGCTCCCCGTGAGCGCGGCGTACTGCCACGGCCCGATGATCACGAGCACGCCGGCGATGCCGACGACCACGCCCGCCCACTGGGCGAACGCGAGCCGCTCGACGCGGAACGCGAGCGTCGCCATGAGCGCCGTCGTGATGGGCGTGACCGCGTTGTAGATCGAGGCGAGGCTCGACGAGACGTGCAGCTCGGCCCACGCGAAGAGCAGGTGGGGCACGACGCATCCGCTGATCGCGATGACCGTGAAGTGCAGCCAGACGATCGGCTGCCTGGGCAGCACCGGGCCTCGCTCCCCCGTCGGCGACACCACGCGCGGGCGCATCACGAGCACGATGAGGCCGAGGGTGAGGCCGCCGAGCACGAGGCGCGACCACGCGACTTGGGTGAAGCTCACGCCCTCGAGCGCGACCTTCATGAAGAGGAAGCTCGCCCCCCACACGACGCCCATGCCGAGGAACTGCAGCCACGTCGACAGCCGCGTCGGCTGCGACGGGGCGGATGCCGCGGCGACGGCGTTCGGGGCGGTGCGCGTGCTCACCGGTCGAGCGTACGCCCGGCCGGCGGCCGCCCGACACGGGTG
This sequence comes from Agromyces badenianii, assembly GCF_003070885.1. Classification (NCBI taxonomy): domain Bacteria; kingdom Bacillati; phylum Actinomycetota; class Actinomycetes; order Micrococcales; family Microbacteriaceae; genus Agromyces; species Agromyces badenianii. Next base: position 2,847,961 of record NZ_CP028913.1, read on the forward strand.
CCGAGGTGCGTGTCCGGAATCCGCCGAAGGTCGACAGTCGTGCACGCGCCGCTCGGCGTCGGCTCGGCGTCGGCCCCTGCCGCTGGCGCGGCACCCCGCATAGGCTGGCCGAATGACCAGCCATTTCGATGTCGTCGTTCTCGGCGCCGGCCCCGGCGGCTACGTCGCCGCGGTGCGCGCCGCCCAACTCGGCCTGCGCACGGCCGTGATCGAGGAGAGGTACTGGGGCGGCGTGTGCCTCAACGTCGGGTGCATCCCCTCCAAGGCGCTGCTGCGCAACGCCGAGCTCGCCCACATCTTCCACACGCAGGCCGCGACCTTCGGCATCTCGGGCGAGGCGACCTTCGACTACGGCGTCGCCTTCGATCGCAGCCGCCAGGTCGCCGACGGGCGCGTCAAGGGCGTGCACTACCTGATGAAGAAGAACGCCATCACCGAGTTCGACGGGCGCGGCACCTTCCGCGACGCGAACACGATCGAGGTCGCGAAGGCCGACGGGTCGACCGAGACGCTGACGTTCGCCAATGCGATCATCGCGACCGGTTCGCGCGTGCGCCTGCTGCCGGGCGTCGAACTCAGCGAGAACGTCGTCACCTACGAGACGCAGATCATGCAGCGCGAGCTGCCGAAGTCGATCGCGATCGTCGGCGCCGGCGCGATCGGCATGGAGTTCGCCTACGTGCTGCGCAACTACGGCGTCGACGTGACGATCCTCGAGTTCCTCGACCGGGCGCTGCCCAACGAAGACGTCGACGTCTCGAAGGAGATCACGAAGCAGTACCGCAAGCTCGGCGTGCCGATCCTCGCGTCGACGAAGGTCGAGACAGTCACCGACACCGGCTCGTCGGTCACCGTGACCTACACGGGCGCCGACGGCCAGCCCGGCTCGCTCGAGGTCGACCGTGTGCTCATGGCGGTGGGCTTCGCGCCCAACGTCGAGGGCTTCGGGCTCGAGTCGACGGGCGTGCAGCTCACCGAGCGCGGCGCGATCGGCATCGACGAATTCATGCGCACCAACGTGCCGCACATCTTCGCCATCGGCGACGTCACGGCGAAGCTCATGCTCGCCCACGTCGCCGAGGCGATGGGCGTGGTCGCGGCCGAGACCATCGGCGGAGCGGAGACCATGGCGCTCGGCGACTACCGCATGATGCCGCGGGCCACGTTCTGCTCACCGCAGGTCGCGAGCTTCGGCCTCACCGAGCAGCAGGCCCGCGACGAGGGCTACGACGTGAAGGTGTCGACCTTCCCGTTCTCGGCGAACGGCAAGGCGCACGGACTCGGCGAGCCGATCGGCTTCGTGAAGCTCGTCGCCGACGCGAAGCACCTGGAGCTGCTCGGCGGTCATCTCATCGGGCCCGACGTCTCGGAGCTGCTGCCCGAACTGACGCTCGCCCAGAAGTGGGACCTCGGCGCGCTCGAGCTCGCCCGCAACGTGCACACCCACCCGACGCTCTCCGAAGCGCTGCAAGAGGCGTTCCACGGCCTCGCCGGCCACATGATCAACATGTGAGCCGGCGATCGTCGGATCGAGACCCGACGACGAAAACGGGGGCGGATGCTGCAACTTGACGTTGCGACATCCGCCCCCGCTTGTTCATTCGACACGGCATGGGCAGGCATTCCCGCCGTATCGAAGGGGGTCCCGGCGACGGGTGGAACGTCGCCGCCGCCGGGAGTCTCTCAGTGGCTCGTGGCCTTCTCGGCCCCGATTCCGGTGAGCGAGCGAACCTCCATCTCGGACTGCTTCGCGGGGTCTTCCTTCTTCTTGTCGAGCACCGTGCCGAGCCAGCCGAGGAAGAAGGCCAGCGGGATCGAGACGATGCCCGGGTTCGAGAGCGGGAAGATCGCGAAGTTGATCTCCTCGGTCTTCAGCATCGACGTCACGGAACCCGAGACGACCGGCGAGAAGATGATGAGGATGATCGCCGACGAGAGGCCGCCGTACATGCTCCACAGCGCGCCCTGGGTGGTGAAGCGCTTCCAGAAGAGCGAGTAGACGATCGTTGGCAGGTTCGCCGACGCCGCCACCGCGAACGCGAGCGCCACGAGGAACGCCACGTTCTGGCCGTTGGCCCCGATGCCGCCGATGATCGCGACGACACCGATGATGACCACCGTGCGACGGGCCACCTTGACCTCGGCACCCGGGCCGGGCTTGCCCTTCTTCACGACGCTCGCGTAGATGTCGTGGGCGAAGGATGCCGCCGCCGTGATCGTGAGGCCGGCGACGACCGCGAGGATCGTCGCGAAGGCGATCGCCGAGATCAGGCCGAGCAGCACCGGACCGCCGAGCTCGAACGCGAGCAGCGGAGCCGCCGAGTTCGGGCCGCCGGGGGCTGCCGCGATGACGTCGGCACCCACGAGTGCCGCTGCGCCGTAACCGAGCACGAGCGTGAACACGTAGAAGATGCCGATGAGCCAGATCGCCCAGACGACCGACTTGCGAGCCTCCTTGGCGGTGGGCACTGTGTAGAAGCGCATGAGCACGTGCGGCAGGGCCGCGGTGCCGAGCACGAGCGCGAGGCCCAGCGAGAGGAAGTCGACCTTCGCGATCTCGGAGACGCCGTACTTCATGCCCGGGTTCAGGATCTCGGGGTTGCCCGCGACCGCGACCGCGTTGTCGAGCAGCGTCGAGAAGTTGAATCCGTTGAGCGCGAGCACCCAGACCGTCATGACGCCGGCACCTGCGATCAGCAGGACCGCCTTGATGATCTGCACCCAGGTCGTGCCCTTCATGCCGCCGATGAGCACGTAGAGGATCATGAGCGCGCCCACGACGGTGATGACGAGCGCCTGGCCGACCTGGTCACCGATGCCGAGCAGGAGCGAGACGAGACCGCCCGCACCGGCCATCTGCGCCAGCAGGTAGAAGAAGCACACGACGAGGGTCGTCGTCGCGGCGGCGATGCGCACGGGCTTCTGCTTGAGTCGGAACGAGAGCACGTCGGCCATCGTGAACTTGCCCGTGTTGCGGAGCAGCTCGGCGACGAGCAGCAACGCGACGAGCCAGGCCACGAGGAAGCCGATCGAGTAGAGGAACCCGTCGTACCCCGTGATCGCGATCGCGCCGACGATGCCGAGGAACGACGCCGCCGAGAGGTAGTCTCCGGCGATCGCCGAGCCGTTCTGGCCACCCGTGAAGGAGCGGCCTGCGGCGTAGTAGTCGGCGGCGGTCTTGTTGTTGCGGCTCGCGCGGAACACGATGATCATCGTGATCGCGACGAACGCGCCGAAGATGGCGATGTTCAGCCAGGGCTCGCCGGGCGAGACGCTGGCGGCTTCGAAGTGGAGCATCAGCGGTTCACCCCCGTGAAGGTCGCGCCCGACTCGATCTCATCGCGGATGTCTTCCGCGATCGGGTCGAGCTCCCTGTTGGCGTAGCTGACGTACCAAGTGGTGACGGCGAACGTCGTGATGACCTGCGTGAGACCGAGCAGGATGGCGACGTTGACGCTGCCGAACACGGGCGTCGACATGAAGTCGTGCGCGTAGCCGGCGAGTAGGACGTAGGCGAGGTACCAGACGAGGCAGGCGCCGAGCACGGGGAAGACGAACTTCCGGTGCTTCGAACGCAGACGCTGGAACTCTTCGGATTTTTGCACCGCGCGGTAGTCGACGACCGGGGCCGTCTCGCTCTCCGCGCTCAGGGCTTCGTTGCCCATGGCGTCTCTCCTTCGGGGGTTGCAGCGAACCTGGGTCCGCCGCTTCGGATGTGCAGTGCACCTACTCTCGCGCTCCTGACAGGCCGCGTGGGGCGGTCGCCGCTCGTCGTCGCCGAACGGCATCCACGATGCGACGAACGGCGGGCGTCCGACGACGAGCGAAAGGAGCGGCGACAGCGATTACGCTGTCGTGCATGCCCGAGTCGATGTTGCTCGCCGCCGCCGTCGGTGCCGTCGGCGGCGCGCTCGCCGTCGGACTCGTGCTGTTCCTGCGGCGCATCGTGCTGGCATCCAAAGAGCTCGGCACCGATGCCGAGCAGGCGACGTACCAGACGCTGCACCTCGCATCGCGCGCGGCCAAGCACCTTCGCGGCGGCATCGACGAGCTCAATGCCATCCGCGCCGGCAAGCACCTGCGGGCGCTGCTCGGCTGCGAGAGCCTCGCCATCATCGATCGCACCGGCACGATCGCGATCGACGGCGACGACGCGGTGCGGCCCGTGGCCGAGCGGCTCGCCGCCGCCGGCCTGGCCGGCGGCCGGCAGCAGGTGCAGCGCCGCATCCCGATCGGCTCGTGGGAGACGGATGCCGTCGTCGCCCCGATCATCGGCAGCACCGGGCCGCTCGGGGCGATCGTCGCCTTCGCCTCTCCCGTGCGCGCCGGCCTCGTGCGGGCGACCGGCGAGGTCGCCGACTGGGTCGCGGCCCAGGTCGAGCTCGGCGAGCTCGACGCGTCGCGCGCGGCCCTCGCCGAGGCCGAGGTGCGGGCGCTGCGCGCGCAGATCAGCCCGCACTTCATCTACAACTCGCTGAACGCGATCGCCTCGTTCATCAACACCGACCCGGCGCAGGCCCGCGAACTCGTGCTCGAGTTCGCCGACTTCACGCGCTACTCGTTCCGCCGGCACGGCGACTTCACGACGGTCGCCGAGGAGCTGCGCTCGATCGACAGCTACCTGCGGCTCGAGCGCGCCCGCTTCGGCGAGCGCCTGAAGGTGACGCTGCAGATCGCCCCCGAGGTGCTCTCGACCGTCGTGCCGTTCCTGTCGATCCAGCCGCTCGTCGAGAACGCCGTGCGGCACGGACTCGAGTCGAAGGAGGGCGGCGGGCGCATCACGATCACCGCCGACGACTCCGGCTCGTTCGCCGAGATCACCGTCGAAGACGACGGCGTCGGCATCGACCCCGAGGCCCTCGCGGCGGTGTTCGCCGGCGCCAAGGCGGGCGGCGAGCACGTGGGCCTGCGCAACGTCGACGCCCGCCTCCGGCAGGTGTACGGCGACGACCACGGCCTCGTCGTCGAGACCAACATCGGCGCGGGCACGCTCGTGCGCATGCGGGTGCCGAAATCCGGTCCGAGACGACCCTCGGCAGGGGCGAGTCCCGATGGGAGACTGGAACCATGATCTCCGTGCTCATCGCCGATGACGAGCAACCTGCGATCGACGAACTGGCCTTCCTGCTCGGGCAGGATCCCCGGATCGGCATGATCCACCAGGCCTTGTCGGGCGCAGAGGCTATCCGCCTGCTCACCCGGGAGCCGGTCGACGCCGCATTCCTCGACATCCACATGCCCGGACTCACGGGGTTCGACCTCGCCCGCGCCCTCGCCCGGTTCGAGCACCGACCCGTGCTCGTCTTCGTCACCGCCGACGAAGAGGGGGCGATCGAGGCGTTCGACCTCGCCGCGGTCGACTACCTGCTGAAGCCCGTGCGCACCGAGCGGCTGCATCGTTCGGTCGGTCGCATCGCCGAGGCGCTGAAGGCCGGCTCGACGAACCAGGCCGCCGCCGGGGCATCCGCAGAGCCCGAGATGATCGCCGTCACCCTCGGCGGCACGACCCGCATGATCCGCCGCGACGACGTGCGCTACGTGCAGGCGCAGGGCGACTACGCGCGACTGCACACCGAAGAGGCGAGCTATCTCGTGCGGGTGCCGATGAGCGACCTCGAGCGGCAGTGGGCCGATGCCGGATTCGTGCGGGTGCACCGCTCGTACCTCGTGTCGTTGGCGCACCTCAGCCGCATCCGGCTGGGTTCCGACCACCCGAGCGTCACGGTGGGCCAGGCCGAGCTGCCGGTCAGCCGGCGGCTGCTGCCGGCACTGCGCGACCGGCTCGACCAGGCGATGATCCGGCCGAGGACGTAACGTGGGCGAGTCGTCGAGCGAGCGAGCGGATGCCGCGGGGCCGCCGCCCCGGATCCGGGTCACCGCTCCGCGGCCCGGCGCGGCCGGGGCATCCATCGGACCGTTGCCGCAGCACGGCACCGGAGCGCCGACCAGTGACATCGCGGGAGTGTACGCGCGCTCGCTGATCCGCTCGCAGCTCCGGCTCGCGATCGTCTTCGCGGTCGGGTTCGGCATCGCGACGGCGTTCTTCGTGCTCGCGATCACCCTTCTGCCCCAGCTCGACACGACCTTCGTGTACGGGGTGCCCGCCTCGTGGCTGCTGCTCGGCGCGGGCGTGTATCCGCTCACCATCACCGTCGCGGGCCTCTACGTGCGCGCGGCCTCGCGCAACGAGGCACGCTACCGCTCGCTCACGGAGGCCGAGTGAACCCCGTCGTCGGCTACACCGCGATCGCCGCCGTCGCCCTCGCCTCGGCGTTCATCGGGTTCTACGGGCTGCGCGTCTCGCGCACGACGAGCGACTTCTACGTCGCCTCGCGCACGGTGCGACCGTGGTGGAACGCCTCGGCCATCGGCGGCGAGTACCTCTCGGCCGCGTCGTTCCTCGGCATCGCGGGGCTCATCCTGCTGCAGGGCTCGGGCGGGCTGTGGTTCCCGATCGGCTACACCGCCGGATACCTCATGCTCCTGCTCTTCGTCGCCGCCCCGCTGCGCCGCTCGGGCGCCTACACGATCCCCGATTTCACCGAGGCGCGACTCGAGTCGACCTGGGCGAGGCGCGTCACGTCGACGCTCGTCATCGTCGTCGGATGGTTCTACATCGTGCCGCAGCTGCAGGGCGCCGCGCTCACGGTGCGCATCACGACCGGGCTGCCGTCGTGGGTCGGTTCGGTCGCCGTCGCCGTGATCGTCGGCGTCATCGTCGCGGCGGGCGGCATGCGGTCGATCACCTTCGTGCAGGCGTTCCAGTTCTGGCTGAAGCTCACCGCGCTCGCCGTGCCGGTCGTGGCGCTGCTCCTCATCGTCGGGGGTGGCGAGCCGGCGCCGGAGCTCACTCCGGCCGAGGCCTTCCCGCCGGCCGCGAGCCCCAGCAACCTCGACGCGTACCGCACCGTCTCGCTCATGGTGGCGCTGCTCTTCGGCACCCTCGGACTCCCGCACGTGCTCGTGCGCTTCTACACGAACCCCGACGGCGTCGCCGCGCGCCGAACGACGGTCATCGTGCTCGGGCTGCTGTCGGTGTTCTACCTGTTCCCCACCGTGTTCGGTCTCCTCGGCCGGGCGTTCGCACCCGACCTGGCCGCCCCCGGCGAGGCCGACGCCCTCATCCTGCTGCTGCCCGGGCGTCTCGTGCCGGGTCTCGGCGGCGATGTGCTCACCGCGTTCGTCATCGCCGGCGCGTTCGGCGCCTTCCTCTCGACGTCGTCGGGACTCGTCGTCTCGCTCGCCGGTGTGATCAGTCAGGATTTGCTCGGCGGCAGCGTGCGCGGATTCCGCATCGCGGCGATCGTCTCGTCGCTCGTCCCGCTGCTCGTCGCGCTCACGACCGAGTCGTCCGGGCTCGCCGGAAGCGTGGGGCTGGTCTTCGCGTTCACGGCGTCGACGCTCTGCCCGATCCTGATCCTCGGCATCTGGTGGCGCGGACTCACCGCGCGCGGGGCGATCTCCGGCATGGTCACGGGCGCGGTGCTCTCGGGCGTCGCCATCCTCGGCGGCCCGCTAATCACCGCGGCGGTTCCCGCCATCCGGCCGTTCGTCGAGCAGCCGGCCGCCTGGACGGTGCCGGTCGCCTTCATCGTGACCGTGGTGGTCTCCCGCGCCGACCGCCGCGGCATCCCGCGCGGCACCGATGCGTTCCTCGCGAGACTGCACGTGCCCGAAGCCGGCCGATCCCCCACGCCCGACGCGGGCCGGCGCTAGGTTCCGTCGGCTGCGCCGCCGCGTCGCGCCTCGACCGGTCGGTCGCCCCAAGCCGCGAGCCGCGCCTCGAGCCCCGACCGCACCGCAGGCCAGTCGTCGATGATCACCGAGTAGACGGCGCTGTCGCGCCAACTGCCGTCGGCACGGCGCTTGTGGCGGCGCAGCACGCCGTCGAGCCGAGCGCCGAGCCGCTCGATCGCGGCGCGCGATCGAGCGTTGTTCGCGTCGGCCTGGATCTTCACTCGGCCGAAGCCGTTTCGGAACGCGAGATCGAGCAGCAGCAGCTTCGTCTCGGGGTTGACCGTCGTGCCCCACACGCCGGGGTCGTAGGCCGTCCACCCGATGTGCGTCGACTCGTTCGGCAGGTCGAAGTCGGCGAGCTTCGTGGCGCCCACCACCCGGCCGTCGTCGGCGCCGCCGCGGAGGCGCACGGTCCACGGCATCGCCGAGTCACCGGCGTCGTAGTACGACCGCGCGAACGCCTCGAACGCGGCGAGATCGGCCGGGAGTCCCGCCGGACCGCCGCCGTACCCGCCCGCGAAGACCTCTGGCCGGGCGATCGCACGGTACAGCTCGGCGGTGTCGGCCTCGTCGAACGGATCGAGGCGGATGAATCGGCCGATGAGCGGGTCGGCGGCGGGGAGCGTCGCGGTCACCCGAAGAGTCTCGCACGGCCGCGAGCCGAGGCGGCCGGCCGTGGTGGCCTCGCGCCGGGGCTTCCGCTCGCCCCGCGACATCCCTACCATGACGAAAGCAGGACTCCGTCGAACGAGAGGTGGGGAGCCATGGGCGCTCTGGACGACATCACGAAGAAGGCACAGGACTTCGTCGAAGAGAACAAGGAGAAGATCTCCGAAGTGCTCGGCAGCGAGCAGGCCGAAGACATCAGCGACAAGGTGCTGGACGGCGTCGCCGAGGCGGCGAAGAAGGTCGTTCCCGAAGAGCACCACGCCAAGATCGACGACGTTCGCGGCAACGTCGACGGAGCCATCGGCACCGACAAGAAGTAGCGGTCACCGCTCGAGGGGGCGGATGTCACGGACATCCGCCCCCTCTGTCGCCGTCGCGGCGGACGTGCGTCAGGCTCGCCCGCGGCGCCGGCGCACGATCGCGATGACGGCGAAGCCGCCGCCGATCATGAGCAGGGCCGAGATCAGTCGCGCGGCGAGCTCGCCCCCGTCGACGCCGGTCGCGGGCAGCGGCAGGTCGAAGCGGTTGTCGACCGTAATGGTGACGGGGGCGCCGCCGCCGACGACCACCGGAGCGGCCTCGGTCGCACTCACCGTCACCGCGGCCGCGCCGCCGGCGTCGACCTCCTCGGCCCAGCACTCGGTGCCGATGGGCAGCCCGTCGATCCGCTTCGTCTCACCCGCGGTGATCGCGATCGGTTCGGCGTCGAGCGCGACGTACGGGTCGTTGGCACCGCGGTCGAGCACGCACGTGAGCTCGATGCGGAAGGTCTTGCCCGTCGCCTGCGACGTGACTCCGCTCACCGTCTTCTCGAGCTCGAGACTGCCGAACTCGAAGGTGTTCGTCGCCGTGATCGTCAGTCGCTGCGCCGTCTCGGATGCCTCGACGATCGCCGCGTCGTCGTAGGAGTCGAAGTCGACCGACCACGCAGACGCGCCGCCCGCATCGGTCTCGGCGCCGAAGCAGTGCGTGCCGCCCGGCAGTAGAACCGGGTCGCCGTCGGCGTCGACGATCTCGACCGTCTCGCCGGCCGTGATCTCGACCGCGCCGTCGTGGAGGGTGACGAGTTGCCCGTCGACCTCGACCTGGCAGGTGACCTGCACCGTGAAGACCGCGCCGGTGACGTACTCGGCATCGGCCGCCTCGCCGTCGACCTGCTTCACGAGTTCGACCGTGCCGAGCGAGAACTTGTTGACGAAGCCGGCCGTGACGACCGTCTCGACGCCCTGCTCCGTCTGATCGGGGATCGTGACGGTCACGGGCGGCGCCGGTTCGTCGGCGTTGCCCGCAACGGTCTCGGTGACGACGCACTCGGCGCCCACCGGGATGCCCGTGATCGTGTCGCTGCGGAACGGCCCCTCGCCGCCGTCGCTCTCGACGACGAGTTCCTGATCGACCACCGTCTCGCCCCCGGAGGTGCAGACGACCTCGAACACGTACTCCCCCTCGGAGAAGGCCGGAGCACCCGGACCCGCGACCTGCTTCAGCACATCGAGCGCCCCGGTGCGGAACTCGTTCTCGATGTCGACCCGCACGGGCTCGCCGGCGGAGGCATCTCCGACGACGATCGACTCGGGCGTCACGGTCGACTCGGTCGCGCCACCCGCGTCGGTCTCGGTGACCCGGCACTCGGCCCCGGTCGGCAGGTGCTCGACGAGCCACGCATCGCCGGGGGCATCCTTCGTCAGGGTGTGCGTGCCGTCGTAGACCGTGTCGGGGTTCGCGGCCGTGAGAGTGCAGACGAGCCGCACCTCGAAGTCGCCGAAGCTGCCGCCCCAGGCATCTGCTCCGGTGCCGGTGACGGACTTCACGACCTCCACCGAGCCGACCGTGTAGTGGTTCGTCACGGCCACGAGGGTGACGGACTGGTCCTCTTCGTCGTCGGGCAGCACGGTGAACTCGGCGCTCGCGGTGTCGCCGCGATCATCGTCGACGCCGTTCTGCGTGACGACGATCGTCGTGCCGGCCCCGCGCTGCTCGGTCTCCTCGACCGTGCAGTCGGAACCGGCGGGCAGGCCGGTGAACGGCCGCACCGCGCCGCCTGTCAGCTCGAACTCGACGTCGAGCACCGTCGCGCCCTCGAATTCGCAGCTCGCGGTGAAGCGGTAGCTCGTCTCGTACTCGATCGGCACGCCGTCCTGATTCTCGGCCCCGCCGTTGTCGACGGTCTTGCTCACCGAGAATCCGCCGAGTTCGTAGCTGTTCGTGACGGTCACCTGCTCGACCTCGCCGCTGTCGGGTGCCGGGTGATGGATGTCGGGCCTGACCGTGAGGTCCCGGCGCGCCGTCACCGTTCCCGAGCGATCGCCGACGCCCGCGGGATCGTACGTGACGGTGGAACCCTGCGCCGCGATCTCCTGCACGGTGCAGTCGGAGTACATCGGCAGGCTCGTGCCCGCGCCGAAGGCGACCCGGGTGCCGTCCGCCGGCACCGTCACCGGCGATGCGGGGTCGCCCTCGCCGTCGACGAGCGCGACGGCCTCGCCGCCCGAGGTGCACTGCACGTCGAAGTCGTACGAGCCGGGCAGCTGCCATTCGTCGGGCCAGCCGTCGGGGAGGACGACCTGCTTCTCGAGCGCGATCTCGCCTGTCGGCACCGCGACTCCCGAACGCACCGGCTCGACCGGGCCCTGATAGATCTCGACGCCGTCGAAGACGCTGCGTGATCCCGCCGCGACCGCGTTCCACGCGATCGGCAGGCCTCCGTTGACGGCTGCCGGGTTCGACAACGGTGTCTGCGTGTCGAAGGTGAGTGCGCCCGATGCTCTCGGCGTCAAGCCGATCCCGTCGACCCAGGTCACGACGACCTTGAGGGCCTTCGCCTGAGCGAGCTCTGCCGCCGGGGTGGCGTCCGTGAACTCGATCCAGTCGCGCGCGCTCACATCGGCGTAGCAGGGGTCGCTCGTCGGCATCGGCGTCGTGCGCGTGCTGAACTCGATGTCCGCCGCATTGCATTCGCGCGCCGGAACCGTGGTCATGTAGGAGCTCGTGAACACCACGCTCGGATCGAAGACCGTGACGTTGCCGAGGAACGTCGGCGACCACTCCGAGCCGCGGCTGGTTCCGACCGTCACCCCGGTATCCCCGACCCCGGGCAGCACATCGATGCCGCCGATCGAATCGACCGGAACGTTGCCGAGGTTCGTGAAGCCGATCGCCCATCGTTGCACACCGCCGGGGCGGGTGATCGGAACGCAGCCGCCGAGGTAGTAGCCGGAGATCATCGCGTTGGGCTCGGCGCACGCCTCGCCCGAACTCGGGTCGGTCGTGTTCAGCACCCCGAGGTCGTTGTAGTTCGAGTCGGCGGGATCGACGCCCGGGACTCCCGCTCCGACGCCCCTCACCGCCTTCTGCAACGCGATGGGCGCTGCCGCGGTGGGGTTGACCGTCGTGTTCGCCGCGCACGCCTCGACCACCTGGGTCGCAGGCACCGGCTGGGCGAACGCGGTCGACTCGCACCTGTCGAAGGTGCGGTCGCTCGTCGCCGTGATCGTGTTGCCGACGGGGGTGCCTGGCGCGAGGCGCAGGCGGAACTGCAGCGCGGCCGAGATCACGAGGGCATCGCCCGGTTCGAAGACGAACCCGTCTGGCACCGTGATCGTCACGGCGCCAGTCGTCGTGTCGAGCGCGCCCGAGAATCCGCTCGCGTCGAGCTCGGTGCCGTCACCGGCGGTCAGGGTGAACCCGAAGACGGGGTCGGCGTCGGGCTGCGGCACGAGCAGCGAACCGTCCGCGTCGGTCGCCACCTGGTCGGTGAGCTCGAGGCCGGTCATCGGCCAGTCGCCGGTGTTCGTGACGGTCATGCGGTACGGGATGGCGCCGATCGGCGGGAACTGCTGCGACGCCGCTCCATCCGAACCGTTGCCCGGCGCCTTCTCGACCCTGATCGCGTTCTGCAGGTGCAGGAGCTGCGTGGTGGCGGTCGCGCCGGCGTCGGCCTCCCAGACCGTGTCGCCAGTGTCGATCCATGATCCGGTGCCGTGCACCTCGACGACGTCGGTCATCGTGCCCGGCACCGTCTCGCCCGGCGCCGTCGGCTGGCCGGGCTGGGTCGAGGGCACCGGCACGGAGTCGACCTGGCCGGTCGGACCGAAGTGCAGGAACTCGAGCCGGTCGGCGGTGAAGGCGATCGGCACGATCGGATTGATCGGGTTCTCCCAGTTCGAGCCGTCGGCGTCGACGCGGACCTCGAATCGCAGGCCCCGCACGTCGGCGTTCGAGACTCCGTTGGGGAGCACGGGCACGACGGCGCCATCGGATGCCGCGTTCTGCCAGTCGTCGACGACCCAGCAGGCCGTGAGGTCGGCAGATCCGTCGCACGTGTAGCCGAGCTCGCCGGTGCCCGCGTCGAGCGCCCACTCGACGCCGACGAGCGCAGAGACCCGCAACTGGTGCAGGTTCGGCGGCAATGTCGCGGTGGGGAACGAGGCCAACTCGAAGGCATTCCAGAACGTCGCCTCGGCGTCGGTGATCGCGAGCTCTCTCGTGCGCACGTTACCGGTCGGCTGGCCGGTGAGTGTCACCGTGTACCCGTCGCGCGGCTCGTTCTCGTAGCGCGAGGCGGGGTCGATGGCCTTCTGCGCGACCACGCCGTACGTCGCCTCGACGAACGGGAGCGTGTCGGTGGCGGTGCCGGATGCCTCGTCGATGGCGGGGTTGTCGCCCGGCCGGGTGACCTCCGCTCCGGCGACGTTGGTCGCGAGATCTGCCGTGGTCACCGGGTCGGCGGGGGCGCTGCGCTGGGTCTTGCGGGCCTGATACGTGAGCACGACCGTGCTCTGCGCCGTGCTCTGGATCGAGACGCCACCGGGGTCGGTGTGCAGCACCTCGACGCCGATGACATCGGAGAGCTGGCTGTGCCCCAACGCGAGGGCGTCGTCGATCGAGATCGGCGGGTCGACGCTGCCGCCCTCACGGGTGAGGGTGACCGTCGACTGCGTCGCGCCGTCGGGGACCGAGATGGAGGCGATGCGATACAGGTTGAGGTATTCGTACACGTCGGTCGCCGATCCGGGTGCCGGGTCCGAGATCCGCAAGGTCGCCACCGCAGCCTCGGTCTCGTTGCGAGCGGTGATCGTGGTGTTGACGAGCGGATACCTCGATGAGGGTGTGGTCGCGGGCGGGATCGGCAGCGAGTCCTGGTCGAAGGCCTTCGAGACCGAGACGTTGACCGTCGAGTCGAGGATCGTGATGAGATCGCTGTCGACCCGGTCGACGGGCGCCGGCCCCTCGCCGACCAGTTCGGCGGTGTTGCTCACGATGCCGGGCTGGCCCGAGTTGTAGTCCTCGCTGTGCAGAGTCCCCGTGACCGGCCCGCCGTCGCTCCGGGTGAAGTCGCGCAGCTGGAAGACGAGGTCGAGCAGGCGCTGGTGGTCGTAGGAGGCGGCGACACCGGAACCGGGCGCGGGTCCTGTTCCGCCGCCGCGATGCGAGCCCTCTTCGTAGGTGATGCGCACAGCGCGGGTGGTTCCGACCTCGTCGGCCGACAGCGTGTAGCCGGGGAACGCCCCGTCGCACGCGGTGCCGTCGCCGCACGCGGCCGTCGTGACGTTCTGCCAGGAGCCTGTTGCGCCGTTGAAGAGCTCGACGGCCGCGATGCGGTCGTACGGCATCATCGGGTCGAGCGTCGAGTCGATCGCGGCGATCTCCACGAGATTCCACGCGTCGAACGCCGACTGGGCGATCGCCGCGTCGCCGTATGCCGGGCCCGCCATCGGGTCGTCGGTGATCGCGACGGAGTCGAACGGCAGCCCGTCGGTCGACCACGAGACGCGGGCGGTGCGCTGGTCGCCACTGAAGGCGAAGAGCGGGTCGATCGGGTCGACCAGCCAGCGCTTCGCGAGGAGGTCGATGCCGGAGCCATCCGAATCGAACGGCTTCAGGTCGATCTGGTCGCCATCGGTCGCGGTGTTGTCGTCGGGGCTCGCGTCGTTCGGATTCGCGACCTCGGAGCCCGCCGTGTTCGCGACGGTCAGCGGGTCGGCGGCCTCGGCCGCGTCGGCGACCGATCCGGAACCGTCGCGGAACCGGTCGCGAGTCTCGACTGTGACCGTCGGCGTGACCTGGAAGCCGGGCGGCAGCAACTCGCCCGGCTTCGGGGTGTAGACGAAGCGGATTCCCTCGATCTCATCCTTCAGACCGGACGGGATCGCGACGACGAGTGTGCCCTCGCCGTCGAGCTGCCCACCGGGCAGGTTCACCCACGCGGTCCCATCCCAGTACTGCACCTGCAGATCGGTGTTGGCCGCCACCCCGGCGACGATCTGATCGGCGTCGAAGGCGTTCCAGAACGGCGTGACCGGGTCGCCCGGCTGCGGGTCGGGCGGATCGCTCACGATCAGGCGCTCGGACCCGATCGTCGAGGGGTTCGGCTGCTCGTTGTTCACGGTCGCGTGGAAGCTCACGTCGGTGGTCGCGCCCGGCACCGCCCAGATCTCGTCGCGGGCGATGTTCTTCTCGATCGTGGTCGAGACCCGACCGGGCTGCCGCGTGATGTCAGCGGAGTCCTCGTCGGCGCCCTGCTTTCCGACCGCGTCGGTCACGGTCGACGTGGTCTCGTTCGTGCTCACGACGTCTTCGGTGCCGACGGCCTGGGCGGTCACGGTGAACGGCAGCGTGGCGGCGGCGTTCTGGATGATCGGTCCGGTGAACGCCACCGTGAACCCGACGACGCCCGCCCTCGTCGGGTCGGGCAGCGTGTTCGGGGCGTCCGCCGCGAGCGTCTCCTCCGACCCGTCGTCGTAGACGTAGGTGACCGTCGCACCGGTGGAATTCGGCGGCCACACCACGCCGCTCGTGAACCCGTCGAAGTCGAGGCCCTGCTCACCGAGGTCGGGCGACCCGGGGGTCGGCTCCTGGATGACCATGGAGGTGACGGGTCGGAACCCGTTGGTCGACGTGATCGTCGCCGTCGTCTGTTGCCCCCCGAGGAGGTTCGGGTTGGCGAACGACTTCTCGGTGTCGACGACCGGTCCGGTGTTCGAGACGACGACGTCGCCGGGCGCGGTCTTCGGCGTGCTCGAGTCGCCGTGCACCACGATGTTCGACGACGCGGTGTTGGGCACGGTCACCGACTGCTCCGCCGGGATTCCCTCGACCGTGTCGTTCGTCTCGGCGCCGATGCCGATCGCCGCCTGCTCGTCTGCGGGCGTCGGCGGCAGCGGGCCCGTCGTCGAGCTGAACGTGAAGCGCAGCCCTTTCACGTCGGAGAGCGGGTCGACGTCGGGGATGTCCGTGAAGTCGGTCGGGATCGGTCCGGTCGTGTACGCGACCTTCCAGACCCCGTCGGTGTCGAGCCACTCGATCTCGACCTGGTCGGCACCGGCCGGCGGGGTGATCGAGGTGATGCCGGTGAAGTCGAAGTACGAGTCGAAAGGACTCGCGACGCCCTCGGCGGGATCCTGCACGACGATCTGGTCGACGGAGCGGTTCGAGGCGTTGCCGCCGCCGATCGTGTAGTCGACGGGTTGGCCGGCAAGAGCGGGGATGCCGGGGGTGCCATCGGGCTGGTGGTCGTCGACCGACTTCTGCACGGTCGAGTCGAGCACCTCGGTCACTTCGATGGAGATCGCCGCCGAGGCATCCGTCGGCACGGCGTTGTCGGCCGTGGCATGCACGGTGTTCACGATCTCGGTGCCGTCGTAGTCGGCGCTGACGTCTGCGGGCACCTGCACGAAGACCGTGATCGAGGCCTTCGACCCGGCCGGCTGCCCCGTGCCGGCCGCGCCCGCCCTGGTGAAGTCGACCGTGAAGTCGGCCCCGTCGACGGCGACCGTGCTCGTGCCGCCACCGCTCACGACCACGGGGTTCGACACCGCCGGGTCGAAGATCAGCGGCGCCGGCAGGGTATCGGTGAGTTCCGCGTTGATGCACGTGTCGACGAGGTTGCTGTTGCAGATCAGCTCGATCGTGTAGTTGAACTGCTCACCGGGCTCGTACGGGGAGGTGTCGGGGTCGACCGTCTTGGTGAGGAGGAATTCGGCGTCGCCGGGCGCTGCGTACGCCGCCGGAAGTGCGTTGGGAGCGGTGAGCCCGATGGCGAAGACGACTGCGATGGCCCCCGCGAGCGCACGACGAATGACCGACATGAAATCCCCCTCGCCCTCGGCCGCCCCTACGACCGCCCCATGGGCAAACTCGGGCGCCCTTCGGATCGGGCACCCGCTTCGACCCTATCGAGGGCGCGCTCGAGAAGGAAGACTCGCCGTCGCGACCTCAGCCGAGCAGGTCGTGCAGCGTGACGATCTCGTCGCGGCCCGGGCCGACGCCGATCGCCGAGATGCGGGAGCCGCTCATGGCCTCGAGCTCGCGCACGTACGACTGCGCGTTCGCGGGAAGGTCGGAGAACTCGCGGGCACCGGAGATGTCCTCGGTCCAGCCGGGGAACTCCTCGTAGATCGGCTTCGCGTGGTGGAAATCGGACTGCGAGACGGGCACCTCGTCGAAGCGCTGGCCGTCGACGTCGTAGGCGACCGCCACGGGGATGCGATCGATGCCGGTGAGCACGTCGAGCTTCGTGAGCACGAAGTCGGTGACGCCGTTGATGCGCGAGGCGTATCGCGCGATCGGCGCGTCGTACCACCCGGTGCGACGGCGACGCCCGGTCGTGGTGCCGAACTCGTGGCCCTGCTCGGTGAGGAAGTCGCCCCACTCGTCGAAGAGCTCGGTCGGGAAGGGGCCGGCGCCCACGCGGGTCGTGTACGCCTTCACGACGGCGATGACCCGGTCGATGCGGTTCGGCGCGATGCCCGAACCGGTGACGGCGCCGCCGCTCGTCGCGTTCGACGAGGTGACGAAGGGGTAGGTGCCGTGGTCGACGTCGAGCATCGTGGCCTGGCCGCCCTCGAAGAGCACCGTCTCGCCGGCATCGAGCGCGCGGTGCAGCAGCAGCGAGGTGTCGGTGACCATCGGGCGCAGCCGCTCGACGTAGCCGAGCAGCTCGTCGACGACCTCGTCGACGCCGATGGCCCGACGGTTGTAGACCTTCACGAGCAGGTGGTTCTTCTGGTCGAGGGCGCCCTCGACCTTCTGCCGCAGGATGTTCTCGTCGAACAGGTCTTGCATGCGGATGCCGACGCGGTTGATCTTGTCGGCGTAGGCCGGGCCGATGCCGCGGCCGGTCGTGCCGATCTGGCGCTTGCCGAGGAAGCGCTCGGTGACCTTGTCGAGGGTGCGGTGGTATTGCGTGATGAGGTGCGCGTTGGCCGAGATGCGCAGCTTCGAGACATCCACGCTGCGGGCCTCGAGGCCCTCGAGCTCTTCGAAGAGCACTTCGACGTCGACGACGACGCCGTTGCCGATGACCGGCGTGACGCCGGGCGTGAGGATGCCCGACGGCAGCAGGTGCAGGGCGTACTTCTCGTCACCGATGACGACGGTGTGCCCGGCATTGTTGCCGCCGTTGAACTTGACGACGTAGTCGAGGCGCGAGCCGAGCAGGTCGGTCGCCTTGCCCTTGCCCTCGTCGCCCCACTGTGCACCGATCAGTACGGCTGCGGGCATGTCAGTCCTCTCCTGCCGCCGCGTCGGACGCGGCGGGTTCGGCGAGCGGGTCACCGGTGTGTGTTTCGACGGATGTTGCGGGCGTGAAGGTCTCGGACGTCGAGATGATCGTGATCAGCTGGGTCGGCGTGAACTCCGAGGCGATGCGGGCGGGCGCCCCGGCGTCTGCGGTGGCGAGCTCGTCGGCCAGGCGCGCGGCGCGGTCGCCGAGGCCGAGGCTCTGGGCGGCGCGGCGCTGGGTGTCGAGGGCGCGCAGGTAGGCGCGATTGGGTTCATCCGACCAGGGAACGAGATCGCCCGGCTGCCAGCCGGCGGCGGTGAGCTGCTCGCGGGCGAAGTCGGCTGCGACGGAGGCGAAGGCGAAGGACTCGATGGCCCGGCCCTCGGAATCGGCGAGGTCGGCGAGTTCGGTCCAGGCGAGCGGCGACGACGGATGCCCCGCGACGACCGTCGAGACGGACGTGCGATCACCCGCGGCGAGCGCCCGCCTCACCTCGGGTTCGTCGGCGAGTGACGCCTCGGGCTCCGATGCTGATTGGTCTGCAGTCACACTCAACCTTACCGCGAGGCCGGTTCGAGGCTCGGGAAGCGGCGGCGGCGGAGCCGCGGAGCGCTGATCCGGCCCCTCGCTGCGCCCCTCCCGCCAACGCAATGTCGCTGCGCCGCCAACTAGGCTGGAGGGCATGTCGAAAGTCCTGACCAGCCTCCCCGTCGGCGAACGCGTCGGCATCGCCTTCTCCGGAGGGCTCGACACCTCCGTCGCCGTCGCGTGGATGCGCGAGAAGGGCGCGGTGCCCTGCACCTACACGGCTGATCTGGGCCAGCCCGACGAGCCCGACGTCGAAGCGGTCCCCAGCCGCGCCACCGAGTACGGCGCCGAGATCGCCCGGCTCGTCGACTGCCGTTCGGCCCTCGTCGAAGAAGGGCTCGTGGCCCTCGCGACGGGCGCGTTCCACATCCGCTCGGGCGGCAAGACCTACTTCAACACCACGCCCCTCGGCCGCGCCGTCACGGGCACGCTGCTGGTGCGCGCGATGCGCGACGACGACGTCGAGATCTGGGGCGACGGTTCCACCTACAAGGGCAACGACATCGAGCGGTTCTACCGCTACGGCCTGCTCGCCAACCCCCGCCTGCGCATCTACAAGCCGTGGCTCGACGAGGCGTTCGTCACCGAGCTCGGCGGCCGCACCGAGATGAGCGAGTGGCTCGTGGCCCGCGGCTTCCCCTACCGAGCCTCGGCCGAGAAGGCCTACTCCACCGACGCGAACATCTGGGGCGCGACGCACGAGGCGAAGACACTCGAACACCTCGACACCGGGGTCGAGATCGTCGAGCCGATCATGGGCGTTCCCTCATGGCGCGACGACGTCGAGATCGCCCCCGAGGTCGTCACCATCGGCTTCGAGGCGGGCCGCCCCGTCACGATCAACGGCACCGAGTTCGCCGACTCCGTGGCGCTCGTGCTCGAGGCCAACGCGATCGGCGGCCGGCACGGCCTCGGCGTCTCCGACCAGATCGAGAACCGCATCATCGAGGCGAAGAGCCGCGGCATCTACGAGGCCCCCGGCATGGCCCTGCTGCACATCGCCTACGAGCGCCTGCTCAACGCGATCCACAACGAAGACACCGTGGCGAGCTACCACCAAGAGGGTCGTCGCCTCGGCCGCC
Organism: Agromyces badenianii; assembly: GCF_003070885.1. Lineage (NCBI taxonomy): Bacteria > Bacillati > Actinomycetota > Actinomycetes > Micrococcales > Microbacteriaceae > Agromyces > Agromyces badenianii. Next base: position 2,867,539 of record NZ_CP028913.1, read on the forward strand.
TCATGTACGAGGGCCGCTGGCTCGACCCGCAGTCGCTCATGCTGCGCGAGTCCCTGCAGCGGTGGGTCGGTTCGGCCGTGACGGGCGAGGTGACCCTGCGGCTTCGCCGGGGCGACGACTACACGATCCTCGACACGCGCGGCCCCGCCCTCAGCTACCACCCCGACAAGCTCTCGATGGAGCGCGTGGGCGACGCGGCATTCGGCCCCCTCGACCGCATCGGCCAGCTCACCATGCGCAACCTCGACATCGCCGACTCCCGTGCCCGGCTCGAGCAGTACGCGAAGCAGGGCATCGTCGGCGGCGAGACGGCGAAGCTCGTCGGCGACCTCGCACAGGGTGAGGCGGCCGAGATCTCCGCGGGCGTGGTCGAGACCGATCTCGAGGCGGCGACCGACGCAGCGATCGAGGCCGCGGCCTTCGACCTCGGCACCGACTGAGCGGAGCCGGCCGGCCGATCAGGCAGCGGTCTGCTCAGGCGGCGGTCTGCTGGTGCGCGGCGACCCGCCACGCACCGTCGTCGATGAGATACGTCGTCGACATGCGCAGGTTCACGGTGTCGTCGCCGCGGCGGGCGACCGCCCGGTAGACGAGGATGCCCGCCCGGTCGCCGAGCCGGATCACGGCGGGCTCGTGCAGGTGGTACTCCTCCCACGGCGCCACGCCCCGGAAAGCGGCGAGGATGTCGTCACGACCGAGCACCGCGCCCTCGATGATCATGAGCGCGTCGCGCGTCATCACCCGCTGGTAGTGCTCACCGCCTCGACCTTCGACGATCGAGCGCCATCCGGCGTGTTCTTCGTGCATCAGGCGGGCGGGCAGATCGTCGGTGATCTCGGTCATACCCCAACGCTAACGGCCATCGGATGCCGCGGGAAGGGCTGACCGGCATCACGCGCTGTTCCTCAGCACTTCACTTCTCGGCCGAGTCGGCCGACCGCGGGCTCAGAGCCAGTTGCGGCTCTTGAACACCCCGTAGAGCACGAAGCCGAGTAGCACCATGAGCAGCACGGCGAACGGGTAGCCCCACGCCCAGTGCAGCTCGGGCATGTGCGTGAAGTTCATGCCGTAGACCGTGCCGATGAGCGTGGGAGCGAAGAGGATGGCCGCCCAGCTCGAGATCTTCTTCGTCTGCTCGCTCTGGGCGAGGCTCGTCTCGGTGAGGCGTTTCATCTCCTCGTTCTGGCGCTGGCCGACGAGGGTCGCGTGCACCGTGAGGGCGTTCTGCAGCAGCTGACGGAACGACTCGCCGCGCTCGACGGCGCGGAAGACATGGTCGAGCACGTCGCGAAGGTAGCGCTGCAGCTCGAGGTCGACGCCGTACTTCTCGAATCCCCGCTCGAGGGCCTGGAACATGTCGACGAGCGGACGGGTCGCCCGCTGGAACTCCATGACCTCGCTCGCGAGATCGTAGATGCGGCGGGTGACCATCGGGTCGCCGTCGAAGAGCTGCTCCTCGATCTCGTCGATGTCGTTCTCGAGGCCGGCGAGCACGGGGGCGTAGCCGTCGACGACCTCGTCGAGGATCGCGTAGAGCACCGCCTCGGGGCCCTTCGCGAGGAGCTCGGGCGAGTGCTCGAGCCGGTCGCGCACCTTCGCGAGGTCGGGCGACTCGGCGCGGCGAACGGTGATCGCGTAGTCGGCGCCGACGAAGACGTGCAGCTCGCCGAACTCGACCTCCTCTTCGGCGTCGAGGTAGCGGGCCGGGCGGAGCACCACGAAGAGCGCGTCGCCGTATCGCTCGAGCTTCGCGCGCTGGTGACCCTTGCGGGCGTCTTCGACGGCGAGCGGATGCAGGCCGAATTCGGCCGCGACGGCCGCGAGCTCTTCGGGCGTGGGGCGGTACAGGCCGATCCACGCGAAGCCCCCGTGCTCGGCGCGCAGCTCGAACGACTCGTGAAGGCTCGTCGGGGAGGCGACGCGCGCGCCGTCGCGGTAGATCGCGTTGTCGATGACAGTCATCGAGGCAAGTCTCGCACGGGTCGCCCGCCGGTCGAGGAGCGACGACCCGGCTACGGCACGGCGTGCGTGAGCACCCAGGAGTGCATCGCGATCGCCGCTGCAGCGCTCGCGTTGAGCGACCGGGTCGAGCCGTACTGCGTGATCTCGACGATCGCGTCGGCCACCGCCGTCGCCTCGGCCGACAGGCCCGGCCCTTCCTGGCCGAAGAGCAGCACGCAGCGCTCGGGCCACGCGAACGCCTCGATCGGCACGGACCCCTCGACGTTGTCGACGGCGATGATGGGCACGGATGCCTCGCGCGCCCACTCGGCGAACGCCGCGACATCCGGGTGGTATTCGACGTGCTGGTACCGGTCGGTCACCATCGCTCCCCGCTTGTTCCAGCGGCGACGGCCGATGATGTGCACGGTGTCGGCGGCGAAGGCGTTGGCGCTGCGCACGATCGAGCCGATGTTCATGTCGTGCTGCCAGTTCTCGATGGCGACGTGGAACGGATGCCGGTGGGTGTCGAGGTCGGCGACGATCGCGTCCATGCGCCAGTAGCGGTAGCGGTCGATGACGTTGCGGGTGTCTCCGCGCTCGAGCAGTTCGGGGTCGAAGTGCTCGTCGCTCGGCCAGTCCGACTCGCCGCCGGGCCACGGGCCGACGCCGTGGGTCAGCGCAGGCTCGGCGTCGTTCGCTGGGTTCGCTTCGTGCACGTCTGCAACGGTACCCATTCCCACGCCGGCGCCGTGTGACGAACGGTTCCGAACCCGCTTTTCGGCATACCGAAATCTTGCTATGTTTTCGGTATGCCGAAAACTCTCGACGATGAGCTGCACACCGCCGGCGCCGGCGCCTCCGGGCGCCGCGAGCGCGCAGCATCCGTGCCCCGCGTCGCATGGCTGATCGGCCCGGCGCTCGTGGCCGGCGTCGCCTACCTCGACCCCGGCAATGTCGCGAGCAACATGACGGCCGGCGCGCAGTACGGCTACCTGCTCGTGTGGGTCGTCGTGCTCGGCAACGTCATGGCCTGGCTCATCCAGTACCTCTCGGCGAAGCTCGGCATCGTCACGGGGCGCAGCCTCCCCGAAGTGCTCGGCGCCCGCATCACGAACCGCTGGGGCCGCCGCGCCTACTGGCTGCAGGCCGAACTCGTCGCCATGGCGACCGACCTCGCCGAGGTCATCGGCGGCGCCGTCGCCCTCAACCTGCTCTTCGGCGTTCCGCTGCTCTGGGGCGGGCTCATCACCGGCACCGTCTCCATCGCGCTGCTCGTGCTGCAGTCGCGGCGGGGCCCGCGCACCTTCGAGTTCGTCATCATGGGGCTGCTCGCGATCATCGCGATCGGCTTCACCGTCGGGGTCTTCATCGCACCGCCCGACCCGGGGGGCCTGCTCGCCGGCCTCGTGCCGCGCTTCGCGGACACGAACTCGGTGCTTCTCGCCGCTTCGATCCTCGGCGCGACGATCATGCCGCACGCGATCTACGCGCACTCCGCCCTCACTCGCGACCGTTTCGCGACCCGGCGCGGAGGGCCGGGCGCCCGCCGCGACTCGGGCGACCCGACCCGTCGCATCGCGTGGCACGGCTTCGGCATCAGCCGGCCCGCCGATGAGCCGGCGCCCGCTCCCGGCACCTCGACCGAGGTGCCGACCGGGGTGCTCGTGCGCGCCACCCGCTGGGACGTGTCGATCGCGATGGCGATCGCCGGCACGGTGAACCTCTGCATCCTGCTGCTCGCCGCCGTGAACCTCGCGGGCGTCGAGGGCACTGACAGCCTCGAGGGCGCCTACGCCGCGCTCGGGGTCGCGCTCGGTCCCGTCGTCGCGACCCTCTTCGCGGTCGGCCTGCTCGCCTCGGGGCTCGCCTCGACCTCGGTCGGCGCCTACGCGGGTGCCGAGATCATGCACGGACTGCTGCACGTGCGGGTTCCGCTGATCCTCCGCCGGCTCGTGACCTTGATCCCGGCGCTCGCGATCCTCTGGCTCGGATTCGACCCGACGCTCTCGCTCGTGCTGAGCCAGGTCGTGCTGTCGTTCGGCATCCCGTTCGCGCTCGTGCCGCTCGTCGTGCTGACCGCGAAGGTGGGGGTGCTCGGCCAGTGGCGCAACCACTGGGCGACGACCGCGGCGGGAGTCGGGGCATCCGTCTTCCTGATCGTGCTCAACGGCGTGCTGCTCTGGCTCGTGTTCACGGGCGCCTGATCTCACGACCCTGAGCCCGGCCCGGCCCGGCCCGGCCCGCTATCCTGAGGCCGATGCCTGCAACGAGCCCCGCGATCGAGGACTACCTGAAGACGGTGTACGCCTACACCGAGTGGCAACCCGACGCCATCACACCGTCGGTGCTGGCGGGCCGGCTCGGTGTGGCGCCGTCATCGGTCACCGAGATGGTGAAGAAGATGGCCTCCGCGGGCCTCGTCTCGCACGTGCCGTACGGTGCGGTGCGGCTCACCGACACGGGGCTCGCGCAGGCCCTCGCGGTGGTGCGCCGGCACCGGCTCATCGAGACCTGGCTCGTGGAGGAGATGGGCTACTCGTGGGACGAGGTGCACGACGAGGCCGAGATCCTCGAGCATGCGCTCTCCGACCGGCTGCTCGAAGCGATCGACGTGCGCCTCGGCCGGCCGCGCAACGACCCGCACGGCGACCCGATCCCCAAAGCCGACGGCACGCTCGAGCGCGAACCGGCGCTCCTCCTCGCCGAGGCGCCGGCAGGTCACCGCGGCACGGTGCTGCGCATCAGCGACCGCGACCCTTCGGTGCTGCGCGAACTCGACGAGTCGGGCGTGCGCCCGGGCACCGAGCTCGAGGTGACGGATGCCGCGGCCGACCGCTTCGCCGTCACCGCCGCCGTCGGCGGGTCGCCGGTCGACCTCACGCTCCCCCGCGAGACCGCGGCATCCATCTGGGTCACCGTCTAGCGCCGCACCCAGGACACGGAGGAACGGGCCCCGGCGTCGGCTCGACGCCGCCACGAGACATCCGCCCGACATCGACCGGTGACACGCGCACCCTAGGCTGATGACATGTCACGACGTGAAGAAGTCGAGTGCTGGCTGACCGACATGGACGGCGTGCTCGTGCACGAGAACCACGCCCTGCCCGGCGCCACCGCGCTGCTCCAGCAGTGGGAGGACGCGGGAACCCCGTACCTCGTGCTCACCAACAACTCGATCTTCACGGCCAGGGACCTGTCGGCGCGGCTCCGCGCGAGCGGCCTCAACGTGCCAGAGGAGCGACTCTGGACGAGCGCGCTCGCCACGGCCGACTTCCTGCGGCAGCAGCTGCCGGGCGGCTCGGCGTTCGTGATCGGCGAGGCGGGCATCCTCACCGCACTGCACGAGGCGGGGTTCGTGATGACCGAGACCGCGCCCGACTTCGTCGTGGTGGGCGAGACCCGCAACTACTCGTTCGAGGCGATCACGAAGGCGATCCGCCTGATCGGCAACGGCGCGCGGTTCATCGTGACGAACCCCGACGCGACCGGCCCCAGCGCCGACGGGCCGCTGCCCGCGACCGGTGCGATCGCGGCGCTCATCACGAAGGCCACGGGCAAAGAGCCCTACGTCGTGGGCAAGCCGAACCCGATGATGTTCCGCTCGGCACTCAACAAGATCGGCGCGCACTCCGAGAACACGGCCATGATCGGCGACCGCATGGACACCGACATCGTCGCGGGCATCGAGGCGGGCCTGCACACGATCCTCGTGATGACCGGCATCAGCGATCAGGCCGAGATCGAGAAGTACCCGTTCCGCCCCGATGAGATCCTCTCGGGCGTGGCCGAACTCGTGCACGAGGCACCGGCCGAGACCGAGCTGTAGGCTCGGCCCGAAACGGCCCTCAGAAGCCCTGAGTCAGGCGAGCCGGGCGACGGATGCCGCGACGCCCGCCCAGAACCGGTCGACGTCGAGCTCGGTCGCGACCCAGGCGTTCGGCTCCTGGCCGAGCATGCCGTCGAGGTCGACGCTCGTCGCACCCGCCGTCTCGACGCCGGCCACTTCGACGTCGAGCCGAGTGTGCCGCAGCCCGACGCATCCGGGGTCGGTGAGCACGGCGACGGCGACGGGGTCGTGCAGCGGCCCGTCGGGCATGCCGAACACCTCGTCGTTCGTGCGGCAGAAGAAGTCGAGCAGTTCGGCGCCGAAGGCCGCGGTGCGGGTGCCGATCGCGGTGATCTGCCCGCGTACGGCGGCGGTGACGAGCGCGAGGTGGGTCACATTCAGGCCGACCATCGTGAAGCGCACGCCGCTGCGCACGACGAGGTCGAGCGCCTCGGGGTCGACCCAGGCGTTGAACTCGGCGTAGGGGGTGACATTGCCGCGTTCGGTCGAGCCGCCCATCCAGACGATCTCGCGGATGCGCCCGGCGAGTTCCGGGTGATCGCGCAGCAGGATCGCGACGTTCGTGATCGGCCCGGTCGCGATGATCGCGACGGGTTCGCTCGACCGGGCGAGCGTGTCGACCATGAGCTCGGTCGCGGTGCGCGGGTCGAGCGGCACCGCCGGCTCGGGAAGCTCCGGGCCGCCGAGCCCGTTCTCACCGTGGATCCACTCGGCCGTCTGCAGCGTGCGAACGAGCGGGCCGACTGCTCCGGCCGCGACCGGCACCTCGGTGACGCCCGCGACGGAGAGGGCGATGCGGGCGTTCCGGGTCGTGTGGTCGAGCGGCGCGTTTCCGCCCACGGTCGTGACGGCGACGAGTTCGAGCGCCGGATGTCCCGCGGCGAGCCACAACGCGAAGACGTCGTCGTGACCGGGGTCGCAGTCGATGATCACGGGGATGGTCATTCGGCGGTCATTCCTTCGTCTGCGTGGAGGCCGGCTCGGCGGAGAGGTCGGTGTCGGCGGAGAGCGGCGACGCCGCCGCATCCGATGCCGACGACGCAGCGAGCACGGTGTCTCGCGGCGCATAGGAGTCGACCGTGCCGCGTGCCTGCACGGCGAGTGCGCCCGCCGCGACCGCGATGCGGAGCGCCTCGGGCAACGAGCGCCCCTCGGCGAGGAACGCGGCGAGGGTGCCGGTGAACCCGTCGCCGGCGCCGGTCGTGTCGACCGCGGTAACGCGGGGCGCCGGCGCGGCCCACGAACCGGCGGCGTCAGCTGCGACGGCACCGGCGCCGCCGAGCGTCACGACGATCGAGCGAGCCACCACCCCGGCGGCGGATGCCGCGAGCGCGCGCCACTCGTCGAGGGTGGCGTCGCTCGGGGCATCCGTGCCGATGCCGACCGCTCGCGCCTCGTGTTCGTTCAGCACGAGCGGATCGGCGACGCGGAGCGTCTCGGCCGAGACGGGCGCGGGCGGCGCGAGATTCAGCACGAACCGGGCGCCGAACTCGGCCGCGATGACGGCGACTCGCTCGATGGTCGGCACCGGCAGCTCGCCCTGGGTGAGCACGAGGGCCGCAGCGGCGACGCGCTCGCGCTCTGCCTCCACCATCTCTGGCGTCAGGGCGAGGTTCGCGCCGCCGGTGACGATCACGGTGTTCTCGCCCGAGTCGGCGACGGTGATCTGGGCGACGCCGGTCGGGGCATCCGGAACCAGCCGGACCGCCGTCATCGGCACTCCGAGGCGTTCGAGGGTCTCGCGCGCGAACGCTCCGCTCGCGTCGTCGCCGACGCAGGCGACGAACTCGACCGGCAGCCCCGCGACGTGCGCTGCGACGGCCTGGTTCGCGCCCTTGCCGCCGAGCGCGACACGGAAATCATGCGCGAGGATCGTCTCGCCCGGTGCGGGGAACGCGTCGACGTAGCTCGTGGAATCGACGTTCAGCGAGCCGAAGACGACGACAGCGCCCGCGCCATTCCGGCGCGCTGCAACCGCACCCATGCCGGTCAGGCCGTCGGCCCGGGGCCGTTGATCGCCCCGGTCAGCGGCTCGCCGCCCGCACGGTTCGCGAAGCAGTAGTAGTTGCGCTGGCCCTCGGCCCACTGCTCCTCGGTCACCGGGAAGCTGCCCAGCACCTGCAGATCGCCGATGCCGGCCACGAGCGTCGGTTCGAAGACGCCGGCGGCCCGGCAGAGCGCGGGCATCTGCGCTGCGAGCTCGGCCTCACCCGGGAAGGGGGCGGCCGCGTCACCCGGCAGTGTTCCGCGATAGACGAGCTGGGCCGCGTGGGGCGCCGCACAGTCGACCACGGTGAACTCCTCGGCCCAGACCGAGTCGAACGGGTCGATGCACTCGCCGCCGAAGAGGGTGTTCCAGGCGTGCACGCCGGCCGGCTGCGGGCCGGTCGGCTCGACGACGGGCGTCTCCGAGGCACTCGCCGACGCACTGCCCGAGGCCTGACCGCCGCCGTCATCGTCGCTCGAGAGCTGCGTGCCGACGAAGTAGAGCCCGGCGATGACGAGCAGCACGACGAGGCCGCCGGCGACCCAGATGAGCGTGCGGAGGGTGCGATTGCCGCCCTTCGGTGCGCCCGGAGGGCGCCCGCCGGTGCCGCCTGCCGCGCCGCCGTTGCCGCCGCCGCCGCCGTTGCCGTTGCCGTTGGGTCCGCCGGGCCTGCCGGCGCCTCCCCGCTGCGGGCCGATGCCGGTGCTGGCCGGGCCGCCGACCGGAGTCGTGGGGGAACCGCCGGCCGCAGGCTGGGCGCCGGGCGCCGGGGCCCCGAACGGGTCGTTCGATGCACGGGGCGAGCCGAAGGGGTCGCTTGCGGCAGCGCCGAAGAGCGCCGTCACCGAGTCGTCGGATGCCGCGGCCGGCGTCGAGGCCGCGGCCGGCGTCGAGGCCGCGGCCGACGAATCGCTCACGGGGAGGGCGATCGTCGCCGCATCGAAGGCAGGGCCGGCGGTGAGGCGGTCGGCGAAGTCGCTCGGAAAGGGCGCGGTGTCTTGGGGGAACGCCCAGTCGGGCTGCATCCCCTGCTCGCCGGCCGGATCGAGGTCGGGCTCGACGTCGGGCTCGGGTTCGACGTCAGGGCCAGCGTCAGGCTGAGGCTCGACTTCGAGCTCGGCGTCGTCGCGCCACCCGGCGCCGAAGACATCGGTCGCACCGTCGCCCGCGGCACCGGGCGCCGCCAGGAACGAGGTCGCCACGGCCTCGGGGCGATCCTTCGGGTCTTCGGCAGTCGGATCCGGCGTCAGGTTCCACAGGTATCCGGTCTCGCCTGCCTCGAGCCCGTCCGGCGCTTCGTCCTCGTCGAACTCGGGTTCGGGGTTCCGGCCACGACCGAAGAAGCGGCCTCGGATGCCGGGTGTCGCCTCCGCATCGACGCCACGTCGCGGCGCTGTGTCGTCGGCCGCTTCGGGTTCGTCGTCGAAGCCGAACCCGAGGGCATCGAGGCCGGAAGGCACGGGTCCCGTCGGCGGGGTGGCCCCACCGGGGGTCGCGCTCTCGCGCGCGGGCGGCACGGCGTCGCGAGTCCGCGGCGCACCGCTGCCCAGCGAGGCGAGCAGGTCGTCGACGGGCTCCGGCGGCTCCCGTGTGGGGTCGTCGCCGCCGCTCGCGCCCGAGGCGAATGCGGGGAACGGCGTGGCGTTGAACGCGTGGGCCTCACGTGCGGGTGCGGCGTTCGGTTGCTGCCCGCTCGCGCTGCCGGGACGCGGCTCGGTTTCGGGGGCGGATGGCTGCACGGGGAGCGCTGTCGTCGCGGCGAGGGCCGCGAAGGGGTCGGTCGTGTCAGCGGCGAAGGCGGCGAACCGGTCGTTCTCCGCGCGTGCCGGGGCTGCCTGCTGGGTGGGCTGGGCCGACGCCGGGTTCGCAACCGGCTCGGGCTCGTGGAGGGCAGCCCACAGCTCGTCGTCGTAGTTGGCGGCCGGCGCCGAAGCGCGCGGACGCCGCTCATCCCAACCGGCCGGGGCAGTCGACGGAGTGGCCGGTGAGGTCGGAGGGATCGGCGAGGCCGGTGCATCCCAACCGGCCGGCGCAGTCGACGGAGTGGCCGGTGAGGTCGGAGGGATCGGCGAGGCCGGTGCATCCCAACCGGCCGGCGCGGTCGACGGAGTGGCCGGCATGACCGGCGCATCCCAACCGGCCGGCGCGGTCAACGGAGTGGTCGGATGGGTCGGCGTGACCGCCGGACGCACGGGGGTGAACGATTGACGGGCGACGGGAGGCGGGGCGAACCCGGCGAACGGGGATTCGGCGTCGACGGGCGGTACGGGCGCGACCGGTGCGGCAGGCGCGACGGGAGTGGCAGGCGCGACCGGAGCGGCAGCCGGGGTCACCGGCGGAAACGGCTGCACGGGCGCGGCCGGGGCCACGGATGCCTCGTGCGTCTGAGCCTCCGAAGGCGCCGGGTCGGAGAGACTGCGGAAGGCCGCTCGAATCGCATCCTCCGACTCGAGTTCCTCTGAACCCCAGGTGAGAGCGAATGGCGCGGTGGGAGTCACCGGTCCGGGCGGGGTCGGCTCGGCCACCGGTCGGGTGGCCGGCACGACCGGAACGAAGGGCCGAGCGGCGGGCGACAACGACTCGACAGTCGGGTACCCGGAAGGCGCCAGGGGCGGCAGCGGGGCCGGGGCAGCCGGGGCAACGGGCGGTGCCGACGAAACGGCCGGCGGCCACGGTGCGGCGGCCGGCCGCAACGGAGCCGGGCCGGGCGTGCCGACCGGCGGCTCGACCTGCGTCAGGTAGACGGGAGGGGTCGATGACGATTGCTGGGGTGTCGGCGCACCGACGACGGGAAGCGATCGGGTCGCGGCATCCGGAGCCTGCGCCGCAGCCTGCGCTGGAGCCTCGGAGAACCAGTCGAGCACTTCGTCGCGACGCGGCGCCGGAGTGCCCGGAGCGACCGGCGGGTGACCGACCGGCGGAAGCTGGTGGCCCGGCTGGGCGGGCGTGGCGACGGGCGGCTGCGGAGGAACGTCGCGGTGCGGTGCGGTGCCGCTCGCCAACTGGGCGAGCAGCCAATCGGCCCCGTCGCCCCCCAGACCCTGCCCGTCGCGGCTCATCAGGCCAGTCCCAGGTCTTCGAGCCCGATGGCGGCGAGGTACGGCACTCCGGCCGCCTCGATGACCTCACGCGCCCCGGTCGCCCGATCGACGACGACCGCGACGGCCACGACCTCGGCGCCGACCTTCTTCAGCGCCTCGATCGCCTGCAGGGGGCTGCCGCCGGTCGTCGACGTGTCTTCGACCACGATGACCCGCTTGCCCGCGAGGTCTGGACCTTCGACCTGCTTGCCGCGGCCGTGGTCTTTCGGCTCCTTGCGCACGACGAATGCGTCATAGGAGAGGCCCCGCGCTGCGCCCTGATGCAGGACCGCCGCGGCGATCGGGTCGGCGCCCATGGTCATGCCGCCGACGGCGAAGACGTCGGGAACGTCTTTGATGAGGTCGATCATGACCTCACCGATGAGGGGCGCGACGCGGTGGTCGAGGCTCACCTTGCGGAGGTCGACGTAGTAACTGGCCTTCTTGCCGCTCGTCAGGGTGAAGTCCCCGTGGAACACGGCGTCGGCGGCGATGAAGTCGATCAACCGGCTGCGCGCGGCGTCGGTGTGCTTGGCGTCTCGGAGGGTCACCCGAATACTCTACGACTCGGTTGCCTGAGAAAAAGGGGAGGATTCCTCTGTTGCGGCGGGTGTCGACGAGGCATCCCCTCGATGATCGGGCGTCGGGCGTCGGCGACGTCGCCGCCAGAACGTGCGCGGCGTGCCCGGCACGAGGCGCGCCCAGAACGGCGGCTTCTCCTCCTCGGTGAGCGAGGCGGGCACCTCGATGTGGAAGTCGGCGAGTTCTTCGGCACCCTGGTGCACCACCCGGTAGAGCGCCGTGCCGATCAGCACGCCCAACGCGATCGACATGATCGAGATGAGCGCTTCGGTGAAGTCCTCGAAGCCGCGCGTCGTGCCGATCGCCTCGGTGAGGCCGACGAGACCGGCGGCGCCCGGCACCAGCAGCCAGAACGCCGGCAGGAAGGTGAGCTGCGACGGCGCGCCGTGCCGTAGCGTGGCGATCCACAGCACGACCGGCGTCATGGCGAGCGCACCGATGAACCCGCTCACCGATGCCCCGATGAGCGCGCTTCCCACTACCTGGCCGCCGTACGCGACGAGCAGCACGAGCAGCACCCAGCCGAAGGTGCGCGGTGGGGCCGAGAAATGCAGATAGTTGCCGATCGCGAAGAGCAGGACTCCGACCATCGCCGTCCACCACGGGAAGGCCTCGTTCGTCTGGAGCGGCACGTAGGAGGAACTGCCGACGCCGACAAGCGTGCCCGCGGCCAGGATGCCGAACGCGAGCAGCGAGAGCTGCACGAGCCCGAATACGAGACGGGAGGCACCGGCGAGCATCTGGCCCGCCGCGAGCTCGACGACGGCCGTCGTCAGCACCCCACCCGGCAGGAATGTCGCGAGCGGCGCGATGAGCAGCTTGATCGGGTCGCCAACGGCGAAGTACGGCGCGATCAGGAACACGGCGATGGCGCAGACGAACGCCGCGAAGACCGGGAAGACGATCTGCAGCGTCGGCGAGCGCACGAGCTTGGCGACGCCGATGAACGCCCCGAGCACGAAGGCAACGAGCGCGCCCTCCCACGTCGGCGCGAGCAGCAACGCGAGTCCCGTGGTGAGCACCGCGTGCCCGAAGGTGCGCACGACCCAGCCGTGCGACGGTTTCATCGCGCCGATGTCGTTGAGCCGCTTGATGCCGTCGAGCGGGGCGATTTCGGCACGCTTGGCGTCGTCGATCAGTCGGTAGAGCGCCGCGATCTGGTCGAAGCGGAACGAGGCGTTCACGGCCGAGCGGATCGCCACCCGGCCTTCCTCGCCGGCACCGGTCTGGATGATGATCACGGTCGGCAGCACGACGAAGTCGGTGTCCTCGCGACCGTTCGCTCGCGACACCTGCACGAGCGTGTCGCGGATCTTGTCGACGGAATCAGCTGCGGCATTCATGCCTTCCGCGAGCCCGAGCAGGAACCTGCGGAGGAGTGCCTGGTCGCCCGCCTCGGCCATCAGACGATGACGAACGAGAGCGCGACGCCCACGATGATCGCGACGACCACGTAGATCAGGTTCGGCAACTGGAACGAGTGGTCGACGACGAACTTGCCCATCTTCGTCGTGCCGGTCTGGTCGAAGGCGACCGTCGCGACCTGGCTGCCGTTGGCGGGCAGCGTGTAGATGCCCATCGCGGCCGGCCAGAGGCCGACGAGGAGCGAAGCGGGCAGCCCGATCGTGATGCCGATCGGCACGATCGCGTTCGTCGCGCTCGACTGGCTCGTCGTCAGCATCGCGACGACGAAGAGCGCGAACGCGAAGAGCAGCGCGCCGAGGAAGGCGGAGGAGCCGGAGACGAGCGAGCCGAGGCCCTCGACGATGAGCGTGTTGTTCGCCGCGACGAAGGTGTTCGCGAGCCAGGCGATGCCGAAGAGGGCGATCGCGCCGACGATGCCGGCCGGGAAGGTCGACTGCTTCGGGACATCCGACGCCTTGACCTTGCACGTCACGAAGATGAGCGCCGCGATGATGCCCATGACCACCTCGATGATGACGGTGATGCTCACCCGCAGCGGGTCGCCGTCGTCATCGGTGCCGATGACGGGGCGAATGCCCTCGAAGAGGCCGAACAGCACGATCACGCCGACACCCGCGAGGAAGAGCGACGCCGAGAGCACCGCCGAGCGGGGCAGCTTCTTGTCGACGTCGACCTGCACTGCAGGCTTCACGAGGTGCGCGGCGAGGCGGCGCTGGAACTCGGGATCGTCCTCGAGCTCCTTGCCCTTGCGCACCATGACGATGGCCGCGACGGCGAGTCCGACGATCGACGCCGGCCACATGATGAGCAGCAGCTTGCCGAGATCGACGCCCTGGGGCGCCAGCAGCACGACCATCGACGCGGTCGCGGCGGAGACCGGACTGCAGAGGATGCCGACCTGCGAGGCCACCGCCGAGACCGACAGCGCCCGCTCGGGGCGGATCTTCTGCTGGTACGACACGTCGTAGATCACCGGCAGCAGCGGATAGAAGATGTTGCCGGTGCCCGCACCGACCGTGAACAGGAACGACATCGCGGGTGCCAGGAACACCACCGACTTCGGCCGCTTCTTGATCACCTTCGCGGCGACCGACACCATCCAGTCGATGCCGCCGGCGGCTTGCATGACGGATGCCGCGGTGATGACGGTGATGACGATGAAGACCGCATCGACGGGCGCGTTGCCGGGTGCCTCGCCGAACACGAAGATGAGCACCGCGACACCCACGAGGCCCCAGACGCCGAGGCCGATCCCGCTCGTGCGGGTGCCCATGAAGATCGCCGCGATGACGACGATCAGCTCGGCGACGAGGATCCACACGTTGTCGTTCACGACGAGGGCCCCTTCGCGATGGGGCCGGTACTCTCGAGCACTTGCACCGGGAGCTTCGTCTCGACGATGCTGCCGTCGACCGCCTCGACCTTCAGCGCGAGCGCGTTCTCGACCGGACTGATCGCGGTGACGAACTCCGAGCCGTCGAAGTGCAGCGACTGCAGGTTGCCGACGGCGTAGCCGGTCGTGAGCTCGCCGCTGAGGAGCGAGGCGTGGAAGAGCGGTTGCCGCTGGTCTTCCGCGTCGTAGTGCGGGCAGAAGCTGCCGTGCAGGAATCCGAGCCCCTCGGGAAGCACCTGCAGCGTCGGCCCGTAGCTGTCGGTCGTGCCGCCCTCGAACCAGCAGATGCCGCCGGCGCTGCCGCCGGTGAAGACCGTGTTCGACGACGGGTCCTCCCACATCTCGCGCATGATCTCGTCGAGGCCCTGGCGTTTCCAGACATCGAGCATGTTCGCGGTGTTGCCGCCGCCGACGTGGATCACGTCGAAGCCGCGCACGAATCCGGCGAGGTCGTCGACGGCCCGGTGGAAGAGCGGGAGATGATGCGGCGCGCAGCGGTCGGAGTCGTACGTCGTGTAGAAGCTCACGATGTACGCGGCGTCGTCGCCGGTCGCCGTGCCGACGAAGAGCACGCGCGGTCGCTCCTTGCCGGTGAGCTTCAAGATGTACTCGTGCGTCGGATCCGCCCGACGCTCCATCATGACCTTGCCTGCGCCGGTCGCGACCACATGCGCCATGTTCCCCCCAAAACGTCGTTCCCCTGGGCACACGCTAGCGGGAGAGCGTCAGCCGTGTCGAGAACCGTCCGGTGGGTCGGGGAGCGCACGACGACGACGGACTCTTCCCGAGACCTGCGGATCGGAATCCCCCCAGCGCCTCCCGATGCGCATGCTGAAGGGCCGCCCCGCGGGGTGTCCCTCCCCCGCGCGGCGGCCCTGCAATCCGGGGAACGGACCCCCGGGATTCGCGGCGCCTAGACGGTGCGCGCGAACGTCTCTCGCGGCTGACGACGGTAGCCGTCACGCGCGGTGACGACGATCGAGCCGATGACGGCGGCGGCGGAGACGCCGCCGAGAAGCACGATGATGCTGAGCACGGTGGATCCTTTCGAAGTACGAGCGGGTGATCGAGCGTTCGATGCCCCATTGCACGTGTTCGACACCTCAATTGAACCGCGAACAACCATGCAGCACAAGCTCACAATTCTACAATGACAATGTAGGCTAGCTTCATGGATGTGCGTCGACTGGACCTGCTCAGAGAGCTCGCTGAACGGGGCAGCATCACCGCGGTCGCCGAGGCGACCGGCCGCACCCCTTCGGCGGTGTCGCAACAGCTCAAGGTGCTCGAACGCGAGGCCGGCATGCCGCTCACCGAACGCTCCGGCCGAGGTGTCGCGCTCACGAGCGCCGGTCACGCACTCGCGCGGAGCGCCGCCGACGTCGCGATCGCCCTCGAGCGCGCCACGGCCCTCTGGGACGAGTTCCGCAACCACCCGAGCGGCGAGGTGTCGCTGCTCACCTTCCCGACCATCGGGGCGACCCTGCTGCCGGCCGTGCTCGCCGACCTCGCACCGGTCGCCGGTCTCGTCGTGAACGCCACCGACCTCGACCCCGGGCTCGCCGAGTTCGCCGACCTCACCGCCGACTTCGACATCGTGCTCGCGCACACGATGCCGGGGGTGCTGCCGTGGGGCGGGCGCGGTCTGAAGGCGGTGCCGCTCCTGACCGAGCCGCTCGACATCGGCATCCCCGCCGATCACCGACTCGCCGGGCGCGCCCACGTGACCCCCGCCGACCTCGTCGACGAGACCTGGCTCAGCGTGCCGCCGGGCTTCCCGTTCGAGCGCATCCTGCACGCGATCGAGCAGCAGACCGGGCACCGTGCCACCGTGCGACAGCGTTTCAGCGACATGCGCATCATCGAGGCGTTCATCGAGGCGGGTCTCGGCATCGCGTTCGTGCCGCGCTACACGACGGGCACGGTGCCCGATTCGATCGTGTTGAAGCCGCTGCGCGGCGTGGCATCCGCTCGTCAGATCGTGGCGCTCGTGCGGCCGGATGTCGCGGAGCGCCTCGCCGTGCGCACGGTGCTCGACGTGCTCGTGGCGCGGGCGTCGCGCCTCGAGCGGGCGCACGCCGCGGCCTGAGCACGCCCGGGGGTGCCGACGGGACACTTCGTGTCGCACGGGATCGTGGATATCGGCGGTCCCGTGCGACACGAGCGGTCCCGACGGCCGTAGCGGCCCCGGTGGACCGAAGTAGACTCCACGTTCATGAGCGATGACGCGATCCTGTTCGATGTGAGCGACGGGCTCGCCCGCATCACCCTCAACCGGCCGGCCCGGCTGAACGCCGTCGACCCCGAGGCGATCGCACGCTGGCAGGTGCTCGCGCACGAGATCGCCGAGCGCGACGACATCGGCGCGGTGCTCTTCGACGCCAACGGCCGTGCGTTCTGCGCGGGCGGCGACGTCGTCGCGATGTCGCAGCTCGCCGCGGGCGAGCCCGACGCCGGGGCCGTCATCACGGGCCTCGCCGATCGCATCCACGACGGCCACCGAACGCTCCGCGAGAGCGCCAAGCCCATCGTCGCCGCCGTGCAGGGTCCGGTCGCGGGCGGCGGCCTCGGCTTCATGCTCGTCGCCGACCTCGTCATCGCCTCCGAGCATGCGACGTTCGCAAGCAGATATGCGGATGTCGCGCTGACCCCCGACTGCGGAGTGAGCACCCTGCTGCCCGAGGCGATCGGCACCCGGCGCGCGCTCGAACTGACCCTCACGTCGCGCACACTCACGGCCACGGAGGCGCTCGACTGGGGACTCGTCACCGAGGTCGTCGCGCCCGGCGCGCTCGAGGCGCGGGCACGCGAGATCGCGGCCGGTTGGCTCGCCGGCGCCACCGGTGCGTTCGGTCAGGCGAAGCGGCTCGTGCGGTCGGGGCTCGAGCGCCCGTTCGCCGACGCGCTCGACGACGAGGCGCGCACGATCGGCGCAGCGTTCGAGACGCCGCAGGCGCAGGCCGCGATCTCGGCATTCACGGCGAGGTCGGGGTCGCGCTGACGTCTCGGGCGTCGAGGATCCCAGGAATCGGAGGCTGACCATGCAGGACCCGGCTGACGAGTTCGCGGCGATCGCCCGCGACATCGCATCGCGAACGCAGGCCGCCGGCGTGCGGGTTGCAACGGCCGAGTCGCTCACGAGCGGCGCGATCGCCAACGCCCTCGGCGCGGCACCGGATGCATCCGAGTGGTTCCAGGGCGGTGTCGTCGCCTACGCGGAATCGGTGAAGCGCTCCGTTCTCGGCGTGACCGCCGAGTCGGTCACCTCGACGCAGGGCGCGCGCGAGCTCGCGGAGGGCGTCGCCCGATTGCTCGACGCCGATGCCACTGTCGCGGTAACGGGCGTGGGAGGACCGGGCCCCGAGGACGGCGAGCCCGCGGGCAGCGTCTACGCCGCCGTCTCGGTGCGCGGCAAGATCCTCGACGCGCACTTCCAGTTCGACGGCGGCGACCCGTCGGCGGTCGTGCACCAGACGGTGCGCGCCGCGCTCGAGATGCTGCGCGACGCGCTGCCACGCTGACCGCCCGCCGCCGAAGGGCGGCCACCGCACGAACCCCTACTCGTGCTGCGGGAAGCCCAGGTTCAGCCCGCCGTGGCTCGGGTCGAGCCAGCGCGAGGTGACCGCCTTCTCCTGCGTGAAGAAGTCGAAGCCGCGCGGGCCGTAGGCCTTGGCATCGCCGAAGAGGGAGTCCTTCCATCCGCCGAACGAGTGATAGGCGACGGGCACGGGGATCGGCACGTTGATGCCGATCATGCCGACCGTCACCTCGCGCTGGAACCGCCTGGCGGCCCCGCCGTCGTTCGTGAAGATGGCCGTGCCGTTGCCGTACGGCGAGTCGTTGATCACGTCGACGCCGTCCTGATAGCCGTCGACGCGCACCACCGACAGCACCGGTCCGAAGATCTCGTCGCGGTAGACGGATGACTCGAGCGGCACCTTGTCGACGAGGGTCGGGCCGAGCCAGAACCCATCGGGCTCCCCGTTGATCGGGGCGGAGCGCCCGTCGACCACGACCGACGCGCCGTCGGCGGCCGCCACCTCGAGGTAGCCGACGACCTTGTCGCGGTGCTCGCGGGTGATGAGCGGGCCCATGTCGCAGCCGCGCGTGCCGTCGCCGGTGGTGAGCCGCGACATCCGCTCGCCGATCTTCTCGACGAGTTCGTCGGCGACCGAGTCGACGGCGAGCACGACCGAGACGGCCATGCAGCGCTCCCCCGCCGAGCCGAAGCCGGCGTTGACCGCGGCGTCGGCGGCGAGGTCGAGGTCGGCGTCGGGCAGCACGAGCATGTGGTTCTTGGCGCCGCCGAGGGCCTGCACGCGCTTGCCGTGCGCGGTCGCCGTTGCGTAGATGTACTTCGCGATCGGGGTCGAGCCGACGAACGAGATCGAGCGCACGACGGGGTGCTCGAGCAGGGCGTCGACGGCGACCTTGTCGCCGTGCACGACGTTCAGCACGCCGTCGGGCAGCCCCGCCTCCTGCATGAGCCGGGCGAGCCAGATCGATGCCGACGGGTCCTTCTCCGACGGCTTCAGCACGACCGTGTTGCCGGTCGCGATCGCGAGCGGGAAGAACCACAGCGGCACCATCGCCGGGAAGTTGAAGGGGCTGATGATGCCGACGACGCCCACGGGCTGCTTCGTCGAGTACACGTCGATGCCGGTCGACACGTTCTCGGAGTACTCGCCCTTCGCGTATCCCGGCATCGCGCACGCGAGCTCGACGACCTCGAGGCCGCGCGCGATCTCGCCCGCCGCGTCCGAGAGCACCTTGCCGTGCTCGCTCGTGAGGATCGCGGCGAGCTCGTCGCTGCGGGCGTTCAGCAGCTCGCGGAACGCGAACATCACCTGCTGGCGCTTGGCGATCGAGGTGTCGCGCCAGGCGGGGAAGGCGCGGGCCGCCGCCTGCACGGCGACGTCGACGTCTTCGGTCGAAGCGAAGCGCACGCGCTTCTGCTCGACGCCGCGCGCCGGGTTGTAGACCGGTCCGCTTCGGGCGGAGTCGCCGGCGACGGATGCCCCGTCGATCCAGTGATCGACGGTCACGAGCTCGGCGTCCAATGGCTGGGTCTCGCCCGGCGACGAGGTGTTCAGGTCGGTCTGGCCCATGGTTCAGCCCTCTCCTTCGAGTGCGGTGCTCAGTACTTCGTCGTAGATCGCCATCGCGTCGGCGACCTCCTCGGCCGTGACCACGCAGGGCGGCACGACATGGATGCGGTTGTCCTGCACGAACGGCAGGAGTCCGCGCGCGACGAGCGCGGACTTGAGACGGCCCATCGCCGCCGCGGGCAGCGGCTCGCGGGTGGCCCGGTCGGCGACGAGTTCCAGCGCCCAGAACACGCCCTCGCCTCGCACCTCGCCGATGACGGCGTGCCGCTCGGCGAGCTCGGCGAGCGCGGGCGCGATGACCGTGGCGCCGACGTCACGGGCGTGGTCGACGATGCCCTCCGACGACATCGCGTCGAGGGTCGCCACGATCGAGGCCATCGCGAGCGGATGCCCCGAATAGGTGAGCCCGCCCGGAAAGACCCGCTCGTCGAACGTCTCGGCGATGGGTTCGTCGATGATGACGCCGCCCGCCGGCACGTACCCCGAGTTCACGCCCTTCGCGAAGGTGATGAGGTCGGGGCGCACGTCGTAGCCGTCGAAGGCGAACCATCGCCCGGTGCGGCCGAACCCGGCCATGACCTCGTCGAGGATGAGGAGGATGCCGTGCCGGTCGCAGAGCTCGCGCACGCCGGCGAGATAGCCGGGCGGCGGCACGAGCACGCCCGCGGTGCCGGGGATCGTCTCGAGCAGGATCGCGGCGATCGACGCCGGCCCCTCGGCCTCGATCACGCGGCGCAGGTGCTGCAGCGCGCGTTCGGCCTCCTGCTCGGGGGTCGTCGCCCAGAACTCGGAGCGGTAGTAGTAGGGCCCGAAGAAGTGCACGTGGCCGCGCGCGAACTCGTTCGGGATGCGGCGCCAGTCGCCGGTCGCGACCACGGCCGCGCCGGTGTTGCCGTGGTACGAGCGGTAGGTGGAGAGCACCTTGTCGCGGCCGGTGTGCAGCCGCGCCATACGGATCGCGTTCTCGTTGGCGTCGGCGCCGCCGTTGGTGAAGAACACCCGGCGGAATCCGGCTGGCGCGTGCGCGACGATGCGCTTGGCGGCCTCGCCGCGAGGGAGGTTCACCGTCGAGGGCGCGATCGTCGTGAGCAGTTCGGCCTGTTCACGGATCGCCTGCACGACCGAGGGATGCTGGTGGCCGATGTTGACGTTCACGAGCTGGCTCGAGAAGTCGAGGTACTCGCGGCCGGCGTGATCCCAGACCCGCGAACCGCGGCCGCTCGCGACCACGAGGTTCGACCCCTGGGACTGCGCCGACCAGGAGTGGAAGACGTGCTCGCGGTCGAGTTCGCGGGCGAGCTCGTCGAGGCCGTCGGTGAGGTTGTCGGTCATGGCGTCAGTGCCTTTCCTGTCGGTGTCGGATGCCGCGGGGTGGATGCCGCGGGGTGGATGCCGCGCGGCCGGCCGGGACGCACCGGCCACGCGGCATCCACTCGCCTAGTTGCCGCCCTCGGTGAGTTCGACGCTCTGTCTGGCGCTTCTCGAAGGGCGACGCATGACTAGTTGCCGCCCTCGGTGAGTTCTACGTCGATGGGCTCGAAGCTCTCGCCCGTGACGTCGACGCCGTCGGCCTTCAGTTCGTCGAGCGCCGTCGTGATCCACTCGTTCGACCACGCCGATGCCGGCGGCTCCTCGGTGATGGGGCTCGCTCCCGACTCGTTCACGGCGCTGAGCGCGCCCTTCACGGTGGCGGCCCACGCGGCCTCGTCGATCATGCCGATGCCGTCGGGTGCCGGCCAGATGAGCTTGTTCGTCTCGTTGACCATCCAGAGCTCGTGGCTCGGGCCCCAGCCGGAGCCCTCGGCGATCGTGATCTCCGATGCCTCCTCGGGGTTCTCGGCCGCGTAGATCCAGCCCTTGATGACGGCCTTGAGGAACGCGACGGTCGTGTCCTGATACGCCTCGTCGCTCTCCAGCCGCTCGGTGTCGGCCCAGATCGCGTCCTGCAGCATCGCGCCGACCGTGTCCTGGTAGGAGATGACGTTGAAGTCCTCGGGCTGGTAGAGCTCGCCCGTGTCGGGGTTCGGCGTCTCGAGCAGCTGCGCGTACTCGTTGTAGGTCATCGCCTGGGCCGCGTCGATGTCACCCTGCAGGAAGGCGTTCATGTTGAAGTCCTGCGTGATGATCTGCACGGTCGACGAGTCGAGGCCCTCTGCGGCCATCGCCGCGAAGATCTCCCATTCGTTGCCGAAGCCCCATGAG
Source organism: Agromyces badenianii (assembly GCF_003070885.1). NCBI lineage: Bacteria > Bacillati > Actinomycetota > Actinomycetes > Micrococcales > Microbacteriaceae > Agromyces > Agromyces badenianii. Next base: position 2,889,107 of record NZ_CP028913.1, read on the forward strand.
CCGATCTTCTTGCCCTCGAAGTCGGCGACCGAGTCGATGCCCGAGTCGGCCCACGAGACCTGCAACGTGCCCGACTTCTGGAAGATCTGGGCGATGTTGGTGAGGTTCGCACCCTGCTCGATCGAGCCGAGCACCTTCGGCACCCAGGCGATCGCGTAGTCGACGTCGCCGTTGGCGAGCGCGTCCTGCGGCACGATGTCACCGCCCGAGGGGATGATCTCGACGTCCAGGCCCTCCTCTTCGAAGTAGCCCTGGTCGACGGCGGCGAAGTAGCCGGCGAACTGGCCCTGCGGCAGCCACTGGAGCTGGAGCTTCACCGAGGTGAGGTCGCCCGAGCCCGACGCGTCGTCGGTAGCGCCGTCCGACCCGTCGCCGGATCCCGAGCATGCGGTGAGGGCGAGCGCGGCCGAGATGGCGAGCGCGCCGCCGATCGTCGCGAAGCGACGTCTGCTGTGGTTCATGTCGGTCCTTTCATCATTCTCGTGGTGCATGGCTTCCACTCGTCGAACGCGTCAGTTCGCGCCATCCGATGGGGTCGTGCGGCCGTTGCCGGCCGGCTGGAGCAGGCGTTCGAGGGCGAGCGTCGCGAGGTAGAAGAGCAGGCCGAGGGCGATGGATGCCACGACGTACGCCCAGGCGCGGGCGTACGCGCTCGACGCGGCCGACGTCGAGATGAGCCCGCCCAGCCCGCCGCGCGGGCCGCCGAAGTACTCGGCGACGAGGGCCGAGATCACGGCGAGCGACGAGGCGATGCGGATGCCGGTGAGGATGAAGGGCCGCGCGGTCGGCAGCGTCAGGGTGCGCAGCACCTGGCCCGAGTTCGCGGCATACGCCTTCATGAGGTCGCGGTGCACGGGGTCCGTCTGCCGGAACCCGCGCAGCGTGTTGACGAAGACCGGCACGAACGAGGCGAGTGCCGCGATCGCCTGCCGGCCGAACTGGCTGTCGGCGCCGAACATCGAGTTGAGCACCGGGGCGAGCGCGACGATCGGGATGACGGCGAGGGAGGCGACGACGGGCGCGCTCATCTGGTCGATCGGCCGCCATCTCGCCGCCAGCGCGGCGAGCGCGATGCCGAGGATCGAGCCGACGATGAGGCCGAGCAGCGCGTTCGTGCCGGTGAGCAGCGTCGCCTGCACGACCGACGGCCAGTAGGCGATGAGCTCCTCGACGATCGATGCCGGGCTCGGCAGCAGGTAGTCGCTGACGCCGACGACGCTCACGAGGAACTGCCAGATGCCGAGCACGATGAGCCCGACCGCGACCGGGGCGACGATGCGGAGCGTCGTCTCGGTGCGCGGGCTCATGCCGTGCGGCCGCGATCCGCCACGGCCCTGCGGGGCGGCGCCCGTGCTCGCGGCGGTGGCCGACATCAGCGGTTCTCCACTCCACGCGGGCCCGCCGCGACCGGTGAGCCGCCGTGCAGGGCTTCGCGCACCGCGGTGACCATGTCGAAGAAGCCGCGCTCCTCGCGGAGCTCCTCGGTGCGAGCCGCCCGCTGGGCGTCGGCGCCGAGCCGCATCGGCACGATCTCCTGGATGCGCCCGGGCCGGGGCGACATGACGACGACGCGGTCGGAGAGGAAGACGGCCTCGGGAATCGAGTGCGTGACGAACACGACGGCCGCACCGGTCTCGGCGGAGATGCGCACGAGCTCGGTCTGCATCTTCTCGCGCGTCATCTCGTCGAGCGCGCCGAACGGCTCGTCCATGAGCAGCAGTCGCGGCTGCTCGGCGAGCGCCCGGGCGATCGCCACGCGCTGCTGCATGCCGCCCGAGAGCTGGTCGGGGTAGCGGTCGGCGAAGTCGGAGAGGCCGACCATGTCGAGCAGCTCGGCGACCCGGGCGGTGCGAGCAGCGGATGCCGCGCCGTGCAGCTCGAGGGGCAGGGCGACGTTGCCCTCCACAGTGCGCCACGGCAGCAGGCCCGCCTGCTGGAACGCGATGCCGTACTCCTGGTCGAGCCGGGCCTGCTTGGCCGACTTGCCGAACACGGAGAGGCTCCCCGAACTCGGCTGGTCGAGATCGGCGACGAGACGCATGAGCGTCGACTTGCCGCATCCGCTCGGGCCGATGAGCGAGACGAACTCGCCGGCGGCGACCGTGAGGCCGATCGAATCGAGTGCCTGCACCTGACCCGAGCGGGTCTCGAACACCTTGTCGACCCCGCTGATCTCGACCGCGGCGATGGCGGGCGTTGCGTCCGTCATGCGGCTTCCTCCGTTCGTCGGTAGTTCGTGAGGATCACGCCGAGGAGCGCGACCGATCCGGCCGCGACGAGCCCGAGCACGATCGAGCCGAAGATCGGCCCCCAGGCCTTCGCCGGGTCGCCCGAGGCCTGCCCGGCGAACTGGATCAGGATGCGGCCGATGCCGCCCTGGAGGCCCGTCGAGACCTCGGCGACGACCGCGCCGATCACCGCGTTCGCCGCGCCGAGCCGCAGCGCGGGCAGCAGGTAGGGCACGGATGCCGGGAACCGCAGCTTCACGAGCGTCTGCCAGTAGCCCGCCGCATACGTCTGCATGAGCTCGGTGTGGATGCGGTCGGGCGACTGCAGGCCCTTCAGCGCGCCGATCGCGATCGGGAAGAAGGCGAGGTAGCTCGCGATGAGGGCGACCGACATCCAGTCCTGCCACTCGAACGAGCCGATCTCGACCCGCGAGCCCCAGCTCTTCACGACCGGCGCGAACGCGATGAGCGGCACGGTCTGGCTGAGCACGATCCAGGGCAGCAGCCCCCACTCGGCGATGCGCCAGCGCTGCATCACGAGCGCGAGGCCGATGCCCACGACGACGCCGACGAGCCACCCCGCGGCCGCGATGCCGAGGGTCGTGAGCGCGGCGAGCGCGACCACCGCCCAGAGCGGCAGCGCGTCGTCGGCTCGGGTGACGGGTTCGGCGAGGCGGGCGCCCATGTCCCAGACGTGCGGCATCGCGAGATCGGTGGTGCGCGGGAGCACCCGCATGCCGCCGAGCACGACCCCGTCGGCGGGTCCGAGCAGCTTGTAGCCCTCCCAGACGAGCGCGATGACGAGGATGCCGGCGAGGCCCCAGACCCACCGGCCGACCCCGCGGCCCGCGCGCCCCGGGCGACGCGACGCACGGATGCCGGGCGCCGGCGCCGCGGCATCCGTCATCGTCGTCTCGCGCACACCGGTCTCGATCATGCCTTCGCCGTGAGGTGCTCGGAGAGCGCCGGGATCACGGTCTCGCCGTAGACCCGCAGCGTCTCCTCCTTGTTGTCGTGCTGGAGGTACCCGGCGAACTGGTCGACGCCGAGCGCCTTCAGCTGCTCGAGCTTCTCGATGTGCTGCTCGGCGGTGCCGAGCAGGCAGAACCGGTCGACGATCTCGTCGGGCACGAACGCCGTGTGCACGTTTCCCGCACGGCCGTGCTCGTTGTAGTCGTAGCCCTCGCGCGCCGCGATGTAGTCGGTGAGGGCGTCGGGCACGGCGCCGTGGGCGCCGTACTTCGTGACGATGTCGGCCACGTGGTTGCCGACCATGCCGCCGAACCAGCGGCACTGCTCGCGCATGTGCTCCCAGTCGTCGCCGATGTACATCGGAGCGGCGACGCAGAACTTGATCGACATCGGGTCGCGGCCAGCGGCTTCGGCGGCGTCGCGCACGTGCTGGATCATCCACGCGGCGATGTCGACGTCGGCGAGCTGCAGGATGAATCCGTCGCCCACCTCGCCCGTGAGCTTCAGCGCCATCGGGCCGTAGGCCGCGACCCACACGTCGAGCTCCGAGCCGTGGCTCCACGGGAACTGCAGCTGCGAGCCGTGGTACTCGACCGGGCGCGAGTTCGCGAGCTCGCGGATCACGTGGATCGCCTCGCGCAGCTCGGCGATCGTCGTCGGCTTGCCGTTGGTGACGCGCACCGCCGAGTCGCCGCGGCCGATGCCGCAGATCGTGCGGTTGCCGTACATCTCGTTGAGGGTCGCGAAGATCGACGCCGTCACCGTCCAGTCGCGCGTGGCGGGGTTCGTGACGAACGGCCCCACCTTGACCTTGCGGGTCTCGGCGAGGATCTGGCTGTAGATGACGTACGGCTCCTGCCACAGCAGGTGCGAGTCGAAGGTCCACACGTGGGTGAACCCGTGGTTCTCGGCGAGCTTCGCGAGCTGGATGGTTCGCGATGCCGGGGGGTTGGTCTGCAGGACCGCTCCGAATTCCATCGGTACTCCCTTAGATGAGGTACTGGCTGAGGCCGCGCGCGAGGAAGCGGCCGTCGCCCTTGGCGCCGAGGTACTGGTCGTCGTCGACGATGACCTTGCCGCGCGAGAGCACCGTGTCGACGTGACCGTCGATCTCGAAGCCCTCCCACGCGGCGTGGTCCATGTTCATGTGGTGCTTCCTGCCCGTCGGCCTGCCGGCCTCGTCGACCGGCATGCCGATCGAGGTGTGCCCGTTCGGGTCGTAGACGACGAGGTCGGCGTCGGCCCCCGGCTGGATGACGCCCTTGCGGCCGTAGAGGCCGAACATGCGCGCGGGCGTCGTGCTCGTGAGTTCGACCCAGCGTTCGAGGGTGATCTCGCCCGTGACGACGCCCTGGTACATGAGGTCCATGCGGTGCTCGATCGAGCCGATGCCGTTCGGGATCTTGCGGAAGTCGCCGAGGCCGAGCTCCTTCTGGTCTTTCATGCAGAAGGGGCAGTGGTCGGTCGAGACCATCTGCAGGTCGTTCGTGCGGAGGGCCCGCCACATGGAGTCCTGGTGCCCCTCCTCGCGAGATCGGAGCGGCGTCGAGCAGACCCACTTCGCACCCTCGAAGGCGCTCCACTCCTCGCTCGTCGCGCCGAGCTGGTCTTCGAGCGAGAGGTAGAGGTACTGCGGGCACGTCTCGCCGTAGACGTTCTGCCCCTTGTCGCGCGCCCAGGCGAGCTGCTCGACCGCCTGGTTCGCCGACACGTGCACGACGTAGAGCGGTGCCCCCGTGAGCTTCGCGAGCATGATCGCGCGGTGCGTCGCCTCCTCCTCCATCTCCCACGCCCGGGCGATGCCGTGGTAGAACGGGTCGGTCTTGCCCTGCTCGACGAGCTGCTGCGCGAGCACGTCGATCGCCGGTCCGTTCTCGGCGTGCATCATCGTGAGCATGCCCGTGTCGCGCGAGACCTGCATGGCCTTCAGGATCTGCGCGTCGTCGGAGTAGAAGACGCCCGGGTAGGCCATGAAGAGCTTGAAGCTCGTGACGCCCTCGTCGGGCAGTCTCGCGAGCGATGCGAGCGAGGCCTCGTTGACATCGCCCACGATCTGGTGGAACGCGTAGTCGATCGCGCAGTTGCCGGCCGCCTTCTCATGCCAGGCGGCGAGGCCGTCTTCGATGCGCTGGCCGTAGGTCTGCACCGCGAAGTCGACGATCGACGTCGTGCCGCCCCAGGCGGCGGCCCGGGTGCCGGTCTCGAACGTGTCGATCGCTGCGGTGCCGCCGAAGGGCAGCTCCATGTGGGTGTGGGCATCGATGCCCCCCGGGATCACGTACTTGCCGGTGGCGTCGATCACCCGGTCGACGGATGCCGCGACATCCGTGCCCAGCAGGGCGGCGCCGGGCTCGAGCACCGCACGGATCGTCTCGCCGTCGACGAGCACATCGGCAGCGGCCCGGCCCGTGGCGCTCACGACGGTGCCGCCGGTGATGAGGGTGGTGGTCACGTTTCGCTCCTTGGCGTGGCTCGTGGACTTACGGCTTCGGGATGGAGGTGTACGAGTCGGGTCGGCGGTCGCGGTAGAACTGCCAGGCGTTGCGCACCTTCCGGATCATGTCCAGGTCGAGGTCGCGCACCACGACCTCCTCGTCGCTCTCCGACCCGTAGCCGCCGACGATGTTGCCCTGCGGGTCGCAGAACTGGCTCTTGCCGTAGAAGTTCACGGCGAGATCGCCGTACTCGTTGTCTTCGAGGCCGACCCGGTTGGCCGCGGCGACGAAGTACCCGTTCGCGGCGGCAGCCGCCGGCTGCTCGATCTCCCAGAGCCTGTTCGAGAGGCCCGGCTTCGTGGCGTTCGGGTTGAAGACGATCTGCGCGCCGTTCAGGCCGAGCTCGCGCCATCCCTCGGGGAAGTGCCGGTCGTAGCAGATGTAGACGCCGATCGGACCGACGGCCGTGTTGAACACGGGATAGCCGAGGTTGCCGGGGCGGAAGTAGAACTTCTCCCAGAACTTGTCGAGGTTCGGGATGTGGTGCTTGCGGTACGAGCCGAGGATCGTGCCGTCGGCGTCGACGACGACCGCGGTGTTGTAGTAGACGCCCGGCTGCTCCTCTTCGTAGATCGGCAGCACCATCACCATGCCGAGCTCCTTCGCGAGCGCGGCGAAGCGCTGCACGATCGGGCCGTCGGCGGGCTCCGCGTAGTCGTAGTACTTCACGTCTTCGGTGATGCCGAAGTACGGCCCGTAGAAGAGCTCCTGGAAGCTGATGACCTGGGCGCCCTGCGCCTTCGCGTCGCGGGCGAACTGCTCGTGCTTGTCGAGCATGGACTCCTTGTCGCCGGTCCAGGTCGTCTGCGTGATGGCCGCTCGGACGATCGTCATATTGCCTCCTGAGTCGGTCGGCGCCATTGCCGTGCACTCGATGGGCGTGGAACAGAGGTGCTCACCGGGTGGTGCTGTGACGCCGAGGGGGGGGTGCCGCGGACGTCGTCGTCCGGAGCGCTCGAACGGGACTCGCGACCCGTTCTGTTATTGTTCGGCGTGAACATTTCTCTTGTGTTTCACACTGTGACGTTGTGGTTACTTATCTTGTCCCTCGTGTCGTGAGGAGGCAATGGTCGTGTCAGGTATTCGTGCGAATGGATTTCAGGTGACCGATGTTCGGGTCGACGGCGCGGCGCTCATCGCGCTCGCCGAGTTCCCCGAGCCGAGCCCCCGGGGCATCGCGGGAGTGATCGCGCGGCTCGTGAACTCCGGCGAGCTCGCCGCGGGCACCAGGTTGCCGACCGTGCGCGAGCTCGCGAGCGAACTCGGGGTCAGCCCCGCCACCGTGAGCCAGGCCTGGCAGGCGCTCTCGCGCACCGGACTCATCGAGTCGCGTGGGCGGGCGGGCAGCTTCGTGCGCCCGCTCTCGCCGGGCTGGCTCGCCCCGCGCATGCGCGGCATGGCGGCGCCGAACGACCCGGTGCGCCTCGACCTCTCACGCGGCACGCCCGACCCGCTGCTCCTGCCGGCGCTCGGCCCCGCGCTGTCGCGGGTGTCGGCCCGAGCCGAGACCGGCAGCTATCAGGCCGAACCGGTGATCCCCGCGCTCGCGGCGGTGCTCGAGGCATCCTGGCCCTCTGAGGCCGAGTCGATCATGGTGGTCGACGGCGCGCTCGACGCGATCTCGCGCACGCTCGAGCAGCTCGTGCGCTTCGGCGACCGCGTCGTGGTCGAGAGCCCGGGGTTCCCGCCCTTCCTCGACCTGCTCGAGGTGCTCGGCGCCGAGCCCGTGCCGGTGCGGCTCGACGAGCACGGCATGGTGCCCGAGGCCCTCGCGCGAGCCCTCCTGCGGCGCCCGGTCGCGGTGCTCCTGCAGCCGCGGGCGCAGAACCCCACGGGCGCCTCGATGAACGCCGAGCGGGCCGTGGCGCTGGCCCGGGTCATCCGCTCGGCCCCCGACGTCAACGACCTCGTCGTCGTCGAAGACGACCACTCGGGGCTCATCTCGACCGAGGGCGACGTGTCGCTCGGCGGTGCACTGCCGGGCCGGGTGGTGCACGTTCGCAGCTTCTCGAAGTCGCACGGACCCGACCTGCGCATCGCCGCGCTCGGCGGGCCGCGCGACCTCGTCGAGCGCGTCGTCGCGCGACGTATGCTCGGTCCGGGATGGACCTCGCGCATGGTGCAGACGATCCTGCTCGACCTGCTCACCGAGGGCACCTCGATCGACGCCGTCGCCGAGGCGCGCCGCCAGTACTACACCCGCCAGCGTGCGCTCGGCGACGCACTGCGCGCCCGGGGGGTCGCCGTCGCCCCGGCCGACGGCATCAACCTGTGGATGCCGGTGCTGAGCGAACGCTCGGCGCTCGTGCAGCTCGCGGCCGCCGGCGTGCGCGTCGCGGCCGGCACGCCGTTCCTCGCGGCATCCGATGTCGCCGAGGCCGCGAACGGTGCCCGCACGCGCGCGGGCGGCGACTTCGTGCGCGTGACCGTCGGCATGCTGCGCGACGGCACCGACGAGATCGCCGACGCGCTCGCCTCGGCCGCTCACCACGTCGCTGCCGGCGGGTACTGACCGCGGACGTCGACCGGGCGGGGCCCAGCGCACCGGGCGCCTCACCGATCGACGGCGCCCGGCAGCATCCTCGCGTAGTGGTCGGGGGTGATCGTCAGCTCGGCCCGCCCGCCCGTGATCGAGCGCAGGTCGAGCACGTAGCGACCGAGCTCCGCCTCCGGCACGCTCGCCACGATGCGAGCCCGGCCATCGTCGGCGGCCTCCGTGGCGCTGACCCGCCCGCGACGGCCGGAGAGATCGGTCAGCACCGTGCCCTGCAGCTCGCTCGGCACCGTGACCGTGACGAGCGACACGGGCTCGAGCAGCACCGTGCCTGCCTCGGCGAGCGCCGCCTTCACCCCGATCGAGGCGGCCGTGCCGAAGGCCATGTCGGAGGAGTCCACCGAGTGCGACTTGCCGTCGACCAGCTCGACCCTGACGTCGACGACCGGATGCCCCTGCGGCCCACCAGCCGCGAGGGCGTCGCGTGCCCCCTTCTCGACGGCGGGGATGTACGAGCGCGGCACCGCTCCGCCGACCACGGAGTCGACGAACTCGAAGCCGCCCCCCAGCGGCAGCGGTGAGACCCGCAGCTGCACGACGGCGAACTGTCCGTGGCCGCCGGACTGCTTCTTGAGTCGCCCCTCGGCCTCGGCCCGGCCCGAGATCGTCTCGCGGTAGGCGATCGGCGCGGGCCCCGTCGTGACGTGCACGCCGAACACGCGGGCGAGTCGTTCGACGGCGACGGCGACGTGCGTGTCGCCGAGGCCGCGGAGGATCGCCTCGCCTCCCGTGCGGTCGATCACGAGCGTCGGATCTTCGGCGACGATGCGGCCGAGCGAGGTCATGAGCTTCTCGTCGTCGGACTGCGCGACCGGGGTGAGGGTCACCGCGAACACGGGTTCGCGGCGCGGCAGCGGTGCCGGCCGAGCGCTGCCGCCCACGCGCGTCCACAGCAGCGTGCCCGACGGCGACCCCGTGAGCTTGGCGACCGCGCCGACGTCGCCGGCCCGCAGCACGTCGGCGGGCAAGTGGTCGGCTCCGCGCAGACGGAAGAGCCCGTGCAGTCGCTCGTCGGATCCGGTCGTGGCGTTGTGCAGCCGGGCGCTCGGCCGAACGACCCCCGAGAGCACCTTGAACATCGACACCTGTCCGACGAACGGGTCGGCCACGGTGCGGAAGACGTGCAGCAGCGTCTCGCCGTCGGGGTTCGGGGCGACCGCCACCTCGGTGCCGCCCATCACGATCCGGCTGTCGTGGTCGAGCGCCGACGGTGCCAGGGCGCACACGAGGTCGGCGACCCGGTCGATGCCGGTGTCGTTCACCGCGGAGCAGGCGACCACCGGGATCGCTTCGCCGGCGGCCACTTCGCGGGCGAGGGTTCGCTCGAGTTCGGATGCCGCGGGCTCCCTGCCGTCGAGGTACGCCTCGAGCTGCTCGTCGTCGTGCGACACGATCTCCTCGGCGACCTCGACGTGCATGCGGTGCCCTTCGACTTCGGCTGCCCCGGCCGGCAGCGGCTCGTCGTGATGCCGACCCGTGTCGTCGTAGACGAGGGCCCGCTCGCTGAGCACATCGGCGAGCGCGGTGAAGTCGTGCTCCTCGCCGAGCGGCAGTTCGAGCGCCACGAGGCGCTCGCCGAACGCGACGCGCAGCTCCTCCAGCACCCGGCGGAAGTCGGCGCGGGCCCGGTCCTCCTGGGTGATGACGACGATGAGCGGCACGCCGGCCGCTTGCACCGCGGCCCACGCGGACCTCGTGCCAGCGGTCACGCCGTCGACCGCGCTCACGGTCAGCACCGCGACATCCGCCACCGCCAGTGCCGTGTCGACGCTGCCGACGAAATCGGGATGCCCCGCGGTGTCGGCGAGCGTGACGGTCTGCTCGGTGCCGTCGGGCCCGGCCCAGGCCAGGTGGGCGAGGGAGAGCCCGAGGGTCATGCCTCTCGCGATCTCCTCGGGCTCGTGGTCGCCGACCGTGGTGCCCTGCTCGACGCTGCCCGCCCTCGGGATCGCGCCGGCGCGCAGCAGCAGCGCCTCGAGCAGGGTCGTCTTGCCGGAACCCGCGCCGCCCACGAGGGCGACGGCCCGGTGGGTCGGGTTCGGTGCCGAGTTCATGAGGCCTCCCGCGCCGGTGCGGCGTCGTCCCATCGTCCACCCGACCGATCACGACCGCCAGCCCTCTGCGGACTCGACCCGACGAGACGACGGTCGCCGCGCGTACCAGGCGCGCCGTGAGCGCCAGCCCTCTGGCGGTCAGCACGCAGCTCAGCTCGCCGGGAGGAGCCTGACTCCGGCGCGGTCGAGTTCGAGCATCGCCGGCGAAGCGGCATCCGCATCGGTGACGACGCCCGCCACCTCGTCGAGGGGCAGCACCCGGTACGTCGAGGCCGCGCCGATCTTCTCGGTGCTCGCGAGCACGTAGGTCTCGGCGGCCGAGCGTGTGAGCGCTCGCTTCATCGCCGCCTCCTCCGCATCGCCCGTGGTGAGGCCGGCCTCGGCGTGCACCCCGGTGACGCCGAGGAAGAACAGGTCGGCGCTCACATCGCGCAGCGCCTCGACGGCGATCGCGCCGCACGTGACCATCGAGTGCCGGTAGACGCGGCCGCCGATGAGCTGCAACTCGATGTGCTCGTGCTCGGCGAGCGCCACGGCGATGGTCGGGCTGTGCGTGATGACGGTCGCGTGCAGCGAGCGCGGCAGCGCGCCGACGAGGGCGAGCGTGCTCGTGCCGCCGTCGAGCAGCACGGTCGCGCCTGGTTCGATGAGTGCGGCGGCGGCCGCGGCGATGCGGTGCTTGCTCTCGGGCTCGATGCGGGTGCGCGCCTCGTAGGGTTCGACGGCCGGTGAGGCCGGCAGCGCTCCCCCGTACACGCGCTGACAGAGGCCCGCCGCCGCGAGTTCGCGGAGGTCGCGGCGGATCGTGTCCTCGGAAATGCCCAGATCGGCCGCGGCATCGGCGGCCACGATGCGGCCGTCTCGCTGCAGCAATTCGAGCAGCAGTTCACGGCGTTGCGCTGCCAACATGCACGTTCCTCCTTGTTTCTACACATTCTTGCACGTTATGGTGGCCGACATGTCGAAACCACTGCTCATTCTCATCGCCGGCCCCTACCGCTCGGGCACCGATGGCGACCCCGCCCGCATCGCCCGCAACCTCGAACGCCTCGAAGCGGCCTCCTGGCCGATCTACGAACGCGGCCACGTGCCGATGATCGGCGAATGGGTCGCGCTGCCCATCCTGCGCGTGGCGTCGACGGATGCCTCGGGCCCCGACGCATCCGCTGCGCCCACCGACGCCGCGCCCGTCGAGGGCGACGTCATGTACACGACCGCCCACCGCCTGCTGCAGCACTGCGACGCCGTGTTGCGCCTCGAGGGCGCCTCGCACGGCGCCGATCAGGACGTGCGCATCGCGGAGGCCAGGGGCATCCCGGTGTACCGCTCGATCGACGAGATCCCGGTGCTGGAGGCCGCGCCGGTCGCCTGACTCCGTTGCCGCCGGACCACTCGTATCGCACCGGACCGCGGATATCCACGGTCCGGTGCGATACGAGCGGTCCCGATGCGGGCTCGCACTCGGCCGTAGGGTGGCAGGGTGCAGATCACGGTGCTCGCGGGCGGTGTCGGAGGCTCGCGCTTCGTGCGCGGCGTGCGCGAGGAGTGCGCCCGGCGCTGGCCCGACGGCGAGGGCGGCACCGAGGCATCCGTCACCGTCGTGGTGAACACGGGCGACGACCTCTGGCTCGCCGGCGTGCGCCTCATGCCCGACTTCGACTCGCTGCTCTACTCGCTCGCGGGCGTCAACGACACCGATCGCGGCTGGGGCCGTTCCGGCGAGACCGAGCGCGTCGCAGCCGAGCTGCGCGAGTGGGGCGTGGGCTGGCCGTGGTTCACCCTCGGCGACCTCGACCTCGGCACCCACCTGGCCCGCACGGCATGGCTTCGCGAAGGGGCGACGCCCTCCGAGGTGGCGCACCGCCTGCAGCGGCGCTGGCCGCTCGGCGTGCAGCTGATTCCGGCGACCGACACCGAGGTCGACACGCACGTGCTCGCCGCAGACGCCGACGACCCGACGGGCGAGCGCGAGATGCACTTCCAGGAGTGGTGGACGAGGTACCGCGCCGCCTTGCCCGCGGTCGCATTCCGGCAACGGAATATCGACGTGGCCCGGCCGGCCCCCGGGGTCGTCGAGGCGATCGTCGGCGCCGACCTCGTGCTCGTCGCACCATCGAACCCCGTGGTCTCGATCGGCACGATCCTCGCCGTGCCCGGCATCCGCGAGGCACTCGGCGAGACGCACGCCCCCGTCGTCGGCGTCTCGCCGATCATCGGCGGCAAGGTCGTGCGCGGCATGGCCGACGCGTGCCTCAGCGCGATCGGCGTCGAGACGAGCGCCGAGGCCGTCGGCCGGCACTACGGCTCGCGGTCGGGCGGCGGCCTGCTCGACGCCTGGCTCGTCGACGACGCGGATGCCCCGGCGGCGGCAGCACTCGAGCAGAGCGGGTTCACCGCGGCATCCGCCCCGCTCTGGATGCACGACCTCGACACCTCGGCGGCCCTCGCCGGCGCGGCGTTCGACCTGGCGCGCCGCGGTTCGGCACGGCCGCTCGACTGAACGCGCGGCGCGCCCTCGCGAGACGGGTCGCTGCGGCCTAAGATCGTCGTAGACCGCCGGTGTGTTTTCACCGGTCGTGACGGCCCGGGATTGGGCTGCGTGTCGCCGATGTCATCGGCACCCCTTCACGCCTACCCCCCGGAGATCACATGCCGTTCACCCGTTCCCTCCTCTCTGCCCGCTCGTCGCGGCATCGCTCGCGTTCCGGCGTGGCCGTCGCCGCCGCAGCGGCCGCACTCCTCCTCACGGGCTGCGCCGCCACCGCCCAGGCGGGCGACCCGGATGCCTCGGATCAGGCGGATGCCGCGGCATCCGCCTACCCGCTCACGATCGACAACTGCGGCACCGAGGTGACCTTCGAGTCGGCGCCCGAGCGCGTCGTGACGATCAAGTCGTCGACCCTCGAGCTGCTGCTCGCGCTCGGCCTGGAAGACCGCGTGATCGGCTCGGCCTTCAGCGACGGGCCGGCGCCCGAGGCGTTCGCCGACGCTGCGGCCGGCATCGACGTCCTCTCCGAGAAGGTGCCCTCGCAGGAGGCGACGCTCGCGGCCGAGCCCGACCTCGTCTTCGCCGGCTGGGAGTCGAACCTGTCGGCCGAGGGCGCCGGCGACCGCGCGACCCTCGCGAAGCTCGGGGTCGCGAGCTACGTCGCACCGGCCGCCTGCAAGGGCGAGGGCTACATGCCGAACCCGCTCACCTTCGACGAGGTCTTCCGCGAGTTCGAGGAGGCCGGCGAGATCTTCGGCGTTCCGGATGCCGCGGCCGAGCTCGTCGCCGAACAGCAGGCCGAGCTCGAGGCGATCGAGCCGAACGCCGACGGACTCACCGCCCTCTGGTACAGCTCGGGCGACGAGACGCCGTTCGTCGGCGCGGGCATCGGCGCCCCGCAGATGATCATGCAGGCCGCCGGTCTCGAGAACATCGCCGCCGACGTGGCCGACACCTGGACCTCGATGGGCTGGGAGGCGATCGTCGATGCGAACCCCGACGTGATCGTGCTCGTCGATGCGGCCTGGAACACCGCGGAGCAGAAGATCGCGCACCTCGAATCGAACGCCGCGACCGCGGCCCTGCCCGCCGTGCAGGCGAAGCGATACCTCGTGGTCGACTTCCCGGCGACCGAGGCCGGCGTGCGCAACGTCGGAGCCGTCGCCGCGCTCGTCGAGCAGCTCGGAGCCCTCGGCTGATGAGCGAGCGTGTCGTCTCCCGTCGGGTTCGGGCCGCTTCCGGCCCGGATCGGCGGGATGCGACGCGCTCACCCACGGCCGGCACGCCCGGCACGCGAGGCACGGGCGGCACGCGAGGCACGGGCGGACGCACGATCGCGTGGGCCGTCGCGCTCGGCGTGCTGCTCGTGGCATCCGTCATCGCGGCCGTGACCATCGGGCCCGCCGGGCTCGCGCCGACCGATGTCGTCGCGAGCGTGATGGCGCACCTCGGACTCGGCGAGCCGACCCTCACCCCGCTGCGCGACGGCATCGTCTGGGAGTTGCGGATGCCCCGCGTGCTCACCGCCGCCGCGGTCGGGGCCGGCCTCGCGCTCTGCGGCGCGGTCATGCAGGCGCTCACCCGCAATCCGCTCGCGGATCCGTACCTGCTCGGCCTCTCGTCTGGCGCCTCGGTCGGGGCGGTCGTCGTGATCGTGCTCGGCGTCGGCCTGCTGCTGCCGTTCGCCGCGTTCGCGGGGGCGCTCGCCGCGCTCGTCGCGACGCTCGCGCTCGCGGGGGCGGCGGGCCGAGGCGGGCAGGGCGGGGCGGGCGCAGGCGCAGGCGGCGGCGTGGGCGGCGGCCTCACGCCGACCCGCACGGTGCTCGCCGGACTCGCCGTCTCGGCGATGTTCGGCGCGATCACGAGCCTCGTCATCTTCTGGAGCGCCACCGGCGACAGCTACCGCGAGATCCTCAACTGGTTGCTCGGCTCGCTCGCCGGCACCGACTGGGTCTCGGTCGCGATCGCGGGCGGCGCACTCGTCGTCATCGGCATCCCGCTCATCACGAGCGCCCGAACCCTCGACGCCTTCGCGTTCGGCGACGCCGCCGCCTCGGCGCTCGGGGTGCACGTCGGCCGCAGCCGCACGCTCCTGCTCGGCGGCACGGCCCTGCTCACGGGGGCGCTCGTCGCCGTGAGCGGTTCCATCGGTTTCGTCGGGCTGATCCTGCCGCACGCGGTGCGGCTGCTCGTGGGGTCGCGCCATCGCGCCCTGCTGCCGTTGTCGGCACTCGCCGGTGCGCTGTTCCTGGTCTGGGCCGACACCGCCGCCCGCACCCTCTTCGACCCCCGCGAACTGCCGGTCGGCATCATCACCGCGCTCGTCGGCGGACCGGTCTTCGCCCTGCTGCTCATGCGCAGGAGGGTCTCGTGACCGACGGACTCGATCTCTCGCGCGTGCGCTTCTCGCGCGCCGGCCGCCTCGTGGTCGACGACGTCGACATCACCGCGCCCGAGGGCTCGCTCGGCGCGCTGCTCGGCCCGAACGGCGCCGGCAAGTCCACGCTGCTGCACCTCATCGCGGGCATCGAGCGAGCGGATGCCGGTGCGCTCGCGTTCGCCGGCCGGGATCTCGCCGCCCTGCGCCGCCGCGACCGGGCCCGCCGGGTCGCGCTCGCCGAGCAGGAGACGCACGACTCCCCCGAGCTGCGGGTCGACGAAGTCGTCGCGCTCGGGCGCACCCCGCACCTCGGCCCGTGGGCCGGGCTCGGCGATCGAGACCGCCACGTGGTCGCCGAGGCGATCGCCGCGCTGGGGCTCGAGCCGCTCGCGGCACGCGAGTACGCGGCACTGTCGGGCGGCGAGCGCCAACGCGTGAACCTCGCCCGGGCCCTCGCGCAGGAGCCCGAGTTGCTGCTGCTCGACGAGCCCACGAACCACCTCGACGTGCGCGCTCAGCTCACGAGCCTCGAGCTCCTCCGCTCGCTCGCCTCCGCCGGATGCACGGTGCTCGCCGCCCTGCACGACCTCGGCCTCGCGGCGGCGTACGCCGACCATGTGATCGTGCTCGACGGCGGACGGGTCGTCGCGGCCGGCGCCCCGGCAGCGGTGCTCCAAGCGGGGTTGATCCGCGACGTCTGGGGCGTCGAGGCCGAGGTGCTCGAGCACCCGGCGACGGGCAGGCCGCTCATCGCGTACTCGGGCGTCGCGACGGGGAGCAACCGCGCACCCGTGTGACGTCCCGCGGCGTGAGCCGCGGCATCCGTCACGACAGGATGTCCTTCGTGAGGAAGCGGCCGGAGGCGAGCGCACCGAACACGAGCACGTATCCGGCCTGAAGCACGGCGTTGTCGAGGAACGAGTCCCACACGGGCGGTTCGCGCAGCAGGTCGCCGAAGTCGAGCCAGTAGTGCGTGAAGAGCCACGGATGCAGCCACTCGAGCTGCGGCAGCGCACCCACGATCTGCGCGGCGACCGCGAGGATGGCCGTCGCCGCCATCGCCCCGACGGGCACCGTCGTGAGGGTGGAGAGAAACACGCCGATGGCCGACATGCCGAGCAGTGACACGGTCACGTACGCGGCGATCGCGAGGAAGCGCAGGAGCCCGTCGCCGATGCCGACGGTCGCCCCCGAGAGGAGCGTGACCGGCCCGATCGGAAAGAGCGCCCAGCCGATGAGGGTGCCGACCACGACGACCGTGAGCGTCGCCGCGACGCAGAACACCGCGGCGGCGAGGTACTTGACGAACAGCAGGCGAAGGCGTCCGGCGGGGGCGAGGAGCAGGTAGCGGAGCGTGCCGTGGCTCGCCTCCCCCGCGATCGCGTCGCCCGCGACGACGCCGATCGTGAGCGGCAGGAACAGCGGGATCGCCACGGTGATCGCGGTGACGCCGACGAAGAGCCCGTTGTTCGTGATCTGGTCGAGGAACGCCGGGCCCCGGCCGTCGGGTGAGTCGCCCGCGACCCGGAGCGCGACGGCGATGAGGATGGGGATGAGCGCGAGCGCGCCGAGGAGCGCCCACGTGCGACGGCGTCGGAACAGGGTCAGCAGTTCGGAACCGAGGAGCGAGATGCCGCCGCCGCCGGTACGGGCAGCGGATGCCTCGATGCCGACCCGGCTCGCCGCGGCATCCACTGCCGTGGACTCACTGGACAACGTCGAACCCCTCGCCGGTGAGCTCCACGAAGCGCTGCTCGAGGTTCGCATGCACGGTCTCGAACCCGCGAACCCGCACGCCGGCCGCGACGAGGGCAGCGACCACGGATTCCGGGGCGGCCGATCCGAGCCGGGCGACCACGACCTCGTCGGCGGCCGCGACCTCGCCTGCGGCCGCGGCAGGGGTGCCGGCGCCGGGGGCGTCGATGACGAGCCCCGACCCGATGAACACCTCGCGAGCCGCCTCGACGTCGGGCGTGCGCACGAGCACGCGCGTCTCGCCCTCGTCGCGGAACTCGTCGAGCGTGCCCTGCGCCACGAGGCGGCCGGCGCTCATCACCCCGACGTGGGTGCACACCTGCTCCACCTCGGCGAGCAGGTGGCTCGACACGAAGACCGTGGTGCCGTCGCCCGCGAGCGAGCGGATGAGGGCGCGCACCTCTCGCGTGCCCTGCGGATCGAGCCCGTTCGTCGGCTCGTCGAGCACGAGCAGCCGACGCGGCATGAGCAGGGCGTTCGCGAGGCCGAGGCGCTGCTTCATGCCGAGCGAGTACGCGTGCACCTTCTTCTGCGCGGCGTGCGAGAGCCCCACCCGATCGAGCGCCGTCGCGACCCGATCCGAACGCGACCGTCGAGGCGCCCGCCGGTCGGCGGCATCGAAGCGATGCAGGTTCGCGGCACCCGAGAGGTACGGCGAGAACGCCGGCCCCTCCACGAGGGCGCCGACGCGCGGCAGCACCGAGTCGACGCGGCGGGGCATGTCTTCGCCGAGCACGCGGGCGCCGCCGGCGCTCGCCGCGACGAGGCCGAGCAGCATCCTGATGGTCGTCGTCTTGCCAGAGCCATTCGGTCCGAGGAATCCGTAGACCGCGCCCTCGGGCACTGCGAGGTCGAGGCCGTCGACGGCGAGCTGCGAACGGAAGCGCTTGGTGAGCCCGTGCGTCTCGATCGCGAGTGCGGTCACGCCGGCGCCCGTCAGCGACCGTCGGCGGCGACGTCGAGCAGGCGATCGGGCGTCACCGCACCGGCGAGCACGCGGCCGTCTGCGGTGAAGAGCACGGTGACGAGCGAGGTCGAGAGGATGCGCCCGCCCTCGACGGCCTCGGTGAAGGTCTCGAGCATCGCGGATGCCTCGGCGCCCCGGCCTGCCGCGCTCATCGGCAGCTCGACCACGGTCGACCAGCCGTCGCCGTGCACGATCGGCTGCGGCATCCGCTCGCCGGACGGGTGCGACCCAGCCTCGGCCTTCCACTGCTCGAGCTCGGCGACGGTCGGGATCGGCACGGCCTGCTCGGTGACCGCGGTGCCCTCGGGCGGGGTGAACGCGAACACCGAAGGATCGGGCGCGTCGAAGGAGATGTCGGTGAACGCGACGCGGAAGGCGGGCTCGTCGGAGCCGCGCGCGGTGATCGACGCGCCGAGGGCGACGCCCGTCGCGCCGTCGATCGCGACCGCCACCTCGCCGACGAGCGTCGCCGTGTCACGCGGCGTGAGCACGAGCTCGTAGACCTCGCGCCCGGCGACCCGCGCGTCGGTGCCGACCGTCACCTCCGTCGTCTCGTCGAGCCGGGCGAGCGCCTCGTCGAGCACCTCTTCGGGAGTGGGCATCGGTTCGCCGAGCTCGGCCTCGAGCTGTCGCCTCGCCTCGTCGCCGTGAGACTCGGCGTCGGCTTTCAGTGCGTCGAGGGCGGCCGTGTCGACCGTGAGGTGCGTCGCCGCGCGTTCGGCGGAATCGTAGATCCAGGCTTCGGCATCGCCGAGGTAGACGTTGCGCTCGGCGAGGCGATCGAGCACCTGCAGGCGAGCGTTCGAGCCGTCGACGTAGACGCGGGCGGTGTGCGAGCCCGTCGCGAGCGAGACCAGGTCGTCGAGATCGGACGCGGATGCCTCTGCGCCACCGCCGCCGGCGGCGTTCGGGGCGCCCATCGCACCGGTGAGACCCGACAGCTCGGGCAGCCCGAGCTCCGACGTCTGCTCGACGGTGCCCGAGAGCGCCTCGACGTCGCTCGTGCCGGCGAACTCGAGGAGCTCGGCCGGGGAGAGGTCGGGCAGGTCGACCGCCGCGTTGGCCGAGAGCGGCACGAGCACGACGCCCAGACCGATCACGATCGGCGCGGCAACGGCGGGGATCCAGCGGCTGAGCCTGCGGGAGGCCCCGGACTCTCGGGGGCGCATGTGCTCAGGCTACGCCTGCCCGCGGCATCCGGAGCCGATCTGTGGGCAACACTCAGGATCACCGATCCCGGGCACTCGAGCTGCCCGCCGAGACGGTGCCGGCCGAGCGGGCACCGTCTCTCGGCTCAGAGCGCCCGCAGTCGCGGTGCCAGGTCGCGCGCGAAGAGCTCCTGGAAGCGCGCCTGGTCGTGCCCCGGCGCGTGGAAGACGAGGTGGTTGAACCCGGCGTCGACGTAGGTCTTGACCCCGGCGACGACCTCGTCGGGGTCGCTGCCGACGATCCAGCGCTTGGCGATCTGCTCGATCGGCAGCGCATCGGCGGCGCGCTCCATCTCGATGGGATCGGTGATGTCGTGCTTCTGCTCGGCCGAGAGCGAGAGCGGCGACCAGAACCGCGTGTTCTCGAGGGCGGCCGTGGCGTCGGTGTCGTACGAGAGCTTGATCTCGATCATGCGGTCGAGGTCGTCGTAGGAGCGACCGGATGCCTCGACGCCCGCCTGCACCGCGGGAATCAGCTGCTCGGTGTAGAGCTCCATGCCCTTGCCCGAGGTGCAGATGAACCCGTCGCCGGCGCGGCCGGCGTACTTCGCGACGGTCGGACCGCCGGCGGCGATGTAGACGGGCACGCCGCCCTCGGGCCGGTCGTAGATCGAGGCGTCGTGGGTCGAGTAGTACTCGCCCTCGAAGTTCACCCGGTCGCCGGTCCAGACCGCGCGCATGAGTCGCACGGCCTCGCGGAGCCGCGCGAAGCGCTCCTTGAACTCGGGCCACTCCTGCTCGCCCGCCCCGCGGAACCCGGTCGCGATCTCGTTGAGCGCCTCACCGGTGCCGAAGCCCGCGATGACGCGGTCGGGGTAGAGGCAGCCGAGGCTCGCGAAGGCCTGCGCGAGCACCGCCGGGTTGTAGCGGAACGTCGGGGTCATGACGCTCGTGCCGATCTTGATGGTCGAGGTGCGTTCGCCGACGGCCGCGATCCAGGCGAGCGAGAACGGTGCGTGGCCGCCGTCGTGCCGCCACGGCTGGAAGTGGTCGCTCGTGAAGACGGATTCGAATCCGTTGCCTTCGGCTGCGACCGCGATCTCGACCAGCTCGCGCGGCGCGAACTGCTCGGCCGAGGCCTTGTATCCGAGTGTGAGCGTCATGTTCCGATCCTCCCACGATCAGCGTAGCCGGGGCCGGCACGACGTGCAAGAACGTTTTAGCAGCTACGAGGACTTTGGAGCGCTCGCGCCGCCGCGCAACGGAATGCGCGAGGCCGCGGCACTCGTCAGCGGGCCGACGCCGAGCTCGAGCGCGTCGGCGAGCGCGTCGATCGTGTCGACGTCGCGCGTGAGGCCGGCGGATGCCTCGAGCTCGACGAATCCGGCGGCGGCATGGCGCGCCGCCGAGTCGGCACCGAAGTGCGGCCGCAGCACCGCGCCGCTCGACGCGGTCGCGAGGGTCGTTCCGGTGCCGTCGGCGTCGCGCACGAAGGCGAGCGGATGCCGCGCAGCCGCGTCGAGCGCGGCATCGAGTTCTTCGGGCTTCAACGCCGGCAGGTCTCCGAGGAGCACGGCGACGCCCTGCGCTTCGAGCTCATCGCCGCTCGCCCCGGCATGGGCGATGCCGTACTCGATGGCGCGGGTCAGGCCCCGCGGCCGGTCGACGGGCTCTGGCACGAACTCGGCCTCCCCGGCGAGCGACGCATCGTCGCCCACCACGACGACGCGGGCGACCGAGCGGGCGGCGAGCGCGGCGGCGATCGTGTCGAGGGCGAAGGCGCGGGCGAGCGCCTCCCGCTCGACGGTCGGCACCGCCACGGCGAGCCGGGTCTTCGCGCCGGCCGGCGCCTTCACGGGGATCACGACGGTCCACGCGGCGGTCGGCACCGCGGCATCCGCTGCCCGGTTCATGCCCGGAGCCCCGGCAGCACCTCACGACCGAAGACCTCGAGGAACCGGGCCTGGTCGCGACCCGCGTTGTGCAGGTAGATGCGGTCGAACCCGAGGTCGAGGTGGCGCTGGATGTCGGCGCGGTGCACGTCGGGGTCGGCGGAGACGACCATGCGGCCGGCGAAGTCCTCGGGGCGCACGGTGCGGGCGAGCTGCTCGAACTCGAAGGGCGAGCGGATGTCGCCGCGCGGGATGCGCAGCCCGCCGATCGGCCACTCGGCGAGCGCGTTGCGCATCGCCTGCTCGTCGGTTGCCGCCCACGACAGGTGCAGTTGCAGCACCCGGTGCAGGCGCGCGGGGTCTCGACCGACCTCACGGGCCCCCTCGCGGAAACGGGTGAGCAGGGCCGCGAGCTTGTCGGTGGAGGCGCCGGTCGTGATCATGCCGTCGACCGTGCGGCCGGCGCGCTTGGCGGTCACCGGGCCGGAGGCGGCGACGAGGATCTCGGGAGCAACCGGCGGCATCGTCCAGAGCCGCGTCGCCTCGAGCTTGAAGTGCGGGCCGGAGTGGCGCACGTCGCGCCCGGCGAGCGATGCGGAGAAGAGCTTCTTGATCACGTCGACCGCTTCGAACATGCGGTTGATGCGCTCGGGCGCCTCGGGCCAGTACGGCCCGACGACGTGCTCGTTCAGCGCCTCACCCGAACCGAGCCCGAGCCAGTGGCGCCCCGGGTGCATCGCCCCGAGCGTCGCGCTCGCCTGGGCCACGACGGCCGGATGCATCCGGAACCCCGGAGTCGTCACGCCAGGGCCGAAGTCGCCGCGCGTGCGTTCGCCGATCGAGCCGAGCACGCTCCAGACGAACGACGACTCACCCTGCGCCGGGATCCAGGGCTGGAAGTGGTCGCTCGCCATGACGCCCGTGAACCCGTGCGACTCGGCGAGCGCGCTGAGCGCGACCGCCTCGGCGGGCGGAAACCGCTCGAGCATCGCGGCGTAGCCGATGTGTGCTGACACGCCTCTATCCTCGCGGGTCGGCCGTCGCAACGGGGCGGTTTCGCGGGCGGAACCCGTTCGTCATTCCGACGCCGCGACCGCAGCCTCGGCCTGCGACTCGTCGAAGCCGTCTCGATAGCCCTCGTTGTACGCCTCGTCGGCGCCGAGCCGGAACAGGTCGCGCTCGGCCGGCCGCTGGATGGACCGCGCCCCCGGCAGGTCGAGATCGCCGACGAGGTGGCCGAGCCCGCGCACGACGGCGACCGGCACTCCCGACGACTTGCCCTTGACGAGTTCGGCCGCGCCCGCGATCTCATCGGCCACGCACGGCATCGTGACCGAGAGCGGCTTGCCCGAGGCATCCGTCGAGCCGCGCAGGTCTTCGAAGACGTGCACGCCCGCCGCGCCGATCGCGAGGTCGGTCTGACCTTCGCGCCACGGCCGGCCGAGCGTGTCGGAGAGGATGATGCCGACGCGGGCGCCGGTGAGGGCGCGGATGCCGGTGGCGAGCGCCCGCGCCGAGGCGTCGGGATCGATCGGCAGCAGCAGCACCGTGCCATCGGGGGCGTTCGAGGCGTCGACGCCGGCCGCGGCGCCGATGACGCCCTGCCGGTTCTCGACGATGCGGGTCACGCCGCCGTCGAACTCGCGGCTCGCCACGACGCGCACGGTCTCGTCGGTGATGGCCTGCTCACGGTCGGCGGCCTGCACGATGCGCCCCTCGGCCTTCGAGACGATCTTCGAGGTGATGACGAGGATGTCGCCGTCTTCGATGTCGGTCGCGGCGGCGATGAGCGCGGCGAGGTCGGCGCCGCCCGCGATCTCGGGGAGGCCCTCGACGCCTTCGATGCTGAATTTCACGGCCACCCCCGGATTCGCGTACTCCGATCTTCGCAGCTTCGCCCCCCGGGCCGCCAGGATGGCACTGCGTTACGATCGCGTATGGCCATCGATCCCGCAGCCGACGATCGCGACGGCGGTCGCGACGACGGCCGCGATGACCGCCGCGACGAGACGCGAATCGAGCGCCTCGACCGCAACTGGGGCGACATCCTGCAGGAGCTCCGCGCGGTGCAGACCGGCACGCAGATCATCACGGGATTCCTGCTCGCTGCGGCGTTCCAGCCGCGCTTCAGCGAGCTCGACGGGTATCAGCTCGTGCTCTACCTCGTGCTCGTCGCGCTCGCCTGCTTCGCGACCCTGCTCGGGCTCGCGCCCGTGATCCTGCACCGGCAGCTGTTCGGGCTCCAGCAGAAGGAGCGGATCGTCAAGCGTGGCGACCTGCTGCTCCGAACGCACCTCCTGGTCGCGTCGCTGCTCGCGGCGGGGGTCGCGGGGCTCATCTTCGAGTTGGCGCTCAATCGCACGGCGGGCTTCATCGCCCTCGGCGTCGCCCTCGTGATCGCGGCGGTGCTCTGGGGCGTGGTGCCGAGGCTCGCGTCGAGGCGACCGTAGCCGCCGTTGCGTGACAGCCCGCCCGAATAGGCTTGGGGCATGCGCATCGCCACCTGGAACGTCAACTCGATCCGCGCCCGATCCGGTCGCGTCGTCGATTGGATGGTGCGCGAAGACGTCGACGTGCTCGCCATGCAGGAGATCAAGTGCAAGCCCGAGCAGTTCCCGGTCGAGGCGTTCGAAGAGGCCGGCTACGAGCTCGCGATCCACGGCCTGAACCAGTGGAACGGCGTGGCGATCGCGAGCCGCACGCCGATCGGCGAGGTCGAGACCTCGTTCCCGGGCATGCCCGGCTTCCTCAAGGGGCTCGAGGGCCCCGACCAGCCGCAGGAGGCGCGCGCGATCGGCGCGACCGTCGGCGGCGTGCGGGTGTGGAGCCTCTACGTTCCCAACGGCCGCTCGCTCGGCGACCCGCATTACACCTACAAACTCGACTGGCTCGCCGCACTCACGGAGTACGCGCGCGCCGAGACATCCGCTCGGCCCGAGGTGCCCTTCGCGCTCATGGGCGACTTCAACATCGCTCCGCTCGATGAAGACAACGGCGACCCGGCGGTCGTCGAGGGCCTCACGACGCACGTCTCGCCGGCCGAGCGGCAGGCCTTCTTCACGCTCGAGAACGCCGGGGTCACCGACGTCGTGCGCCCGCGCATCCCCGAGGGCTACACCTACTGGGACTACAAGCAGCTGAAGTTCCCGCGCAATGAGGGGCTGCGCATCGACTTCATCCTCGGTTCGGCGGCGTTCGCCGAGGCTGTGACGGATGCCTCGATCCACCGCAACGAGCGCAAGGGCGACGCCCCCAGCGACCATGTGCCGGTGCTCGTCGAACTCGCGCTCGGCGAAGACGACGACGACCGGCCGATGATCTTCTAGCTCGCGCGAGGGCAGGCCGCCTGCACCGTTCCCGGCTCCCAGCCGGCGACGGTACCCTCGAACACGTGACCACCACCGATCGACCCACGGGCGATCCGTTCACCGACGTGACGCTCGGCGGGCGCTACCGCCTCGACGGCCTCATCGGCCGTGGCGGCATGGCGAGCGTGTACCGCGGCAGAGACCTTAGTCTCGGGCGGTCGGTCGCCGTGAAGATCTTCGCCGAGACGGCCGAGGGCATCGACGACGTGGCCCGGCGTCGCTCCGAGACGGCGCTGCTCGCGAGCGTCGAGCACCACGCGCTCGTGCGCCTGTACGACGCGGCGCGCGACGAGGCGAGCGGCCGCGAGTACCTCGTGATGGAGTTCGTCGACGGGCACGACCTCGGGCAGGCGCTGCGGCTCGGACCCCTCAGCCCATCGGATGCCGCGGCGCTGGCCACCGACCTCGCCGAGGCCTTGCACGTGATCCACGAACGAGGCATCGTGCACCGCGACGTGAAGCCCGCGAACGTGCTGCTCGCGCCGGCGCTGCTGCCCACTCGCACGTGGAACGCGAAGCTCGCCGATTTCGGCATCGCCCGGCTCATCGACGATGCCCGCCTCACCCGCGCCGGCACGGTCGTCGGCACCCCCGGCTACCTCAGCCCCGAACAGGTGACCGGAACCGCGCCTGGCACCGCGGCCGACGTCTACTCCCTCGGGCTGGTGCTGCTCGAGGCGCGCACGGGCCGGACGGCATATCCCGGGCCGGCCGCCGAGTCGGCGCCAGCCCGGCTCTCGCACGATCCCGAGATCCCCGAAGCGCTCGGCGGCGAGTGGGTCGCACTGCTGCGCGCCATGACCGCCCGCGAGCCGGCTGCCCGGCCGTCGGCGCTCGAGGTCGCGATGACGGCGAGCCGGCTCGACGGGTCGGCGCGGCCGCTCGCGCGTCCAGTCGCGCCACCGGCGGCGGCTTCGGCGTCGGCGTCGGCGTCGGCCGACCCCGCGGCGACCGAACCGCTCGAAGCATCCGACGCCCCCACCGTGGTGCTGCCGGCCGAAACCGGAGCCAGAACCGGAACCGGAACCGGAACCGATGATGCGGTCGCCGCCCGCGCGGTCGCCGCCGCGATGCACTCGGCGCCGCGCCCTTCGCGTCGTTGGATGCGTCCGGCGATCGCCGTGATCCTGCTCGCCGTCATCGCGGTCGGCGCGGTGCTGCTCGTGCCGCCCGTCGTCGCGAGCCTCACCGACCCGCCGACCGCACCGGCCGAGCCGCTGCCGAGCCTGCCCGGGGAGCTCGGCGTGCACCTCGAACAACTCGACGAAGCGGTGACCCCATGATGCGACTGCGATCCCGTACGGCGCTCGGCGCCGCATTCCTCGCCGCCTCGCTCGCGTTGGGCCTCACCGCCTGCGGCCAGTCCGCCGAATCGATCGGTGCAGAGCTGCACGCCTCGGTGGTGCAGGTCGCCGAGCGTGCCGCCTCCGGCGACTACGTCGGTGCGATCGCCGAGCTCGCACTTCTCGAGAAGGATGTGAATGCCGCCGTCGACGACGGCACGATCGGGGCCGAGCAAGCGCAGGAGATCCGCGAGGCACTCGCGCTCGTGCAGGCCGACCTCGAAGCGGCCGAGATCGCCACCACGCCCGCGCCGACGCCGGTGGCGCCGGTCGACGACAGCGGTCCCGGGAACAGCGACGGGAACGGCAACGACAAGGGGAACAAGGGCGACAAGGGGAACAAGAACGACAAGGGCGAGGGCAACGACGACGACTGACGGGTGCGTAGTCTCGGAGGCATGCCTGCCCTCACCGTTCCCGGCGCCGAGCTCCACTACGAGTCATCCGGCCACGCCTCGGCCCCCGCGTTGCTGTTCGTCCCGGCGGGCATCGCGACCCTGCGCATGTGGGACGCTCAGGTCGCGGCCCTGGCCGAGCATCATTTCGTGGCGACGTTCGACCCGCGCGGCTTCGGCGCCACCCGGCACGACGAGGCCGTGCCGTTCGCGAACCACGCCGACGCCCTCGCCGTGCTCGATCACCTCGGCATCCCTGCGGCGACCGTGATCGGTGCGAGCCGCAGCGGCAGGATCGCGCTCGACACCGCGCTCGCAGCACCCGACCGGGTGAGCGGCGTGGTGACCGTGGGCTCCGTGCCGAGCGGCTTCCCCGAGCTGCCGCTCCCCGAGGAGGAGCAGCGACGCTTCGACGAGATCGATGCCGTCGACCCCGCCATCGATGCTCCGCTCCTCGCGCGACTCGAGACGACGCTCTGGGCGGCGGGTCCGCGGCGGACCGAGTCCGAGCTCGACCCGGAGTTCGTGCGGCTGGCGCACCGACTGAACGCCCCCAATGTCGCGCATGCCGCCGACGAGGGCACCACCGTGCCGCTCGAACCGCCCGCCTACGACCGGCTCGGCGACATCCGCGTGCCTGCGCTCGTCACGGTGGGCGAGTACGACTTCAGCACCGAACTCGCGGCCTACGACCACCTGCTCGCGAACCTGCCGAGTGCGACGGGCCTTCGCCTCGAGGGCACCGCCCACCTGCCGAGCGTCGAACGGGCCGAGGAGTTCACGCGCGTGCTCGCCGGCTGGCTCGAACAGCACGGGCTCTGAGGCAGCGGAAGGTCAGCGGCGCCCGGTGAACCGCTCCATCGAGCGGTAGACGCCGAAGCCGTCGCCGACGACACGGTCGAACAGGCGCGTCGGCAGGAGCCCTCGCAGCGCACGTGACAGCCCGACGCTCCACGGCAGCTCGAGCAGGGGTCGCCCGTCGAGCATCGCGCGCCAGACCCGGTCGACGACGTAGTCGGGGTCGAGCACCGGGGCGAGCAGCGGCCCGCGGGCGCCGGCGAACATGCCGGTCGAGATGTAGCTCGGCGTGACGGTGGTGACCTTCACGTTGCCGTGGTCGGCCTGCTCGAGCTCGAGCCGCAGCGAGTCGCTCCAGCCGATGAGCGCCGCCTTCGACGCGGCGTAGACCGCCATGCGCGGGTTCGCGAGCGTGCCGGCCGCCGATGCGATGTTCACGATGCGCGCGGGCCGGTAGGCGTGGGCGATCATGCCGGGCAGGAACTCGCGCGTGATGTACATCGGCGCGAGCGCGTTCACCTGCATCGTCGGCCGGGTGTCGTCGCCGTTGTCGGTCTCCCAGAAGTACCGGTTGCCGCGCACGATTCCGGCGTTGTTGATGAGCACGTCGGGGTTGCCGACGTCTTTGCGCACCTTCTGCGCGGTCTTCGCGATCGCGCCGAGATCGCCGACATCGACGACGAAGGACTGGATGCGGGTGCGCCCGCGCGAGATCGCGCCGAGCTCGTCGACCGTGCGCGCGAGGCCCGCGGCGTCACGATCCCACAGGGTCACGGATGCCGCGTGCTCGGTCACCGCCCGTTCGGCGTACATGCGGCCCATGCCGCCGGCCGCTCCCGTGATGAGGACCTTCGCGCCACTCGCCGTTCTCGTCATCCCCCCATTTTCACGCACGCGGACGCCCTCGACGAACGCGTCGCTTCGCGACATCCGGCGCCGAATTCTCGCGAAGATCGGCGGAACGTGTCGCCTTCTCGGCGACGCGATCACCAGGGCGCGTCGACCGTCGGCATGAGCGCGCGAAGCTTCGCCACTCCGTCGGCGAAGCATGCATCGAACATCTCGGTCGCTGACAGTTCGTCGCCGTACTCCCCGATCAACCGGAGTCCGACGATCGTGTTGATGAGCATGCCGGTGGCCATGAACTCGCGCGCCTCCTCTTTCGAGAAGCCGGCCTCTTCGCGCACGAATCGCCAGATCTCGCTGAACCCCGTGCGCGCCGCCTGCCCGATCACCGGCTCGCCGCCGAGAGCGGTCGAGTTGGCGATGACGGGGAGCATGCCCCGCTCGGCGAGCAGGCCGGTGTACGCGGTGCCCATGCGTTCGGCTCGGCTCTCCACCGGGCCCGGCAGCGCCGCACGGAACTCGGCGAGCAGTCGCCGGTACGCCCGCTCGATGACCTCGACGAAGAGCTTCTCCTTCGTTCCGAAGAGCCGCACGACATAGGGCTGGCTGACGCCGGCCGCCCGCGCGATCTCGTCGGTCGTGGTGCCGACGTAGGTCTTCGCGCCGAAGACCGCCGTGGCGGCCGTGAGGATGAGCTCGCGCCGGTCGGCGGACCTCATGCGCGGGGCGTGGGCGACATCTTCGACGGACATGCTTGACATGTTATCAGTCGATTACTACTCTCCAAGTAATCATCCGATTACAACTGAGGAGCATGCCGTGTCCACCACGCTCGAGGCAGCAGTCCCGCTGCGCACCCGTCGCCCGAGCCCGCTCTGGCTCGTGCTCATCGCCACCGCCCTGCCGATGTTCATGGCGACCCTCGACAACCTCGTCATGACCAACGCACTGCCCGTACTGCACTCCGACTTCGGGGCATCCGTCGAAGAGCTGCAGTGGTTCATGAACGCCTACACGCTCGCCTTCGCGAGCACGATCCTCATGGCCGTCGCGCTCGGCGACCGGTTCGGTCGGCGCACGGTCTTCGTCATCGGCATCGTCGTGTTCACGCTGAGCTCCGCCCTCGCGGCGCTCGCCACAGACCCGGGCCAGCTCATCGCGGCGCGCGCCGCCCAGGGCTTCGGCGCCGCGGCGATCATGCCGCTCTCCCTCACCCTGCTCGCCGGCGCCGTGTCGCCGGCCCGGCGACCGCTCGCCATCGGCATCTGGGGCGGCGTCGCCGGCCTCGGGGTGGCGACCGGCCCGCTCATCGGCGGCGCCGTCATCGAGGGCTGGGCCTGGCAGGCGATCTTCTGGATCAACGTGCCCGTCGGCGTCGTCTCGGTCGCACTCGCACTGCTCGCCCTGCCGAACGGCTTCGGCGCGCGGCTGCGTGCCGACGTCGTCGGCCTCGTGCTCTCCGGCCTCGGGCTGCTCGCCCTCGTCTACGGCATCGTGCGCGGCAACGACGCGGGCTGGTCGAGCTTCGAGGTGCTCGGCAGCCTCGTCGCAGGCGGGGTGCTGCTGCTCGCCTTCCTGGTCTGGGAGGCACGAACTCCCGCACCGCTCCTGCCGCTGCGGCTCTTCCGCGACCGCAGCTTCACCGTGGCGAACCTCGCTGGATTCGGGTTCAGCTTCGGCGCCTTCGGCTCGATCTTCATCCTCATCCAGTTCCTGCAGGTCGTGCAGGGCGCGAGTCCGCTCGAGGCGGCCCTGCAGACCTCGCCATGGACGCTCGCCCCCATGGTCGTGGCGCCGCTCGCCGGCGCATTCGCCGGCCGCATCGGCACTCGCGCACTCATCGTGGCCGGCCTCCTAGCGCTGTCGGGGGCGCTCTTCTGGCTGACGCAGCTGCTCGAGCCCGGCACCGAGTACTCGGCGTACATCGCACCCTTCATCGTCGCCGGCGTCGGCATGGGGCTCGTCTTCGCCCCCTCGGCGACCGCGGTGCTCGCAACCATGGCGCCCGACGACCATGCCAAGGCGAGCGGCACCAACTCGATGCTGCGCGAGATCGGCGTCGCCCTCGGCATCGCCGTCTCGACCGCGGTGTTCACGGGCGCCGGCGGCGCGCTCACGCCCACCGAGTACGGCGCGGGCGCGCAGCCGGCGGTCGCGGTCGGCGCCGCCGTGCTGCTCGCATCGGCGCTGCTCGCTCTGCTGCTGCCGGCCGGCCGAGCCGCGCCGGCCGTGATCGCGGCCACCTCGCGGGAGGGCGAGCTCGTGCACTGAGCCGGGCGCCGGCGCGGTGCTGCGTGCCGCAGCGATCTTCGCCGTGGATTCTTGCGTCCACGCAAGAATCCCGCGCCGGGGCACAACCAATCGCGGAGGCCCGGCTCGTAGCCTTGATGATGTCGGCGATTCGCGCCGCACGACCACGCGCGGCTTGCGCAAGCCCCTCATCGAGGAACGGAGGTTCACATGTCGAGCAACATCACGATCGACGCCATCATCGGCGAACCCGAGGTTCTCGAAGACTCGGTCAGCGCCGCGCACCTCGCGCTCGCCGAGGGCGTCGAGACGGATGCCGCGTGGCTCCGCCTCAAGGAGTCGGCGACCGCGCTGCAGGCACTGCAGGTGAAAGACGGTTCGGTGCCCGACGAGCACGCGAAGGGCGAGGCGTCCGGCCTCGTCGATGCGATCGTCGAGTCGATCGAGGCGCTCGCGCCGCGGTTCCCGCACGAGGCCGAGTACCTCGCGGCATCCGTCATGGATTTCCGCCGCTGGCAGGCCGAGGGTTTCGGCGTGCCCGACTTCCTCGACTCGCTCGTCGAGTTCCAGCCGCAGCGGCACCGCATCGACGGCATCCGTCATCTCGTGGTCTTCCCGATGACCACGCAGAACGGCTCGAGCGATCGGCACGTCGAGGCCCTCGTGGTCGAGACGATCTGGCCCGAGTTCATCGCGGCGCTCGAGGCCGGCGACTACGGCAACAAGCTCTTCGTGAGCCTGCGTCTCGTCGACTTCACGCCCGGTTACGACACGAACTCCGCCGTGCTCTTCCCCGAGACGGTCGCGATGCGAGAGATCCCGACCTTCACGTGGGGCGCGATCTTCCAGGATCGCGAAGCGGCGCGCTACCGCAGGGTGGTGCGCGCGGCATCCGAGATCACGAAGCTCGAGCTGCCGGCAGACGCGGCAGCGCTGCTCGACGACCAGGAGCTCGCCGAGCGCACCTTCGTGATGTGGGACATCATCCACGACCGCACGCACATGCGCGGCGACCTGCCGTTCGACCCGTTCATGATCAAGCAGCGCATGCCGTTCTTCCTCTACTCGCTCGAAGAGCTGCGGTGCGACCTCACGGCATTCCGCGAGTCGGTCAAGATCGAGCGCGGCCTGCGTGCGCGGTCGGATGCAGGCGAGGTGCTCACCGACGTCGAGCAGCAGCTGCTCGAGCACGGCAAGCTCGTGCAGTACGCGGTGATCTTCGACCGCATCTTCCGCTTCGCGATCACGGGCTCGAGGGTGCGCAACTACGACGGGCTCGGCGGCCAGCTGCTGTTCGCGTGGCTGCACCAGAAGCACGTGCTCGAGTGGACGGACGTCTCGCTGAGCTTCGACTGGGAGGCCGTTCCCGACGCGGTCGTCGAACTCGGCGACCTGATCGACGAGCTCTACTGGAAGTCGATCGACCGGCCGAAGACATCGCACTGGCTCGCCGCGTACGAACTCGTGCGCGGGGTGCTCACCCCCAACCCGGCGTCGGAGTGGGCCGAGGGCCTGCCGCGCGAGGTGCTCGCCGGCCCGCCCAAGGGCTACACCGACCTCGTGATGGACGACGAGTTCCCGCTGTCGATGTTCTACGAGGCCCTCGACAAGAAGATGAAGCCCGTCATCGAGTCGACGGTCGGCATCACGGCTGCGAATGCCTGACCTCGCCGCAGCGGGCGACCTCGCCGGCCGGACGGTGCTCATCGCGGGAGCGACGAGCACCTCCGGCCGTGCGGTCGCGCGTGCCCTGCTCGACGCGGGAGCCCGCGTGATCGTCGTCGGCAGCGACCAGGGCCGCATCGAGGCCCTCGAGGCCGAGCTGCCCGGAGTCGTCGGCGAACGCGCCGACCTCACCGACGGCGACGACGTGCTCGAACTCGCGATGCGCGTGCACGCACAGGTCGGCGGGGTCGACGGGGTCGTGCACCTCGTCGGCGGCTGGCGGGGCGGCGGCGGCATCCCGGGCCAGACCGAAGAGGACTACCGCGTGCTCGAGCGGTCGTTCACCGCACTGCGGTACGTCAGCCGGGCGTTCTGGAACGACCTCGTCGGCGCACCGGCCGGGCGCATCGCGATCGTCTCGTCGACGAGCGTCGAACGGCCCACCGCCGGCGGCGCCAACTACACCGCGGTCAAGGCCGCGAGCGAGTCGTGGATGCGCTCGCTCGCGCAGGGCTTCAGCACGGCGGGCGACACCGCCGCAGCGGTCACGTTCCGCGTGCAGTCGCTCGCGGGCCTCGAAGACCGGTTGGCCGATTCCGTCGTCGGGCTCTGGGGCGAGGATGCCGCGGAGCTGAACGGTCGCGTGATGGAGCTCGCTCCCTGACGAACCGGCCGTCGGTCGCGGCGGTCGCCACGGTCGCGTCGGCGGTCGCCCCGGTCGCGGCGGTCAGCCCTCCGGCGACTCGTCGGGTGCGACGCCCTCGGAGTCGGGAGCGCCGGGGGCCGGCGTCGCCGATGCCGGCGGCTCGGCCGGCCGTTGCTGGTCTGCGCGCACCGCCTCGCCGAGGCATCCGTCGTCATCGCCGCCGGTGCCCTCGAGCGCGAGCCGCCACGCGGCCTCCCCCTCGGGGGTGAACCCATCGGGCATCGCCGGGTCCGTTGAGGTCGGGTCGCGCGGTTCGGTGTTCCACCACTCCCAGTAGCGGTACTCGTGGCCCGCGCCCGTCATGCACTCGCGCACGAGCTGTTGGAAGCCGAGCCAGGCCTGCTGCTCTTCGGCGGTGGGGACGGGGTCGGCGGGAGGGGTCGCGGGCGACGGGGTCGGTGCCGGAGTCGGGGCGGGAGCGGTCGACGGCGGCGTGGGCGACGCCGGCAACGGCGCATCGTCGTTCGAGTCGGCGCCGTCGGCGGGAACGTGCGAGTCCCTCCCCGTGGCCGGCCCGGCCTCGACGCCGAACTCGCCTGACGACTTCGCGACGGGTTGCGGCGAGCGGGCGTCGTAGAGCACCGGCGCGCCCGTCGTGGCAGCGGCGATGCCCACGAAGATCGAACCGATGAAGAGCACCGCGACGGCTCCACTGAGCAGGATGGTCTTCCGCATCGGGCACCTCCCCGCCGCGATTCGGGAACGACCCCTCGGCCGTTCAGACGTGTCCGCCCCATGCTACACACCCCCCGAAAAGGGGTCCTGCTCGACGGCTCAGACCGGCGACCCGGATTCCGTCACGTCGTCGGGCGTCTCGGGCGACACGCCGGTCGCGACGTCCGCCGGCGAGCCCTGCTTGCGACTCAGCCACAGGAACGGCACGGCGAGCGCCTGGATGCCGCCGCTGACGAGCAGCGACCCCGGATAGCCCAGGACATCGGCGGAACGACCGAGCACCGGCTGGATGACGGCCCCGCCCGTGCTGCCGAGCAGCGAGTCGAACGAGAGCACGGTCGCGCGCTGCTGCGACGGGATCATGTCGTTGAGGTACGCCTGCTGCACCGGTCCGGCCGCCGCATCGACGAGTCCCCACACGGTGAGCAGCACGAGCGCGAGCCAGAAGTTCTGGTTCACCCCGAGCGCGACGAGCACGAGACTCGAGACGACGAGGCTCGCGATGATGGTCGTGGTGCGCTTGTGGAACAATCGGCGCACCCACGGCGCGAGCAGGCCGCCGATCACCTGCGCCCCCGAGAGGATCGCCGCGGCGAGACCGGCGATCGAGTAGGCGCCCGTGTCGCCCCAGAGCTCGACCAGGTAGGGCTGCAACGCGTAGAAGACGTAGAAGCCGACGCCCGTCGTGAAGAACGACGCGAACATGACGTACCGCACCGGTCGCCGCCCGAGGCCGTATTTCACCGAGGCGCTGAACACCTCCTTCGTGGCGCGGAGCGGATGCGCGCGGTCTTCCGGCGTGAAGCCGAGGTCGTGCATCACGAGCGCGGCGACGACGAACATGACGACGAGGATGCCGGCGCGGATCAGGAACGGCACACCGAGATTCGTCGCCTGGGCGACCACGCCGCCGGCGATCGAGCCGATGAACATCGCCGCGCCCGAGAGGGCCAGCCCTCGCCCGAAGACGCGCTCGAGCTGGCCCGTGTACCCCGTCGCCGTCAGCGCATCGACGAGCCAGGCCTCGACGGCGCCGGAGAAGAACGTGAACCCGAGCCCCAGCAGCACGGAGACGATCGCCCACATCCAGAACGGCGAGTGGGCGACCCACAGCAGGTAGTACAGCACCGTCGTCGCGGCGAGCGTGACGGTGCCGAGCAGGTACGAGACGCGGCGGCCCAGCGTGTCGGCGACGACGCCGGTCGGCACCTCGAAGATCACCATGCCCACCGAGAAGAAGGCGTTCGCGGCGAACGCCTCGAAGTTCGTCAGCCCGGCATCGAGCAGGAACAGGGTGTTGACGCCCCAGATGAACGACGCCGCGAGGGTGTTGCCGATGAGCAGCGTGAAGTACACCGACTGCACCCGTCGTGCCGTCGGGTTCGCTACCGTCCGATTCCCACCGCGCGCCGCGCGTTCGGCCATGAGCACATCTTGCTCGCTCGATCGCCCGCCGCCAAGCCGCAGTACCGGATGCCTCGCGAGCCGCTACGCTCACGGCATGGTGCGCTTCCTGATCCGCGCGGCGATCTTCCTCGGCACCGCCGCCCTCGGACTCCTCATCGCCTGGCTCGTGCTCCCGGGCTTCGACATCGACTGGACGGGCTTCCTCGTCGCGATGCTGATCTTCGCGATCGCGCAATCGCTGCTGAGTCCGCTGATCTCGAAGCTCGCGCAGCGTCACGCGCCGGCGATCCTCGGCGGCGTCGGACTCGTGTCGACGTTCATCGCCCTGCTGCTCGCGCACTGGATCGGCAACGGCCTGCAGATCGACGGCCTGCTCACCTGGGTGCTCGCGACCCTCATCGTCTGGCTCGTCACGGCCCTCGGCACCTGGCTGCTCCCGCTCATCTTCCTGAAGCGTCGAGCCGGCGAGCGGCGCGAAGCGCGCCGCTGAACCGAGCGGGCCCGCTCAGCCCCGCCGGGTGAACGGTGCGGGCGTGGATGCAGCGGGGCGGCGGCATCTCCGTCGGGCGGCGGATCCGGCGCGCGGGGCCACTCGCTAGCGTTGAGGCATGACCACCACCGCGACTCCGCCCGTCGTCGACGGCGTCGAGTGGGTCCGCCCCCGGCCGGGGCCCCGCGCCCTCCGCAACGACCTGATCCTCGCCCTCGTGCTCGCCGCCGGCACCACCGCCAGCGTGCTGCTGTACCGCATCACCGGCTGGGGCGAGGGCGCGCCCTGGTGGGCATCGGTGATCTGGGTCGTGGCGATGACGCTGCCGCTCGCGGCGCGGCGGCGGTGGCCCGAGCTCGTGGCGCTCGTGGCCTCTGTCGTCTTCGTCGTCGGCGCCGTCGCCGAGGTCGGCGAAGCGCTCTTCAGCAACATCTGCCTGTTCGTCGCCATCTACTCGGTGGGGGCGTGGGGGCGCAGCCGGCGCTGGGCGACGATCGTGCGAGGGATCATCGTGGTCGCCATGTTCGCGTGGCTGTTCTGGGGGCTCATCTACTTCTCGGCCGTGCAAGACCACCTGCCCGACTTCTCGCGCGAGGGCGTGCTCTCGCCGTATCTCGCCTACGGGCTCATCAACGTGCTGACGAACCTGCTCTACTTCGGCGGCGCATGGTACTTCGGCGACAATGCCTACCGCTCGGCGAGGTCGCGGGCCGAACTCGAACAGCGCACCGCCGAGCTCGCCTCCGAGCGCGAGCGCACGCGGGCGCAGGCCGTCGCCATCGAGCGGCTGCGCATCGCGCGCGAACTGCACGACGTCGTCGCCCACCACGTCTCGGTGATCGGCGTGCAGGCCGGTGCCGCCCGGCGGGTGCTCGCGAAGGACCCCGACGCCGCAGCGACCGCCCTCTCGTCGATCGAGGCGAGCGCCCGCGACGCCGTCGACGAGCTGCACGGGTTGCTCGGCACCCTTCGAGGCGACTCCGACACCGCGGCATCCACTCTGCTCGACGACGCACTCGGCCTGCCCGGCGGCAGCGACGTCGAGGCCGCGACGACGAGCACCTCGACCCGCGGCATCGAGCGCATCGACGAACTCGTGGCCGAGTGCGCCGCGAACGGCCTGCCGACCACGCTCGCGGTCGTGGGCGAGGCGGTTCGGGTCTCGGCGGTCGTCGACCTCAGCGCCTACCGCATCGTGCAAGAGGCCCTGACGAACGTGCGCAAGCACGCCGGCGCGGCCGCGACGGCCGAAGTGCGGGTGCGCTGGGCCGACGAGTCGGTCGAGGTCGAGGTGACGAACACGGGCGTGGTGCGACACGCGCAGGCCGATTCGGCGATGGATGCCGGGGGCCGCGGCCTCGGCCAATTGGGCATGCAGGAGCGGGTCGCCGCGGCCGGCGGCCGCCTCGAGCTCGGCCCCCGGGCCCGCGGCGGATACCTCGTGCGCGCGCAGTTCCCGCTGCGCCGGGTCGAGGAGGTGCCGGCGTGAGCATCCGCGTGCTCGTCGTCGACGATCAGAGCCTCGTGCGCGGCGGGTTCCGCACGATCCTCGACTCGGAGGACGGCATCGAGG
Organism: Agromyces badenianii; assembly: GCF_003070885.1. Classification (NCBI taxonomy): domain Bacteria; kingdom Bacillati; phylum Actinomycetota; class Actinomycetes; order Micrococcales; family Microbacteriaceae; genus Agromyces; species Agromyces badenianii. The sequence goes on from NZ_CP028913.1 coordinate 2,925,556, forward strand.
TCGTGGGCGAGGCCGCGAACGGCGAGGAGGCCGTGGCCGCGGTCGCCGCGCTCGCACCCGACGTCGTCTGCATGGACGTGCAGATGCCGGGCATGGACGGACTCGAGGCCACCCGGCGCATCACGGCCGACGAGGCATCCGCTGCCGCCGTGCTCGTGCTCACGACGTTCAACCGCGAGGACTACCTCTTCGCCGCGCTCGAGGCGGGCGCGAGCGGATTCCTGCTGAAGAACTCGAGCCCCGAGCAGCTGATCGATGCCGTGCAGGTGGTCGCGCGGGGTGATGCGCTGTTGTCGCCCGATGTCACCCGGCGCGTGATCGAGGCGGTCGCGAGGCGAAACCCGTCGACGGAGCCGCCGGGTCCGGTGGTGCCGCCGGCGCCAACAGCGCCGATACCACCGATGCGGCCGAGTGCCGTCGGCCGGGCCCCGGCCGAGCCCGGTGTCGAGCACCCGCGCCCCGCCGCACTCGACACCCTCACCGAGCGCGAGCGCGAGGTGCTCGAGCACCTCGCGGCCGGCATCTCCAACGCCGCGATCGCCGAGCGGCTCTGGGTCGGCGAAGCGACCGTGAAGACGCACGTGTCGAAGGTGCTCATGAAGCTCGGCCTGCGCGATCGCGTGCACGCAGTCGTCTACGCCTACGAGCACGGGGTCGTGCGGCCGCGGCGCTGACCTTCGGGGCGGCAGCGCGAGGGTCTAGGCGACCGACTGCGGTGAGCGCAGCGCGCCGGTGGCGCCGGGTTCGGCAGCGTCGTGGCCGAGCGAGACGATGGAGTTCGCCGCGTCGACGTGCACGATGTGCGGCTGGAAGACGCGGGCGGCCGCGTCATCCATCTGCGCGTAGGAGATGACGATGACGAGGTCTCCCTCGTGCATGAGGTGGGCGGCCGCGCCGTTGATGCCGAGCACGCCCGAGCCGCGCTCGCCCTCGATCACGTAGGTCTCGAGGCGGGCGCCGTTCGTCACGTCGACGATGGAGACCTGCTCGCCGGGCAGCAGGTCGGCAGCTTCCATGAGGTCGCGGTCGACCGTGACGGACCCCACGTAGTGCAGGTCGGCGTGGGTGACCGTGGCACGGTGGATCTTCGACTTCAGCATGGTGCGCAACACGCGTCCAGCCTACGTCGGTCACGCCGTCGGCTGCCGCACCGGCCGACCGGGCAGCCGGCGCGAGGCGGATGCAGGGGAATCGCGCCCATGACCCTGCATTCGGGCTCGTACCGCAGAATCCCCTGCAGTTCGCCGGAACAGGCCAGCCCCAGTCGGGCACCAGGATGCGGTCCGCAGGTTGCGCACCTCGGTTGTTGCGGCGTCTCCCTCTTGACGCGACGCAATCGGAGGCATAACGTAAGCACATCATTAATTAAGGAGTTGCTTACATGCAGAACGGGCCCGACGAGCTCAGCCTCGTGTTCCAGGCGCTCGCCGATCCGACGCGGCGCGAGATCCTGTCGCGACTCCGCAACGGGCCGACGACCGTCGGCGAACTGGCCGAGCCCTTCGCGATGAGCCGGCCCGCCGTCTCGCAGCACCTCAAGGTGCTCGAGCGAGCCGGACTCATCGAACGCACCGCGACGGCCCAGTGGCGCACCTGCACCCTCCGCACCGAACCGCTCGACGAGGCATCCGCCTGGGTCGAGCGCCATCGCGGCGAGTGGAACGAGCGCTTCGATCTGCTCGACGAGCGACTTCGCGAACTGAAAGGACAGACGGATGCCTGAGCAGACCGCTTCTGCAACGAAGCAGTTCACCATCACCCGCATCTTCGACGCACCCCGCGATGTCATCTGGCGCGCCTGGACCGACCCCGGCGAGGCCGCCGCATGGTGGCACCCGGCCGGCGTCGTGACACCGCGCGAGAGCGTCGAGCTCGACGTGCGCCCCGGCGGGCGCTACCGCTACACGATGATCGCACCCGACGGATCGGAGTACCCGACCGCGGGCGTGTACCGCGAGGTCGTCGAGCCCGAGCGGCTCGTCTTCACGTGGGGCAATCCTGATGACGACGACGACCTCGCACCGCTCATCACCGTCACCCTCGCCGCCCTGGGCGAGCGCACCGAGATGACGTTCCACCTCGTCGGCATCGCCGGAGCACCGGGCGACGACAACGTCTACGACGGCTGGGCGAGTGCGTTCGACGTGCTCGACGAGCGTCTCGCGAGCGCCGACGGCGCGTGACGAACGCGCTCACCGCCGCTCGGCGGGCGCCTCGTCGGCGCTCGTCGAGTCGACGGTCGTGGAGTCGACAATCGCCGAGTCGACAATCGTGGAGTCGACAATCGCCGAGTCGACAATCGTCGAGTCGACGGTCGTGGAGTCGACAGTCGTCGAGTCGACGTGGGCGTCCGAACCAGCCTCCCCATCGTCGTCCGAAGGCGCTTCGCCCTGGTATTCCGCCGAGAGCGTCCGATACGAACGCGTGCTGAAGGCCAACACGCCGAGCGCGACCATCGCGAGCCCGCTGAACAGGAAGACGAGCGCGATGCCCCTGGCATCCCCCTCGCCGAGCAGCCACGTCCAGGTCGCCTGGCCGCCCTCCGACTCCATGTAGGGGATGATCCAGAACTCGGCGATCGGCGCGATGAGAAACGCGGTGATCGGCGCGGCCGCAGCCTCGAACGCCTGCGCGAAGCCGAACACGCGGCCCTGACGCCGGAACGGCACGACCTTCTGGATGACGGTCTGCTCCGCGGCCTCCACCGCGGGGATGAGGGTCATGTAGCCCCAGATGCCGAGGCCGTAGAGAACCCACCACTCCCGGATCGTGAAGAGCGCACCGAGCAGCCCCATGCCGATCACGACGAGCAGCATCGTGCGGATCGGGTTGCGGCCGAGACCCCACTTCGCGATGGCGAGCCCGCCGACGATGAACCCGGTCGAGGCGACGCCGAACATGATGCCCCACCCCTCGACCGGGAAGAGGGTGAGCCCGTAGGGATCCATGAGCGCCATATAGACGCCCCCGATGAGGTTGTTGAACGTCGAGAAGAGGATCAACGCGAACAGGCCGGGCGCGGCCCGGATCGCCGCGATGCTGCCGCGCAGGTCGATCGCCGGGGCGTGGTCGCCGTCGACGACCGGTTGCTCCTCGGGGATGCGCACGAAGAACAGGTGCACGAGTGCCACGAGCGTCGCCGCGATCGCGATGGCGAGGGTCCAGCCCATGCCGGCCATTCCGATGGCCAATCCGCTGAAGACGCTCGTGACGATGAACGCCAGCCCCTGCACCGTGCCGACCAGGCCGTTGGCGTTGGCGTGCCGCTCTTCGGGCACGAGCAGGGTCACCGTCGTCGACAGCGCGATGTTGCGCATGTTCTCGACGACCGAGCCGAAGAGGATGATGCCCGAGAACAGCCAGAACCACGGGCCGCCGAGATCGAGAAGCGCGGACTCGGGCTGCGTCAGGTAGAGCAGGCCGGCCACGCCGAAGGAGACGAGCGTGATCACGCTCGAGAGCACCATGACCCGGTGCTTGCGGTGCCGGTCGACGATCGTGCCGAAGAAGATCGAGAAGACGGCGATGAGCAGCATGTAGGCGCCGCCGATGATTCCCGTCGCCAGCACCGACCGCGTCTCGAGGTACACCCAGAAGGTGAGCGCGAACCAGAGGAAGCTCGTCGTGATGTTCGCGATCATCGTGTTCGCGAGCACCTGCACGAAGGTGCGCATGCCGCCCGGCGGCGGCTCGATCCGCGCGCGCGAGTCGGTGGGCAGCGAGGTCGTCGGCCCCTCGCCGCTCCCGGATCCGTCGATCCGCTCGGTCACCCTGCGAGGATACCCAGCGACCGCGGCATCCGGAACCCCTGCGCGGCATCCGGAACCCCCGCGCGGGTCGGGCCTCGCCCGCACGGCTCCGGGCCTCCCCCGCACGGCGGAGACGTCGGTCACGACGGCCCTCGAAGACCCGTCGCCCGGCGGATGCCCCCGGCCACGCGGCATCCGTAGCTTGGGGGCATGCTCGAACTCCACGACGTCACCAAGCGCTACGGCGAGCGCCTCGCCCTCGATCATGTGAGCTTCACCGTCGGCGACGGCCGGCTCACCGGCTTCGTCGGCGGCAACGGCGCCGGCAAGACCACCACGATGCGGATCATCCTCGGCGTGCTCGCCTCCGACGGCGGCACCGTGACGCTCGGCGGCGCGACGCTCACCGACGCCGACCGGCGCCGCTTCGGCTACATGCCGGAGGAGCGCGGGCTCTACCCGAAGATGCGGGTGCTCGAGCAGACCGTGTACCTCGCACGCCTGCACGGCTGGAGCGCCGCCGCCGCCCACCGCAACGCCCTCGAGCTGCTCGAGCGCCTCGGCCTCGGCGAGCGCACGAACGACACCATCGAGTCGCTCTCGCTCGGCAACCAGCAGCGCGCGCAGATCGCCGCGGCGCTCGTGCACCGCCCCGAGGTGCTCGTGCTCGACGAGCCCTTCTCGGGCCTCGACCCGATGGCCGTCGAGACGGTGCAGTCGGTGCTCGCCGATGTCGCGGCATCCGGAGCCCCCGTGCTCTTCTCCTCCCACCAGCTCGACATCGTCGAGCGGCTCTGCGACGACCTCGTCATCATCGCGGGCGGGCGCATCGCCGCCGCCGGCAGCGGCGACGCCCTGCGCACCCGGCACGGCTCCGAGCGGTGGGAACTGCTCACCTCGGGCGATCTCGGCTGGCTGCGACAGCAGCCGGGCATCCGGGTCGCCGACTTCGACGGCGGATGGGCGGTCTTCGAGGCCGAGTCGGATGCCGCGCGGCAGGCCGCGCTCGCCGAGGCCGTCGCCCGCGGCGGCGTCGTCAGCTTCACCCGCGAGCACACGACGCTCGCCCAGATCTTCAAGGAGGTCGTGCTGTGAGTCTCGACACCAGCGCATCGCGCACCACCCCGGCGGCCGACGGCGAGCGCCGGACGCCGACGTTCATCGACAGCGTCACCCTCATCGCCGGTCGCGAGATCTCGATGCGGTTGCGCAGCAAGGCCTTCCTCATCTCGACCGGCGTGCTCATGCTCGCGGTGCTCGCCTCGGTCGTGCTCGGCAGTGTCTTCAGTTCGCAATCCGACCTGCCGAAGGTCGCCGTGGTCGCCGGCGCGACCGACGTCGTCGCGGGCAACGCCGCACTCGAGGCGGTTGCGGCGGCCGACCAGGGCGAGGCCGAGCAGATGCTGCGCGACGGCGACGTCGAGGCGATCGTGGCCCCCGCGGCATCCGAACCGCTCGGTGTCGTCGTGTACGGCCTCGACTCGACGCCGAACTCGGTCGTCTCTGCGCTGTCGGTGAACCCCACGGTCGAGCTGCTCGACCCGGCGGCCGTCGACCCGATGCTCGCCTACTTCGTCGCGTTCGGGTTCGGCATCGTGTTCTTCATGTCGGCGATCACCTTCGGGTCGACGATCGCCCAGTCGGTCGTCGAGGAGAAGCAGACCCGCGTGGTCGAGATCCTGCTCTCGACGGTCTCGGCCCGCGCCCTGCTCACGGGCAAGGTGATCGGCAACAGCGTGCTCGCGTTCGGGCAGATCCTCGCGATCGCGGTGCTCGCGATCCTGGGGCTCATGCTGACCGGCCAACGGGTGCTGCTCGGCGGGCTCGGCACCTCGGTCATCTGGTTCGTGGTGTTCTTCGCGATCGGCTTCGTGATGCTCGCCGCCCTCTTCGCCGCGACGGCCGCGCTCGTGTCGCGCGCTGAAGACATCGGCTCCGTCACGACGCCCGTGACGATGCTCGTGATGATCCCGTACTTCCTCGTGATCTTCTTCAACGACAACCCGCTCGTGCTCACGATCATGAGCTACGTGCCGTTCTCGGCGCCCGTCGGCATGCCGATGCGGGTGTTCCTCGGCACCGCCGAATGGTGGGAGCCGTTCGTCTCGCTCGCGATCCTGCTCGCGACGGCGGCACTCGCGGTCGCGATCGGCGAGCGCATGTACCGCAACTCGCTGCTGAAGACCGGCGCCCGGGTGCCGTTCGCCGAGGCGTTGCGCGGCTGACGTCCCGCGCGGTTCGCGCGGGCCGCTTCGAGGGTGCAGTCGTCGCCGGATTCCGACTCTGGTTCCGGCACCGACTGCACTCTCGGCGACGGCGGGCGGTCGCGAGCGAACACGAGTGGCGTCGACCAGGGTGAGAGGATGGTTCGGTGACCGAACAGCTCCACGACACCTCCATTCGCGGCTTCGCATCCGACAACTACTCGGGCGTGCACCCCGAGGTGCTCGCGGCGATCGCCGCGGCCAACGACGGACATCAGGGCGCCTACGGCCAAGACGTCTACACCGAGCGGCTGCAGCAGGTGTTCGCGCGGCACTTCGGCGAGGGCATCGAGGTGTTCCCGGTCTTCAACGGCACCGGTGCGAACGTCATGGGCCTGCAGTCGATGCTGCCCCGCTGGGGTGCGGTCATCTGCGCGTCGACCGCCCACATCAACTCCGACGAGGGCGGCGCCCCCGAGCGGGTCGGCGGCATGAAGCTGCTCACCGTGCCGGCGCCCCACGGCAAGCTCACGCCCGAGCTCATCGACCGCGAGGCGTGGGGCTGGGGCGACGAGCACCGCGCCCAGCCGCTCGTCGTGTCGATCACGCAGATCACCGAACTCGGCACGGCCTACACGGCCGCCGAGGTGCGCGAGATCGCCGACCACGTGCACGCGCGCGGCATGAAGCTGCACATGGACGGCGCCCGGCTCGCCAACGCCGCGGCATCCCTCGACCTTCCGCTGAAGGCGTTCACCCGCGATGCCGGGGTCGACGTCGTGAGCGTCGGCGGCACGAAGAACGGCGCGCTCGGCGCCGAGGCGATCGTGGTGCTGAACACCGAGGCATCCGAGGGCCTGACTTACCTGCGCAAGCTCAACATGCAGCTCGCGTCGAAGATGCGCTTCATCTCGGCGCAGCTCATCGCGCTCTACGAGGGCGAGCTGTGGCTCGAGAATGCGCGGCATGCGAACGACATGGCCCGGCGTCTTCGCGACGCGCTCGACGCCGGCGTCACGGCCGGCGAACTGCCGGGCCTCGGCTTCACGCAGCAGACCGAGTCGAACGGCGTCTTCGCGACGCTGCCCCCGGGGGTGGCCGATCGGCTGCGCGAGCGGTTCCGCTTCTACGACCTGGATGCCGCGCGCGGCGAGGTGCGCTGGATGTGCTCGTACGACACGAGCGAGGCCGATATCGACGCGTTCGTCGCGGGCATCCGCGAAGAGCTGACCCGGCGGTAGCGTCCGCGCGTCGGGACCACTCGTGTCGCATCGGACCCACGAGATCCTCGGTCCCGTGCGAAACGAGTGGTCCCGAACCGGCACGGTCGCCGGGAACATGCATGAGCATGGAATAGCGGATGCCGCGGCGCGTTGCATCCGATGGGTCGACGATGCCCCGGCATCCGTTCCCCTCGCTGAAAGGCGCACACGCATGACCCTCATCACCGACATCGCCTCCCGACGCGCGCAGACCGACGCGCCGCTCATCACGCCGCTGGTCGAGCGCTTCAGCCCTCGCGCGTACGACCCGACCGCCGTGATCGAGCCCGAGGTCATCCGCACGATCCTCGAGGCGGCCCGGTGGGCGCCGTCGGCGAACAACGTGCAGCCGTGGCGCTTCATCGTCGCCCGCCGCGGCACCGAGGCATTCGCCGAGGTGCACGGCGCCATGCTCGGGTTCAACCAGGCGTGGGCCGACTCGGCCGCCGTGCTCATCGTGAACATCGCCGAGACGGTCGACGCCGAGGGCAACGCCCGCCCGTGGGCCCGCTACGACCTCGGCCAGGCGGTCGCGCACCTCTCGGTGCAGGCCCAGCACGAGGGCCTGCACACCCACCAGATGGGCGGCTTCGAAGCCGAGACGATCCGCGCCGCGTTCGGGCTCGCCGACGGACTCGAGGTCGTCTCGATCACCGCGATCGGCGTGCTCGGCGATGTCGACGCCCTGCCCGAGGCGCTCCGCGAGCGCGAGAGCGCGCCGCGCCTGCGCAAGCCCCTCTCGGAGCTCGTGCTCGTCGGCGAGTAGCGCCGGGCCCGTGCGCGCCGTCACGCCGAGCGCGCCGTCGTAGCGCGCTCGCAGCGCGCCGCGTCAGGGGCGCAGCATGACCTTGATCGCGCGCCGCTCGTCCATCGCCGCGTAGGCTTCGGCCGCGTCGGCGAGCGGCAGCTCGAGGTCGAACACGAGCCCCGGCTCGATCGCGCCGGAGCGCACGTCGGGCAGCAGCTCCTCGATGTAGCCGCGCACCGGGGCGACGCCGCCGTTCACGCCGACGTTGCGGTCGAAGAGCGGTCGCACCGGCAGCTCGGGTCCGCCGTTCGGCACGCCGACGTAGCCGACCATGCCGCCGGGGCGGGTCGAACGGATCGCCTGGTCCATCGACTCCTTCGTGCCGACGCACTCGAGCACGCGGTCGGCGCCGATGCCGCCGGTGAGCTCCTGCACGCGGGCCACGCCCTCGGGGCCGCGCTCGGCGACGACGTGCGTCGCGCCGAACTGGCGTGCCAGCTCCTGGCGCTCGGGATGCCGCGACATCGCGATGATCGTCGTGGCACCGAGCCGCTTCGCCGCGATGATGGCGCAGAGGCCCACGGCGCCGTCACCGACGACGGCCACCGAGTCACCGGCGGAGACGCCGGCCGAGACCGCCGCGTGATGGCCCGTGCCCATGACGTCGGACAGCGTCAGCAGACCCGACACCTCGGCGTCGGCGACCGGCCCGGGCACGACGACGAGCGTGCCGTCGGCGAGCGGCACGCGCACACGCTCGCCCTGGCCCGCGTCGGCGAAAGCGCCGCGGCGATCGTCGGAGCCCCACCATCCGCCGTTCAGGCACGAGGTCGAGACACCGTTGCGGCAGTTGACGCAGGTGTTGTCGCACACGTAGAAGGGCGCGATCACGAAGTCGCCGACGGCGACCGCCGCGACATCCGGCCCCACAGCCTCGACCACGCCGACGAACTCGTGCCCGATGCGATGCGGCTCGCGAGTGGGCGTGATGCCGCGATACGGCCACAGGTCGGAGCCGCAGACGCACGCCGCGACGACCTTCACGATGGCGTCGCCGCCGGTCGAGAGCACGGGATCTGGCACGGTTTCGACACGGATGTCGCGGGCGGCATGGATGACTGTGGCGAGCATGTCTCGAGCCTACGGCGCGGATGGAGCGCCGTTTGTTCAGAATCCGGCCCAACACGCCGAGGCGACTTCCGGCAGACGGGACGATTGTGTTTCAGTGGATGGATGTCCCCCCGCATGCCTTGCTCCTCCCATGTTCGCTCACGAGCGACGCGCAGGCCCTGCCCCCGCGTCGACCGTGGCCGCTGACCACGGGCTGGGGTGGTACGACCCGGAGACGCTCGAGCCATCCCAGCGTCGTGCGCTGTCTGCGTACCTCCGGCTTCGCCGTCCGATCGGCGTCGTCGGGCAGGGTGAACGCAATGACGCCTTCCTCCGCGAGCTGACCGTGAGGTCTGCCGCGGCGTTCGAGGTCGACGGCATGGAGACGTGGGGCATCCTCGAGACCGTCGAGCACGGCGCTCTCGTGGTGCCCGCCGACCTCGCGGCTGCGGCGACCGTCGCGAGGGCATCCGTCGCCCTCCGTCGCCTCGGCGCACGCGTGGGACCCACCCGGCGTCGCCTCGAGGCGGCGCAGGCCGCGGTGGAGGAACGCCCCGCCGTTCGCCGCCTGCGCGCCCGGTTCATCGCCGCTGCCGTGGCGCACGCCGCCCTGCACGGTCAGCTCGAGCGCTGGGCGACGACTCCGCAGGCGTGAACGGCGCGCGGCTCCATACCTGACACCGTCGGCGACGAGGTCGTAGGCTCGCGTCGACGCACCGGCACGGGCAAGCCCCCCAAGTGTGCGGCGGCTCCGGTGCCTCGGCGCACGCGGAGCGGCATCCGGCATGAACGGGGTGCGAGCGCGAGTCGCACGCTGCGCAGCACCGGTCGTGACGATCGGATGACGGGTGCCGCCGCGTCATCGGATGCAACGGCGAGCGCGAACAATTCACAACCCCGCCGAGTGGTCGCCCGAGGCGCTGGTGACTCGGCACGTGCACTCGGTAGCGTCGAAGACGGCGGATGCCGGCTCCTGTGCCGGCGGCGCCGAATGGTCGATCGAACCATGCTCGCTGCGCGGGGGGCCGTACCCCTATACTCGCCGCCCGCGCAGCGGCTCTCACGCTCAGTGCGGGTCGGGCTTCCGTCGCGGCTCCTGGTGCCCGGCGAGCGGACTCCGCCGCGTCGCCCGATGCTCCTCGATTCCTCGCGCAGCTGCTCTCGGCCGCGAGACGAGTACCGCGGCCGCCGGGCTCGCGAACCCGCCGACTGAACCGTGCGGCGGCAGGGTTCCCGGTGATCGACGCAGGTGCCGCAATCGCCCGCCCTGGTGCACGAGCGAGTCCGTCGAAAATCCCGACCCCCCTTTCGGGGGGGGCTATCGCCTGATCCTTTGAGGCTGCTGGGCGAACGCTGCGGCGGATTGATGCGGAATCACGGGCCACCGGGCGCCTCAAGCCCAGGGCGAAACCGGTTTCACGCAACCGTTCGCCGTTGTACATGTCCAACTCCGCCGTGTGAGAATCGCCGCATACCACCGTGCGACACGGGAACGGGCCTCACTTTCCGGGGGGAGCGCGTGGTGGGGCGGAGATCCGCTGGGGAGGCGGATCTCCGCGGGGAAACGTGGTGCGCGGACCGAACGAACGCGCCGTGAAACGGGCCGCGCCCGACGGCGGGCGCAAAGCAGATGGGGACACGATGGTGGAGAGCTGGAACCCGGGGCGTCGACCCGTCCGCTCCGCTGCCCGCTCGATGCCGCAGGGTTTCGGCGGCTGATGCTCGCACCCCATCCCGGAGCAACCGACACCGTCTCCCGACGTCGAGACGCCAGTGCCGCTCCGGATGTGCGCGAGCGGTTCGCCGCGGCTCCGACGGCGTACGCCGACGACCTCGACTGGGAACGGGCGGCACTCGCCGTCGTCGATTCCGCGGTGCGCGACGGGCGGCTCCCGTCGTCGGGCGCTGGTACCGACCCCGAAGAACGCCGCCGCGCCCGGTGGCTGCGGCACCAGCGGGAGCTCTCGCGTTCGGGGGCCCTCCGGCGGTGGCGGTCGGAATGGCTCGACCTGCACCTGCCCGGCTGGCAGCGTCCGCTCGACGGACGCTGGCATGCTCGGGCGGTCGGCGTCGCGACCCATCGGGTCGAGCACGGCACGCTGCCGTCGATGAACGCGGTCGATGAGCAGACCCGCCGCCTCGGCAACTGGCTCCACGCGCAGCGGCGCCTGCACCGTGCGGGCGAACTCGACCCGCTGCGCGGCGTGTGGCTCGATCTCAACCTGCCGGGGTGGCACGACCCGACAGCCGAATCCTGGTATGCGAACGCCGAGAACTGCGCGCTGCTCGTCGCCGACACCGAACGATTCCCCTCGGCGAGCGCCGACGACGCCGCCGAGCGTCGGCTGGCGATCTGGCTTCGAACCCAGCGCGCGGCCGCCAAGGGCGATCGACTCGGCTACGACCGGCGCCAGTGGCTCGACGAAGCGATCCCGGGCTGGAACCGCTCGCACGAATCGGCGTGGTACGGCGCGGCCGAGCAGCTCGTCGCCTTCCGGCAGTCGGCGCAGCGGATGCCTCGCACGCGATCTGCGGCCGACCCTGCGGAGCGCCGCCTCGGGGTCTGGCTCGCTCGACAGCGGTCACGGCAGGCGGCCGGAAGGCTCCCCGTCGAGTACGGGCGCTGGCTCGACGAACGAGTGCCGTGCTGGCGGGCGCGGGCCTCCGAGCAGTGGTCGGGCCACCTCGAGTGCACGGTCGCCTTCGCGTCGGAGAATGGCCGGCTCCCGGCTCGATCCCGGCTCTCCGGCGAGCGCGAGCGCGAGCTGGCGATCTGGCTCGGCAACCAGCGCACAGCGGCTCGCCGGGGCTGTCTCTCAGCCGATCGACGGCGGCAACTGGATGACGCCCTGCCGGGATGGCCGAGCGCCCGAGGCACGGCGTGGAGCGCGACCGCCGAAGCTCTCGCGCGGTATCACCGAGCGCACGGCCGGCTCCCCGGTCTCGCTGAGGCCGACGCGGAGCCACGCCGCCTCGCCCTCTGGCTGAGCCGGCAGCGCGCCGCGGCGAACGCGGGCTCGCTGCCGCTCGAGCGCGAACGCTGGCTGCGCCAGCACGTGCCCGGATGGCGCATCCACCACTTGAGCGCATGGCTCACGACCGCCGAGCGCGTCGCCTGCTTTCGCGGAACGCACGGCCGCCTGCCGACCCGGCGCAACTCGGCACCGCCGCTCGAGCGCGAACTCGGTGTCTGGCTCAACAATCAGCGCACGGCGGCCCGGTCGGCGCAGCTCGCCCCCGAGCGCCGGCACTGGCTCGACGAGCAGCTCCCGGGATGGGACGACCCCCGGTTCGCCGCGTGGACCGTGAACGCCCGCGCCGTCGCGCACTACCGCGAGGCGAGCGGATACCTTCCGCACGGGCGCGCGAGCGACCGGCTCGCGCGCCGGCTCGGATCATGGCTCGACACGCAGCGGTCGGCTCTCCGCGCCGGCGCGCTGGACCAGCGCAAGGCGGAGTGGCTCGACCGCCACCTCGGCGGATGGGCCGCGGCCGAGACCGTGGGGCCGCCGTCCGCGGTGCCGCGTGACGACCGGTTCAGTGCGCCGCGGCGGTCTGCCGACGAAGGTCGTCGTCGAGCAACCGGGTGATCGACCGCAGGGTCTCGGGCGCCACGTCGAGCAGGCTCCGCGCAGCGAAGTCGCGCACGCGACGCGTGCGAAGGGCGCGCAGGTGGTCGAAGCTCGACCCGACGCGCTCGGGCCCGGCGTCGTCGCCGAGGAGGTAGGCCGGGTCGACGTCGAGCACCGCGGCGATCGCCGAGAGGAGCTGCTGGTCGGTCACGTGCGGTCCGTTGCCGCTGAGCATGTAGGCCCACCGGGCACGCGACAGCGAGATGCCCTCGCGCCCGACGGCATCGGCGATGGTGCGGAAGGTGATCGGCGTGCCCCCCTCCGCCACCGCGAGGTCGAGCGAGAGGTTCAGGCGACGCGCGAGCTCCTGCTGCGGGCTCGTGAATTCGGTGTACTGGTCATGCATGGCTCATCTCCCTGGGTCGGGGCGTATGGGCGGCACTCCGCACGTGGATGCGGGCTCGGTTCGGGTCGAGCACCGCTCCGCCGTGGGAGTTCGTCGGGTCTGTCAGGATAGTAGACCAGGTCTCGCCCGCGACGACATGGGCGGAGCTCCCCAGTGCGAGGGGCACTCGCCGTGCGAGGGGCCGTCACACGTGCGGCACGAACTCCTGCCAGGCGAGCCGCTTCTCACGGCGCGGGTCGGCGACGACTCGGTCGACCCGGTCGAAGAGGAGGGTGCGCCGGCCCCCGTCGTCGTATCGCGGCCACTCGGGGCCGGGTGCACCGGATGCCGCGAACAGCACCCAGTGCCGCTGCATCCGTCGCCCGACCGAGCGGAACATCCGGCGACCGCCGAGTATCGTGAGGCCGACGCCGACCGGGGTGTCGAACTTCTCGAACAGGGCGAAGAGCTCGAGCCCGTGCGTGGCGTCGAGGCCGAGCATGCGGGCGGTGCGCGGGGCCGCGTCGAAGCGGTAGGCGTAGACGGGCGCGTACCTCGAGTGGCGTTCGGCGACCTTCACGGTGGGAAACCAGAAGGTGAAGTCGCCGGCGAAGTCGGCCGCAGGGCGGCGCTCGGGCAGGCCGGGGTACTGACGCTTGATCACCTTCCGCGCGCGCTTGCGGGTGTTCGCGAAGATGGCGCGGATGCGCGGCTTCGTCGTCGGCAGGATGTCGATGCGCCCTTCGAAGAGCGATCCCTCGCGATCGTTCGTGCCGATGATGAGGGGCACCCGGTGCGCGAGCCCGTCGCGGAACGCATCGAGCGGCCGGTGGGGCAGGAACTCGCCGTCGATGACGGGAGCGAGGCTGATCGTTCCCGGGTTCTCGTCGGGAGTGCGGATCGTGAGCGCCGTCGTCGCCTCGGCGAGCAACTTGGGGTCGGCGGAGCAGAGCATCGCCGCGGCATCCTCGACCGACTCGCTCTCGAGGTCGTCGTCGTCGACCACGCGGCTGAGCAGCTGCACGTACTCGCGCGCCCAGCGTGCGGCGATCTCGGGCAGGTAGACCGCGTTGGCCGGTGAGCTCTGCGAGATCGCGCGAGTGAAGAGACCCTCGGCCGCAGGCACGGTCAGCAGGGTCGTCACCGAGTTCGCGCCGGCGGATTCGCCGAAGAGCGTCACCCGGTCGGGATCGCCGCCGAAGGCGCGGATGTTGCGGCGCACCCACTCGAGCGCCGCGACCTGGTCGCGGAGTCCGAGGTTCGCCTCGATCGGGCGATGCGGCCTCGAATAGGCCCGGAAATCGAGCCAGCCGAGCGCGCCGAGCCGGTAGTTCAGGCTCACGTAGACGACGCCGTGCTGCCGCACGAGCCGCTCGCCCTGGCGCGGGTACTCCCCCGACGAGCCGACGCTGTACGCCCCGCCGTGGATGAACACCATGACGGGCAGACCCGTGCCCGCCCCCTCGGGCGCCACCGGCCAGTCGGGCGCGATCACGTTCAGGCTGAGGCAGTCCTCGCTGCGAGCCAGGTGGGGTGCCGCCCCGACGAACTGGCCGCTCCGCTTCTGCGGCGCGACCGGTCCGAACTCGCTCGCGTCGCGCACGCCGTCCCACGCGAGGGCGGGCCGCGGCGCACGGAAGCGGAACGCTCCGCCCGTCGAGGCCGCATACGGGATGCCCCGCCAGCTCAGCACGCCGCCACGGCGCACCCCGCGCACAGCACCCGTCTCGGTCTCGACCACCAGGCCGTCGCCGGTTCGCACCGCGTTCCCGAGCAGCATGGCCGGGAGCCTACGCCCCTCGTGTGAACGAACGGGGCATGTCTCAGCCCGTGGCGCGCGTCGACACGCGCGCCGGCGAGGGCACGATCATGCGCAGCGCCCACCCGAAGAGGATGAAGACCACGCCGACCCCCGCCGCGAAGAGGGCGACGCCGAACGACACGACCGAGGTGAACAGCGACGCCCGCAGGAACGACGCCGTCATCACGGTCTGCCGCACCGGGTCGTCACGGTCGAGTTCGGCGTAGGTCTTGCCGTCGCTCGACTCGAGCGCGTGCATGTTGATCACCCCCGCCTGGATGAACGCGTCGATCGGCCCGTCGACGACCTTGCCCGCGAAGAACGGCGCATCGTCGGGGATCGTGATGTTCTCGGCGCGGAGCTGCGCCGACACCGCGATCCAGACGATGATCGCCACGACGATCATCACGATTCCGCCGACGACGCCGGCGAGTCCGATGACTCGGATCCCCTGTCGCTGGCCGTGGCTCAGCACGACCTCGCCGATCTCGTCTCCGTTCGCTGCAGACATGTCGCCTCCCCCAAGGATCATCACTGCGCTGCCCACCCTAGCCGGGTGGGCCCGGGCGGCGGAAGGGGGCGTGGGCGCCGGAAGGCGTGCGCGATGTCCGCGCTCGCGCCGAAGCACGCCGAAACGCGCTGACGCCCCGCCGGGCGTGGCCGGCAGGGCGTCAGCGGCGGCGGTCGCCCGCTACTCGTCGAGCAGCTCGGCGTCGATCACCTCGTCGTCGACGGGCACGGATCGCCCCGCGTCCACGAGCGGAACGTCGGCACGGGTGATCGTGAGCGACTCGCCGTCGTCGGCGATCGCGACCACGACGGCGTCGCCGTCGCGCACGTCGCCCGTGAGCAGTGCGCGGGCGAGCCGGTCGTCGATCTCGTGCTGCATGAGGCGGCGCAGCGGCCGCGCCCCGTACAGCGGGTCGTAGCCGCGCTCGGCGAGCCACGCCCGGGCGTCGGGCGTCACCCCGAGCTGCAGTCGCCGCTCGTGCAGCCGCGCCGAGAGCCGGTCGATGTAGAGGTTGACGATCTCGCCGAGCTCCTGCTCGCTGAGCGCGGAGAACACGACGATGTCGTCGAGCCGGTTGACGAACTCGGGCTTGAACGACTGCCGCACGGTCTGCAGCACCGCCTGCTCCTTCTCGTTCCAGCTGAGGCCGGGGTCGATCAGGTACTGCGAGCCGAGGTTCGAGGTGAGGATCAGGATCGTGTTCCGGAAATCGACCGTGCGACCCTGACCGTCGGTGAGGCGCCCGTCGTCGAGCACCTGCAGCAGCACGTCGAAGACCTCGGGGTGCGCCTTCTCGACCTCGTCGAAGAGGATCACCGAGTACGGGCGTCGCCGCACGGCCTCGGTGAGCTGGCCGCCCTGGTCGTAGCCGACATACCCCGGAGGGGCGCCGACGAGGCGCGAGACCGAGAACTTCTCGCCGTACTCCGACATGTCGATGCGCACCATGGCGTGCTCGTCGTCGAAGAGGAACTCGGCGAGCGCCTTGGCGAGTTCGGTCTTGCCGACGCCGGTCGGGCCGAGGAACAGGAAGGATCCCGTCGGCCGGTTGGGGTCGCTGATGCCGGCCCGCGAGCGGCGCACCGAATCGGCGACCGCCGCGACGGCCCGCTTCTGCCCGATGAGGCGCTTGCCGAGTTCCTGCTCGAGGTGCAGCAGCTTCTCGGTCTCGCCCTGCAGCAGGCGGCCGACGGGGATGCCGGTCCAGGCGGCGATCACCTGTGCGATGTCCTCCTCGGTGACCTGCTCGTTGACCATGCGCGGCTCGTCGGGAGCCTCTTCGGCCTGCTCGGCGGCCGCGAGGTCGCGCTGCAACTGGGCGATCGTCTCGTACTCGAGCTTCGAGGCCCTCGCGTAGTCGGCCTCGCGCATGGCGCGGTCGCGCTCGGTGACGGCTTCATCGAGCTTCTTCTTCAGCTCGCCGACGCGGTTCAGGCCCATGCGCTCGCGCGCCCAGCGCGCTTCGAGGGCCGCGAGCTCGCGCTCCTGTTCGCGCAGGGTCTCGCGAAGCTTCGCGAGTCGCTCCTTCGAGGCGTCGTCCTTCTCCTTCTTGAGGGCGAGCTCCTCGAGCTTCATCCGGTCGACCTGGCGCTTCAGCTGGTCGATCTCGACGGGACTCGAATCGATCTCCATCTTGAGGCGCGACATGGCCTCGTCGACGAGGTCGATCGCCTTGTCGGGCAGTTGCCGCGACGAGATGTACCGATTCGACAGGGATGCCGAGGCCACGAGCGCGGCATCGGAGATCGTGACCCCGTGGTGCGCTTCGTACCGGCCCTTGAGCCCGCGCAGGATCGCCACGGTGTCTTCGACGCTCGGCTCGCCGACGTAGACCTGCTGGAATCGTCGTTCGAGCGCGGCATCCTTCTCGATGTACTCGCGGTACTCGTTGAGGGTCGTCGCGCCGATGAGCCGCAGTTCGCCGCGGGCGAGCATGGGCTTCAGCATGTTCGACGCCGCGACGGATCCCTCGCCGCCGCCTGCGCCCATGAGCAGGTGCAGCTCGTCGACGAAGGTGATGATCTCGCCCTCGGCCTCGTCGATCTCCTTGAGCACGGCCTTCAGCCGCTCCTCGAACTGGCCGCGGTACATCGCCCCCGCGACGAGTGCGGAGATGTCGAGCGAGATGAGTTGCTTGCCCTTGAGCGACTCGGCGACGTCGCCCGCGACGATGCGCTGGGCGAGTCCTTCGACGACGGCGGTCTTGCCGACGCCCGGTTCGCCGATCAGCACCGGGTTGTTCTTCGTGCGCCGCGTGAGCACCTGGCTGACGCGGCGGATCTCGGCATCACGCCCGATGACCGGGTCGAGCTTTCCCGCTTCCGCGATCTCGGTGAGGTTGACACCGTACTGTTCGAGCGCCGATTTCTGCTCTTCTTGCGAGTTCGGCGCGCCCTGCATGTTTGCCACAGGCATTTCCCTTCTTCAAACTTGAGCCTATTAGACTCAACTTTGGCGACAGGGTTTGGTATTCCGGATTCGACGCCGGAAATCCCCCCGGCCTCACGCTAGACGGATGCCTCGGCGCGCGCCAGCATCCAGCTCGGCCGTCGGGGGTGAGTCCGGCGCTTCGCGCCGCGTCATCCGCCGTCATTTCGACGCTGGCGCCGCGCGGATTCACACCGTTGTCACATTGATCGGCGATGCTCGAAGTCCGACACTGGGAGCAGCATGCAGAAGCGCACGAAGATCATCACCGTCTCGATCATCGCCGGAGCGCTCGTGCTCGGCGCCACCGCCGCCATCGCCGGGCCCATCGTCTACCGCGACCTGATCGTCGGGGAGGCCGACGCGGCGCCCTCGGTGACGACGACCCCGCAGGGCTCGAGCGGCACGGGTGAGGCGGCATCCGATCTCAGCGGCGACTGGGCCGTCGTCGACGGCTCGTTCGCCGGCTACCGGGTCGACGAGGTGCTGAACGGCACCGACGTGACGGTCACGGGTCACACCGAAGACGTCACGGGCACCCTCACGGTCGACGGGCTGACGCTCACGAGCGCGTCGATCGAGGTCGACGTCGCATCCATCGCGACCGACTCGGGCAACCGCGACGAGTACTTCCGCTCGAGCGCCTTGCGCACCGACGAGTTCCCGACCGCCGCCTTCGTGCTCACCGAGCCGATCACGGTCGGGTCGGCGCCGACGGTCGGCAAGGTGCAGACCGTGCAGGCGACGGGCGACCTCACGCTCGCGGGCGTCACCCGCAGTGTCACCGTCGACCTCGAGGCCGTGCTGAACGGTGCCGACGGCCAGGTCGCCGGCAGCATCCCGATCATCTTCGCCGACTTCGGCGTCGAGGCGCCGAACCTCGGCTTCGTCTCGGTCGAGCCCACCGGCTTCGTCGAGTTCTCGCTCGTGCTTGCACGCGCCTGAGCCGGCGGCGGTCGAACTCCCCGCCCCGAAGCGTCCATGCAATGGAATGCGATCGGGCGGCGCGACGTTCCATCCGACGTGCAACGATTCGGAACGCTCTCATTCGGACACTACGGTCCGCTCGGCGGTGGCCGTGAGCTCTCCGCCGCCGACTCGATGCTGCAGGCGATCGACCTCGCCCAGGGCATGGACGAGCTCGGCGTCAACGGCGCGTACTTCCGCGTGCACCACTTCGCCCGCCAGCAGGCGTCGCCGATGCCGTTGCTCGCGGCGATCGCGGCACGCACCCGGCACCTCGAGGTCGGCACGGGCGTCGTCGACATGCGGTACGAGAGCCCGCTGCACCTCGCCGAGGAGGCGGCGGCGGTCGACCTCATCTCGGGCGGCCGACTCGCGCTCGGCGTCAGCCGCGGCTCACCCGAGACGGTCGTGCGCGGCTACGAGGCCTTCGGATACACCGGCTCGGAAGACCCGCGCGGCGCCGACATCGCCCGCGCGCACTTCGAGCGGTTCCTGCAGGCGGTCGAAGGCGAGGGCATCGCCGAACCGGATGCCTCGTCGCCGTTCGGCGGCGGCGCGAGCGGCCAGCAGCGCATCGAGCCGTACTCGCCCGGTCTGCGTTCGCGCATCTGGTGGGGCGCCGGCAACAGCGACTCGGCCGCATGGGCCGGGCGTCGGGGCGTGAACCTCATGTCGTCGACCCTGCTCACCGAAGACCGCGGCATTCCCTTCGACGAGCTGCAGGCGCAGCAGATCGAGACGTTCCGCGCCGCCTGGCGCGAGGCCGGCCACCCCGGCAAGCCTCGCACCTCGGTGAGCCGTTCGATCTTCCCGATCACCACCGCCGAAGACGAGCTCTACTTCGGCGGCCGCCAGGACGGCGACGGCGTGGGCTACATCGACGGCATGCTCTCGACGTTCGGCAAGACCTACGCGGGCACGCCCGACAAGCTCGTCGAGCAGTTGCAGCGCGACGCGGCGATCCGCTCCGCCGACACGCTCATGCTCACGATCCCGAGCCAGCTCGGCGTCGAATTCAACCTGCGACTCGTCTCGGCCTTCGCCGAGCACGTCGCGCCGAGCCTCGGCTGGGAGCCCACCCGCAGCTGAGCGGGCCCGCGCCTCCCTGCCGTCAGTCGGGGGAAGCCCCCGACGATCGCACCGCCGCGCGGCTCGCGATCCGGGCCCTCGACCGCCGAGCGGATGCCCCGAGCCGGAATGCCCCGGCCCGACGCGGGGTTATCGTCGAGCAGACCATCGAGGAGGATCCATGCCGTTGGAAGGCGAGTACGAGCCAAGCACGTCGGACTGGGCGCGCAAGCAGGCCGAGGCATTCGAGGCGTCGAACGGCGAAACGTCGAACACCCTTAGGGGCATGCCGATCATCGTGCTCACGACGCTCGGCGCGAAGTCGGGCAAGCTCCGCAAGACCGCGCTCATGCGGGTCGAGCACGACGGCGAGTACGCGGCCGTCGCCTCGCTCGGCGGGGCGCCGAAGCATCCGGTCTGGTATTGGAACGTGAAGAAGCACCCGCACGTCGAACTGCAGGACGGCACGGAGAAGCACGACTACGAGGCGCGCGAACTCGAGGGCGACGAGCGGCGGATCTGGTGGGAACGGGCCGTCGAGGCCTACCCGCCATACGCCGACTACCAGACGAAGACCGACCGGCTGATCCCCGTCTTCCTCCTCACCCGCGTCGTGCTCTGACCCGTCGGAGGACGCGAGTCGCGTCGGAGGCAACGAATCCGCGTCCTCCGACGGGACACGTGTCCTCCGGCGCGGCGGGGCGCGCGGGGGCGCGCGGCGCGCGGCGCGGCGGGCGGCCGGGCGGGCGGTCGCCAGCCGCTACAGCCAGCGCATGGTGAACGCCTGCGCCAGCACGGCGCGCAGCGGCGGCACGGCGAGGGCACGCACGGCCGCGTTGCGCAGCCGCAGTCGCAGGCCGGCGGCGGGGGCTCCCATCGCCATGTTGAACGCGGCCTGCCGCATGGCACGGGCGGCTGCGCTTCGACGAGTGCGCTCGTAGCGGGTGAACGCCTCGAGCGGCGCACCGGCGTCGAGCGCCGCGGCCAGCTCGCGATCGAGGGAGAGAGCGTCGAGCCAGCCGAGGTTCATGCCCTGACCGCCGATCGGGCTCACCTCGTGGGCCGCGTCGCCGACGAGTGCGACGCGTCCGAGCGACATCCGCTCGGCCAGGTGCTGCCTGGCCTCGAAGGCGCTCGGCGTCGACGCCGAGGCGAGGTCGAAACCGGCGCCCGTGCGACTCGCGACGATGGTTGCGAGCACATGTGCATCGAGTCGCGCCGGCGGCCGGCGCACCCACGCGACCCATCGGCGCTGCGCCCCCGGCATCGGGAACGACTCGACCACGCCGGCCGGCTCGAAGTGCAGCAGAGCGGTCGCGGGCTCACCGGTGTCGTCGCGGGTGTCGCCCATCACGTAGTGCGCGCGCCCGGGCCAGGCGTTCCAGCCG
Organism: Agromyces badenianii; assembly: GCF_003070885.1. NCBI lineage: Bacteria > Bacillati > Actinomycetota > Actinomycetes > Micrococcales > Microbacteriaceae > Agromyces > Agromyces badenianii. The sequence goes on from NZ_CP028913.1 coordinate 2,946,747, forward strand.
ATTCCGGCGAGACTCCGGATGTCGCTGCGCACGCCGTCGGCCCCGACCACGTACCGGGCCGGCACCGTGGTCGTCTCGCCGCCTCGGTCGGCCATGACCTCGATGTGCGTGCCGCGGTCACGGAGGCCGCCGACCGCCACCCCGCGCTCGAGCGCCCCCGGCGCGAGCTCGGCGAGCCGCCGCTCGAGCAGTGCCTCGGTCGCGAGCTGCGGCAGCGACCACACCGATCCGGCGCCGCTGAACGACATCGCCCCGAGCACGCGCCCGTCGCACATGACCCGGCCGTCGCGGATCTCGACGGCCCCCGCCCGCACGTCGGCCGCGAGGCCGACGCGGGCGAGCGCGCGCAGCCCCGGCGGGTGGATGCCGATCGCACGCGATCGTCCCGATCGCTCGGTACGGCGCTCGAGCACGACGACGTCGCGGCCCCGCTCGGCGAGCAGGCACGCGAGCAGGAGCCCGACCGGCCCGCCGCCGACGATGACGACGTCGTGCATGCGGCCGGCGGATGCCTCAGGCATCCGCGCCCCATACGAGCTCGAGCCGCGACGGGAACGCCCGCCGCACGGCCCAGCCCTCGGGCAGCACCCGGGCGAGCTCGGCGGCGGTGTGGCTGCGGCGGATCGACGTCAGCCCGTCGGGGCGGATGTACGAGCCCGCGAGCAGGTTGCCGGCGAACGGCAGCGTGCCGAGCCAGAATCCTGCGTACCCGAGCCGGGTGCGCTCGATGTCCCCGTGCACCGCGAGCCCCCCGGGGCCGAGCAGCAGCTCGCTGTCTCGCAGCAGGGCGCCCAACTCGTGGCCGTCGAGGTGATGCAGCACGTGGTTCGACAGCACGAGGTCGAAGTGCTCACCGGCGTCGACGAGCTCGCCGCTCACGGCACGTCGCAGCGTGAGCCCGGGCGTCGGCGGCTGAGCCGAGGCCCACCGCATCGCCCGCGCATCGGGGTCGATCGCGGTGATCTCGAGCCGCAGCCCGTCGTCATCGGCCCACCGCAGCAGTCGTCGCGGCAGATCGGCACTGCCCGAGCCGATGTCGAGCAACCGCGTGCCCCACACCGGCGAGAGCCGCGGGCGCACCCAGCGCCGGTACACCGCCCGCTCCCCCGAGACCACGGCGTTCACCAGTCGGAACCGCTCGTAGGTCTTCTCGAGCATCACGGGGTCGGCGCCGGGCCCGTCCATGTGCTCCCGCGCGTCGGCGTCGCGCGCACGCAACGACCTCATCCCCATCCCCTGTCTCTGCCTCTGCCTCTGCCTCTGCCCATTCCCCTGCCCCGCTCAGAACTGCGGATATACGATCGGGCGCGCCGACGCGCGAAGCCGATCAGCGGCGCGCCCGATCGTATATCCGCAGTTGTGCACGGCGATGATGGAGTGCGGGCGGGTGGGGTTCCGGGGCGCACGAGCGTCACAACCGCACGGTCATCAGTGCCGACTCAACGGTCAGGCCCGGCCCGAACGCCATCGCTGCGACCCGGTCGCCGTCGGCGGCGGCATCCGAATGCAGGATGTTCTTCAGCACGAACAGCACCGTCGCGCTCGACATGTTGCCGAAGTCGCGCAGCGTCTCGCGCGCCGGCACGAGCTGGGCCTCGGTGAGCCCGAGCCTCGACTCGACCTTGTCGAGGATGCTCCGCCCGCCGGGGTGGATCGCCCAGTGCTCGATCGCGTCGCTCGACCCGTCGGTCGCCAGCGCCGTCGCGAGCGCCTCGTCGTGCGCGAAGAGCGGTTCGAGGGCGCCGGTGATGTGGTCGTCGATGATCGCCGGGATCGCGTTGGAGAGCACCATCTCGAAGCCGTGGTCGCCGATCTTCCACGCCATGTCGCCCTCGCCCACCGGGGTGATGCGGGTCGCGAAGCGGTCGAGCTCGAAGGCGCGTTCGCCGGGCTCGGTGGGCCGTGCCGTCACGATGCCCGACCCCGCGCCGTCGGCGAAGAGCGACGAGGCGACGATCGTGTCGGGGTCGTTCGAGGAGCGCAGGTGCAGCGTGCAGAGCTCGACCGAGACGACGAGCACGACCGCCGAGGCATCCGCTTTCGCCAGTTGCGACGCGATGCGCAGCGCCGGAATCGCCGCGTAGCAGCCCATGAACCCGAGGTGGTAGCGCTCGACGCCGGGGTCGAGGCCGAGCTCGCGGGCGATCATGAAGTCGGGCCCCGGCGCGTAGAAGCCCGTGCACGAGACGGTGATGACATGCGTGACATCGGATGCCTCGATGCCCGGCGTCGCCTCGATGGCGAGGCGGCCCGCCTCGACGTAGAGCCGCGTCGCGTGCTCGGCGTAGAGCTCGTTCCGGGCCTTGGTGCCCGGCAGCAGCAGCTCCCCGGAGCCGACGTCGAAGAAGGTCGGCTCGTCGGGGTGCGCGTCGCGGCTCAGCTCCTCGAGCACCGTGTAGCGGGTCTCGATGCCCGAGACGTTGAACGAGGTGGCGACGATGCGTTCGGCCAGGCGGCCGAGCCCGGGCTGGGCGGCGAACACGTCGCGCACCTCTTCTTGCACGAGAACAGTCGGCGGAACGACGGTGGAGACGCCTCTCAAGGTGACGGTCATGCCTCAGTGTAGGCAGGCGGGCGGATGCCGCGACAGGACTTGCGCAAGGCTCGCCGGGTCGGCTAAGTCCCGCGGGCGAGGCGGGTCCGGGCAGGGGTCGGCGGGTCCAGCAGGGGTCGACGCGTGCCGCGGCTCAGCCGAGCAGCTTCGCCTTGGCTGCGGCGAACTCGTCGTCGCTGAGGATGCCCTGCTCGTGCAGGGTGCCGAGCTTCTGCAGTTCGCCGACGATGTCGACCCCACCGGCCGGAGCAGCCGGCGCAGCGGCGGCCTGCTGTGCCGCGGCCTGCTGCGCCGCGGCATCCACCTGCGCCTGTTGCTGCTGCGCCTCGTACTCCTGCTGCTCGTACTGGTCTTGCGCCTTCTGCTGCTGGCGCCGTTGCATGCCACCGCTGACGGCGGTGGCCGTGCCGGCGACGACGGCGGTGCGGGCGGCGAGGCCGACGAGCCCCGGGCGTCCCATTCTTCTGAACGGCATGTTCCTACTCCTCTTCGGCTTCGGCGAGCGCGGCGTTGACGACCGGCGCGGGAATGCGTTCGGTCTGCAGCACGATGCCACCCGACTGGGCGAACTTCGACGCGAGTCGCTTCGCCCACACGAGCTCGATCGCGAGCAGTGCGCCCGACGTGCCCGGCGGAATACCCTCGGCGAGCTCGTTGACGTCTTCGTCGGCGACGAGGCCGATCGCCTCGAGCTCGACCGTGCCGAAGCCGTACTCGTCGCTCACGTCTTCGAACTCGGTGATCAGCACCGAACCGTCGAGCTCCCGCGAGATCACGAGGAAGTCGAGCAGCCGGATCTCACCGCCCTCGATCAACTCGCCGATCGCCTCGATGGTGCCGGGATCGGGCCGGTCACCCTCGAACCCCACCAGATACAACTCCACCGGGCCGTATTCGAAGTCCGCCATGATCTCCCCTATCTCACGTGGTTGCAGACTACGCGCGCCGCCCCTCGCGGCGCTACAGTCCGTTGGGATTCGTCGATGGACCCCTCATCCGCCTCACGCCACCGCCTGCGGATCACCCGAGAGCCGCCGCAGCGCGCCCGCCCTCGGGTCGGGCTCCAGCAGCAGCGCGCGCACGAGCAGGGTCAGCGGAATGCAGAGGATCGCCCCGATCGGGCCGATCACGAGAGTCCAGAACACGACCGAGAAGAAGGTGAGCGCGAGGCTGAGGCCGACCGCATCGCTCACGAACTTCGGCTGCACGAGCACCTGCAGCACGACGTTGATCACGCTGTAGGCGAGCACCACGACGAGCGCGAGCGGCCAACCGCCGACGACGAGTGCGAGCACCGCCGGCGGGATGACGCCGATCACGAAGCCGATGTTCGGGATGAAGTTGGTGACGAACGCGAGGATCGCCCACACGATCGGGATCGGCACGCCGATCGCCCAGAGCAGCAGCCCGTCGAGCACGGCGACGATGAGGCCGAAGGTCGCGTTCACCACGTAGTAGCGGCGCACGCCCGAGAAGTAGCGGGTGCCGATCGCCTCGGCCGCCGCGGTGCCGAAGACCCGGCCGTCGCGACCGAGGCGCGAGGCGTCCGCCGCCATGAAGATGACGTAGGCGAGCACGAAGAAGAACGCGGTCGCGGTGCCGAGCACGGCGTCGGCGACCCCTGCGGCGATCGAGAGCAGTGCCTCGGGGTCGACCGCCGACGCCGCCGAGGACGCCGCGTCGCTCGAGAGGCCGAGTGAGGCGAGCCAGTCCGAGACGGCATGCACGGTTGCGGCGAGCTCGTCGGCGTAGTCGGGCAGCATCGCGATGAACTGCGCGGATGCCACGACGAGCAAGGTGCCGAGCGCGGCGAGGATCAGGTACGCGACCACGATCACCGCGGTCGTCGCGAGCCAGCTCGGCCAGCCGCGTCGCTCGAGCGGATGGCGCACCGGGTGGGCGATGATCACGACGACCGCGGCGACCGCAGCGGGGGCGAGGATGTCGCGGGCGAACCAGATGCCTGCGAAGACGATCACCGCCGCCGCGAGCGTGAGCAGCACGCGAGTGCCGTGCGCGAGACCGGGGCCGTCGACTCGTGCGGGAGCGTCCGTCGCCGCGGCATCCCCCATCAGAAGCTCCCGATGCCCTTGCCGACCATGACGACTCCGATGACGAGGAGCAGCACCGCCATGACGGTCGCGTTGTTCTGCACGAGCCAGGTGCGCAGCGACTCGAGCGGAGCGGCCATCTTCTCTGCGGCGACGAGGTAGGCGATCACGGGCACCGCGACCGAGCAGGCCGCGATGACCACGAAGATCACGATCGACAGCGTGATCTCGCCGCCGTTCAGGCCTCCCGTGCCGATGATCACGCCGGCGCCGGCGGCCATGAGCAGGTTCTTCGGGTTCACCGCCGCCAGCAGGAAGGCGAGCACCGCGGCGCGCACGGTGGTCATCGTGTCGATCGCCGACATCCACTTCGGCAGCGCCGCCGTCTCGCCGGGCTTCGGCCGCCCGCGCCATTGCCGCAGCGCGAGGAACAGCAGGCCGGCGCCGAGCAGGATCTTGATCGCGCCGGCGATCGGCTTGGCGGTATCCGGGTCCTGCTCGGGGATGATCGACGCGAGCAGCGTGAAGACCACGACCGCGACGACGATGCCGAGCACCCAGCCGATGAGGAAGCCGACGCTCGTGCCCTTCGCCTTCGGCGAGAGCAGCATGAGGATCGCCGCGATGATCGGGATCGGGCTGATCGCGATTCCGAGTGCGAGCGGCAGGATGCCGCCGATGACCTCGCCCATGTGTGTGTTCTCCCGTCTGGCGGACGCGTCCGCCGTCGACTATGAATCCCGTTGTGTCTGCGGTGCGCCGGCGAGCGCCGTGATCGCGGCGCGGTTGGTGTCGAAGACGCGGTGCTCGCCGAGCAGGCCGAGTTCGGTCAGGCGCGCCCGGGCATCGGACCGCACTCGGCTGAACCCGAGCTCGATGCCTCGGGCCTCCAGCCACTCCACGAGCGTGGCGAAGCTCTCGGCGCCGGTCACGTCGACATCGGTCACCGCCTCCATGTCGATGACGACGTGACGCACCGAGCCTTCGGGCTCGGCCTTCGCGGCCTTCTTGACCGCGTCGGCGAAGACCGAGCCGTTGGCGAAGAAGAGCGGGGCGGCGAGTCGGACGACGACCACGCCCGGAGCCGTCACCGTGCCGATCGCGGCCTCGCCGAGCAGCGACTCGGCGGGTGAGTCCCCCGCCGCGAGCACGTCGATCGGCGGGTTCGCCGCCCGCTTGGCGAGGTTGACGAGCGCGAGCACGAACGCGACGACGATGCCCGCGATGGAGCCGATGAAGAGGGTCACGAGGAAGCACGCCGCGGCGATGGCGAACTCGAAGCGGTCGGCCCTCCAGAGCATGCGGAAGTCGCCGATGCCGAGGAGCGGCAGGATCGCGACTCCGACGATCGCGCCGATGGCGGGCGACGGGATGTCGGCGAGCAGGGCGGTGCCGAAGAGGAGCAGCAGCAGCGTGCCGACCGCGAGCACGAGCGACGGCAATTGCGTGCGGGAGCCCGCCTGGTCCATCGCCGCGGTGCGCGAGGTCGACGAGCCCATGGCGAAGCTGCCGCTCGCACCCGCCGCGATGTTCGCGGCGCCGAAGGCGAAGAGGTCGCGGTTCGGCCGAGTCGAGTAGTCGCGCTTGTCGCCGTAGGCGCGGGAGACCAGCAGGCCTTCGGCCGTGGTCACCATCGTGAGTGCGATCGCCGAGGGCACGAGCATGAGCCACATCGACCAGTCGATGACCGGCCAGGTGAGCGTCGGCGGCCCGGCCGGCACCTCGCCGAGCACGTCGACCCCCGCGTCGACGAGCCCCGTGAGCACGACGGCGACGGTCGCGACGACGAGCACGATGAGCGCCCACGGCACGCGCCGCAGGAACCGCTGCCCGACGACGAGCACCGCGACCGAGAGCGCAGCGATGAGCGCCGACCACGGGTTCAGCGTGCCGAGTCCGGTGACCAGCCCGACGACCTTGTCGGTGAACTCGCCGCCCGAGTCGATCTTCACGCCGAGCATCTTCGCGATCTGGCTCACGAGGATGTCGAGCGCGAGCCCGCCGACGAAGCCCACGAGGATCGGCTTCGACAGGAAGTTCGCGATGAAGCCGAGCTTGAACACCGCCATCAGCACGAAGAGGATGCCGCAGATGATCGCCTGCGCGAGTGCGAGCGTCGAGTAGTCGGCGCTGCCGGCCGTCGCCAGTCCGCCGATCGACGAGGCGACGAGGGCGGCGGCCGCGGCATCCGGCGACACGATCAGCTGGCGCGACGAGACGAGCAGTGCGTAGACGATCGTCGGCACGATCAGGGCGTAGAGGCCGGCCGTGGGCGGCAACCCGGCGATCTGCGCGTAGCCGATGTTGAGGGGGATGGCGATCGCGAGAAGGGTGACGCCCGCGGTCAGCTCGCGGAACACGTTCCGCCTGCTGAGCCCTGCCAACGGTTTCTGCACTGGACCCCCCTCCATCGTGCTCTGCTCCGACCCTAGCGAGCCGATGCGCTCGCAGCGCGAACGCTCAGTCGGCCCCGGCCGGTGTCGACGCCGGCGCCGGTCCCTTCGGCGGCGCGATCCGGAACTCGGGCGCCCCCGTCACGAGGAGCCACACCGGCAGCACGATCACGCACAGCATGGGCAGGATCGTGATGTCGCCGGCGACGGCGACGGCGACGAAGATCGCGATCCACCCGTCACGGGTCACGACGAGCAGCACGCCGACGACGGCGCAGCCGACGGCGAGGCCGAGTGGCAGCGATGGGATGAGGGCGTGACCGAGCATTCCGAGCGCGACGCCGATGAACGTCGCCGGGAACACCCGCCCGCCGCGGAACAGCGAGCTCGCGGCGATGAGCAACGCGAGGATCTTGATGCCCGCGATCGCCGCGAGCTGCGCGCCGTCGTAATCGTCGGGATGCTCCAGGAGGTCGCCGATCTGCTCGAGGCCCTTGAACATCGTGATCGGGCCGCCGAGCAGCCCGAGGAGCCCGAGCAGCAGACCGCCCGCCGTGGCGATCAGCACCGGATGCCGGAGCGCGTGCATGGCGCGGTAGATGATCGGGAACGCTGCGAGCATCGCGAGCCCGATGACGGCGGCGCCGCTCGCGACGAGCGCACCGGTCAGCAGGTCGACCGCCTGCGGGGCGCCGTAGGCGGGCAGATCGGAGGAGAAGATCGGCGCACCGAGGAGACGCATCGTGAAGGCGCCGGCACCGGCGGCGACGAGCGGCAGGAACAGCCGGTCCCAGAGCGCGCCCCCCGACTTCAGCGCGGCGACGATTCCGGTGAAGACGAGCGCCGCGGCCACCGGGGTGCCGAACAGCGCACCGATCGTGGCGGAGGCGGCGAGCAGCACGGTGAGCTGCTTCGGCACTGCCGGCATGAGTCTCGCGATGGCCGCCACCATCAGCGCCGTGTTGACGGCGATGATCGGATTCTCGGGGCCGAGGCTCACGCCGCCGGCCAGTGCCAGCACGGTCACGATGAGCAGGCCGGGGAGGTTCCGCAGCGGCTGCGGCTGCTCGACGAGTTCGGTGGTCGCCGAGTCGGGGCCGCCATGGCCGGGCACGAACCGCAGCACCAGGCCGACCGCGAGGCCGGTGAGAGTGAGCACGGCAACGATCCACCAGCCCGAGGGATCGACGCCGAGGGCGTCGGGCAGCGCATCCCAGAGCGCCGACTGCAGCACCGCCGCGACCCGATCGAGCGCCCAGAGCACGAGTGCGGAGATGACGCCGATCGCGAGCGCGGGAACGGCGAGGACGACGAGTCGCTTCGGCGTGACCTCGGGGTCGCGGGGCGGGATGGCGAGGCTCACGGTCGGATCCCGCCCTCGAGGTCATGCGCTGCCGCACGGTTCGCCATGGTCCCTCCCGATGCCGAGGCTACCGCCGCCGCAGCCCGCGCGGTGGGATACTCGCCGCCGCGACGCCCACAGAGTTCCGAGACGTATCTCTGGACTCGCGACCATGCCACGCGATAGGTTCGCCTCAGCAGCGCTCTCAGGGGGGGGCGCTCATTTTCAGTGAAAGGCTGCGATATGAGTTTTTGGGAGAGTTTCTGGGACCTGATCTGGTGGTTCCTCTGGGCGTTCGCATTCGTCGCATATCTGTTCGCGCTGTTCGCGATCATCGGCGACCTGTTCCGCGACCAGAAGCTCAACGGCTGGTGGAAGGCGGTCTGGATCGTCTTCCTGATCTTCGTGCCGTTCCTCACCGCGCTCGTCTACCTGATCGCCCGCGGAAACGGCATGGCCGAGCGCTCGCAGAGGGAGTACAAGCAGGCGCAGGCGGCAACCGACGAGTACATCCGCCAGACCGCCGGCACCGGCAGCCCGTCTGATGAGATCGCGAAGGCCAAGGCCCTGCTCGACTCCGGCAGCATCACCCAGCAGGAGTACGAGGTGTTGAAGGCCAAGGCGCTCGCGCACCCTGGGCACCCAGCCCAGACCGTCTGATCGCAGACCACCGCCGGGAGGGTCGGATGCTTCGGCATCCGGCCCTCTCAGCGTTTCCGCTCAGGCGGCTGGGGCAGGGGCCGGCACTGCGGGGGTCGCCGTCTCGGCGGCCGGTTCCGCGGCGGCCGGCGCCTGCTGCCCGTGCATCGCACCCGAGTTTCGCAGGAAGACGATGATCCAGCTGAAGATCAGCACCGACACGACGAGCTCGACCGCGGTGAGGTTGTAGTACCCGGTCGCGAAGAACACCGTCAGCACGACGATCACGCCGACGTAGACGTAGCCGAGCAGGATGAACACCCTCGGCATCGACGGGATGAACCAGCGCAAGCCGATCACGAGGATCGCGTAGGCGACCGCCATGCCCGTCGCCACCGTGTTGTGCAGGATGAAGAACCGGTCGACCGGGAAGATGCCGACGCAGGCGAGGAAGATCCCGATGAGGATCATGCCGACCCGCACGATGTTGCGCCCCCGCAGCTCGGCCCGGGTCGCCGTGGGCACCGCGGCGGTCGCGTACTTGGCGATGGTCGTGACGATCACCCCGGCGATGATCAGGGTCATGTTGAACGCGAGCGCCGAGATGTCGTTCGTCATGCCGAGTGCGCTCAGGTTCTTCTGCCACCACAGGGCGTCGCTCGAGCTCAGCATGCTCGCGAGCGACCCCACCACGAGGAAGAGGGCGAGCACGAACGAGAGCATCATCGGCGTGAGGTGCACCGAGGAGAGGAACGCCGCGTAGGCGGTGACCGCCATGCCGACGCCGGCGAGCAGGGCACCGGGGATCGTGAAGACGACCGCCCCTTGGAAGCTCTGCTCGAGGAGGTCGGCGAGGCCGATCCAGCCGAGCAGGGCGATCGCGGCGTGGGCCACGCCGATCGCGGCGAGGTCGAACCAGTGGATGTGCGCGCCGGGCGCGTCGAGGCCCAGCCGTTTCGCCTCAGCACGGCCGGCCGCGTTCTGGGTGCGCAGGGCGAGCCGGCCGATCAGGAAGGTGATGAGCGTCGCCGCCGCGGCACCGTAGCCGATGAACTCGCCGAGCGAGCCCTCCCCGGCGATCGGCAGGTTGTGGCCGAGGAAGGCGATCCAGGCGACGAGCCCGCCGACGACGAAGGTGGCGGCGCCGATGAGCAGGGCGATCGACTCGAGGGACTCGGCGTTCGCCGCGGGGTTCCGCAGCACTCGGGCGATCGATGTCGGCACGATCGGGGCCGGCATCGCGGCCAGCACCTTCGGGGTCGGGACCTTCGGGGTCGGGGCGGACGGCATGGTCGCGGCGTCTCGGCTCATGGGCGCTCCTTGTCGGTGTGCAGCACGCCCCCGCCTGGATGCACCGGGCGACGACGGTGACTCGGCATCAGCATGCCAGCGGGGCGCCCGCTTCTCCGGGAGGCGAGCGGTGCGGCGCGGGCCGAGGCTCACCCGGCCGGCCGTGGATCAGCCCTTGATGGGGTCGAGCACCTCGAGCATCGAACCCTGCACGAAGCCGGCCCACTCGTAGGCGGCCCGCAGGTAGTCGTCGCGGGTCTCGTCGGACTCCGTCTCGTCTTCGTCGACGATGCCGACCCGCTCGGCGAGGATGAGGCGCAGGTCGGTGAGGAAGGTCAGCCAGCCCCACGCCTCGGATTGGTCGAGCTCGATCTGCACCACCCCGCCGTGCTCGTCGACGGCGGTCGCATCGCGCACCCGCTGAGCCGCCTGGCGCTTGCCGTCGACGAGGTTGTCGCGGGTGTAGCGGGTGAAGTCGTGGGCGGCGGCCTGATCGTCGGGGTAGGCGTTGGGCAGCAGACGACCGAGCGCCGGGTCGTCGGCTTCGCCGAGCAGCAGCACCGAGTCGACCTGGTCGGCGAGTTCGGAGAGCAGCATCGCCTCTTCGGTCTCGAGCACGATGCGCACGCCTTCGCCGCCGCCGAGCCCCGCGACGATCATGGCTCGTCCCTTGCGACCGTGGCCTGCAGGCCGTAGCCGTGCATCGCCTGCGCGTGTCGCTCCATGGCCTCGCGATTGCCGACGGCCACGATCGCCCGACCCTCGGTGTGCACGAGCAGCATGAGCCGCTCGGCCTCGTCGCGCTGGTAGCCGAAATAGCTGCGGAAGACGTAGCTCACGTAGGTCATGAGGTTCACCGGGTCGTCCCACACGATCGTGCGCCACGGCAGCTCGACCACGGCGCGCAGGTCGCCTTCGGTGTCGAGTTGCTCGAGCGTCGTCGTCATTCCTCAAGCCTGACACGATGTGCCGGTGCCCGCACCCCGCAGGTGGCGTCGAATGGCGACTCGACGCATCGATGTCGCGGTCGTCGGGCTCGCCGCCCCAGATCCTCCGCTGGTCGCGACCGTCGTCAGCCCGCGCGCTGCGACGCCGTGACCGTGAACTTCGCGTTGCGGGCGATCTGCCGGGTCGGGCCGACGCTGCGTTCGAGCAGCGGCCGGTAGCGCAGGTGCGAGTTCCAGACGCACCAGAGCTCACCGCCGGGCGCGAGCACCCGGGCGGCATCGGCGAAGAGATGCGCGGCGATGCCGGTCGAGATCGCCGCGTCGCTGTGGAAGGGCGGGTTCAGCACGATGAGCCGTTCGCTCGCGTCGGCGAGGCTCTCGAGCCCGTCGGCGCGGGCGACCTGCACACCCTCGGCGACGCCGTTCGCCTCGGCGGTCAGCAATGCGGATGCCGCGGCCGACGCCGAGCGATCGGTCGCCGTCACCCGCAGGCCGGGTCGCGCTCGCGCGAGCCACGCTGCCACGACGCCCGTGCCGCAGGCGAGATCGACGGCGGTCGCGGCATCCGGAACCGCATCGCCGAGCTGCGCGAGCAGGAACCGCGTGCCGATGTCGATGCCGGTGCCCGCGAAGACGCCGCCGTGAGCGACGACCGTGAGGCCGAGGTCGTCGTGGCGGGCACTTCGCGGCCACTCGCCGCCGGATGCGATCACGGCACCGGTCGACGAGTGGGCCGCCTGGGGTTCGCGCGCGATGAGCACCCGTGACTTCTGACGCGCGAGGCTCACGTCGAGTCGCTCGAAGCGGCGGCGCAGCACCTCGTTCATCGCGGGCGACATGTGCTTGAGGCGGCCGCCGCCGACCACCACGACATCGGGCCGCGCGTGCGCCGCGATGAGCGCCGACACCTCGTCGAGCCGGTCGAGCGAGCGCGGCAGGCGCAGCAGCACGAGCCGTGCCCCGTCGAAGAGTTCGCCGCCGAGCGGCATCGACGAGACGGCCGCCGCGGGGCCCTGCCGGCCCGCGTTCTCGGCGAGCGCGCGCTCACCGGTGATGAGGTCCTGGTGCACGCGGATGCCCCGTGCGCCGGCATCGGCCGCGGCGAGCGCGAGCGCCCCGTAGGAGTCGTCGACGACGACGATCTCGCCCGGTCGGGCCTCGCCGATGAGCGCGGCGGCCTCGTCGAGGATCAGCCGGTCCGCGGCATCCGATGCCTCGAGCCCGGGCCCCTCGACGTCGGGGTGGCGACGCAGGGCGCCGAGGTCGAGGGTCATGCCCCAAGGCTACGCGGGCACGGGCGCTCGAACCGGCGCTCCTGATCACAGCCGGATTCCTGGATGCGACTCCTGGCGGGGTTTGCTACCCTCGGTGCCGCATGCAGCACGCACAGCCAGGGGGACGGGCGGCGGCGCGACACGGAGTCGCGACGCCCGTGACGCGTACCCCGCGCAGCGCCCCGTCGCGCTCGCCCCGGCACTCCCTCGCTGTCGCCGCGGTGCTCTCGGTCATCGCGCTCCTCGCGGGTCTCGCCGTGGTTCCGCTGCCCCCGTCGGGCGCGGCGCTGCCGCTCGCGGCGGCCGATGCGCCGCACGTCGGCGAGGTGCAGGCCCTCAGTGTCGCGGCGGATGTCGCCGCCCCGGCGGTCTCGCACGAGTCGTATGTCGCGACGACCGGCGAGCAGACCCTCGTCGCCGGCGGCACGAACGTCGACTGGGCCAAGCTCGTGCTCATCGAGGGCGACTGGCCGGTGACCGAGGAGAACATCACCTTCATGCTGCGGTGGATGCGCCAGGAGAACGGCGCCGACAACTGGTGGAACCGCAACAACCCGCTGAACAACGGGCAGGGCTCCGGCGGCGGCTCGGGACTCGGCAGCTACCCGACCCTCATCGAAGCCGCCTTCTACGCGGCCGAGAACCTGCAGTCGGGGCGCTATCCGGCGGTGGATGCGGCGCTCGCCCGCGGCGATTCGGCCGACGCGACGGCGCAGGCGATCTGGGCCTCGGCGTGGGCGTCGAGCCACTACGGCTACGGCACCCACTGGAGTTCGCGCCCGTACGACGTCATCGAGGCGCCGGCCTCAGCGTGGGGTCGCTGACGCCGCTCGCAGCTCGGCCGTCACTCCCGCTCGAGGGGGCGCCAGACGACGACGGCGTTCTCACGGCGCGCGCGGGTGCCCGTGCGAAGCGAGATGACCTCGCCCGCCGACCCGGCGGCGAAGACGCGGCGGCCGGGGCGATTCAGCATCTCGTCGGCGAGTGCGGCTTCGAGTTCGCGCACGCGGGCGCGAAGCACGCTGACCTCGTCTTCGAGCCCGAGCACCCGACGGATGCCTTCGAGGCTCACCCCGTCGCTCGAGAGCTGGGCGATCTCACGCAGCTGCGCGACGTCGCGCATCGAGTAGCGCCGCGACTTGCCGGCGGTGCGGGTGGGTGACACCAGCCCGAGCCGGTCGTACTGGCGCAGCGTCTGCGGGTGCATCCCCGCGAGCTCGGCGGCGACGGAGATGACGAAGAGCGGACTCATCTCGTTCATCTGCGCCGCCTAGCCCCTCGACTTCGCAAGCAGCTCGTCGCGCGGGTTCTCGTCGGGCAGCAGCGCCGCGAACTCCTCGAGCTTCTCCTTCGCCTCTTTCGAGAGGTGCGACGGCACGGCCACCTGCACGATGGCGAGCAGGTCTCCGGTGCCCTTCGACGTCTCGACGCCGCGACCCTTCACGCGCAGCACACGGCCGCTCGGGGTGCCGGGTGCGACGCGCACCTTCACGGGGTCTCCGCCGAGGGTCGGCACCTGGATCGTGGTGCCGAGCGCGGCCTCGGCGAACGTGACGGGCACGTTGACCCGCAGGTTCAGGCCGTCGCGCTCGAAGACGGGATGCTTGCGCACGGTCACGGTGAGCACGATGTCGCCGGGCTCGCCGCCGTCGGGCGAGGGGTGGCCCTTGCCGCGCAGGCGGATCTTCTGCCCATCGGCGACGCCCGCCGGGATGCGCACGGTGATCGGCTTGCCCTCGGAGGTCTGCAGGGTGATCTGGTCGCCCTTGGTCGCGGTGACGAAGTCGAGCGTCGTCGACGCCGAGACATCCCGACCCTTGGTGGGGCCGCCGGTGCCGCGGTAGCCGCCGGTCGTCTGGCCGAACCGGCCGCCGCCGAAGAGGCCGCCGAGCAGGTCGTCGTAGTCGCCGCCCTGCTGGAAGGTGTACGACTGGCTGCGCCCGCCGCCGCCCTGGCCGAACATGCCGCCGAAGACGTCTTCGAAGCCGCCGGCGCCGCCGGCACTGCCGGGCGCGGTGAAGCGTGCGCCCGAGCCCATCGCGCGCACGGCGTCGTACTCCTTGCGCTGCTCGGGATCGGAGAGCACGGAGTGCGCTTCGCTGATCTCCTTGAACTTCGCCTCGGCGGCAGCGTCACCGGGGTTGGAGTCGGGGTGGTACTTGCGGGCGAGCTTGCGGTACGTCTTCTTGAGTTCCGCGTCGCTCACGTCTTTGGAGACGCCGAGCACCTTGTAGAAGTCCTTGTCGAACCAATCCTGACTGGCCACTGGCACCTCCTCTCTCGAGTCTGTCTGAAATCTGTCTTGAGTCTGTCGGATGACCGTGACGGCCGGGCCGCGACATCCGCCGAAGGGATGCCGCGGCCGGCCGAGCCGGTTACTGCGGGGTCTTCACGACGACCTTCGCCGCACGAAGCAGCGTGCCGCCGAGGGTGTACCCGGTCTCGACGACATCGGCGACCGTGTCGGTCTCGACGTCGTCTGCGGGCTGCTGGAAGATCGCCTCGTGCCGCTGCGGGTCGAAGACCTCGCCCACCTCGCCGAACGGGGTGAGGCCGAGCTTCTCAACCGCACCGCGCAGCTTCGCCGCGATCGTCGCGAACGGTGCATCGCTCTCGAGATCGCCGTGCTTCTCGGCCCGGTCGAGGTCGTCGAGCACGGGCAGCAGCGCGGCCACGGCCGCGCCGACGGCGCGCTCGCGCTCGGCCTCGCGGTTCGCCTCGGTGCGCTTGCGGTAGTTGGCGTACTCCGCTGTGACGCGCTTGAGGTCGGCGAGGTGCTCGTCGCTCGGCTCCTGCACTTCGGCGTTCGCCGCGTTCAGGATGTCGTCGACCGTGAGCTCCTCGTCGCCGGCAAGGGATGCCGCGGCATCCGCTGCCTCGGGGGCACCCTGCTCGGGTGCCCCTTCGGCCTCGGCGCCCGGCTTCCGAACCTCACCGGTCTCGGGGTCGATCCTCCGCTTGTCGCGGAAGACCGGCTCGTCGTGGTTCTGGTTCTTGTCGTCGGACATGGTTACTTCTTGTCTTCCTCGTCGTCGATGACCTCGGCGTCGACCACGTCTTCGTCAGACGAAGCCTCGGCGCCGGTGGCCGTCGCGTCTTCGCCGGCGGGGGCGCCCGCGTCGGCCTGCTGGCCCTGCGAGTAGATCGCCTCGCCGAGCTTGCCCTGCGACTGCGAGAGCTTCTCGAAGGCCGACTTCACGGCCTCGTCGTCTTCTCCGGCGAGCGCGGTCTTCAGCGCGTCGACATCGCCCTGCACCTCGGACTTGACGTCGGCGGGAAGCTTGTCGTCGTTGTCCTTGATGAGCTTCTCGACCGAGTAGGCGAGCTGCTCGGCGGAGTTGCGGGTCTCGGCCGACTCGCGGCGGGCCTTGTCTTCGGCGGCGTGCTCTTCGGCCTCGCGCACCATGCGCTCGATGTCGTCCTTCGGGAGGCTCGAACCACCCGAGATCGTCATGCGCTGCTCCTTGCCGGTGCCCTTGTCTTTCGCCGACACGTGCACGATGCCGTTGGCGTCGATGTCGAACGTGACCTCGATCTGCGGGATGCCCCGCGGCGCCGGCGCGATGCCGGTGAGCTCGAAGGTGCCGAGCGGCTTGTTGTCGCGGGTGAACTCGCGCTCGCCCTGGAAGACCTGGATCGCGACCGACGGCTGGTTGTCGTCGGCGGTCGTGAAGGTCTCGCTGCGCTTCGTGGGGATGGCCGTGTTGCGCTCGATGAGCTTCGTCATGATGCCGCCCTTGGTCTCGATGCCGAGGCTGAGGGGGGTGACGTCGATGAGCAGCACATCCTTGCGCTCGCCCTTGAGGACGCCCGCCTGGAGGGCCGCGCCGACGGCGACGACCTCATCGGGGTTGACGCCCTTGTTGGGCTCCTGGCCGGTCTCTTTCTTCACGAGCTCGCTGACCGCGGGCATGCGCGTCGAGCCGCCGACGAGCACGACGTGCGCGATGTCGGAGAGCTTGACGCCGGCCTCGCGGATGACGTCTTCGAACGGCTTCTTGGTGCGGTCGAGCAGGTCGCTCGTCATGTTCTCGAACTCGGCGCGCGTGAGCGTCTCGTCGAGGTTCGCGGGGCCGTTCTCGGTGAGCGAGAGGTAGGGCAGCTGGATGCTGGTCTTCATGTTCGAAGACAGCTCCTTCTTGGCCTGCTCCGCGGCCTCCTTCAGGCGCTGCTTGGCGATCTTGTCGTTCGAGACGTCGACGCCGGTGGTCTCCTTGAACTTCTTGATGAGCCAGTCGACGACGCGCTGGTCCCAGTCGTCGCCGCCGAGGCGGTTGTCGCCGGCGGTCGCCCGCACCTGGATGGTCGAGAAGTCGTCGTCTTTGCCCACCTCGAGGAGGGACACGTCGAAGGTGCCGCCACCGAGGTCGAAGACGAGGATGAGCTCGTCTTCCTTGCCCTTGTCGAGGCCGTACGCGAGTGCGGCCGCGGTGGGCTCGTTGATGATGCGCAGCACGTTGAGGCCTGCGATCTCGCCGGCCTCCTTCGTGGCCTGGCGCTCGGCGTCGTTGAAGTACGCCGGCACGGTGATGACCGCGTCGGTGACCGTGTCGCCGAGGTACTGCTCGGCGTCTCGCTTCAGCTTCTGCAGGATGCGCGCCGAGATCTCCTGCGGCGTGTAGCGCTTGCCGTCGATCTCGGCGGTCTTCCAGTCAGTGCCCATGTGGCGCTTGACCGACGCGATGGTGCGGTCGACGTTGGTGACCGCCTGGCGCTTCGCGGTCTCGCCGACGAGCACCTCGCCGTCTTTCGTGAATGCGACCACCGACGGGGTGGTGCGCAGGCCCTCTGCGTTCGCGATGACCGTGGGCTCGCCGCCCTCGAGGACCGCGACGACCGAGTTGGTGGTGCCGAGGTCGATTCCTACTGCTCGTGACATATGTGTTTCTCCTTCTCCCCGCCCGCCGCCCGAGCCGCACGCGAGTCGCGCACGGTTCGTGTTCAGCAGGGCCGGATACCGGTTCGACCCTTCCTGGCCCGCAACCGAAGTACCTGTGAGCAAGACTTGAGCCTTGCCGACTCAAGCCTCTCAATGCCTCTGAACCCTGTCAAGTCGAGGCGGTGAAACTTGAGTGTACTTGACTCAACTCAGGCCGGGTGCCGGGTATTCCTGCGGGTTGAAACTGGGCGCGTGACGGCGTCGCCTGCGGGCGAGATCGACGGTCCGTGAGCGTCGCTATGCGGAGGCTCTCAGGGGCTCGAGGGCGGCTAGGACGAGGTCGAGGCCGAAGGTGAACTCCTCGGCTGGGTCGTAGCCGGCAGCGACGAGCGCCGCGGCGGACTCGTTGAGGTAGGGGAACTCGTCAGGAGGAAGCTGGGGCAGGTAGACGTCCTCGCCCATGTTCGCGAACTCATCGGCTGTGTCGAACGGCAGGCTGGCTTCCTGCAGGGCGAAACCGTAGACATAGCTGTCGAGCAACCAGTTGGCGTGCGTCGCCATCAAGACCGTGAAGCCGGCCCTCCGCAGGCAGGCGGTGACCGCTTCGTGGTGGCGGAGGTTCGCGGGGCCCGGCGATGTCCGCGACTCCAACAGGCCGATCGCCCACGGGTGGCTTGCGAGAACCTGTCGAGCGGATACTGCCCGACGTCGCATCGCCGACTGCCAGTCGGTCTCTTCGGGCGGGAGCTCGATCTCCTCGAACATGAGGTCGACCATGGCGTCCAGCAGCTCGTCCTTGCTCGCCACGTAGTGGTAGAGCGACATCGCGCCCGCGCCGAGCGCGCCAGCGAGCCGGCGCATGCTCAGCCCGTCGACTCCCTCGCGGTCGGCGAGCCGGACCGCCTCGACCACCACCCGCTGCTTGCTCAGCCCCGCGTCTGACGCGACCTGGCGTTGTTCCTTCGCAGACACGGGTCCCCTCGCTCTCTCGATCGGCTTGACAATCGTACAGCGTACGCGTAATAGTACGGTGTACGCGTACGGTGTACGCGTACGGTGTACGAGCCGGCGAGAGTCGCACACCCGAGGGAAAGTCGTCGTCACCGTCTGACGACCGCACCGACGAGAACGACCCATCCCGTGCGTATGCACGCCCAGACCTGCCGCCACTCCGGCGGACGGACCGCTCCTCTCGAAAGAAGAACCGATGACCATCCGAACGAACACCCCGCACCTGCTCGACAACCCGCCGATCCCCGTGCAGGCCAAGCTTGCCGCCGCATGGACCAGCTTCATGTTCCTCTACATCTACGTCGACTTCTTCAACCTCTACAAGCCAGGCGTCGTCGACGGCATCCTGAATGGCCTCGTCTGGAGGTTCGACGTCAGCTCGACGTTGTTGACCATCATGCTCGCGTCCGTGGCGATCCCCGCCCTGATGGTGGTGCTCTCCATCACGCTGCCCGCCCGGGTGAACCGCGCCACGAACCTCGTCGTGGCATCGCTCTACATCCCATACTCGGTGTTCAATGCGGCAGGGGCGACCTGGGAGTGGGCCTTCTTCTACGGCCTCTCCATCGGAATCGAGGTGCTGCTCCTGGCCTTCATCCTGCGCTCCGCCTGGACCTGGCCTCGAACCCCCGCCGTCCCAGCCGGTTCCGCGACGACCGACCTTCGACAGGACCTTCGACAGTAGGTATCCGTGTGAAGGCCTACGGCGTGATCCCGCCGTCCATCACCCGGCCCATCGGTGGATCCAGGCTTTGCCTGCACTTCCCTCCTCGTGAGGCGGCACGGTCGACGAACCGGCGGGTGCTGCACATCGGGGACTGCCCTGATAGACGGTCGACACGGGGCGACCATAGGCTCTCGATCATGACCCGACGCCCTGCTTTCGGCGGCGCCCTGCTGGCCGCCCTCGCCATCGTTCTCCTCAACGGATGCACGCCCGCCGTCGTCGACGGCACCACGGAGCCGACGCCGTCGTCAACCCCTGCCTCGACGACGGAACCGGCACCATCGGCGACGCCGGGCGCGGCACCCGCTGCGACGTGCGACACCGTGCTCGCAACGGAGGGCTACGCGAAGCTCGCCGACGACGGCCTCCAACCACTCCCCTCGCCCCAGGTCTTCGACGCCCTCGCCGCCCGCATGGTGGAGGCGGGCGGCCTCGCCTGCGCCTGGGGAAAGCCGAACACCGACCTCGTGCTGACGGTGGTGGAGATCGGCATCACCCCCGCCGACGAAGCCGCCTGGTCGGGGGCGCTCGGCGAGACGGGATACGTCCTCACCGACCAACCGACCCCTGGCGCGTACACCGGACCGGTGGAACCGGGCAGCGGCATCAGCCCCGTCGCCGTGCTCGCCGATGGAACGCTGACGTTCGTCAGCGCCCCCGCGTTCGCGACGATGCTCGCCCCGACGGCGTAGCGGGTGCCGTGGGCCGCACGTCGCGACTCAGCCGAGCATCGTCCCCTCGGCCGACGCCGACGGCTTCGGATCCGGCAGCCGGCGCATCCGCAGCGCATTCGCGATGCCGAGGAGCCCCGCGAGGATCGGCACCAGCAGGGCGACCTGCAGTGCGATGAAGCGCGAATCGGTGTTGATGCGGAGGATCTCCTCCTGCACCTCGGGCGTCTGATCGACGAGGAGCTCCTCGAGCCCGGTGTTCGTCATGATCTCGGCGTCCTCCTCGAGCACGGTCGAGACCTGCTGCTGCTGCTCGGAGCTCAGCACCGAGCTCCCGTCGGCACTCGCGGTGAACGTGAAGGCGAGGGTCGCGAGCATGATCGCGCCCGCGAAGGCGAGGCCGAAGGAGAGGCCGAACGATCCCGCGGCCGAGTTCACTCCGGCGGCCTCGCTGACCCGCTCGTCGGTGATCGGCGAGAGGGTGTAGTTGTTCAGTTGCGAGACGAGCAGGCCGAGGCCGCAGCCCGAGATGATGAGCGGCACCGTGAGGTACCACCCCGAGTCGGCGATGGGCACGATCGGCACGAGGATGGCGAGGCCGGCCACGAGGAGCACGAACCCCCACATGATGATGCTCGACGGTCGCCGCTTGAGGCCGCGACCGGCGAGCAGCGCCACGGCGAACATGCTGAGAGACAGCGGCGCGATCGAGAGGCCCGCCTGCAGGGCGTTGTACTCGAAGACCATCTGCAGGTAGATCGGCAGCACGATCATCGTGCCGCCGAGGGCGATCTGCTGCAGCAGCTGCCCGCTCGCGCCCGCGCGGAACATCTTCGACTCGAAGAGCGCGGGGTCGAGCAGGGTGGGCTTGCCGCGACGCTTGCGGCTGCGCAGCCAGAACACGAGGAGGCCGAGGCCGAGCACGCCGATGCCGATGATGAGACCGACGTAGCCGCCGCCCTCCTGCCACACGAGGATGCCGGTCACGACTCCGCCCATGCCGACGATCGACAGCAGTGCGCCGACCAGGTCGATCGAGCGATCGCCGTGGTACGGCACGTCTTTCACGAGGCCGATGCCGGCGAGCACGACCGCGATGATCACGGCCTCGAGCGCGAAGCCGACCCGCCAGGAGAGGAAGGTCGTGATGAACCCGCCGAGGAGCGGCCCGACCGCGGCGGCGATGGCAGCGGATGCCCCGACGAGGGCGTAGACCCGCTTCTGGTGGTCGCCCTCGAAGTTGCCGTGGATGAGCGACTGCATCGCGGGCAGCAGCAGCGACGCCCCGATCCCCCCGATGAACGCCCAGAAGATGATGATCGCGGTGAGGTTCTGCGCGAACACCATCGCGATCGCGCCGACTGCGTAGCCGAGCAGGCCGAGGATGTAGGCGAGCTTGCGCCCGATGAGGTCGCCGGTCTTGCCGCCGATGAGGATGAACGCCGCCGAGACGAGCGCCTCGAGGGCGATCGCCCCCTGCACGCCGCTCACGGTGGTGTCGAGATCGCGCACGACCGCCGAGATCGACACGTTCATGAGCGAGGTGTCGACCACGAGCACGAACATCGCCATCGCGAGCAGGAAGGCCAGTCGGGCGTTGAATCGCCCCCCGGCTGCTCCACGCGGATCCATGGCTCACCCAACCACATCCCCGGCTCCTCCGGAAGAGGACGGATCGCGAACCTGACCCCAATTCTGCGAACGGGAGGAATCTGTCTCGCATCCGGTGGCTCGGCCGAGGCGGACCCTGGACGCGATCGCCCAAACGCCCTAAGCTGCCGAAGCTGCGTCATTCGCGCGGCATCAGGTCCGGTGCATCCGGTGAGGAGAGGAGTCGATCATGGCTGTCGTCGTCGTGAACCTCCACGTTCCCATCACCTGCGAGGCCTCCTCCCGCTAAGGGCCCGGTGGCCTCCGCGATCCTCGGAGATCCACCTTGCACATCACCTCGTCACTCGACGATTCCGCCGTCGTGCGTGCGCACGCGGCATCCCACGCCTTCACGACCCCGCGCTTCGACGCGGGCGACCTCGCCTTCCAGACCGCGGAACCCGGCGAGGACCAACGCTGGTCGACCTGGCCGGCGACCACCCCCTCCGAACGCGGCCCGCAGCCGCGGCCCGATTGGCTCGTCACGGATGCCGCGGCGATCGACACCGAACTCGGCGTCGTGAAGACCGGCAAGGAGGCCGACCTCAACCTCATCGAACGCGCCGTGCCGGGCGCCGAACCCGGCACGCTCGGCCGAAGCGTGCTGCTCGCGGCGAAGCGGTACCGCGGCAGCGACCACAGCGACTTCCACCGCTCCTCGGTGTACACCGAGGGGCGCGGCACCCGTCGGAGCCGCGACGCCCGTGCACTCGCGAAGGGCACGACGTTCGGCCGGGAGGTCGCCCGGGTGCAATGGGCCTACGCCGAGTTCGAGGCGCTGACGCGACTCACCGAACTCGGGGCGTCGGTGCCGTATCCCGTGCAGGTGAACGGCACCGAGGTGCTCATGGAGTTCATCGGCGACGGCCGCGTCGCCGCACCCCGGCTCGCGCAGGTGCGCGCGAAGCCCGACGAGCTGCGCGAGCTGTTCCACCAGATCGTCGAGTTCATGCGCACGCTCGCACGATCGGGTCTCGCGCACGGCGACCTCTCGCCGTACAACCTGCTCGTGCATGACGGCCGCATGGTGGCGATCGACCTGCCGCAGGTCGTCGACGTGGTCTCGAACCCGCAGGGCTTCGACCTGCTGCACCGAGACTGCGTGAACGTCTGCGACTGGTTCACACGGCAGCGCCTCGAGTGCGACGCCGAGCAGCTCTTCGGCGAGCTCGTGGGCGAGGTCGGCTTCTGAGCGCGTACACGGGCGCGTGCGCGTGCCTCGAGCGGCACGGTGCACGTCGGCGATACAGTGCCCACCACCCGCTGTTCATCTGAGAGAACGAGACTGCAGCCATGACCGACCCCGACGCGCCTGGCTCCAACGAGACGCCCCGCAACTTCCCGCCGTCGCACCTCACCCCGCCCGACGGGGCGGCCGCGACGATCGGCGTGGGGACAGCACAGGTCACGGCGGTCACCGAGGCCGGCGCACGCAAGGGGCGCATCCTCGCGTGGGGGCTCTGGGACTGGGGCTCGGCCGCGTTCAACGCGGTCGTCACGACGTTCGTGTTCACGGTGTACCTCACGAGCGAGTCGTTCGGCCCGAAGGGAACCGTCGAAGCGCAGCTCGGCTGGGCCCTCGCGATCGCCGGCCTGCTCATCGCACTGCTCGCGCCGATCACGGGCCAGCGTTCCGACACGAGCGGCCGGCGCAAGCTCTGGCTCGCGGTGAACACCTACATCGTCGTCGCGATGACGGTGGCGATGTTCTTCGTGCTGCCCGCGCCCGAGTACCTGCTGCTCGGCCTCTTCCTGGTGGCCGCCGGCAACGTGTTCTTCGAGTTCGCCGGGGTCAACTACAACGCGATGCTCGTGCAGGTCTCGACGCCGCGCTCGATCGGCAAGGTCTCGGGCTTCGGCTGGGGCATGGGCTACGTCGGCGGCATCGTGCTGCTGCTCATCGTGTACTTCGGCTTCATCCAGCCCGAGGTCGGCCTCTTCGGCGTGACCGGCGAGAACGGCCTCGACGTGCGGGTGACGATGCTCGTCTCCGCGCTGTGGTTCGGCCTCTTCGCCCTGCCAGTGCTCTTCGCGGTGCCCGAGTACCGCAACCCCGCCGCGGTCGACCGCGAGAAGATCGGCTTCTTCGCGTCGTACGCCCGCCTCGGCCGAGACATCAAGCGCCTCTGGAACGAGCAGCGCAACACGGTCTGGTTCCTGCTCGCGAGCGCCGTCTTCCGCGACGGGCTCGCCGGCGTCTTCACGTTCGGCGGAGTCCTCGCGGCATCCGTCTTCGGGTTCTCGGCCGGCGAGGTCATCATCTTCGCGATCGCCGCCAACGTCGTCGCCGGCATCTCGACGATGGCCGTCGGCGCGCTCGACGACCGGCTCGGGGCGAAGCCCGTGATCGTTGCGGCGCTCATCGGCCTCGTCGTGAGCGGGCTCATCGTCTTCTTCATGCACGACGGCGGCCAGATCGTGTTCTGGACCGCGGGCCTGGCGCTCTGCCTCTTCGTCGGCCCGGCGCAGTCGGCGAGCCGCACCTTCCTCGCGCGCCTCATTCCGGCGGGCCGCGAGGGCGAGGTGTTCGGCCTCTACGCGACGACCGGTCGCGCGGTGAGCTTCCTGGCACCGACCGCGTTCGCGCTCTTCGTGACGATAGGCGGCGCACCGTACTTCGGCATCCTCGGCATCGTGCTCGTGATCGCGCTCGGTCTCGCGCTCCTCATCCCCGTGAAGGCGAGCGCGCCCACCCGCTGATTCGCGGGATGCCCACTGGGCCGTACGGCGTCAGTTGCCCTGCGAGCCGGCGTCGGTCACACCGACATCCGTGCGATGGAAGTTGTGGAATGAGCGCGACGCCGTCGGACCGCGCTGCCCCTGGTAGCGCGAGCTGTACTCGGCCGAGCCGTAGGGCCGCTCGCTCGGCGACGACAGCCGGAAGAAGCACATCTGGCCGATCTTCATGCCCGGCCAGAGCTTGATCGGCAGGGTCGCGACGTTCGAGAGTTCGAGCGTGACGTGCCCGGTGAAGCCCGGGTCGATGAAGCCGGCCGTCGAGTGCGTGAGCAGGCCGAGCCGGCCGAGCGAGCTCTTGCCCTCAAGTCGCGCGGCGACGTCGTCGGGCAGCGTCACCGCCTCGTAGGTCGACGCGAGCACGAACTCGCCGGGGTGCAGGATGAACGCCTCGTCGGGCCGCACCTCGATGAGGCGCGTGAGCTCGGGCTGGTCTTCGGCCGGGTCGATGAACGGGTACTTGTGGTTGTCGAAGAGACGGAAGTACCGATCGAGTCGAACGTCGATCGACGACGGCTGGATCATGCCCGGTTCGTAGGGCTCGAGGCCGATGCGGCCCGCGTCGAGTTCGGCCCGGATGTCACGATCTGAGAGCAGCACGCTGCCAGCGTAGCAACGCACTTGCTAGGATGACTGACGTTGCTTCTGCAGCCGTTTCCAACGGCCGGCGGATGCCGCGTGCGGATGTAGTTCAATGGTAGAACTTCAGCTTCCCAAGCTGATAGCGCGGGTTCGATTCCCGTCATCCGCTCCATATACGCAGCCGCAGCCCTCAGGCTCGTGCCAACCACAACTCAGTTCTGCGCGATGTTCGAACGAGCTTGCGCTGTCGGCTCGGGGGAATCATGCACGTCGAGAACTCGGGCGCACACGACGACGGTCGTCGCGCCTCATTCGTCACGATGATCGCCGATGACCCCCAACGTCTGCGCAGGCGCAGCATCTCGCTGGGCGTCGCCCCCGATGACGCGGACGACGTCGCGCAGACCGTTCTGCTTCGGGCGTGGAGGTCGATCGAGCACCTCAACGCACCAGAACGCGGGCAGATGTGTTCCTGGCTGGACACGATCGCCCGGAACGCGGCGACCGATCTCGCCCGACAGCAGTCACGTCGCCGTGCCGTGCCCCTCGATCATGATGTGGCCGATGAGTCGAGCGTGTCCGGAGACGTCGAGATGCGCGTGATCCTCGACGGAGCCCTGCAGGCGATCCACGCCCTCCCCGAAGCCCTGCGCGAGCCGCTGCTCATGAGCGTCGCCGACGAGCTCTCCGCAGCGGAGATCGCCGAGCGGCTCGGGATCACCCCTGCTGCAGCCAGGCAGCGGATCGCCAGGGCACGGAAGGCGCTCGCCGCATGCCGAGACGCCGGGATGTCCGCGTCACCGCGGATGACCTGAAGGCCGGCCGCCGCATCAGGACGCGGCGGCCGACCATCCGGATGCCTCAGGCAGTGCCGAACGGGTTGTCGATCACATAGCGCCATCCGTGCTGCTCGTCGTAGGCGGCGACGTCGGCGGTGGTGCCGGCGAGCGCGACCTCCGAGCCATCGGGGCCGATGCCGCTGATCGTCCAGTCGGCGACGACCAGACCGGTGTCGCCGCTCTGGAAGACGTGACGGACCGTCATGGTGATCGGCAGGTTGAGGCCGAGGAACTGCTCGAGCGCGCCGCGGACGGACGCCTCGCCCTGCACCGGCTGGCCTGGAGCGGGGACGAAGACGACATCGTCGGTGTTCAGTGCAAGCAGACTTTCGAGGTCGCGAGCGTTGAATCGATCGGCGAACGCGAGATTGAGCTGGTCGAGCGCGGCAACAGGGGTGGCCATGGGTGTTCGGTCCTTTCACAGTGGACGGAGGCCGGCCTGTTGCCGACCTCCATTGAGAAAGACGCCGCGCGACGCGAGATGTGACATCCGCTTCGCGTCGGGTTCAACCTGCGATCGAGTTGCGTTCGCAGCATGCCTACTCGGCCGAACCGGCCGAACCGGCCGACCCGGCCGAACCGGCCGACCCGGCCGATCCGGCAGCTCGAAACATACGTCACACATGCGCGGCGGTGCACTTCGGCGACAGCGGCGGATGGTATCCTCGTCGCACTGTCACAGCGGCGGCGGCTGCGATTCGGGTTCGCAGCCTCCTCAGTACCGTTCGTGATAGCCGGACGGAGAGAAGGAGGGGGCCAACCGCTCTTCGCCCTTGAAACGACGCGCACGCACTGCGTGCGCCATCGATGAGACCGCGACCTACCCGCGTCGGTTGTCGATGGCCGGGCCGGTGATCCCCTTCATCGGCCCGGCGGCCCCTCTCCCCGTGCCCTGAAGTGGGGAGTTTCGAGACCCGCGCCCCACCGCGACAATCGTCGTGGTGGCACGCTGCAATCCCGACTGACCGATGCTCGACACCATGGCCCTCGATCGATGGCCCGGCAGGCAGAGTCCATCCAGACTCGTCCTCTCCCGTATGGCAGCCCATGCTCGGGAGGGGGCGAGTCTGGCCGACAGCGACGAGTACCGTGCCATCGCCGCACCGTACCGCCTGTCGGTGGGCGGGTGCAGACTGGGTGCATGTGCGGGCGATTCGCGAACGATGCCAAGATCGACGAGCTCATCCAGGAGTTCGTCGCCGAGGGCAACGACTACCGCGACTGGAGGCCGCAGTACTCCATCGCCCCGACCGAGCTCGTGCCGATCGTGCGAGAGCGACAGCAGAAGCAGACGGGCGAGATCACCCGGTCGATCGACGCCGCGGTGTGGAACTTCCACCCCTCGTTCATGAAGGATTCGAAGCGCCCGCAGTTCAACACGCGCATCGAGACGGTTGCCACCAACGGACTGTGGAAGGGCGCGTTCGCGTCGTCCCGCTGCCTCGTGCCGATGCGCGGCTACTACGAGTGGACGGGTGAGCCCGGGCACAAGCAGGCGTTCTTCCTGCACGGTGAACGGCCCCTGCTCGCTGCCGCGGGCATCTACACGACCCGCAAGGTCGGCGACGAGTGGGAGGTCTCGACCTCGATCATCACTCGAGAGGCGAGGGATGCCTCAGGCGAGGTGCACGACCGCATGCCGGTCTTCCTCGAGCGCGACGTGTGGAACGAGTACCTGGCTCCGGTCAAGCTCTACGACGACGGCAGAGCCGAGATGGTCGCACTGCTCACGAGCGAGTCCGAGCGCGTCGCCTCGACGATCTCGCACTACGAGGTCGACCGGCGGGTCAACAACTCTCGCGCGGTCGATCCCGCCGACCCTACCCTCATCGAGCCGATCGACTGACGCGGGCCGGAAGGCCGACAGGCTGGTCAGGCCGACGCGGCCGCTTCGAGCCGGCCGGAGGCGACGGCCGCGACGAAGGTCTCGTAGTCGCGGTCGTTCTGGTCGGCATACGAGACCGCGAAGTCGGCGATCGCCTCATCGAACCGGTCGCTGCCGCCGAGGTACGCGGCGATCGCCACACGATCGCCCGAGCGGGCATGGGCGCGAGCGAGCGTCTCGCCGCACATCCGCGCGTACAGCTTCGCTCCGGATGGCACGGCGCCCTCGACCTCGAAGGCCCCTTTCCAGTCATGCAACTGCCGCACGTAGAAGTCGCGCTCGCCCCCGTCGGGGAGGCCCACCCGCTGCCAACCGAGGAAGAGGTCGCTGGCGGCCTGCATGAGGCGCTGACCTCGCACGACACGCTCGCCGTGCTCGGCGTACCGGCTCGGCGCGAGGAAGCGCTCGAGCACCGACGCCTGCGCCTCCTTCGCCTGGAGCAGCAGTGGGTCGCCGTTGTCGCGGCCGCGCAGCAGCACGATCCAGACCCGGGTGCCGACACTGCCGACCCCGACGACCTTCCGGGCCATGTGCACGTAGGTGTACTCCTGAAACGGATGCCGGGACAGTGAGAGCGTCGTCTGGAACTCCTTCAGCAGATCCCGCATCCACAGCTCGTCCTGCTCGGGCGCGCGGCCGTCGGGCCAGAGGTCCTCGACGGGCACGATCAACGGCGGGTCGGCCGTGATGCGCAACTCGCCGTCGACGACGTCGACGAGTTTCGAGAACGCGCGCATGCTGTCGCGTGTGCGGGCCTTCGCAAGGATGGCCTCGGTGCGCTTCACCTGCTCCTTCTGCAGGTTGTCCGCCCGCTGCTCCGCCCGCACCCAGTCCGTGATCTGCTCGGCGTCGAGTCGGTCGTACCAGGCGTCGAGCACGCGGGAGGCGGCGGCCCGACGCATCCGCTCTCGATAGCCTCGCACCGCCTCGACGGTGACCTCGCGGCATTCGGCGCCGCTGAAGCCGAGGTGCCGGCCCGCCACCTCGAAGCTCGCGGCGAGCCGCTTGACGTCCCACTCCCACGGGCCTGGCAGCGTCTCGTCGAAGTCGTTGATGTCGAAGACGAGCTTGCGCTCGGGCGTGCCGAAGACGCCGAAGTTCGAGAGGTGGGCGTCGCCGCAGAGCTGCACCGTGATGCCGGAGTCGGCCGTGCCCGCGAGGTCGGCGGCCATGATGAGGGCGGCGCCGCGGTAGAAGGTGAACGGCGAGACCATCATGCGGGCATGACGGATCGGGATGAGCTCGGCGACCCGGCTCGTCGCCTGTTCCTCGAGCAGCGCCACGGGGTCGGGCCGGTCGGCGGCCGGGCTCCAGTCGGCGTGGTCGGTTCGCGGCGAACGCCGCCGCGCCGCGCGTCCCCACTCCTCCCGGGCCGCGAAGTCGGTGGGGTCGGGCAGCGGCTCGACGGCATCGGATGCCTCGTGGTGCGTGTTCATGGTGCTTCCCCGTTCCTCGTCGTCACCGGCCGGTTTCACTTCGCCGCCGGTGCATCCTCTGCCTCCAGGCGCCGGCCGAGCACCTCTGCGGGGATGCCGCGTGAGAACAGCAGTGACGCCAGCGCGATCGCGATGAGCGCGAAGAACGCCGTGCGCAGTGACGAGACCTGCGACTCGGTGTAGACGCGGGAGAGTTCTTCGCCCTCTGCCTCGCTGAGCCCGGCGTCCTCCGCGATTCCCGGCACATCGGCGGCGGGCACGATCGCGACGCCGGCATCCGTGCGCTCCTGCACGATCGATTGCGCTTCGGCGGGCAGTTCGCTCGCGGCCACCCCCGAAGCGAACGAGGTCGCGAGGGCGCCGATCAGCACCGAGCCGATGAGCGCGGTGCCGAGCGACGATCCGAGGTTCTGGAAGACGCCCTGCAGCCCCCCGACCTCGCTCGTCTGCGACTCGGAGACACTCGACATGTTGACATTGCCGAGCTGCGAGGCGAGCAATCCGAGCGCGGCGCCTGCGACGAACATGCCGAAGCCGAACGCGAAGCTCTGCAGCTCCAGATCGACCGACGCGAGCAGCAGGATCGAGCTCAGCACGAGCGCGATCTGACCGACGCGCACGATGCGTCGCGGCGACCAGAGCTGCGCGAGCCGTGTGCCGACGATCGAGAAGAGGATGAGCGAGATCGACAGCGGGAAGATCTTGAGACCCGTCTCGAGCGCGTCGAATCCGAGCGTCATCTGCAGGTACACCGGCACCATGAAGAAGAGGCCAGCCGTGATCGTGTACTGCGCGCCGAGCACTGCGAGGCCACTGCGGAGTCGCGTGATCCCGAAGAGCGCGACATCGACGAGCGGCTGCCGCCCGGCGGCCGAGAGCCGGCGCTGCCGGCGCACGAACAACGCGAGCAGGCCGCCGCCCGCGACGATCAGCCAGGCGCTCAGCGAGATGCCGAGCGGCGCGATCTCGACGCCGGCGATGACCGGCGACTGCAGCGGCGTGATCCAGCCCCAGGTCTTGCTCTGCAGCATGCCGAGCACCACGAAGACGAGCCCGACGGCAGAGAGCAGCACGCTCCAGAGGTCGATGCGCACCGCCTGCCGCGTGGTGCGGTCGGCGATCACCCGAGTGAAGAGCACGACGCCGATCATGATGACGACCTCGCCGATGAACACGTAGCGCCAGCTCGCGTAGGTGGTCAGGAATCCGCCGATGAGCGGCCCGGCCGCGACGGCCGCGCCGGAGACGGCCCCGATGATCGCATAGGCCGTGATGCGGTCGGCGCCTTCGTAGTTGTCGGCGATGAGCGCGGCGACCGCCGGAATCACGAGCACCGCGCCGAGGCCTTCGATGATCGACCAACCGAGGAAGAGGAACTGCACATTCGGGCTCAGCGCGGTGATGAGCGAGCCGACGGCGTAGATGCACGATCCGATGACGAACGCTCGTCGCCGGCCCCACACATCACCGAGCTTCGCACCGAGCAGCATGAGCGCCGCCATGGTGAGCGTGTAGAAGGTGATCGCCGTCTGCATGGCGGTGACCGTCGTATCGAGATCGACGACGACGGTCGAGATCGACACGTTCATGACGGTGCCGTCGAGCACCATGACGAACTGGGCGGACCCGAGGATCGCGACGACCGACCACTTGTTCATGTGACCCCGCTTCCGACGACGACGTGGAATGAGCGGTCGGGCGGGCCGGCTGACCTGGGCGACCTGTGGGGTCAGTATGGCAGTGGATGCCGCGTGGCGGGCGGTTTTCGTTCGCACGCCGAACGCGCAGTGCACGAGTCACCCGCTGCGGCGAACCGGCCGCGTGGGTTCAGCGCACCCCGGCACCCGCCATGAACGGCTCGTAGTGGTATCCCTCCGGCCCGAGGATCGCGACGACCGACTCCGGCACCTCGACGAACGCACCGGGCAGGTCGTTGAGCGGTTCGGAGACCACGACGCGCGCGTTCTCGCCGAAGAGTTTCAAGCGCGGGACATCCGGATACATCTCCTGCAGCGTCGGGATGTCGACGGAGTGGAAGAGGGTGCGCGACCGACCCTCCGACGAGTAGCGGAACGCCCAGATCGTGGCGCCGTCGGCGAGCGCGATCGTGCCCTGCATCGGGTAGCCGATGCCGTGCTCGCGGCCGGTCTGCTCCACGAACTGCACCGCCCTCGTCATGCCCGCGATCGGATCGTCGAGGAGGCCGAAGGTGAGGGCGAGGTGGAACAGCACCTCCGAGTCGGTCGTGCCCTGGATGTCGGGGTAGAGCGAGGGGTCGACTGCGAAGGTGAGATCGCGCTTCATCGCGTGGAAGCCGTGGATCACCCCGTTGTGCATGAAGAGCCAGTTGTGATGGCGGAACGGATGGCAGTTGGTGCGCTGGATCGGCGGCCCGGCGGCCGCGCGCACATGGCTGAGGAAGAGCGGGCTCTCGATCGCGTCGGTGATCTCGCGCAGGTTCTCGTCGTTCCATGCCGGTTCGACGCTGTGGAAGGTCGACGGGTGGCTTCCCGCCGTCGAGCCGACGGGATACCAGCCGAAACCGAAGCCGTCGCCGTTCACCGTCTCGGCGCCGAGCGGCGAATCGAGCGACTGCGCGACGAGCGAATGCTGCGCGTCGAGGATCACGAGAGAAGGTTGCAGCGGTTCTCCCGAGTATGCGAGCCAGCGGCACATACGCCTCATCTCCTTGGTCGGCATCGGCGTGAGGATGCGGTCAGCCTAGTGCCCGTGCGAGCATTCCTCACCTCATTGCCCCGAATGGAGGTCAGCCGGCGGGCGCCGGCTCCGCCTGGGTGGCCGGTTGCGCCGCGGGATCCGGCAGCGGGCACTTCGCCAGCTCGCGCATCTTCGTCGTTGCCTGCTCGAACGACCACGGCAGTTCGACCAGTGGCTGATCGTGGTCGGCCGCGGGGCTCGCCTTCGAGGCGAGCGATGCGAGCGCGAATGCGGTCTCCCGCGCGAAGTCGGCGCCCGAGGTCGAGTTGTTCAGGGCCACGACGACGGTGAGGCCGCTCTTCGGATCGGTGAACGCCGCCGTCAGCGCTCCGGTCGACTCGCCGGCCAACCCGCGCATCGGTCCGTACTCGGCTCCGCCGAGACCATGGCTCTGCCACGCGGGCGCGTCGCCGCCGAACGGGATCGAGGTCCACTGCTTCCGCGCGGTGCCCTCGTCGAGCAGTGCGCCGCTCGCGAAGGCCGCATTCAGGCGGCGAACGTCTTCGAGGCTCGACACCGCCCCGGCCGCGGCCCCGCCCATGGAACTCGACTGCGAGGTGTCGTCGCGACGCACGGCGCAATCGATCGCGCCGTCGGGCGCGATCGCGGCGGAGTACCCACCCAGCACACCGTCGAGTTCGGTGTCGCTCGGCGCCGGCAGTGACGTGTCTTCGAGCCCGAGCGGCTCGAAGACGTACCGCTCGGCGAGCTCGTTCCACGACGTGCCCGTGCGTCGCTCGAGGGCCATCGCGAGCAGCAGCACGCCGGTCCGGGAGTGCGACCAGTGCTCGCCGGGGGCGCCCGTGCGCGGCAGCGCCATGCCGCTCGAGATCAGCTCGTTGGCGGGCCAGATGCGCTCAGGGTTGGCGACGAAGTGGCTGCGCAGTCCGGGGTAGTAATCCGCGATCCCCGACGTGTGCCGGCAGAGCTGGTCGAAGGTGATGCCGTCGAGGCCGGGCATCCAGTCGACCGTGGCGGCGACCTCGTCGTCGAGCTTCAGCTGCCCCTCGTCGACGAGGCGCAAGAGAACCGTGCAGGTCACCTCGGTGGTGAGCGGCCCCATCCGGAACCCGGTGTCGACGCCGACCGGCACGGCCTGCTCATCGAAGTCGACGGTGCCCGATGCACCGGTCCACTCCCCCGACCATGGCGACCAGGCTCCCGCGACTCCGCCGCTCGATCCGCTCAGCGCCACGGCCTCGTCGAGCACCCCCTGCAACTGGCCGGCGAGATCCTCGCCGAAGGCTGCGTCGACCGGGTCGAGATCTGCCAGCGGGTCGACTGTTCCGCCGGTGCACCCCGAGAGCCCGAGCGCGCCGACGAGGACGACAGCGAGAAACCCGTGCCGTAAATTGACGCTCGTCTTGCTAGCCACCAAGCTCCCCTCAGCCTTGTGTCCGCTGAAATTGTAACCCGACCGCGCGGCGAATCCCGCTACGACCGTTCGACTGTCGTCAACCCTGGGGTGACGTGACCTCGCGGTTCGCGCCCATCATGAAGCGTTCGACGTTGCGGTCGACGATGATGTCGCTCGGCCGCAACGGGCGCGCGAGGTAGAGGCCGTCGAGCGAAGTGAGCCGGCTGAGCGCAACGTAGGTCTGCCCGGGGCTGAAGACGCGCTGCCCGAGATCGACGATCGCGGTGTCGTAACTCGCACCCTGCGACTTGTGGATCGTCACCGCCCAAGCCAGTTTCAGCGGGAATTGCGTGAACTCGGCGACGATCTGCTTCTCGAGCTTCTTGCGCACCGGATCCCACGTGTACTTGTACTTCTCCCAGGTGACCTGCTCGACCTCATGCTCCTCGCCGTCGACGTCGACGCGAACCGCCCGATCGAGCGAGGTGACCGTGCCGATCGTGCCGTTCACCCAGCGCTGGCCGTCGGGGCCGATCGCCGTGTCGTTCCGCAGGAACATCACCTGTGCGCCGATCTTCAGCTCGAGGTTCTCGTCGGCCGGATACGCCCGGCCGCCGAAGTCGCCGGCCACCTCGGCCTCGTTGCCCTGCGAATGCCCGGGCAGCCGGTGGAGCTGCGTGCGGTTGATGCGGTTGACCGTGTCGTTGCGGGTCGCGAGGGTGATGGCGCCCTGCTCGGGCAGCGGCCGCCGAGCACCGACGCTGTTGAGCACCCCGGCGATCTCGGCCGTGACCCGGCCGTGACGAACGGCGTTCAGCATGAGCTTGAACTCGTCGTCGTGCTGGCGGTGGATCTCGCCGAGCTCGAAGATGCGCAGCTCGGCCTCGCGCCACACCCTCGCATCGAAGAACCACATCGACTCGTAGGTGTCGGCGAAATACGCGCGTTCGTCGCCGTCGCCCGGCACCGGCGCGAGCTGGTACGGGTCGCCGAAGAGCACGACCTGCGCACCGCCGAACGGCTCGAGCGGCCGCTGCCTGGCCTGCCGCAGCGAGCGGTCCATCGCATCCAGGAGGTCGGCGTTGACCATCGACACCTCGTCGATGACGAGTGTGTCCATCGCGTTCAGGATCTTGCGCACCGTGTCGTTCTGCTCGATCTCATGGTCGGCGATGACCCCGATCGGCAGACGGAACAACGAGTGGATGGTCTGGCCGCCGACGTTCAGCGCTGCGACGCCCGTGGGAGCGCAGATGACGATCTGCTTCTGCGTGTTCCAGTTGAGGTGGTTCAGCAGGGTCGACTTGCCGGTACCGGCGCGGCCGGTGACGAAGACGTGCTCGCGAGTGCCCTCGATCGCTTGGAACACCGCGGCCTGTTCACGGCTGAGGGTCACGTTCTGCACGGTGCGCTTTCGATTCGGCGAGGATGCCGCGTGGCGGGCGCCGGCGGCGCTCCAACTGTAACCGCCTCGCCGAAGACCCGTGCGGGCGCTGGGGATATCCTCAGTTCCCGTTGCCGTCGCCCCGTACACTTGGGCGGATGGGGAGTTCCGGGGTGCGCGACAGTCGAGTTTCGCCGTTGTCGGTCGCCGGTTGGGCCGGACTCGCGGTGCTCGTGGTCGGCGCGTTCTTCGCCGCCCTCGGCGCACTGAACCAGACGGTCTACGGCGCGTCGAGCTTCATCGAACGCTATCTCTCGGCCATCGCTGCAGACGACATCGCGACCGCGTCGACGACCCCCGGCGTCGCACTCGACGCGACCGAACTCGAAGCGCTGGGGCTCCCGGCCGATGTGTCGACGGCCATGCTCCGCACGGGCGTCGTCGACTCCGGCCCCGAAGACGTGCGCATCATGAGCGACATCGCGCACGACGACGGCACGCACACCGTCACGGCCAGTTACCGGCTCGACGCCGCGATCGTGCAATCCTCCTTCGACGTGCGCCCCATCGAACCGCTCTACGGCGTGTTGAACCGGTGGGAGTTCGCCGTCAGCCCGCTCGCGGTGGTCGACGTGACCGCTGCGCACAATCCGTTGTTCACGGTGGGCGCGCTCACGCTCGACGCTCGCGCCACGAAGTCGGGTGACGAGCTCGCCGCGTTCACCCAGGTCACGCCGTACCTGGCCATCGCCCCGGCGGTCTACGAGTTCTCGTACAGCTCGGGGCTGCTCGAAGCGGTGCCGGTGACCCTCCAGGCGGATGCCGCGGCGCGCGCCGCGGTGACCGTCGACGCCCAGCCGACCGCGGCGTTCGTCGAACGCGTGCAGGTGAACGTCGACGAGTTCCTCGCGGAGTGCGCCACCCAGACGGTGCTGCAGCCCGCGGAGTGCCCCTTCGGCATCGAGATCGACGACCGGGTGGTCGGCCCGCCGCAGTGGAGCATCGTGACCGAGCCGCAAGTGACGCTCACCCCCGGCGAGTCCTCCTTCGACATGCCCCCGACCGAGGGCGTCGCCCACATCTCGGTCGAGGTGCAGTCGCTCTTCGACGGGGACCGCTTCACGCTCGAAGAAGACCGTCCGTTCACGTTGGCGCTCTCGGCGACGATCAAGCCCGACGACAGCATCTCGATCCAGCTGAAGTAGGCGGCGGCGCGACGGGTCGGGCAGCGGCGGGTTACTGCCGGCGTCCGTCGCGCTCGGCGATCGCGGCGAGCTGCGCGTTGTACGCGTCGAGTTCGGCATCCCCCGTGCGGTCGGCGTGCCGGTCGCGGCGCTTCGACTCCTTCTCGTCGCTTCGCGCCCACTGCACGGCGACGGTGATCGCGAGCGCGACCGTCGGGATCTCGCCGATGGACCACGCGATGCCGCCGCCGAGCTGCTGGTCGACGAGCGCATCGGTGCCCCAGCCCATCGCTCCGTACCAGTCGGCGAGCAGCAGGCCCGTGCTCGACATGATCGCGAGGCCGAAGAACGCGTGGAACGCCATCGTGCCGAGCAGGAGCAGCAGCCGGAACGCGTACGGCAGCCGGTAGGGCACCGGGTCGATGCCGATGAGCGACTGCACGAACAGGTACCCGGTGATGAGGAAGTGCACGATCATCCACTCGTGCCCGATGTGGTCGAGCATCGTCCAGCGGAAGAGCGGTGAGTAGTAGAAGACCCAGAGAGAGCCGGCGAAGAGCACGGCGGCCACGATCGGGTTGGCGATGATCGACGCGAACTTCGAGTGCACGGCGAGCAGGATCCACTCGCGGCCGCCGCGACTGCCGTCTTTGCGGGCACGGATGGCGCGGGCCGCGAGCGTCACCGGCGCACCCGGCACGAGCAGCACCGGCACCGCCATCGTGAGCACCATGTGCGCGAGCATGTGCGCTGAGAACAGGTACTGCTCGTAGACGTTCACCCCGCCGTTGGTGACGTAGGCGAGCAGCAGCAGGCCGGCGACCCAGAGCACCGTGCGATAGATCGGCCAGTGGTCGCCGCGTTTGCGCAGACGACGCACGCCGGCCACGTAGAAGAAGATGCCGAAGCCGCAGGCGAGGAGCCAGATGAGGTCGGGGTTCCACTCGGTGAAGAAGCGCGTCCACTCGGGCCACGGCGGCAGCGGTTCGCCCGTGAGGATCTCCGCGGGCGTGCGCGCGAGCGAACCGGCCTGCTCCTCGGAGACCGGAGTCGCCGTGCGCGCGAGCGCGGCGGCGACACCCGACGCGAGGCCCATGAACGCGAGCTCGGCGACGACGAGCCACCAGAACGCGCCCGCGCCGGAGCCCGGTTCGCCCGCACCACGCGACATCCGCCCGATCAGGAACCGGCGCTGGGCCGCACCGAACAGCCCGAGCGCGATGAGCGCCGCGACCTTGACGACGACCAGCAACCCGTACGGCGTGCCGAGTTGATCCCAGTCGCCGATGCGCAGCGCCGCGCTCGCGTAGCCCGAGAGCGCCACGACGATGAAGCAGACGAGCGCGACCGTCGAGTATCGGGCGAGCACGACGGGCAGTCGCTTCGCGCCGAGCTCGCGCTTCAGCAGCACGATCGTGACGAGTCCGCCGAGCCACACGCACACGAAGACGATGTGGAGGCCGAGCGCGGTGATCGCGGCGGCATGCCCGGCCGCCCCGGCCGCGTGGCCCTGCTGTGCGAGCGGCACGAGCGAGGCGGCGGCGAGCACGGTCACGAAGACGAGCGCCGTCTGGTTGCGCACGGCGAAGCACAGCACCGTGACAGCGGCGGCCACGAGCGTCGTGGTGAGCCACGCCTGACCGAGCTCGATCGTCGTGACGAACTGCCCGAGCTTCTGCCCGAACGCGTCGCTCAGGTCGAACGGCACGGCCGTGACGAGCAGGAAGGTGAAGAGCCCGGTCGCGGCGCTCGCGACGGTCATGATGGCAGCGGATGCCGCGGCCACATCGAGCGCCAGATCGAACTCGCGTCGCTTCGGGCTGAGCGCCCAGACGGCGAGCACGAGTGCGCCGATCATGCCGGCCGCGCCGAGGTTGACGAAGAGCTTGGCGAGCGGCACGCCGTAGCGGGCGATCGGGCCGGGATCCTGGATCAGCTGCTCGGCCGCTCCCCCGCCGAAGGCGAGGCCGGCGAATGTCGCGGCGAGGGCGACGGCGATGAGTGCGGCTGGGCCGAGCACTCGCACGGAGCGGGGCACCGAACCAGCCTAGACGCCGTCACCCGAACGCCGGCCCAGAGCGACCCGCCCGCGGCATCCACTCGCCCAGTCGCCGCCTGCACCGACGACGAAGGGGCGCGCGGCTCACGCCGCACGCCCCTTCGGGAAGTCGTGGTTACTTCGCAGCAGCCTTGAGCTTCGAGCCGGCCGAGACCTTGACCGAGTAGCCGGCCGGGATCTGGATCTCGGCGCCGGTCTGGGGGTTGCGGCCGGTGCGCGCAGCACGGTGCGTGCGCTCGACGGCGAGCCAACCCGGGATGGAGACCTTGGTGCCCGAGCCCACGGACTCGGCGAGCGCCTCGAAGAGGCCGCCGAGCACGGCGTCGACGGTAGCCTGGCTCTGTCCGGTCGACGCTGCGACCTTCGCGACGAGCTCGGTCTTGTTGAGCGACTTGTCAGCCATTGAATGTCCTCCTCGGACCTTCGCTGTTCGGTACAGCAGTTGTGAGTTCTCGGGAACGATCGTTCAACCGCCCCCGTGGCCGATCAGGCCGCCTTGAATGTAGCAGAGTTCCGCGGAATCTCGCGGATTTCCGGGACTTTCGGACACCTTCGCCCCGGCGTGTCGCCCCTGCCGCGACCGATTTCGGCCCGCGTCCGCTCGGCGGGGACGCCGAAAGGGGGCGCCCCGGAGATCCGGGACGCCCCCTTCGGTGAAGCGTGAAGCCTGGTGCTTACCAGCTCGACTTGGTGATGCCGGGCAGCTCGCCACGGTGCGCCATGTCGCGGAAGCGAACACGCGAGACACCGAACTTGGTGAGCACGCCACGGGGGCGGCCGTCGATGGCGTCGCGCGAACGCAGGCGAACCGGCGACGCGTTGCGGGGAAGCTTCTGCAGGCCACGACGAGCGGCCTCACGGCTCTCGTCGGTGCCGTTGGGGTCGACGAGCGCCTTCTTCAGCTCGAGACGCTTCGCGGCGTACCGCTCGACGATCACTTCGCGCTGCTTGTTGCGTGCGATCTTGCTCTTCTTCGCCATGTCTTAGCGCTCCTCTCGGAAGTCGACGTGCTTGCGCACTACAGGGTCGTACTTCTTGAGCACGAGGCGGTCGGGGTTGTTGCGGCGGTTCTTGCGGGTCACGTAGGTGTACCCGGTGCCGGCGGTCGACCGAAGCTTGATGATCGGCCGGATGTCTTGTGCCTTCGCCATTAGAGCTTCACCCCACGTGCCTGCATGTCCTTGACCACTGCCTCAATGCCACGAGCGTCGATCACCTTGATGCCCTTGGCGGACACGTTGATGGTGATGCTGCGACGCAGCGACGGCACGAAATAGGTCTTCCGCTGCACGTTCGGGTCGAAGCGGCGCTTCGTCCGGCGGTGCGAGTGCGAGATGTTGTGTCCGAAGCCGGGAACGGCTCCGGTCACCTGGCACACTGCTGCCATTGGTTTCCTCCAATACCGAGGGGCGGATGCCCCTCCCAAGGTCTCTTGTCTGCTGACGTTCCCCATGCGGATGCCCGCGATTTCTCGCGTGGATTCGAAGGGGAGTGTCGCGGCATGGGCAGTGGAAGTGCCCAGCCAACGAGCTAGCTTACCAGACGGAGGCACCGGCGACCGAACCGAGCGGATGCCGCGGCTCGCGTCGCTGCGACGCAGCCGACGGTGCGCGACTCGTTCAGGCACGCCCGCGCGAGCGAACGGGCCCGGTCGACGCGCGCAGCCGCAACTCGGGTTCGAGGTACTCCTCGTCGGTGGGCACGTCGCGATCGCCGATGAGGGCGACGATGCCGCGGGCGGTGTGCTCGGCGAGCCGGTCGACGGGTTGACGCACGGTCGTGAGCGGCGGATTCGTGAAATCGAGCAGCGGCGAGTCGTCGTAGCCGATGACCGAGATGTCGCCGGGCACCGAGAGGCCGCGCCGCTGGATCGCCCGCACGGCGCCGAGCGCCATCTCGTCGCTGCCGGCGACGATCGCGGTGACCCCCGCCGGAATCAGCTCCTCGGCCGCGTACCGACCGCCCTCGACGTTGTAGTGGTGGCGCACGACGAAGTCTTCGGGGTCGGGCAGCCCGAGTCGGTCCATCACCTGCACGAAGCCCTCGACCCGCCGGTCGGCCGGCGTGTTGCCGACCGGGCCGGCGCACATGCCGATGCGGCGGTGCCCGAGGTCGAAGAGGTGCAGCACGGCGAGCTCGGCGGCGCGCCAGTCGTCCGACGAGAATGCGGGCGCCGCGGCATCCGAGAACCCGCCGTTGACGCTGACGTAGGGGATGCCGCGGGATTCGAGCATCTCGCGAGCGCCGGGGTCGGTGTTGCGCAGCGTGTTCATCGAGGAGAGGAAGACGACACCGGCGATGCCGGTGTCGGCGAGCGAGGCGACGTAGTCGCGCTCCTGCACTGTGCCGGGGTGCACCGGGCAGAGCACCGTGCGCAGCCCATGCGGCGAGAGCTCGGACTCGATCGCGTTGCAGAGCTGGGCGAAGATCGGGTTCACGAGGTCGGGCACGAGCAGCAGCACGAGCTCGCCACGCACCTCGCGGGCGAACCCGAGGCTGCGCATCGAACGCTCGACGGCCTCACGGGTCGACACCGACACCCCGTACTTGCGGTTGATCACCCGACTGACCGTGGCCTCGCTGACGCCCGCGTGCGCGGCCACCTCTGCGAGGCCGACCCCGCCCGAGAGTGCGCGCTGGCGGGGCTTCGCGCTGCCCGCGGCATCCGCTGTTCGTGGCATCCGGTACCTCCTCGGCCCACCCTATCGGCGGGGCCGGCGGCGGCCCGGGCGAGGGGAATCGACACCCCGCCCGGGCGACCGGTCAGCTGCCGGGCAGACGCACGACCTTCGCGTCGGCCCAGTCGGCGTGATCACTGTTGTTGGTGTTGCCGGCGTCGGTGACCTTCAGCACCAGGCGTTGCACGCCGAGCACGTCGAGATCGATCACCTTCGGCGGCGAGTACGGCTGCGCCCGCATGAGGCCGCTGTCGAACACGACCTCGCCGTCGGCGATCACCTGGAACACCACCGACGCGTTCGGCGAGGTGCGCTGCGCGTCGTCGATGCCGACGACGGCGTGGAACTTGGCATCGGCCGGTTCGAGGTCGTAGACGATCTCGGAGTTCGCGTGCGTGCCGAGCCCCTTGGCGTACGTCGTGCCGTTGATGCGCAGCGGGTTGCCCGAGACCGCGAGGTCCTTCAGCACCGTGCGCCAGCCCGAGCTCGCCGAGACCCACGGGCGGTCGCTGAGGTGGGCGACCGGTCCGTCGGCGGGCGCCGGCTGCTCTTCGGCGTTCGTGCCTGGGCCCTCGCCGAGCTCGTTCGACGAGGTCAGCCGGTAGCGGTAGGTGCCACCGGATGCCTCGCGGTCGAGGTACGACGTGCCGGTGAGGTCGGTCGCGAGCACCGTGAAGTCCTCGGTTCCGGCGGGGGCCCGGTACAGCGTGGCGGTCAGCGCCCGCGTCGACGTGGTCCACGTGACACCGACGACGTCGCCGTTGCGGTACGCGTTCACGGCGCTCGGCGCGGGGGGAACGGCCGCCGGCATGGTGCGGAAGCGCCATTCGCCGGCCGGGACGACGAGCCGCTGCCCGGTGCGGTCGTTGATCGCGGCGACCTCCCAGAAGTACGTGTGCCCGGGCTCGAGTTCGTCGACGATCGCCCTCGTGTGCTTCGTCGTCAGCTCGGCGACGAGGTCGGTCATGGCCGCGTCGCGTGCAACCGTCACGCGGTACGAGGTGGCCTTCGGCGAGGCGTTCCACGTCAGCTCGGCCCCGTCGGCGTCGACGCCGGTGGCATCGGCCGTCGGCGACAGGAGGGTGAAGTCACCGGGGTGGGTGACGATCGTGTCGTCGAGCTTGTTGTCGCCGCCACTCGGCGCCACGGTGATCGAACCGCCGACCGGAACGGTGACGGTGACGACGGAGACCGCTTGGCCGTTGACGTGCGTGTACGTCGGCTTCATCGGCTTGCCGTCGACCTTGAGCTTCGTCCATCCGCCGGGGAACTCGACCGTCACGGTGAGCGGCTGCGACCCGGAGTTGTGGTTCACCACGGTCTTGCTCGTGCCGTCGTGACGCACCCCGAAGTCGTGGTCGCCGACCTGGATGTGGTCGAGGTCGAGCCATCCGATCTCGGAGGGCAGGTGCGAGCGCACCGACACCGCGTGCTCGGGCGCGTTGGGACGCACCCCGGCGAGGCCCTCGACGGTCTGCGACACGAGCGTGTAGCTCAACTCGGGGTAGTCACCGTTGACGCCCTGCGTGCGCACCTCGTGCGGCAGGTGGAGCTTGGAGATGATGTCCTTCATCCACGCCCACGCCTGCTCGTCGTGCCCGTAGTTGAAGAGCGCGTCGGGCACGTAGGTCGTCGCCTCGATGTTCGGCGGCCGGTCCTCCTTGTACATGCGGTCGAGGTAGTCAATGTAGTCCCACGTGCGCTTGTCGTCGGGGTCGAGGATCTCCTTCAGTGCGAAGAAGACGGAGTTCTCGCGGCCGAATCCGGCGTAGGGCTCGTTCGACGGACCGCGTCCGCGGACGAACTCCCACGCATCGCGCGTGATGCCCCAGTCTTCGGTGAAGAACTGCTGCAGCTCCTCGGCCTTCGCGCGGAAAGCCTCAGCGGTCGCGGTGTCGCCCTTCGCCTCGGCGAGGTCGGCGTACGCGACGTAGCCGCGGTACTGCGAGGCGAGACCGTCACCGGCCTCGATGACGGCGTGGTCGCTGCGCTCGTTGTAGCTCGCGGCGCCCTGGAAGATGCCCCGTCCGGTTCCCTCGGCGACGCCGTTCGGGATCTGGGTGTCGTGCAGCGCGACGAAGTCGGTGACCGCCTTCGTGTAGTACTGCCAGAGCACCGGGTCGTTCAGGTAGTCGGCGTCGCCGGTCCAGCGGTACTGGTCGTCGGCCTCCTGCACGAGCTCGAAGACGGCCGGCACCTCGCGCACGAAGTTCGTGTCGCTCTTGTAGTCGATCGTGTAGGGGCTGCCGTCGAAGTTCAGGGCCCACAGCGGGTACCACTTGCGCGACTGGTTCGCGGTGCCCGCGAACGCCTTCAGCATCGACTTGTTCTCGGCCTCGAGGCCGAGCAGGTGTCCGCCGGCGGCCTGGTGCACGAAGTCGCGCGAGTAGAACGCGGTGCGGTGCGCGTAGCCGGCCCAGTACGAGGGCAGGTAGTCGACGATCTTCGGCCCGGGGGTGCCGCCGTTGACGTTGACAGGGCCGCTCTTGCCGGTCTGCACGTGCAGACGTGCGCGCCACTTGGCCCAGTTCACGGCGTCCACGAGCTCTTGCGAGGAGCTCGCGATGGTGACGGTCTCGGCTTCCTCGGTCACGGTGACGGTCCATTCCGTCTCAGTGCCGGATGCTTCGGTGACGGTGAACGCGACGGGCTGCGTGTAGTTCTGCACCGCCGCCGGGTCGGGTGAGATCGTGGCGCCGCGGGGGATGCCGGCCGCGCCGGTGAGCGCCGAGACATCCGTCTCGAACGGCACCTGGAGCGTGACGGTCTTCGCCGTCTGGTCGATCTTGGCCGGGCCCTGCTGACCGGAGAGGTCGAAGCCGAAGAGGGAGCGGGTGTCGAGGGGCAGCGCGACGTCGTCGAGGTTGGTCCACCCGGTGCCGCCCGTGAAGAAGACCTCGACCACATCGCCGGCGTCGAGGCCGACTGGCGCGAGGGTGTACAGGCGGTAGGCGGTCTGCTGCGGCAGCGGCACCGAGGCGAGCACCTCGCCGCCGACCGTGCGGAGCCCGAACACTCCCCCGGTGCGCTGCGAGGCGACCCACGCCTCACCGGTGTAGGTGCCCGTCTGTGCGACCGTCACGCGCTGCGAGAGCGTGTTCGCGGCGCCGGCGTTCACGAAGGCGAGGCGCGTGCCCGACTTCGGGTTGTTCGTGGCGATGCCGGTGCCTGCGCCGAACTGCCACCCCTCCGTGCCGGACTCGAAGCCGCCGTTCACGACGAGCGGCCCGGCAGCGGCAGCCTGCAGCGTGGCGGGTTCGGGCGTCTCGGTGACGTCATCGCCCGTGGATGTCGGCGCCTCGGGAGCCGGCGACTTGGAAGCCGGCGCCTCGGGGGCCGGTGTCCCGGTGGCCGGCGGCGTCGTCGGCTCGGTGGTCGGCGCCGCGGGCTGCACGGTCGGCTCGGGACTCGG
Organism: Agromyces badenianii; assembly: GCF_003070885.1. Classification (NCBI taxonomy): domain Bacteria; kingdom Bacillati; phylum Actinomycetota; class Actinomycetes; order Micrococcales; family Microbacteriaceae; genus Agromyces; species Agromyces badenianii. The sequence goes on from NZ_CP028913.1 coordinate 2,990,445, forward strand.
TTCGACGGCGTTGGCCGCGGGGGCGGTGACCGTTGCGACGGCGAGCGACGCCAGCAGGGCGATCGCAATGCCGGCGGTGGGACGTCGCCGCCTGAATCGTAGGTGGGGTGTGGTGCGCATGGCTCTCCTCCTCGAGAACTCGGCGAGCGCGGACTCCCCCACCGCTCACTCGGTCGACGGAGAAGCCGGCACGAAAACGTGCCTTGCAAGAGATTATTGCAAATTTACAACGAGAGGTCGAGATGTGACGTCGAATCGACCTCGACCAGGCCCGCGCCGACACCGGAGACCCCGGCGGCGCACCCGCACGACTCCCGCACGACGAGCTCGGTCGGGAAGGTCGTGAGCCCCGGCGTGAGCACGCCGGTCACCAGTTGGCGGATCGCCTCGTCGGCCATCGCCGCGATCGGCTGGGCGACCGTGGTCAGCGGCGGCCAGGTGTAGGCGGACTCCATCGTGCCGTCGAAGGAGACCACCGCGATGTCGTCGGGCACGCGCAAGCCGGCCCGGTGCAGCGCGGCGAGCAGGCCGACCGCGATCTGATCGGATGCCGCGAACACGGCCCGCGGCCGGCGCTCCGACTCGGCGAGCGCGAGGCCCGCCTCGTACCCGCCGGCGTACGAGAACGGCGCGTGCAGGCGCGGTCCGAGCGGCAGCCCGGCCTCGCTGAGCGCGTCGGACCAGCCGCGTTCGCGTCGATCGATCGCGAGCGCACTGCCGACGAACGCGATGTCGCGATAGCCGTGCTCGATGAGGTGCTCCACCGCCGACTTCGCTCCGGCGCGGAAGTCCACGCCGATCGCCGGGGTCTTGCTCGCCCCCGTGTACTGGTTGATGAGCACCACCGGGATGTCGAGCGATTCGATGATCGCCTGCTCCACCGCGGTGAGCACGTCGGCGATGATGAGCCCGCCGATCTGGCGTGCCGCGAGATCGTGGATCTGATCGGCCGCAGCGACGTGCTCACGATCGGAGTTGGCGATGAGCAACGAGCGATCGCGCCGCACGGTCGCACGGTCGAGCGCGTGGCAGAGCTGCGCGAAGAACGGGTTGCGGCTGTCGACCACGATCATGCCGATCATGTCGGCCGACCCCGTCGACAGGGCCCGCGCCGCGGCGTTCGGCCGGTAGCCGAGCACGCGCACCGCCTCGAGCACCCGTTCACGAGTGAGCGGGGCGACCGGCTTCGGCCCGTTGTTGAGCACGTAGCTCACGACCGCGGTGCTCACGCCGCTGTAGCGGGCCACGTCGGCTCGCGTGACCTTCCTGTTCTTGGGCAGCTCGCTCATCTCAGATCCCCTCGTTCAGCGGCGGACCGGGCGCAGGAGCTGCCGGGGTCGCGCGAGTGCAAGGCTAGCGACTGAGTGCCGCCGTCGGCGTCAGGCGAGCGGATGCCTCGGGCTCGCCCATGTCGGGAATGACGAGGCGTTCGCCGCCGCGGCGGGCCGATTCGTGTGCGATCACGCCCGGAAGCGTGAACCGTGCCGCCGTCCAGGCGTTCACCGGCGGCAGCGTGCCGTGTTCGACGGCATGCACGAAGTCGTCGACGAGGAAGTGGTGGCTGCCCTCGTGCCCGTTGTGGAGCCCCCGCAGTTCTTCGGGGATGCGCGACCGGTCGTGGATCGGGGCGTAGCCCGACACGAACGCGTCGCGCAGCGCCGGCGCGACGTGCGCGAGCGACGGGTCGTCGGCATCGAGCGACGGGTGGGTGTCGATGAGCTCGGAGACATCCTCGACCCCCTCTCTCGTCTGCCAGTACGAGGCGGTAGTGACCTGCTCGAAGGTGCCGTCGGTGCCGAACCACCGGAATCGCGACTCCCGGCGGTGCGAGGGGAACCCGACGCGGCGGAACTCGTTGATGCGCATGGAGCCGCCCGCGGCGAGCTCGAAGAGCGCGGTGACGTTGGAGAAGTCGTTGTCGAACTGGCTGACCTCGCGGTCGAACACGCCGTCGCCGCGGTCGTCGACGACACCGACCGCCGAGACGGCCGTCGCGAAGGTCGGCCAGGCCCCGAGCACACCGCCGATGGAGTGCGTGGGATAGAGCATGGGCGGGTAGCTCGCCGTGGCCTTCCAGTTCTCGCCGCCGCTGTAGCGGTAGGCGTCGTAGAAGCCGAGGTCCATGTCGTGCACGTAGTCGCCCTCGGCGTAGAAGAGGCGGCCGAATGCACCGGCTGCGAGCTTCTCACGGGCGAAGACCGTCGCGGGGTTGTAGAAGCTCGTCTCGCCCATCATGTAGGTGAGCCCGGTCTCGCGCACGGCCTCGATGATCGCAGCGATCTCGTCGACGGTGATCGCCATCGGCACGGCGGAGTACACGTGCTTGCCGGCCCGGAGCGCGCGCACGACGAGCGGGCCGTGGGTCCACCGCTGGGTGAAGATCGCGATGGCGTCGACCGGGGAGGCGAGCATCTCGTCGAAGCTCGCCATCGTGCCCGCGAGCCCTGCTGCCGCGACGAGCTCGTCGGCCCGCTCGGGGATCGTGTCGGTCACGTACACCTCGGAGACGCCCGGGTGGTGGTGGAAGAGAGTCGCGAACTGGCCCGAGAATTGGCCAGCGCCGACGATGCCCAACGAGAACGCCATGGTGTTTCCTTCGCCTTTGCACGCGTCGCCGAATTGCTCGCGTGTGAAGGCAGTCTCGCACTGCGTTCTACGCGTGTCAACAAGGATTCCTTCCTTGGAATCCTTTGATTCACTGGGACGAACTCACTCTTGCGATTAATTATCTACGCGGGTAACCTCTGAGCAACCCGCCCCGGCGACGTCGAAGTCCGGAGCGGATGTCCCCAAGTGTTAGGAACAGACGATGAAGTCCACTCTTCCCGGTCTCGCCGCCGTTGCGGTGCTCGCCGTCGCGCTGACGGGTTGCTCCGCCGGCGACGACGGCGGCACGACGATCGAGGTGCAGACCAACCTCGGCGCGACCGACCCGATCCTCGAAGTGCTCGCCGAAGTCACCGAGGCGTACACCGACGACCACCCCGACATCGAGATCGATCTCGTGCCGGCCACCGACACGTACGAGGCCGACATGAAGGTCCGCCTCGCCTCGGGCGACGTGCCCGACATCTGGGCGACGCACGGCTGGTCGCTGCTGCGCTACAGCGAGTTCCTCGAGCCCCTGAACGACCAGCCCTGGGCGAAGAACTTCAACCCCGCGCTCGCTCCCGCGATGGAGAACGCCGAAGGCGAGTTCTTCGCGCTCCCGCTCGACACCGACGTCGCCGGCATCGTCTACAACCGGGCCGTGCTCGACGCCGCGGGCATCGACCCGGCGAGCCTCACCGACTGGGCGAAGTTCGACGCGGCGTTGAAGACCCTCGCCGACGCCGGCGTCACGCCGATCGCCTCGTCGGGCAAAGACAGCTGGTTCGCCGGCAACATCCCCGACTTCATGGGTTCGGGCGGGTTCACCGACGAGGAGTTCCAGGGCTTCCTCGACGGCGAGTTCCAGGCCGACGGCTACGCGTCGCTCCTCGACGAGGTCGCGAAGTGGCAGGCCGCGGGGTACTTCAACCCCGACTACTCCTCGGCCACGACCGACGACCTCGGGCGGGCCCTCGCCGAGGGCAAGACCGGGTTCATCATGGTGCAGAACTACATCGTCGGCACCGCACTCGGCTTCGACCCCGACGCCGAGCTCGGCTACTTCCCGATCCCGTCCGACGCCGGCTCGCCGTTCCTCGTCGGCGGCGAGGGTCGCGCCTACGGCGTGTCCCGCACCTCCGAGCACAAGCAGGAGGCCCTCGACTACCTCGCGTTCCTCGCCGAGCCCGAGAACCTCTCCCAGCTCGCGAGCGCGATCGGCGGCATCCCCGGCCTCACCGACGCCACGAGCGACCTCGGCGTGCTGCAGGCCAGCTACGACGAGTTCGTTGCGCCAGGTGACGTTCCGTTGCTGCCCTACTTCGACCGGGTTTACCTGCCGAACGGCATCTGGGACACCATGGTCTCGACGACCGACAGCATCATCACCGGCCAAGCGGATGTCCCGACCGCCGTCGACCAGATGACGACGAGCTTCGACAGCCTCCACGGCCAGGAGTGACCCCCGATGGTGGGGCGGCCCTGCCGCCCCACCATCCACTCCCCCGGTTCCACCGCACCTCCCGAAAGGCCACTGCGTTGACAGCGACGTCATCCCTCACCCTCCCGCAGCGTCGACGCGGTTCCCGCTCATCCGCGAGCCCTCGATTCGCGCGCCGCAGCCTCAACCTCTTCTACGTGCCGGCCCTCGCCGTGCTCGCGCTGTTCACGATCTGGCCGCTCCTCAACGGCATCGTGCTCTCGTTCACGAACTGGAACGGCTACAGCCCGGGCCGCAGCTTCATCGGCCTCGAGAACTACGGCCGACTGTTCGCCGACCCGATCTTCCACACGGCCCTCTTCAACACCTTCATCTACGGGTTCGGTTCCACGCTCATCCAGCAGGTCGTCGGCCTGGCCCTCGCGCTCGCGCTCGACCGTGCGATGCGCGGCCGCAACGTCGCCCGCGCGATCATCTACCTTCCCGTGCTCGTCTCCCCCGTCGTCATGGGCACGATGTACTACCTCTTCTTCTCCTACAACTCGGGCGGGTTGAACGATCTCGTCGTCGCCCTCGGCGGCGAGCGCACGGCCTGGCTCAGCGACTCGAACACGGCCATCGCGCTCATCGTGCTCGTCAACTCCCTGCAGTTCGTCGGCATCTCGATGGTCATCTACCTCGCCGGACTCCAATCGATCCCGGTCATGTACTACGAGGCCGCCCGACTCGACGGCGCCGGCGCGTTGCAGCAGTTCATGAACGTCACCGTGCCGCTGCTGCAGCCCGCCTTCGCCACGAGCATCGTGTTGAACCTCATCGGCGGGCTCAAGCTCTTCGACGTCATCCAGGTGCTCACCGGCGGCGGGCCCGGCTACTCCACCAACTCGGTCTCGACCCTCATCAGCACGGCGTACTTCGACAACCAGACCGCCGGATACGCCTCCGCGATGGGCGTCGCCCTCTTCATCCTCATCGCCGTGTTCACCCTCTTCGCGAACACGATGCTGAACCGCAAGCGTCTGGAGCTGCAGTGACCACGACGATCACCGAACCCGCCGGAGCGACGGCCGAACGCGGCATCCGCTTCACCGACGACCGACGCCCCCCTGCCCGCCCGCGTGCCGGTCGTGCCGGTCGTGCCGTCGGGAGCATCGCGATCGGCTTCGGGCTGCTCGTCGCGATCGTGCTGCAGCTGCTGCCCTTCTACATCACCGTCACCACGGCGCTGAAGCCGCGCAGCGACCTCTCCTCGCAGTGGGTGCTCCCGGGCGACGAGTGGTATTGGCAGAACTTCACCACGGCCGTCGACCGCGGCCACATCCTCGGCGCGATCGGCAACAGCGCGCTCGTCACCCTCGTGAGCACGCTGCTCGTGTGCGCGCTCGGCGCCCTCGCCGCCTACCCGCTCGCTCGCCGCACGAGCGTGACGAACCGGCTCGTGATGGTCGGCATCGTGGGCCTCATCATGGTTCCGCCGCTGTCGATCCTCGTGCCGCTCTACACGATGATGAACCAACTGCAGGCGGTCAACACCTACTGGGGCACCATCCTCGTCATGGTCGCCACGCAATTGCCACTCGCGATCTTCCTCTACGCCTCCTTCATGCGCGGGCTGCCGCTCTCCATCGAGGAGGCCGCAGCGGTCGACGGCGCGAGCCCCGTGCAAATCCTCTTCCGGGTGGTCTTCCCGATGCTGAAGCCGGTCACCGCGACCGTCGTCATCCTCACGAGCGTCGCGGTGTGGAACGAGTACGCGCTGAGCGTCTACCTCATGCGCAGCCCCGACATGCGCACGATCGCCCCGGCGATCGGCACGTTCTTCGCCAGTTCGGGCAGCGACCTCGGTGCGGCAGCGGCCGCGTCGCTCATGTCGGTCGTGCCGGTGCTCGCGGTCTACCTCGTGCTGCAGCGCTACTTCATCAAGGGCATGGTGGCCGGCGCCGAGAAGTAGGGCCGGTGCCCGACTCAGGTTCGGGCTCGGCGTCGGATTCGGGTCCGGCGCCGGGCTCGACGCCGGGTCCGGGCTCGGCGTCGGGTTCGGGTCCGGCGCCGGGTTCGGGCTCGGGGTCGGCGTCGGGTTCGGGTTCGGCCTCAGGGCCGGGCCCGGGCCCGGCGTCGATCGTTCGCCGCGAGAGCAGCGCGGCCACGAGAAAGCACGCCGCCCCGATCAGGGTGCCGAGGTTCGCCCAGAACTCGCTCACGAGCGAGCCGGTCTCGGGCACGACGTAGGCGCCGAACGCCGAGGCGCCGAACGCGATCGACCCGACGAGGTTCAACCAGGTGCCGTGCCACGAGCGGGCGTCCGCGTCCCAGAGCTCGCCCCGGCGCTTCGTCGCGACCACCGCGAGCCCACTCGAGACGAGGAACGCCGCCGAACCCCACGCGTCTGGTCGCCAGCCCGCCCCGAGGCGGGTGGGGTCGGCGATCGCGGCGGCGAGCGCGGCAGCGGTGCTGAGGTTGAAGAACAGCGTGCCGCCGAACTGGATCGCGGCCGCCCACCAGTCGGCACGGTCTGCCCGGTTCGTGCCGATCCGCGGCGGGCGACGGCCACTGAGGCTCAGCTGGATGAACGCGGCGAGCGTGAAGAGGATCGAGCCCGCGAAGAAGGTGACGCCCACCCCGACCGGGCCCGCCCACTCGGCGTAGAACGGGATCGCGCCGACGAGGAAGCAGAGCGATCCGATCGCGAACCCCCACGACTCACGGCGGAGGCGGCGCCGTCGCCCACCGGCGCCACCGGTCGACGGACTCGGCGTCGCGGCATCCGCTCGCATTCGGTCCGTTCCGCTCAAGACCGCGACCCGCTCAGTGGTGGAACCCGGGCTTCTGCCCCTCAACGGGCATGGGCGAGGTGAGCGCGTCGAGCCACGCGGTCTCGACCCGGATGTCTTCGAGCAGCTCGTCGCCGAGGTCGCGGCTGAGGCCGTTGCGCACGACGATGCGCTGCACCGTGAGGTCGTTCAGGTTGTCGGGCATCGGGTACGCCGGCACGAGCCACCCCTTCATCCGCAGCCGGTCCGAGAGGTGGTAGAGATTCCACTTGTCGGTGTAGCCGGCCTTCAGCCGCCAGGCGAACACCGGGATGTCCGACCCGTCGTTCCAGAGCTCGAAGGCGCCGATGTCCGAGATCCCCTTCGCGAGGTACTTCGCGACGTCCTGGCACTCCTGCTGGATGGCCGTGTACCCCTCATGCCCGAGGCGGAGGAACTGGTAGTACTGCAGCAGCACCTGGGCGCCCGGCCGCGAGAAGTTCAACGCGAGGGTCGGCATGTCGCCGCCGAGGTAGCTCACCCGGAAGATCAGCTCCTCGGGCAGCGCGTCGAGCGTGCGCCACACGACCCAGCCGACGCCCGGGTAGACGAGACCGTACTTGTGCCCCGAGGTGCTGATCGAGTGCACCCGCTCGAGGCGGAAGTCCCACTCGATCGCGGGCTGCAGGAACGGGGCGATCATGGCGCCGGATGCCCCGTCGACATGAATGGGCACATCGAGGCCCGTCTTCTCCTGCAGGGCGTCGAGGGCCTCGGCGATCTCCTTCACCGGCTCGTACATGCCGGTGTACGTCACACCCATGATGGCGACGACGCCGATGGTGTTCTCGTCGACGTACTGCTCGATCTGCGCCCCATCGAGGGTGGGGTGCTCTTCGGTGATGGGCACGAGGCGCATCTCCACCTCGAAGTAGTTGCAGAACTTCTCCCAGCACACCTGCACGGCCGAGCTCATCACCAGGTTCGGCTTCTCGGTCGACTTGCCGGCCGCACGGCGCGCGATCTGCCAACGCCGCTTGAACGCGAGGCCGCCGAGCATGCACGCCTCAGAGGAGCCGATCGTCGAGGTGCCGATCGAGTCGGTGACGTCGGGCACGTTCCAGAGCGACGCGAGGATGCGCCAGCAGTTCTCCTCGATGGCGGCGGTGCGCGGGTACTCGTCTTTGTCGACCATGTTCTTGTCGAACGACTCCGCGTACAGCCGGTCGGCTTCGTCGCCCATCCAGGTCGCGACGAAGGTCGCGAGGTTCAAGCGCGCGTTGCCGTCGAGCATCGTCTCGTCGTGCACGATCTGGTACGCCGACGACGGGTCCATCTCGCCGTCGGGCATCGTGTTCCGCGGCGCGACTCCGCGCACCGCCGTCCTCGTGAATGTCGGTGCGAGCACACTCGGGTCGTGAGTCATCGTCGGTCCCTCCAGTCAGGCCGGCCCCCGGGCCGACGCCGTACGCGGGCCCGCCGGAAGGCGGTCGGACTGAAGTGCCGGGCCCCCCGGGCCGGATCACACCATCTCCTCGCCGACCCTACGCCAGCGCCGCCCGCGGCGGTACCCCGCACAGATGACGAAGGCGGGTGAGGGATGCCGCTGCATCCCTCACCCGCCCTGGTCCGTTTCGCGGTGGCGCGCTACTTCGTCAGCGTGTCGACGTAGTCGCGGTTGTCGGCGATCCACTGCTCGACGACCGGCGCGTAGTCGTCGGAGCCCGACTCGTTGAACATCACGTTCTCGAGCGAGAAGAGCAGCTCGGAGTCCATCGTGAAGCCCTCGAGCCAGCCGGCGAGGGTCGGGTGGGTCGTCGCGAAGTTCTTGCCGCCGAAGGAGTGGATGCCCTCGGCGTCGCCGAGCGCGCCCTCGGGGTCTTCGAGGTCCTTGAGCGGGAACGCGTCGTAGGCCCAGTGCGGGCGCCAGAGCGTCACGGCGACGTTCTCGCCGTTCTCGGTCGCGGCGGTCAGCTCGGCGAGCATCGCGGGCGTCGAGCTCGTCAGGTACTCCAGGTCGCCCAGGCCATACGTCGGAATGACCTCGTCGGTTGTGACGCGGTTGAGGCCCGATCCGGGCTCGATGCCGATGAGCCGGTCGCCGAAGAGGTCGGCGTTCGCCGCCAGTTCGGCGAGCGAGTCGACCGGGGCATCCTCGTTCACCGCGATGGTGAGCTTCGCGTCCTCGTTCCAGGCGCCGAGGTCGACGAGGTCGTCGCCGTACTGCTCGATGTAGTCGGCGTGGGTGATCGGCAGCCAGGTGTCGAGGGTGACGTCGTAGTCGTCGGTCGTCAGGCCCGAGTAGACGGGCGCGGGGTCGGCGTACTCGAGGGTCACGTCGTAGCCCTGCTCGGTGAGCACGGCCTTCCAGAGCTCGCTCGCGGCGATGCCCTCGTCCCAGCCGTTGAACACGGCGATCGTGACGTTCTTCTCGTCGCCGTTCTCGAGGGTCTCGGCCTCGGCCTCGGCGGCACAGCCGCTGAGTGCCAGGGCGGCGACCGCCCCGAGGGCCAGTGCTCCAGTGAGGGTGCGCATGTTCTTCTTTTCCTTTCCTCCCGTGTGCTGTGTCACGGGTGCTGGGGAGGGCGCCGCGCGATTCCGCGCGGCGAGTGCGTGCGCCGGTCGGCTCAGGGCCGGTCGGCTCGGCGGGTCGCGTCGAGTGGGCCGGCTCAGGCGGTGGCGGATGCCGCGGGGATGCGTTCGGCCTCGGGGCCGAGCGGCTCCGGGGCATCCGTCGCCGGCGCAGCCTTCCTGCGACTGCTCCGCGTGCGCGGAACGCCGAGCGCCCCGGTGACCCGGTCGAGGATGATCGCGAGGATCACGACCGAGAGCCCGGCCTCGAAACCGAGGCCGACGTCGATGCGGGTGAGCGACTGCACGACCTCGCCGCCGAGCCCGCCGGCGCCGACCATGCCGGCGATGACGACCATCGAGAGCGAGAGCATGATGACCTGGTTGACCCCGGCCATGATGCTCGGCATCGCGAGCGGCAACTGGATCTGGCGGAGGATGCGCCACGGCGAGGCGCCGAAGGCCTGGCCGGCCTCGACGACCTCCGTGTCGACGCCGCGGATGCCGAGCTCGGTGAGCCTGACGCCGGGAGCCATCGCGAAGATGATCGTCGCGACGATGCCCGGCACGACGCCGACCCGAAAGAGGATGAGTGCCGGGATCAGGTAGACCATCGCGGGCATCGTCTGCATGAAGTCGAGGACCGGCCGGATCACCTTCGACGCCACGTCGGAGCGGGCGGCGAGCACGCCGAGCGGCACCGCGATCGCGACCGCGATGAGCGAGGCGACCAGCACGAGGGCGAGCGTCGACATGGCGTTGTCCCACTGGTCGACGCCCACGATCACGAGGAGGCCGAGCGCGGTGCCGAGCGCGAGCTTCCAACCCTTCGCGAGCCAGGCGACGGCCGCGAGCACGATCACGACGATCCAGAACGGCGGGGACTGCAGCACGAGGTCGACGAGGTCGTAGAAGCCGGCGAAGACGTTGCGCACGACGGTGAAGAAGCCGCCGAACACGTCGGTGATGAAGGCGATGAACGCGGCGGCCCAGTCGCCGAGCGGAAGTCGGATGTCGGTCATGCCGGGCTCCTCTCCCCCGCGGCATCCGCTCGCGTCGCGTCGGTCTCCTGGCTGAGCGCTTCGGCGTCGCGGCTGAGCGCCTCGGCGTCGCGGCTGAATGCTTCGGTCTCCTTGCTGAGCGCTTCGGCACGGATGTCGGCGGCCTCCGCGGCCGCGGCGGCGACGGCGGATGCGTCGGCGGCATCGGCGAGCGCGGTGTCGGGTCGCGCGGTGCGATGCAGGGTGGCGGTGATCACGTCGACCGGGATCGTCGCGGGCGTCTCGATGATCGCCTGCTCTGCGGTGTTCGCCGAGACGTTGCCGAGGGCGGCGAGCAGGGTCACGCGCGGCACGGCGCCGAGCAGGCGACCCTGCTCGTCGACGACGGCGAGCGGGAGCTGGCTCTCGACGGCGCTCTCGAAGAGCTCAGAGAGGTGCTCGTCGGCACCGACCACGGGGTGATCGTCGCTGATCGCCGACTCGAGGGAACGCTCGCCTCGCTGCACGAGTCGCAGCACGTCACGATCGTGTGCAACGCCGAGCAGTCGCCGCCCGCTGCCGACCACGAAGACCATCGAGGTCTGCAGGTCGCGCATCGAGCGCAGCGCGGCCCGAGGGCCCGCCGAGGCGGTGACCACGGCGCGGGGCGCCTCCATCACGTTGCCCGCGGTGAGCACCCGGGAGCGGTCGACGTCTTGCACGAACTGGGCGACGTAGCCGTCGGCGGGGTCGGTGAGGATCTCCTCGGCGGTGCCGAGCTGCACGATGCGCCCGTCGCGCATCACGGCGATGCGATCGCCGAGGAACATCGCCTCGTTCAGATCGTGCGTGATGAAGACGATGGTCTTGCCGAGCTCGTGCTGCAGCTCGACGAGCTGCTCCTGCATCTCCTTGCGGATCAGGGGGTCGAGGGCCGAGAAGGCTTCGTCCATGAGGAGGATGTCGGTGTCCGACGCCAGCGCCCGGGCGAGACCCACGCGCTGCTGCATGCCGCCCGAGAGCTCAGCCGGCATCTTGTCGCCCCATCCGCCGAGACCGACCCGCTCGAGGATGTGCTCTGCGCGGGCCCGGCGCTCGGCCGGCGACACGCCCTGGATCTCGAGACCGTACGCGGCGTTCTCGAGCACGGTGCGGTGCGGCAGCAGCGCGAAGTGCTGGAACACCATCGAGACGTGACGCCGGCGCACCTCGCGCAGCCGCTTCCGCGACATGCCCGTGATGGTCTCCCCCATCACCGTCACGGTTCCGTCGCTCGGCTCGAGCAGGCCGTTCAGGGTGCGGATCAGCGTCGACTTCCCGGATCCCGACAGCCCCATCACGACGAAGATCTCGCCGCGGTGCACCTCGAAGTCGGCGTCGATGACGGCGGCCGTGCCGAGCGGTGCGAGTTCGGTGCGGCTCGCGCCGGCGCGCAGGCGCTCGATCGCCTCTCGCGGCTTGCGGCCGAAGAACTTCGTGAGGCGGCGCACCTCGAGTGCTGGCGTTTCGGTCATCTACGGGCTCCCGGAGCGCACGCCGAAGACCGCGCACGAAGGGCGCGCGGTCGCAGCTCGGTGCTGGCTCGTGGGTCACGGCCGGGTTGACGGCGACTCGGAGCAAACGAACTCGAGCCTGCGACCTGTGGTGCGCGGGCGAATCGGGTCTCCGTCGCATTCGGCCATGGGGGCCGGATGCCACGCCGCCGAACCGTACGCTTCTGCATGCCGATTTCGGAATGCAGAAGCGCGGACTGGGCGATCGGTCTTTCAGACCGCTGTCCACCGTATCGAGGTCAGTGGCACATCCCAAATCGAATCGAATGAATTTGGTTCTGACCTGGGAGTTTCAGTCTAAGAGTGTTCGCGCTGCTCCCCTGCGGACTGCAGCCTGGTGCAGTTCTCGCACAGCCCGAAGACGTCGACGACGTGCGCGGCACCGGTGAATCCGTGTTCGGCTGCGACGCTCTTGGCCCACGCCTCGACCTCGTCGGCGGCGATCTCGACCGTCAGACCGCAGTTGCGGCAGATCAGGTGATGGTGGTGGCCGGTCGTGCTGCAGGCACGGTACAGCGCCTCGCCGTCGGGCGACTGGAGCGAGTCGGCGTCGCCGCTCGAGGCGAGATCGCCGAGCGCGCGGTACACGGTGGCGAGGCCGATCGGCGAGCCGCTCGCGTGCAGCGTCGAGTGCAGTGCCTGCGCACTGATGAACCCCTCGGTGTCGTCGAGGGCTTCGCGAACGGCTTCTCGCTGCCAGGTGTTGCGCTTCATGCGATGCGTGCATCCTCTGCGGTCTCGACGGGTGTCGCGACCCGGTTCAACGGTACCGCCCGCAGCTTCGAGACGCCGAGTGCGAGCAGGAAGAATCCGGTCGCCGCGAGGGCGATGGCCGGGCCCGCCGCGACGGCGAATCCACGTGACGCGATGACGCCCAGCACCCCCGATGCCGCTCCGATCACGGGTGCGACGACCAGCAGCGCGCGGAACGAGCGCACCACGAGCCGTGCCGCAGCGGCAGGGGCCGCGATGAGCGCGATCGCGAGGATCGCACCGACGGCGGGCAGCGAGCTGACGACGGAGGCCGCCGTCAGACCCAGCACGAGCAGCTCAACCGGCCACTCGCGGTAGCCGGCCGCTCGAAAACCCTGCGGGTCGAAGGTCGAGAACGCGATCTCCTTGCCGAACAGCACGACGCACACGACGGCGAGCAGCGCAACGGATGCCGCGAGCAGTATATCTCCGTCGCTCACCGTGAGGATCGAGCCGACGAGCAGTGATTCGGCGCGCACTGGAAGCCCGGGGATCGCCGCCTGCAGCAGCGCCCCCGCCGCGAAGCCGCCGGTGAGCACGATGCCGGCCGCGACCTGCGCACCTTGCCGACGTACCCGGGCGATGCCCGCCATCACCGCGACGAGAACCACGGATGCCACGGCCGCTCCGGCCGGCACGCTCACGCCGAGCGCCGCGGCGGCGACCGCCCCGGGGTAGGTGCCGTGCGTGAGCGCCTGCGCGAAGAAGGTGCGCCGCCGCACGACGATGAGCGAGCCGACGAATCCGGCCCCGGCACCGATGACGATCGCCGCGACGAGGGCGCGCTCGAAGTAGCCCATCAGCGCCGCTCCCCCGTGCGGCCCCGCCCGAACGTGCGGTACACGAGGAGCACCAGTGCGTACCCCACCACGAAGACCGCCACGACCGTGCTGCCCGCCGGCAGGTCGACCCCTGCGCCTACGGAGGCCGCGAAGCCGAGTGCCAGGCCGAGCCAGGCCGCGATGGCGGCGAACGCCGCCGCGACCGGGAAGAGCCACCAGAGCCGAGCCGTCACGAGCCGGGCCACCGCCCCCGGCACGATCAGCAGTGCCAGCACGAGCAGTGTGCCGATGGTGCTCGCCGCCGCGACGACGACCAGGGCGATCGCCGAGTTCAGCACGAGGTCGAGGGTGAGGGGAGAGTCGCCGGCCGCGCGACTGCCCTTCGCGTCGAATGCGCGATAGAGCTGTTGCTTCAACGTGAGCAGCACCATGCCGAGGGCGATGAGGGCGACCACGATGAGCGGCAGCACCTCGGCGGGCGGGATGGTCAGCACCCGGCCGAACAGGAGCGCCTCGAGTTCGCCCGCGTAGTTCTCACTCCGCGACACGACGATGACGCCGACGCTGAACGTCGCCGTCAGCACGATCGCGATCGCGGCGTCGGCGGTGACACCCGCTCGGTCGAGCCAGGTGAGCGCGAGGGCGCCCGCGAGGGCGGCGATGGCGGCGCCCGGCAGGAGTCCGGCACTGCCGCCGACGGCGAGTCCGATCGCGAGGCCGGGGAAGACCGCGTGGGTCAGCCCGTCGCTGATGAACTCGAGGCTGCGGAGGTTGACGAGCACGCCGACGAAGCCGGCGACCACGGCCAGCACGAGCATGACGAGCAGCGCCCGCCCCATGAAGGGGATGGCGAACGCCCCGAAGAGCGCATCAGTCAGCGACACGGGCCGCCGCCTGCTCGCCGGGTCTCGCATATGTCGGTCGAGGCATTCAGTGGCCCTCGTGACCGGGCACGACGAGGGTGTGCTCGTCGATCTCGACGCCGACTCCGTCGAAGCACTCCTGCACGTTGCGCAACGTGAGCACCTCGTCGACGGGACCGCTCGCGAGTTGCGTGCCGTTCACGAGCACCACGGAGTCGCAGACGAGGCGTGCCAGTTCGAGGTCATGGGTCGAGACGAGCACCGCGACGCCGCTCGCCTTCAGTGAGCGGATGGTCTCGACGAGTGCATCGCGGTTGGCCTGATCGAGACCGTTGAACGGCTCGTCGAGCAAGAGCAGAGCGGGGTCGGAGGCGAGGGCACGAGCGAGCAGGCCCCGTTGACGCTGCCCGCCCGAGAGCGCCCCGAACGGGCGCTTGGCGAGCTCGGCGAGCCCCACCGTCTCGAGTGCTCGGCGCACTGCGGCGCGATCGGCACGGCCCGGCCAGCGGAAGAGCCCGAGCCCGCGGTAGCGCCCCTGCATCACGACCTGCTCGAGGCTGATCGGAAAATCGGGATCGAGCTCGGCGGATTGCGGAAGGAAGGCGACCATTCCGTTTGCGGCATGCGAGGTGCGAGCTGCCTCGCCAGACGTTGCTGCTGAGCGGAGCTCGATGGTTCCCGCAGTGCGCGGCACGAGTCCGAGGATCCCCTTCAGCAGCGTCGACTTGCCGGCGCCGTTCGGCCCGATGAGCGCGACGGCCTCACCCTGCAGGATGTCGAGATCGAGTTCGCCGACGCCGCCGCCGCCGGGGTGCGTGAACGCGGCGCCGCGGAGGCGCAGCACGGGGGAGTCGGTCATGATCGTCATCCTTGCAGTGCCGCCGGCACCTCGGTCGGAGTCACGCCCCACGACTCGAGGATCAGTCGGGCGTTGTGCAACTGGCTGCCGAGGTAGGTCTGGCCCTCGCTGCCTTCGACGCCGAGCGAGTCGCCGTAGAGCGCGTCGGGCCCGGAGTACACGGTCGCCCCGGCCTCCGAACCGATGGTCTCGGCGGCCTTCGCTGAGATCGATGCCTCGGAGAAGACCGCCTCGACACCGGTCGCGCGGATCCGCTCGACGAGGGCGTCGATCTCGGCCGCACTCGGCTCGGCGTTGTCGTCGAAGCTCGGAATGATGCTGCCGACGAAGGTGAGTTCGTAGGCGTCGATGAAGTACGTGAAGGCGTCGTGGTTCGTCACGAGCAGCCGATCGGCCACCGGAACCGCCGCGATGTTCTGCTCGATCCACTGGTCGAGCGCGTCGAGCTTCGCCACGTAGTCGGCCTCGTTCTGCTCGAGCACGACTGCGTCGACGCCCGGCACCTCGGAGAGCCCGGCCGCGATGTTCTCGACCATGCGCTCGGCGAGCTCGGGATCGGTCCAGATGTGGGGGTTGCCGGCGTCGTGATCGTGCGCGCCGCCGGTCGCCTCAGCTTCGACCCCGTGACCGTGGTCGTCGGTGCCGTAGAGCTCGATGCCGGTGCTCGCGTCGATCAACTCGCCGTCGAAGCCGGATGCCTGCACCGCGTCGTCGATCCAGCTCTCGAGCCCGCCGCCGTTGACGACGAGCGCGTCGGCGTTCGACAGGGCGAGCAGCTGCGCGGCAGAGGGGTCGAAGCTGTGGGCGCTCTGGCCGGGGGGGAGCAGCTGGGTGATCTCGGCGGTGTCGCCGAGGAGCTCGCGGGTGAAGTCGCCCACCTGGGTCGTCGTCGCGACGATCGCGGGGCCGCCCGCAGCATCGTCGGATGCCGCGGGTGACGCGCATGCCGTGAGCGCGAGCGCCGACGCGGCGAGCATCGCCCCGGCGGCGACGACCGGCAGCCGACGCGTGGCCCGCGCGGCGTGGGCGTCGGAACGAGTGGGCATGCGTCAACCGTAGGCTTATTGATAATGATTGTCAAAACCATGAGGCGCCGTGAACGCCCCTTCGGTGAACATCCGGATGCGGGCGGCGCATTCCCGGAGGAGAACTGTGGACAGATCTGGCGAGTGTCGCTTCGACATGGGAGAGTGAATCACGTGGATACGACGACGACCCCCCTCACGTTGCATCCGTTCACCGTCGCCGATGCCGAGCGCCTGCTCTCCGGCGAGGTCGACCCGCACGACGGATGGGAAGGCGCGTACGCCTTCACCGACGAACCCGAACTGCTCTCCGAGTACCTGCTCGCGGTGCAAGAGAACGGCGACCCCAGGCCCTTCGGCCCCTACCTCGTGCGCCGCGGCGAAGACGGGCCGGCCATCGGGGGAGTGAATCTGTTCGGCCCGCCCGACGACGACGGCGCGGTCGACTTCGTGTTCGGCCTCGTGCCGGCGGTGCGCGGGCACGGCCTGGCAGCTCACACGGTCACGGCCGTCGTCGAGCTCTCGCGGGCCGCCGGGGTCTCGGTGCTGCGCGCCGAGGCCGAGGTCGGCAACCTGCCCGCGCGGCAGACGCTCGAGAAGATCGGATTCGCGCAGGTCGCCCGCACGCCTGAAGAGATCATCTACGAACTGCGCCTGTAACCCCGCAAGCGGGTTATCGGGCGCAGCGTACGCGGCGCGCGAGCCTCGAGGTCGGCTACTCCAGCAGCAGTGCGGGTTCCTCGATGATCGAGGCGACGTCGGCGAGGAACCTCGACGCCACGTCGCCGTCGACCACGCGGTGATCGAACGAGGCCCCGATCGTCGTCACGAAGCGCGGGCGCACCTCACCGTCGACGACCCATGGCTTCTGCTTGATCGTGCCGAGGGCGACGATGGCGACCTCGCCCGGATTCAAGATCGGCGTTCCGGTGTCCATGCCGAACACGCCGATGTTCGTGATCGTGATCGTGCCGCCCTGCATCTCCGCCGGCTGGGTCTTGCCCTCGCGCGCCGTCAGGGTGAGCTGCTCGAGCGCCGTCGCGAGCTCGACCATCGTCATCGCCTGCGCCTCTTTGACGTTCGGCACGATGAGGCCCCGCGGCGTCGCCGCGGCGATGCCGAGATTCACGTAGTGCTTGACGACGATCTCGGAATCGGTCCACTGGGCGTTCACCGTGGGGTTGCGGCGCACCGCCCAGATCATCGCCTTCGCCATGATCAGCAGCGGCGAGATGCGCACGCCCGCGTAGTCGGGTGAGGCCTTCAGCCGCTTCAGGTACTCCATCGTGCGAGTGGCGTCGACGTCGACGAACACGCTCACGTGCGGAGCCTGGAACGCGCTCTGCACCATGGCGTTCGCGATGACCTTGCGCACGCCCTTGACGGGGATGCGCTCCTCGCGACCCTCGGGCCGCTCGGGCGTCTGGATGTTGCGGAAGACGCTCGCCTGGCTCGCCTCGCGGATCACGTCGTCGCGAGTGATGTCGCCGATCGGCCCGGTCGGCGCGACGCGGGAGAGATCGACGCCCAGGTCTTTCGCGAGCTTGCGAATCGGTGGCTTCGCGATCACCGGCACGCGCGCGGCCGGGCGCGTCGTCACGGCGGCGGCAGCGGATGTCGCGGCCGACCCGGTCGCCGGGCCCGACGAGCGCGTCGGCGCGGGCGGAGCCGGCGGGGTGGGAGCCGGGGCCGCGAGGTGGCCGTGTGCACCATCGGGCGTGGGGTGACGTCGGCGACGGGTCGCCGCCGGTCCGGAGCTGCCGTGCCCGACGAGCACCGCGCCGCCTCCTTCATCGGCCGACGCCGCAACCGTGGGCGCGGCAACGGCCGCTGAAGCCTGCACCGGCGTCGAGACCGGGGGAGCGGTGGAGGCCGGAGGAGCGGGCTGGGCCGGGGCCGCCACGGCGCCCGCGCCGGCACCGCCGCCCGGCGTCCCGGAGGCGAGCCCCGCGGCATCCGTCTGGATCACCAGGATCGGGGTGCCGACGTCGACGGTGGCGCCCTCGGCGACGAGCAGTTCGGCGACGACGCCCTCGAACGCGCTGGGCAGCTCGACGAGCGACTTCGCCGTCTCGATCTCGACGAAGACCTGGTCGAGGCTGATGCGATCACCGGGCGCGACATGCCACTGCACGATCTCGGCCTCGGTGAGCCCCTCGCCCACGTCGGGGAGGGGGAATCGGATCTCGCTCATGTTCTTACCCTCGCAGTCGATCTATGCCTTGGTCGTCATGTCAGCGCGCGTGGCGCGCCGTCGTCAGTACGCCAGGGCGCGATCGACGGCTTCGAGCACTCGGTCGGGGCTCGGCAGGTACTCGGTCTCGAGCGCCGCGGGCGGGAATGGCGTGTCGAAGCCCGACACCCGCAGCACCGGGGCCTCGAGCGAGTAGAAGGCCCGCTCGGCGACGGTCGCGGCGATCTCCGAGCCGACCGAGACGTTGCCGTAGGCCTCTTGCGCGACGACGAGCCGCCCGGTGCGATGCACGGAGTCGAGCAGCGGCCCGTAGTCGATCGGGGAGAGCGAGCGGAGGTCGACGACCTCGAGGCTGCGCCCCTCGTTGGCCGCGATGTCTGCGGCCTGCAGCAGCGTCGCGACCATCGCGCCGTGGCCGACGACCGTGACGTCGGTGCCCGGCCGCATGACGCGGCTCGCGTGCAGCGGCAGCCCGGCGTGGTCGAGGTCGACCGGTCCCTTCGGCCAGTACCGGCTCTTCGGCTCGAAGAACAGCACGGGGTCGTCGGACTGGATCGCCTCCTGGATCATCCAGTAGGCGTCGTGCGGGTTCGACGGGCTCACGACGCGCAGGCCCGGCGTGTGCGCGAAGTACGCCTCGGGGCTCTCTTGATGGTGCTCGATCGAGCCGATGTGCCCGCCATAGGGCACGCGGATCACGATCGGCATCGAGACCGTGCCGTCGTGGCGCACCGTCTGGCGCGCGAGCTGGGTGGTGATCTGGTCGAACGCGGGGAAGATGAAGCCGTCGAACTGGATCTCGATGACCGCCCGGTACCCGCGCATCGCGAGACCGATCGCCGTGCCGACGATGCCGGACTCGGCGAGCGGGGTGTCGAGCACTCGCTTGTCGCCGAACTCCGCCGAGAGTCCCTCGGTCACGCGGAAGACGCCGCCGAGGGGGCCGATGTCCTCACCCATGAGCAGCACCTTCTCGTCGGCGCGCAGGGCTTCGCGGAGGCCCGCGGTGATGGCCTTCGCCATCGAGAGCGTCTGCACGCCGCGCACACCCGACGTCTCGGCGGCCGACACCGCATCGATCGCGACATCCGTCACGTGGGTCTCCTCTTCGGTGCGGGCGCTCATGCGGCGCCCTCGTCGGCCGAGTTGTCGAACGAGGTCTCGAAGGTCTCGAGCCACTCGGCCTGCTCGACCATGAGCGGGTGCGGCTCGCTGTAGACGTGCTCGAAGATGACCTCGCGAGTGGGTGCCGTGAGCTCGAGCGCGCGGTGACGAAGGTCGGCGGCGATGTCGTTCGCCTCGGCGTCGACACCGGCGAAGAAGGCAGCGGATGCCCCGCGGCCCTCGAGCCACGTGCGGTACCTCGTGATCGGGTCGCGCGCCCCCCAGTACGCCACCTCGTCGTCGCTGCGGTACTTCGTGGGGTCGTCGGCGGTGGTGTGCGCCCCCATGCGGTACGTCAGGGCTTCGATGAGGCTGGGGCCGTCGCCGGCGCGAGCCTCTTCGAGCGACTGCCGGGTGACGGCGTAGCTCGCGAGCACGTCGTTGCCGTCGACGCGCACGCCCGGCATGCCGAAGCCGCCGCCGCGCAGCGACAGCGGGCTGCGCGACTGCCGCTCGACGGGCACCGAGATCGCCCACTGGTTGTTCTGGATGAAGAAGACCTGCGGCGTCTGGTAGCTCGACGCGAACACGAGCGCCTCGCTCGCATCGCCCTGCGAGGTGGAGCCGTCGCCGTAGTACACGAGCACCGCGGCATCCGTCTCGGGGTCGCCCGTCGCGGTCGCGCCGTCGAACTGGAGGCCCATCGCGTACCCCGTCGCGTGCAGCGTCTGCGAGGCGAGCACGAGCGTGTAGAGGTGGAAGTTGCCGTTCTCCTCGGGATTCCAGCCGCCGAGCGTCGCGCCGCGCAGCAGCGCGAGGATGCGCACCGGGTCGAGACCGCGGATGATGCCGACGATGTGCTCGCGGTAGGAGGGGAACAGGTGGTCTTGCGGGCGCGCCGCGTGCGCGGAGCCGACCTGCGCGGCCTCCTGCCCGTGACTCGGCACCCACAGCGCGAGCTGGCCCTGCCGCTGCAGGTTCGCGCCGGCGACGTCGATGCGGCGGGAAACCGCCATGTCGCGGTAGAAGCGCTCGAGCTCGCCATCGGTCAACGCCTCGACGAGCGGAAGGTAGGCCTCGGCCTCGGGGGAGGGACGAAGATCGCCCTCGGGGGTCAGGAGCTGGACCGTCGGCGCGGTGAACTCTCTTTCGCGGGCTGCCACCGTTCCACGCTACCCGCTACGCGGGACGCCCTTCTTGTGAGCCCGGCACAAGCTCACTGAGAATCCTGAGGAGGGTGTCCACAGATTCCTCTTCGCCGATCGACACCCGGATGCCCTCTGGAGGGAACGCGCGCGTCACGAGCCCGGCCTCGAAGAGGCGGTCGGCGACCGCGGTTGTCGCGTCGCGGGTCGGCAGCCAGACGAAGTTGCCCATGGCGGCCGGCACCGGCCAGCCCTGATCGATGAGCGCGGTGCGCAGGCGATCGCGCCGCTCGGCGATCACGGCGACGCGATCGAGCAGTTCGGCCTCGGCGGCCGGCTCGAGCGAGGCGAGGGCGGCGGATGCCGCGGCAGCCGTGACCCCGAGCGGAATCGCCGTCGCGCGCGCCGCTTCGAGCAGTTCGACGGGCCCGACGGCGTAGCCCACTCGGAGACCGGCGAGCCCGTAGGCCTTTGAGAAGGTGCGCAGCACGACGAGGTTCGGGTGGCGCCCGACGAGCGTGCGGCCGTCGACCGCGCCGCCCGCTGCCCCCTCGCCCTGCACGAACTCGATGTAGGCCTCGTCGAGCAGCACGAGACGGTCGGCGGGCACCTTCGCCATGAACGCGTCGAACTCGGCCGCGGTCACGACGACGCCCGTGGGGTTGTTGGGCGAGCACACGATGACGACGCGGGTGCGGTCAGTGATCGCCTCGGCCATCGCGTCGAGGTCGTGGCCGTGGTCGGCCCGGTTCGGCACGGCGACGCTCGTCGCACCGGCGACGGTGACGAGGCCGGGGTAGGCCTCGAACGAGCGCCAGGAGTAGACGACCTCGTCGCCGGGGGCGGCGGCCGCGAGGATGAACTGGGCGAGGAGCGAGACCGAGCCGGCGCCGATGAGCACCTCGTCGGCCGAGACCCCGAACCGTTCGGCGAGCCGCTCGCGAAGGGCGAGTGCCGTGGCGTCGGGATAGCGGTTGATGTGGTGCGCCGTCGCAGCGACGACCTCGACGACCGACGGCAGCGGGCCCGACGGGTTCTCGTTGCTCGAGAGCTTGAACCCGTCGGCGGGCGCAGGGCGCCCCTGACGGTACGGCGGAAGGGCGGCGATCTCAGGGCGCAGGCGTACGCGCGCCCCTGCGGGCTCCGGTGCGGTCACGATTTCCACCGTACTCCTTCGTCCGTCGTGCACCGTCTGCCAGAGTGGAGCAATGCGGTTCATCGTCAAGGTCATCGTCGTCGCATTCGCCCTCTGGCTGACGACTCTCATCGTCGCCGGTGTGAACGTGGTGCCATTTGCAGACACCGAGATCGCCACGGTGCTCACCTACCTCCTCGTAGCGCTCATCTTCGGGCTCGTGAACGCCGTCATCGGCAATCTGATCAGGATCGTCGCCTTTCCGCTCTACGTGCTGACGCTCGGGCTCATCTCGTTCATCGTCAACGGCCTGCTGCTGCTGCTCGTCGACTGGATCAGCGAGCTCATGGGCTTCGGCCTCGTGGTCGACAGCTTCTGGTGGGGCGTGCTCGGCGCACTCGTGCTCGGACTCATCAGCTGGCTCATCGGCCTCGTGGTTCGTCCGTCGTCGAACGACTGACCTCGCGGAGCCCGATCCATCGGGTCATCTCACCGGTTCCATCGCCGGCTCCATCGCCGGTGAAGTCCGCGACCCGCTCGCGGAACGCGACGAGCCGTTCCTCCTCTGCCGAGTCGATCAGCTTCGCGGTCTCCCGGTAGCGCACGAGTTCGTGCGCGGGCAGGGCCGAGGCGTAATCCTCACCTGACTCGAGCACGCTTCGCGAGACGGTGAGGCGGTCGGCCGACGGATGCCCCCAGCCACCGGTCGCCGGCACGAGGTCCTCCTCGTGCTCGACCGAGAGCAGGGGCACTCCCTCGCGGAGTTCCGCCGAGGCGACCGGGCCGCCCACGCTCACGGCCGCGACCACGTTGAGCGCGGGATCCCCGGCGAGCCCGGCAGCGACGATGCCGCCGCCGGAGTGCCCGACCGGGATGATCGGGTCGCCGGGGCGCGCCCCCGCCTCGGCGAGGGCGAGCCGCACGGCCCGCTCGCCGGCGCCCGATTCCGCGCCGGTGATGCGCAGCTCGTCGAGCGCCGAGTCATCCGCGATGCCGTGCAGGTTGTTGGTCATGTCGTTGGTCTCGACACCCGCCGTGAGGCCGAGATCGACCGTGCCGCCGATGTAGACGATCCACCTGGGGTCGGCGGCGTCGCCGTAGCGCTCCACGCGGATCTGCGCTCCGGCGTCGGCGGTGGGGATGCGCTCGACCAGTTCGCCGATGCCGCGCGGCGCGGTGACCGGGCCCTCGACCGGATGCTCCGGGGCGCGGGCCGACCTCGGGCCGACGCTCTGGTCGCTGCGACCGTCGGGAATCGAGCGCACCACCCGCACCGGGCCGTCGACGAGCACCCGGCTGTCGGTGACGGCGCCGAGCGCCCCGGCGGCGCCGAGCACCGCCGTGGCGGCCGCGGGAGCGCCGATCGACGGGCCGAATGCGGCCCCGATCGCCGGCGCGCCGGGGATGCGCAACAGCCCGGCGAGCGCCTCATCGGCGGAGTCGGCCGCGGTGCGCACGGCGCGCACGAAGCCCGGGTCGGACAGGAGCCGCCGCTCGTCGCCGAGCCAGCCGCTGAGCGGGGTGCGCCAGCCGATCGCCCGGGCCCCGACCTCCGCCGCGCCGGCGAGCACGACGCCGCCCACCCAGATCGGCGCAGCGGCTCCGATGAGCCACGCCAGGTGCGAACCTCCGACACGCCACAGGGCATCGACCGCGCGTTCCGTGGCGCCGTAGCGCTCTGCGCTCTCGATGAGCGAGCGACGCAGCCACCCGGCGCTGCCCTCGGCCTCGCGGAGTCGTGTCCGCGCCGCGGCGACTCCCCAGTCGACCGAGAACACCCCCGACGGACCGGCCGCCGGTTCGCTCAGTGCGAGCACGCGGAGGCCGTCGCCGATCACCCGGGCACGTTCGCTCCAGTCGGCCACGATCGCCTCGGTGCCGCCCAGTCGGGCGGCGTCGGCGTACAGCGCGTCGGTCGCCACCGCGGTCGAGCCGCCCCCGCTGACGGTCAGCGAATCGTCCACGAGGCATCCGTTCGCGCGACCGGCGATTGCGGCTCGCCGAGAGTCGCTCGCTGCACCTCGTACTCCGCCTCCATGCGCCGGATGCGGTCGCAGAGCGCCGCCTCGGCGTGGTCGAGTGCGTCACGGGCGCCGAGCACGCGACTGCGCAGCTCATCGAGCCCCTTCGCGTAGCCGCCTGCGGCAGCGGACCGCCACGCGCCGGTCGACGGCGGCACGAGCCGATGGACCGACTCGTTCATCTCGGCCAGCAGCGAGCCGAGCTTGAGCAGGTACGCCCTGGCGTCGTCGATGCGCTCGGCGGTGACGGCGGTGCCGTTCAGGGCGAACAGAAAGGGGTCGGGGTCGGGCATGCGCCGAGTCTGTCGGCGCGGACGGCTCAGCGTGGCCGGCGGCATCCACCCTGTGCAGAGCCGGCGAAGCGAACGTCTTGTGGAGGACGGGACCTGAGTCGGATGTCGGGCGCAGCGGCATCCGTGATCGCCGTCTCGTCGCCGTCTCGGTCGTGCTCGACCGCCCAGCGAACCGCCCCCGAATTGGATGCTGTGCGATCGGCCGATGTCGTCCACAATGGAACCCATGACGCGAGCGGATCCTACGGGGGACGCCGCGCAGCCCTTCCGGGTGTCCTTCGTGTGCACGGGCAATATCTGCCGTTCGCCGATGGCCGAGGTCGTGCTGCGTGCCCACGCCGAACGTGCAGGGCTCGGCGCCCGGCTGGCGATCGAGTCCGCCGCGACCGGGGACTGGCACGTGGGCGAACCCGCCGACCAGCGCACGATCGACGCGCTCGACCGTGCCGGCTACGACGGGCGGCACCACCGGGCGCGCCAGTTCGACGCGGTCGACTTTCCCCGGCTCGACCTCGTGGTCGCGTTCGACCGCGGTCAGGCGCGCATCCTCCGCAACTGGGCGGGCGCACCCGCCGAGCAGGAGAAGGTGCGACTGCTGCTCGAATTCGAGCCCGAGTCGGCCGCGCTGCAAGACGTGCCCGACCCCTACTACTCCGACGACGCGATGTTCGACCGAGTACTTGAGATGATTGAACGGTCGACCTCGGCGCTCTTCCGGCAACTCGCACCAGCACTCAGACAAGGAATCCGATGACTTCGCTGCCTCCCCAGCCGCTCAGCCCCCTCGACGGTCGATACCGCTCGGCGGTCGGCGAGCTCGGCGAGCACCTCTCCGAGGCGGGGCTCAACCGGGCGCGCGTGCACGTCGAGGTCGAGTGGCTGATCGCGCAGACCGACCGCGGGTTCTTCGGCTCCTCGCCGCTCTCCGACCACCAGAAGGCCGCCCTGCGGCAGGTCGTCGCCGACTTCGGCCAGCCCGACATCGACGAGCTCGCCGGCCTCGAGGCCACCACCCGCCACGACGTCAAGGCGGTCGAGTACTACGTGCGGCGCCGGCTCTCCGACCTCGGGCTCGACGCCATCTCGGAGCTCACCCACTTCGCGTGCACGAGCGAAGACATCAACAACCTCTCGTACGCGATCACCGTGCGCGACGCGGTGCGCGACGTCTGGCTGCCCAAGTACCGCGGCGTCACCGAGACGCTCGAGGCGCTCGCCCGCGAGCACCGCGACGCGTCGATGCTCTCGCGCACGCACGGCCAGCCGGCGACGCCCTCGACCATGGGCAAGGAGCTCGCGGTCTTCGCCTACCGCCTGCGCCGCATCGAGCGTCAGATCGAGGCGACCGAGTACCTCGGCAAGTTCTCGGGTGCCACCGGCACGTTCTCGGCGCACGTCGTCGCGGCTCCGGATGTCTCGTGGCCCGAGGTCTCGCGCGAGTTCGTCGAGTCGCTCGGCCTCACGTGGAACCCGCTCACCACCCAGATCGAGTCGCACGACTGGCAGGCCGAGCTCTACGGCAAGGTCTCCCACGCCAACCGCGTGCTGCACAACCTCGCGACCGACATCTGGACCTACATCTCCCTCGGCGTCTTCCGCCAGATCCCCGCGCCCGGCGCGACCGGCTCGTCGACGATGCCGCACAAGGTCAACCCGATCCGCTTCGAGAACGCCGAGGCGAACCTCGAGCTCTCTTCGGCGGTGCTGGATTCGCTCGCCGCGACGCTCGTGACCTCGCGCATGCAGCGCGACCTCACCGACTCGAGCGCGCAGCGCAACATCGGGGTCGGCTTCGGCCACTCGATGCTCGCGCTCGACAACATCCAGCGCGGACTCGGCGAGATCGACCTCGACCTCGCGGTGCTCGCGGCCGACCTCGACGGCAACTGGGAGGTGCTCGGCGAGGCGATCCAGACGGTGATCCGCGCCGAGGTCGTCGCCGGCCGCTCGACGATCGCCGACCCCTACGCGATGCTCAAGGAACTCACCCGCGGCAAGCGGGTCGGCGCCGCCGAGCTGGCCGAGTTCGTGAACGGGCTCGAGATCGGCGACGACGCGAAGCAGCGGCTGCTCGCGCTGACGCCCGCGACGTACACGGGCATCGCGTCGGAGCTCGTCGACCGGCTCGGCTGAGCCGCGCGTCAGTGCCCGGGCGTGTTCGGTGCGGCGGGCCCGCCGTCGCCGGGTGCGTCACCCGGGTTCGGCTCGTCGCCGTTGATCTCGGCGACCTCGTCGGCGTTCGGCTTGATCGCCATCGACAGCAGCGCGAGCACCACGAGCACGACGATGAACACGATGCCGGCCACGATCAGGGCGAGCGTCAGCTCACGCGCCGTGACGAGCACGACGACGCCCGTGAAGATCGCGGCGATCGCCGCGCCGCCGACGAACTCGGCGGGGCGCAGCATGTCGCGCCGGCTCGGCTTGAACTCACCGGGGTTCTGGGTCACGAGAGCTGCTCCGTTCCGGGCGCGTCAGGCGCGGCATCCGCTGGGCCGGTGGCCCATTTCAGCGAGAAACCGCCGATCACGAGGTAGACGCCGAGGATGACGAGGTAGCCGCCGAGCAGGCCGACCGCGGTGACGGCGTCGAGCGGGAGCACGAGGAAGACGATCGCGAGCAACGCGGTGAAGGCGCCGGCGGCGACCCAGTCGCGCGCAGCCGAAGTGCGGCCTCGCGCGCGCAGACCCGCGAACAGCTCGACGACACCCGTGATCGCCGCCCACACGCTCACGAGGTAGAGCAGGAACGGCAGGCCGCCCGGCACGCTCACGGCGAGCAGGCCGGCGGCGACGGTGACCACCGCGGCGATGACGAAGAGCGAGCGGATGCCGCGCTCCTCGGTGAATCGCAGCGACAGCGCCCCCGTGAGGAGACCCGACACGATCGCCCAGACGCCGAAGACCAGCAGCCCGAAATCGGGGGAGTGGTTCTGCGAGAAGGTGATGACGGCGGCGGGCACGAGTGCCAGGATGCCGCGGACGACCGGGACGACCCAGTACCGGGCGCGCTCGGGAGCGGCGGCGATGGCCACGACGACCTCTTTCACATCGATTGGGGTACCGATCCATCCTACGTGCGAGGCGCCTGTGCGGAGTCCGTGGGCGTGACGCCGTCGCCGCGGGTCGCAGCGCGACGATGATCGAGCCCGGCCTCCCCGTGCCGCTGAGTTCCGCCCGTCAGCGCGCAGCGTCTGGGCCTAGAGCGCCCGCAGGATGTCCTCCACGCGCTGCTTGGCGTCGCCGAAGAGCATCTGGGCGTTCTCGCGGTGGAAGAGCGGGTTCGCCACCCCGGCGTAGCCGGCCGACATCGAGCGCTTGAACACGATGACGTTCGACGCCTCCCACACCCGCAGCACCGGCATGCCGGCGATCGGACTTCCCGGGTCCTCGGCGGCCGACGGGTTCACCGTGTCGTTCGCACCGATCACGAGCACGACCGACGTCTCGGCGAAGTCGTCGTTGATCTCGTCCATCTCCTCGACGATGTCGTACGGCACCTTCGCCTCGGCGAGCAGCACGTTCATGTGCCCCGGCAGCCGGCCCGCGACCGGGTGGATGCCGAAGCGCACGTCGATCCCGCGCTCGCGCAGGCGGCTCGTGAGTTCGGCGACGGGGTACTGCGCCTGCGCGACGGCCATGCCGTAGCCCGGCGTGATGATGACCGACCCGGCGTCGCGCAGCAGCCCCGCGGCATCCTCTGCCGTGACCTCGCGCGTCTCGCCCTCGACCTCGCCCGAGGAGGTGGGAGCCGCGATGCCGAACCCGCCCGCGATCACCGAGATGAACGACCGGTTCATCGCCTTGCACATGATGTACGACAGGTACGCACCCGAGGAGCCGACGAGCGCACCGGTGACGATGAGCAGGTCGTTGTTCAGCAGGAAGCCCGCCGCGGCGGCGGCCCAGCCCGAGTAGCTGTTGAGCATCGAGATGACGACCGGCATGTCACCGCCGCCGATGGATGCCACGAGGTGCCAGCCGAGCGCGAGGGCGAGGGCCGTGACGGCGACGAGGAGCCAGAGTTCGGGCGAGATCACGTACCACACGGTGAGCACGACGAAGGCGACGAGGGCGCCGAGGTTGAGCACGTTCTTGCCCGGCAGCATGAGCGGCGCCGACGACATGCGCGCCGAGAGCTTCAGGAACGCCACGATCGAACCCGTGAAGGTGACGCCGCCGATGAAGACGCCGATGAAGACCTCTGCATGGTGGATGTCGAGCAGCGCACCATGCATGCCGGTCACCTCGAGCGCACCGTTCCAGCCGACGAGCACCGCGGCGAGGCCGACGAAGCTGTGCAGCAGGGCGATGAGCTCGGGCATGCCGGTCATCGCGACGACGCGAGCCCGCCAGAGGCCGATCGCACCGCCGATGAGCACGGCCACGACGAGCAGGATGAGCCCGGTGGTCGCCGCAGGCGAACCCCAGGCGCCGGCGAAGGTCGCGTACACGGTGGCGACGAGTGCGATCGTCATGCCCGCGATGCCGTAGCCGACACCGGCCTTGGCGGTGTCGTGCTTGCTGAGCCCGGCGAGGCTCATGATGAAGAGCAGCGCCGCGACGATGTAGGCGGCTCCGGCGATCGACGCCGGGGTCAGCAGGGTCGAGGCGTCAGGCACGGTCGGCTCCAGTCTTGCCCGCCGAGAACATCGCGAGCATGCGGCGGGTCACGGCGAAACCGCCGAAGATGTTGATGCTGGCGAGCAGCACGGCGACGGCGGCGAGGATCTGCACGACGAGCACGTCGCTCGTGATCTGCACCATCGCGCCGACCACGATGATGCCCGAGATCGCGTTCGTCACGCTCATGAGCGGCGTGTGCAGCGCGTGCGCCACCTTGCCGATCACGTAGAACCCGACGACGACCGCGAGCACGAGCACCGTGAAGTGCTGCGGCAAGGGCGGTGGCGCGACCGCGTTCACGGCGAACAGCGCGGCGATGCCGACGGCGACGAGCGCGGCCTTCTTCGCGGGCGACATCGGCCGCTTCTTCTCCGGAACCGCGGCGGCGTGCTTGGCACCGCCGGCTCCAGGGGCGGATGCCGCCGCCACGGCGGCCGCGGAGACCTGCACGGGCGGGGGCGGCCAGGTGACCGCGCCGTCTTTCGCGACGGTGACCGATCGCTGCACGACGTCGTCGAAGTCGAGCGCGAGCACGCCGTCTTTGCCGGGGGTGAGCAGTTTGATGAGGTTCACGACGTTGGTGCCGTAGAGCTGCGACGCCTGAGTGGGCAAGCGCGAGGCGAGGTCGGTGTAGCCGAGGATCACGACGCCGTTCGGGGTGACGATGCGCTCGCCCGCGACGGAGCCCTCGACGTTGCCGCCCATGCCGGCGGCCATGTCGACGATGACGCTGCCCGACTTCATGCTCGCGACATCGGCCGCGGTGATGAGGCGCGGTGCGGCGCGACCCGGGATGAGCGCGGTCGTGATGATGATGTCGACATCGGCGGCCTGCTCGGAGTAGACCTCGGCAGCGCGCCGGTCGTAGGCCTCGCTCGTCGCCTTCGCGTACCCGTCGGTCGACTGCTCGACCTCGACCTCGACCTTCAGGTACTCGCCGCCGATCGACTTCACCTGGTCGGCGACCTCCGGCCGCGGGTCGGTGGCCCGCACGATGGCGCCGAGGCTCGATGCCGCGCCGATGGCCGCGAGGCCGGCCACGCCGGCACCGGCGACGAGCACCTTGGCGGGCGGCACCTTGCCGGCCGCGGTCACCTGCCCCGTGAAGAACCGGCCGAATTCGTGCGCCGCCTCGACCACCGCGCGATACCCGGCGATGTTCGCCATCGAGCTCAGCACGTCCATCGACTGGGCGCGCGAGATGCGCGGCACCGCGTCCATCGCGAGCGCCGTGACGCCGCGGGCGGCGAGCGCCTGGAGCAGCTCGGGCTTGAACGCCGGGGCCAGCAGGCCGATCAACGTGGCGCCGGGAGTCAGCTGTGCGATCTCGGCCTCGGTCGGCGCGTTCACCTTCAGCACCAGGTCGCTCGCGAGCGCCGTGGCTCCGTCGACGATCTCGGCGCCCGCCTCGCGGTAGGCGTCGTCGGGGAACGCCGACGCCGCCCCCGCCCCGGCTTGCACAGCGACCTCGTGGCCGAGGGCGATCAGCTGCTTCACGGTCGCGGGTGTTGCGGCGACTCGGGTCTCGGGACTCTGCTCGGCGATGACCCCGATGCGCGTCATGCGGTGTTCCTCATACGTCTTCTCCGTCGAAGCGGTCGCCCGGTCGCGACGCGCTCGCTCAGCGTAGAACGCGCATGACGAGATCTGCGCCGAAATCGCACGAATCGAGGCGAAGGAATTGCAGATCTTTCACGTCGGGAAACCCAGGAGCCGACGATGCCCGCCCGCCGAGCTCGCACACGCCCCGCACGCGCCCTCCCTCCGTCCGGCGCCGCGTCCGATGATCGAGCAGAGCGTTCTAGTATCGGACGAACACGAACGGAAGATCGACACGAGGAGAGGCCGGCCAATGGTCGCAGACGACGCCGGTCGCACCGGTTCGCAGACGCTCAGCCGCGGCATCCGCGTGCTCGAGATTCTCGCCGACGCCGATCGCAACCTCACGATCGACGAACTGGCGAGCGAACTGGGGGTGCACCGCTCGGTCGCCTATCGGCTGCTGCGCACCCTCGAAGACCACGGCCTCGTCACGCGAGACGCTGCCGGCCGGCTCGCTCTCGGCACCGGGCTCGCCGCCCTCGCCTCGGGGGTCGCCCGCGACCTGCAGCACCTCGCCCTGCCCGAGCTCAACGCGGTCGCGAACGAACTCGGCATGACGTGCCTGCTCGCAGTGCTCGTCGACGCAGACGAGGCGGTCACGCTCGTGAGCGCCTCGCCGCGCCAGTCGGTCGCGGTGGTGTCGTACCGCCCGGGCCACCGGCATCCGATCACTCGCGGCGGGCCCGGAAAGGCGATCCTCACGAGCCTGCCCGACAGCGCCTGGCCGGCGGGCGTGCCCGACGAGCTGCGCGACGAGATCGCCGAGAGCCGGCGCCGCGGGTACGCCCTGAGCCACGACGAGGTCGTGCCGTCCCTCGCGTCGGTCGCGGTGCCCCTCATGCTGCCGGGGCAGCCGCCGGCGTCGATCGCGGTGATCCACGTCTCGTTCTCCCGGCCCGAGGCCGAGATCGCCGAGCGCCTGCAGCTCGCCGCCGAAGCGGTGACGCGCGCCTACGGCGCCTGACCGCTCAGCATGGGTCGTACCGCTCAGCGGGGGAGCACGACCCCGCGGAAGAAGCCGGCGAGTTCGTCGACGGCGCCGAGCGGCAGCACGTTCGCGACGTACTGATCGGGCCGCACGACCACGACGGCGCCGCTGCGGTCGATGCCGCGCAGCTCGAAGATGTCGTGCTGCGGATCGATCGCGTAGACCTTCTCGTAGTCGGTCAGCCCGAAGGGGCCGTTCTTCGGCAGGAAGGTCGTCGGCACGCGGCCGAGGTCGACTGCCGCGTGCGGCTGCTGGAAGACGACCTTCACGTCGAAGACGCTGTCGATGTCGGCGCCGTCGGGCGTGAAGGCGACGAGTGGTGAGTCGGATGCCTCGCGCAGCCAGTTCGCCCAGTCGGCCAGCGCCGTGCCGTGCGCTGCGGGAGCCGCGGCATCCGCGAATGCATAGATGCGCCAGCGTCCGTCGGCCCGATGATGATGACCGAGCTGCACCGGGTTGCCGTCGCAGACCCGCTCGACCGGCGCCGACTTGAAGCGCTTGCCGATCGGGAACCCGGTCGCGAGGCCCTGGTGACCGGCCCCGCCGACGATCATCGAGGCCTCGTACTGCGTCATGAATCCCGCGGGGAACTCGAACGTGCGCATGTAGAACTCCTCGAGCTCGGTCGGGTCGCCGAGGTCTTCGGGCTTCGTCGCCATGAGCTTCGACCACTCGCGGTCGAACTCGATGAGGTCCTTCGCGACGACGTGGCGTTCGGCGTGGTAGGTCTCGAGCAGTGCGGGGTCGGCACGGCCGTCGAGCACATGGCCGAGCTTCCAGCCGATGTTCCAGCCGTCTTGCATCGAGACGTTCATGCCCTGGCCGGCCTTCGCACTGTGCGTGTGGCAGGCGTCGCCGGTGATGAACACGCGCGGGGTGCGAGAGCCCTGTTCATCGAGAGGCACGTCGTCGAAGCGGTCGGTCACGCGGTGGCCGACCTCGTAGACCGAGTGCCACGGCACGTTCCGCACATCGAGCGTGTAGGGGTGCAGGATGTCGTTCGCCTTCGCGATGATCTCGTCGAGCGTCGTCCGCCGCACTGCACCGTGATCGTCTTCGGGAACCTCGCCGAGATCGACGTACATGCGGAACAGGTGCCCTCCCTCACGCGGGATGAGCAGGATGTTGCCCGCCTCGGACTGGATCGAGCACTTCGTGCGGATGTCGGGGAAGTCGGTCACGGCGAGCGTGTCCATCACGCCCCAGGCGTGGAACGACTGCGCGCCGACATGGCTGGCGCCGATCGATTCGCGCACTCGGCTGCGTGCACCGTCGGCGCCGACGACGTACTTGGCACGCAGCGTGCGGCGCTCGCCCGTGCGCGCGCCCTCAAGGGGGGCGGCGTGCGACGCGTCGCCGGCACCGACGCCGACCCCGGTGACCCGCTCGAGCGTGACCGTCACCGGGTACTCAGGAACGGTTCCGTCGGCGCTCGGCTGGGCGATGTCGAGTCCGTCGAACTCCCAGCCGTAGTCCGGCGTGATGCGCCCGGGGGAGTTGTGCGCGTACTCGGCGAAGTAGTCGAGCACACGCGCCTGGTTCACGATGAGGTGCGGGAACTCGCTGATTCCGCTCGGGTCGTCGGGCGTGACGGCGGCGCGGTGGATGTTCCGGGGGTTCTCGGGATCGGGCTTCCAGAACGCCATCTCGGTGATGCGGTACGCCTCGGCGATGATGCGCTCGGCGAAGCCGAATGCCTGGAACGTCTCGACGCTCCGGGCCTGGATGCCGTCGGCCTGCCCGATCTCGAGGCGGCCGGGTCGTCGCTCGACGATCCGGGTCACGATGCCGGGGAACTGCGCCAACTGGGCGGCTGCGACCATGCCGGCCGGGCCCGAACCGACGATGAGCACGTCGACCTCGTCGGGCAGCTCCTCGGCTCGGTCGATGCCGACGCCTGCGGCGGGCTGCACTCGCGGGTCACCGGACACGTAGCCGTAGTGGTGGAACTGCACGGCTTCTCCTCACTGCTCTGTGGGTTCGTCGCGGTGACCGGCATCCGCCATTCTGCACCGTGTTCGATATTAGAATTGTTCATTCTTATATCGCGCACTCATCATAGGTCGGCGCCCTGACCCCGGCAAGCTCGCCGACGGGCCGCAAGCTCTCCCGGGTGCGCACCGCACACGAAGATGACGCCCGCCTTCCGAGAGGGAAGCGGGCGTCATCGTCACGCGGTCGAGCGGTCGGCACGCGGCGCTCGGTTTCAGCTGAACTTGCGACGGTAGATGGAGACCGCCCAGATGTAGGCGATGACGAGGATGCCGACGAGCCAGGTGAGGGCGATCCAGATGTCGCTGCCGACGGGTTCTCCGGCGAACAGGGCACGCGTGGTGTCCACGATCGAGGTCACGGGCTGGTTCTCGGCGAACCAGGCCACCGGGGCGGGCATCGACTCGGTCGGCACGAACGCCGAGCTGATGAAGGGCAGGAAGATCAGCGGGTAGCTGAACGCGCTCGCGCCGTCGACGGTCTTCGCCGAGAGCCCGGCGACCACGGCGAGCCAGGTCAGGGCGAGGGTGAACAGCACCAGGATGCCGGCGACCGCGAGCCAGGCGCCCACGGACGCCCCGGTACGGAACCCCATGATGAGCGCCACGCCGATCACGATCACGATCGAGATGACGTTCGCCACCAACGAGGTGAGCACGTGCGCCCAGAGCACGCTCGATCTCGCGATCGGCATGGACTGGAAGCGCTCGAAGATGCCGCCCTGCAGGTCGAGGAACAGCCGGTACGAGGTGTACGCGACGCCCGACGCGATGGTGATGAGCAGGATGCCGGGGAGCATGTAGTTGATGTACGACTCGTCGGATCCGGTGTTGATCGCGCCGCCGAGCACGTACACGAACAACAGCATCAGCGCGATCGGTGTGACCGCGGTCGTGATGATCGTGTCGGGACTGCGGAGGATGTGGCGAAGCGAGCGGCCCGTCAGCACGCCGGTGTCGCCGAGGACGTGGGTGGTCATCGGGATTCCTTTCCTGCAGCGGCGATGTCGTCGGAACGGTCGCCGTCGGCGGTGTCGGTCTCGCCGGTGTCACCGACGAGGGCGAGGAAGACTTCCTCGAGCGAAGGCTGCTTCTCGACGTACTCGGCCTTCGCGGCCGGGAGCAGCTGCTTGAGCTCGCCGAGGGTGCCGTTCTGGATGATCGTGCCCTTGTGCAGGATCGCGATGCGATCGGCGAGCTGTTCGGCCTCGTCGAGGTACTGGGTGGTCAGCAGTACGGTCGTGCCGCCCTTGGCGAGCTGTTTGACGGTCTGCCACACCTCGATGCGCGCCTGCGGGTCGAGGCCGGTCGTCGGCTCGTCGAGGAAGATGATCGGCGGGTCGCCGATCAGGCTCATGGCGATGTCGAGTCGGCGGCGCATGCCGCCCGAGTACGTTCCCGCCCTCCGCCCGCCCGCCTCGGTGAGCGAGAACCGTGCGAGCAGCTCGTCGGCGATCGCGGCCGAGTTCGTCAGGTGGCGGAGCTTCGCGACCAGCACCAGGTTCTCCCGGCCGGTGAGCACCTCATCGACCGCGGCGAACTGACCGGTCAGGCTGATCGACTCGCGTACGTCGCCGGCCTTCGCGGCGACGTCGAAGCCGTGCACCGTGGCGGTGCCCGCGTCGGCCTTGAGCAGCGTCGACAGGATCCGCACGAGCGTGGTCTTGCCCGCACCGTTCGAGCCGAGGAGCGCGAAGATGCTCCCCGCCGTCACGTCGAAGTCGACGCCCCGCAGCACGTGCAGGTCCTTGAACGATTTCTCGATGCCTTGCACCCGGATGGCGGGTGCCTGGGCCTGTGGGGTGGTCATTTCCGCTCCTCTCGCTCAGCGTCCTCGATCGCCTTCGTCAGGCGAGCGCGCTCCTTGTCGATCCACTGCTTGCCCGTGTAGGCCTGCGCGAACGTCTCGGCGAACTCGACGGGGTCGTCGCCGACGATGTCGCGGATCGGGGTTCCGTCGACAGCGGCCCGCTCCCAGAGGTCGGCCAGGTCGCCGAACATCGTCATGAGGGTGTCGCCGTCGGTGATGCCTCCGAAGTACATGAAGTACCGGTGCATCGCCTTCGCCGCGGTGGCGTACGGCTCGGGGAGGCCATCGATGCGGGCCTTGTCCTGCTTGTACTGCTTCTTCTGCTCGAGCGACCCGGTGAGGGTCTCGATCCACTTGGCGACCATGTCAGTTCTCTCCTTCATCGTGCGGGTGTTCGATGTCGTGGTGGAGCTGTTCGATCCGTTCCGCGAGGAAGCTCCAGGTTCCCCAGAACTCTTCGAGGTACTCGCTGCCCAGTGCGTTCAGCGAGTACACCTTGCGCGGCGGCCCCTTCTCGGACGGGACCTTCGCCACGTCGACGAGGCCGCGCTGCTCGATCCTGACGAGCAGTGCGTAGACGGTGCCCTCGACGATGTCGGAGAAGCCCTGCTCGCGCAGCCGCGCCGTGATCTCGTAGCCGTATGCCGGCCGCGACGCCAGGATCGCGAGGACGATGCCCTCGAGCGTGCCCTTGAGCATCTCGGTCATCTGCTTGCCCATGGGGCCCTCCTTCACTACTTGGTGGTGATGAGTACTAGTACTCAGTGTTGCTGACTACCGGTACATAGTAAGCACGAGTACCGGTAGATAGCAACACTGAATAGTGAAGCCATGCGAGGGAGTGCCTGCTGGGGAACATTTCAAAGGGGCGAGGCGAGCGCGGCCGGCCTCGGGCAGGGTCTGTCGTATCCCGCGACGTCGGAGGATGACGTTCCCTTTGCGTTCGCGGTATTCGGCTTCGACCGGTTTCGCAGTGTGGCCTCGAGGGCCTGAAGTGCGGGGTCTTATCCCTGGGCCGCTGGATAGGTGTCCATGGTGACGCTCCCGAAGGGGAAGGGGAACCAGAGCGTGCCGGAGCCGTTCCAGTCAGCGATCGGGATCAGCCAGAACCACACATGGCTGATCAGAATCGACCCGGTCACGACCGCGATGATGACAATCCCCGCGCGGTCGATGATGCGGAACGCGTCGGCCTCCGTGCCGGCCCGCTTGAGAACCCGTGTGATAGCGGCGAGCACGACGATCACGATTGCCGCGGCGACGAAGACGCTCGGCTGAAGCGTCAAGCTGATGCACTGCGGCGCCAGGACGGTCGGTTGACCATCGGCATCCACGTAACCGCCATCTGAGCCGTACCCACCCGGGCACGCGCTCCTCGAGGCGTTGGTGATGAAGCCGTAGGCGAGCGCGTAGCCGAGCGCGGACCAGATGAGCCCCCGCACCCGGGCGAGGATCGAGGCACCCGGCAGACTCGAAGAGTCTGCTTCCGGGAGATGGTCAAGGGTGTTGGTCATCGGATCCCCACGCTCGTCGGTATTCGCCATGCTGGCAGCTGCGGCCTAGCGGGTGCAACAGGAGCCTGATGGTCGAGCGACGTCGTGCGTTGCGCAAGGAATGGATCAGTTCATTCGAAGGAGAGCTGATGAACCTCGTGTGCGGACTCCACTACGAAATTCCAGCTCGGGCTCGGCGACAGGCAATGCCATCTCCATCAGCACCAGCCAGGACCGCAGCAACGAGGTCAGCCGGCGCAAGCGCATCGCAAGTGATCGGTGTGTCGATCGCCTTGGGCGAAAGACTGCTCAGCGCGGTGGCGGGCGAGGGGTCCGTCTCGGGCGATAGCAGGGTTGCACATCCGACGAATACAAGGGCAATGACGGCTGCTGCTGGCGCGGTGACCACACCGCGAGTTTGTACGCACGACCCCGAACCTAGCGGGCGGCACGACCCCGCCACGGGCCCCAGCGAGGTCACCCTTCGGCGACCTGGCCCGAGCCGCCCATTAAGGATCCGCCAGCGGACGGCTGCCGCTCACTGCATACCGTCTAGCGGGCGTTGCCGAGACCCGCGCGGAGCGCGGCGAGTGCGCGGTCGATGTCGTCGTCGTCGTTGAATCCGTGGACGCCGACGCGGAGCCGGTCCTCAATGAATCGGGCCTTGATCTGTGCAACGTCGAAAGCCGCCGCGACTCGCGCCGTGTCGTCGATGCGGATGACCCGGATGTGCGAGCCACGACCCGCTCGCACAACGCTCGCCCCGAGCTCGAGTGCTCCGGCTTCGAAACGTTCGGCGAGCCGCAGGACTCGTTGCTCGACGTGTTCGGCGTCGAGTTCAGCGATGACGCTGAGAGCGGCTTCTGCGCCGATCCATGACGCGCGAAGGCGTTCGAGGCGCTCGGCGGCGCTCGTGCGGAAGTTACCTTCCGCGTCGCTATCGGCAAGGTGGAAGTTCATCGCCAGTGCGGTCGACGGAATTGCCAACGCTGCTCCCGATGAAGGTGCCGGTGTCATCACGCTCGACCCAGAGTCGAACGGTCGGCGTGTCGAGCCCGGCAAGAGTCGGGACCACTTCAGTCAGGAACCCGCGCAGGGAGTCGAGGTCAGAGGGCAACACGGGTTCGAAAGACACAGTCACGATTATCGAGCCCGGAACAGAGTCCGGTTCGCGATGGCTTCCCGGACGCAGGCACCTGGATCGAACCCGATGCCATCGCGCTCGTCCTGCTGCACATAATGCTCCCTGGCGCACATTCGTGGTCGTACGTATGGTGATCGAGCGCCGCGGCCCTGCTCAGCGCTGCTTGTTCGAGAGCACCATGAGAATCCGATGCTTCCAGTTTCAGCCGAATGACCTCCCGCTGACGCAGATGCGATCGTCAACAGGGGCGTCCCGGTTGCGACCACAATCACGGCGAGTGACACGAGGTACTAGACAGATGGTCTGAGTAGGTGCACTATCTACTTATGACCAACGAACCGACTCCGAGCGAATGGCTGCGAGGAGTCCTCGAGCTGTGCGTTCTCCGGGTCATGGTCGACGGCCCAACATACGGGTACGCGATCGCCGCCGATCTGGCAACCGCCGGCTTCGGGGACATCAAGGGCGGCACTCTCTACCCGCTGCTCGCCCGGCTGGAGAAGAACGCCCTGGTCAGCGTCGAGTGGCGCACCGGTGAAGGCGGGCCAGGGCGCAAGTACTTCGTCCTCACCGACGCCGGCCGCGCCCAGGTGGACGAGGGGCTCGCCCAGTGGCAGGTGTTCTCCACCAGGGTCACCGGCCACCTCTTCCCCAGCAGCACCCTTCCATCATCCGAATTTCGACCTTCCTTGAGGAGCACATGAACCGCTCACCTTCTTCCCAGGAAATCTGGGGACGACCGTTCGTGAAGGCGCACGAGGAATGGTGCGGCGACTTCGTGCTCGAGCTCCGGCTCCGGGACGTCCCTGGTCCGGTGATCGGGGAGCGCCTGGCAGAGGTCGAGGGGCACTGCGCCGAAACGGGCGAGTCACCGTCGGAAGCGTTCGGGAACCCGACCGAGTACGCGGCACGCCTCGACCAGGACAGCGACCCTGACCGCATCTCGGGAGTCTGGGTGGTCGCCACCGCGGGGGCCGCTCAGGTGCTGGCCATGCTCATCGGCACCTCGGCGGTCCCCGCCTGGGTCCATGACGAGCCGCTCACCTACAACCTGGGTCAGATCCTGTGCTTCGGACTGGTTTCCCTCCTCCTGCTGAGCCTGCCCCTGCTGCTGCGACCGATGCTTCGCCACCCCTTCGTCCTCGGCGGCTCCCTGGTCACGGTGGTCCTCCTCGGAGCCGGCGGCGCAGCCCTGTCCGACCGTTCCGATCTGCCCACCATCGCCCAACTACCCGCACCCCTCGTCGCAGTCGGACTGTTCCTCACGGTGCTGGCCCTGGCGTGGGTCGAGTACCGCGAGCTGACCCGTAACCCCGGGGGCGACCTCGTCACCTCTCCGCTTGATGCGCGCCCCGGGCAGTCGACAACCCCTGACCGCCGCGGACGACGAGCCGCCCTCCTGCCCTCCTGCCTGATCCCCGCCGCCTACCTCGCCTTCGCCACCCTCGGCTGGCTGCTCGCCTAACCCACAGACGGCCGCAGCGCCGTCATCCTCGTGCCAGACATGGCGCCCCACCGCTTGGCCCTAGCGGTGCTGACCGGTGTCGGAGCAGCGTGTCGGTCATGGACTTCCTCCTGAGTTGCCTGCGGCTGTACGGCACTTGTGGTTTGGGAATCCGACAAGTTCAGCGGAACATCTGCACGCAACTCCGCCACCTAGATTGTCCGAGAGGTCGGATCGGACAATCTAAGCGGCGTCGGACAATCTAGCTGGGTGACCGACATTCACAACGACTACGCCTGCACCATGTCGGCGAAGCGCGAGAAGTGCCCGTGGAACGCGACGGTGATCGTGCGGGTCGGGCCGTTGCGGTGCTTGGCGACGATGAGGTCGGCCTCGCCCGCACGCGGACTGTCGCGCTCGTAGGCGCTCTCGCGGTGCAGCAGGATCACCATGTCGGCGTCTTGCTCGATCGAGCCCGACTCGCGAAGGTCGCTGAGCGCGGGCATCTTGTCGGCGCGCTGCTCAGGGCCACGG
Source organism: Agromyces badenianii (assembly GCF_003070885.1). Classification (NCBI taxonomy): domain Bacteria; kingdom Bacillati; phylum Actinomycetota; class Actinomycetes; order Micrococcales; family Microbacteriaceae; genus Agromyces; species Agromyces badenianii. The sequence goes on from NZ_CP028913.1 coordinate 3,030,134, forward strand.
TTCAGCTGCGAGAGGGCGATCACCGGCACCTGCAGTTCTTTGGCGAGCAGCTTCAGCGCACGCGAGAACTCCGACACCTCTTGCTGGCGGCTCTCGACGCGCTTGCCGCTCGTCATGAGCTGCAGGTAGTCGATGACGACCATCTTGAGCCCGACGCGCTGCTTGAGACGGCGGCACTTGGCGCGGATCTCGACGAGCGTCATGTTGGGGGAGTCGTCGAGGTACAGGGGCGCGTCGTTGATGCGGCCGCGGGTCGCGGCGATCGTCGTCCAGTCGCGGGAGTCGACCGTGCCCTTTCGCATCATCTGCAGGGGCACGGATGCCTCGGCGGAGAGCAATCGCATGGCGATCTCGCTCTTGCCCATCTCGAGGGAGAAGAAGACGGAGGGCAGGTCGTTCGTGATCGAGGCGGCGCGGGCGAAGTCGAGCGCGAGCGTCGACTTTCCCATGGCCGGTCGCGCCGCGACGATGATCATCTGGCCAGGGTGGAAGCCGTTGGTGAGGTCGTCGAGGTCGGCGAACCCGGTGGGCACGCCGGTGAACTTGCCGTCGGTGTGCTTGGCGGCCTCGATCTCGTCGATCGCCACGGTGACCGCTTCTGACAGCGGCACGTAGTCTTCGGTCTCGACCGAACCCGTGACCGAGTAGATCTCGGCCTGGGCGTTGTTGACGAGGTCGGTGACCTCGCCCTCGCCCTGGTAGCCCATCTGCACGATGCGGGTGCCCGCCTCGACGAGGCGGCGCAGCAGCGCGCGCTCGGCCACGATCGAGGAGTAGAAGCCGGCGTTCGCCGCCGTCGGCACGATGCTCGTGAGCGTGTGCAGGTATTCGACCCCGCCGGCGCGCTGGAGGTCGCCGGTCTTCGTGAGCTCGTCGGTGACGGCGATGACGTCGGTGGGCTCGCCGTGCGAGTAGAGCGTGAGGATCGCGTTGAACACGACCTCGTGCTTGGGCACGTAGAAGTCGACACCGCGCACGGTCTCGATGACGTCGGCGACGGCGTCTTTCGAGAGCATCATGCCGCCGAGTGCGCTCTGCTCGGCCAGGAGGTCGTGCGGAGGAACGCGTTCGCCCCGTCGGGACTCACCGTCGTCAGCCGGTTCTGCGAGCCCGATGTGCGCGATCGACAACTTGATGACCTCCGATTGGGCTCAGACGGGCGAGCGACCCGCGCCCACCACTCAGTCTGCCGGGGGCCTCGGACATGACTGGCCGATCGGATTCTTGCGCGGGGTGGATGGGACGCTGCTTCACGATAGGCAAGCCCTGTGCACAGCACAACCTGGCCTGTGGATAACTCTGGGGACAATCTGGGCGAAACGCCGTGGAAGGTGTGCACTCAGCCTGTGGACAACTGTGGAAATGGTGTGAATTACACGGGTTGAATTTCAATTTGACCGGGCATTTTTTCTATCCACACCTGTGGGGGAAAACTTCTTCGCAACTCCGCTCCACATGTGGGTCGACCTGTGTACAACCATCTCAGGAAACTCCGATTTCGACTTGCGTGAAACCGCTTCGCGGGTGTACGGAAACGACGAAGCGGCGGCCGGGCCGAAGCCCGAACCGCCGCTTGCGCGTTGCGCCGCGAATTACTTCGCAGCGACCACCTGAAGAGTGATCGTCGCCGAGAGCTCGTCGTGCAGACGAACCGTCGCCTCGTGCTCGCCGACCGCCTTGATGGGGGCCGTGATCTCGATCTTGCGCTTGTCGAGCTCGCCGAGACCTGCGGTCGCGACGGCAGCCGCGACATCCGCGGTCTTGACGGAGCCGAAGAGGCGACCGCCCTGGCCGGCTTTGACGGCCAGCTTGACCTTGGTCGACTCGAGCTTGGCCTTGAGGGCCTGCGCGTCTTCGAGCGAGTGCAGAGCACGAGCGGTGCGAGCCGCCTTGATCTGCTCGACCTGCTTCTCGCCACCGCGCGACCACGCCACAGCGAAGCCCTGGGGAACGAGGTAGTTGCGGGCGTAGCCGCTCTTGACCTCGACGACGTCGCCGGCCGTGCCGAGGCCGGTGACCTCGTGCGTGAGAATTACCTTTGCCATTGTCGTGCTCCTTAGCGGCCGGAGCCCGAGTAGGGCAGGAGGGCCATCTCGCGCGCGTTCTTCACGGCGCGGGCGATGAGGCGCTGCTCCTGCACGGAGACACCGGTGATGCGGCGGGCGCGGATCTTTCCACGCTCCGAGATGAACTTGCGAAGGGTCGCGACGTCCTTGTAGTCGATGATTCCGACCTTGATGGACTTCGCCGGGGCGGCGTTCTTCGCGCCCTTCCCGCGGGTCGGCTTGCGGCGATCGCCGCTCGACTTTCCAGCCATTGTCTTTCCTGTCTGATTGAAAACGATTCGAGCGAGCGGATGCCTCGTGGCATCCGCTCACCGGCCTCTGCGCCTGTTGAGAAGGCTGGGCCTAGAAGGGGGTCTCGTCGCCGTAGCTCGTACCGGGGGTGTTCCAGACGTCGCCGCCACCGCCCTGGGGCGCTGCTGCGGGGGTGCTGGGTGCCCACGGCTCGTCGGCACCGGCGCCGCCCCCGAAGGAGCCGCTCCCGCCGCCGACGCCACGGTTGGACTGGGCGCGCGTCACGGACGCGGTGGCGTAGCGCAGGCTCGGGCCGATCTCGTCGACCTCGAGCTCGATGGTGGTGCGCTTCTCGCCTTCCTTCGTCTCGTAGGAACGCTGCTTGAGACGCCCGGAAGCGATGACCCGGGAACCCTTGGTGAGTGAACCGGCGACGTGCTCGGCGAATTCACGCCAGACGCTCGCGCGCAGGAACAGCGCTTCACCGTCCTTCCACTCGTTCGCCTGACGGTCGAACGTGCGGGGAGTGGACGCGATGGTGAAGTTGGCAACCGCGAGGCCGTTCTGCGTGTAACGCAGCTCGGGATCTGCAGTGAGGTTGCCCACCACGGTGATGATGGTCTCGCCGGCCATGAGGACTAGGCGTCCTTCTTGGCCGAAGCCGGAGCAGCAGCGGCCACGGCAGCAGCAGGAGCGGCGGCAGCAGCAGCGGCCTTCGCTCCGGCCTTCGCCGAAGCGGCGGCCTTCTTCGCGGCCTTCGCCTCCTGGGCCTTCGCGTGAGCGGCGACCTGTGCGATCGCCTCCTCGGCGCGGAGGACCTTGGTGCGCATGACGGCCTCGCTGAGGTTCAGCTGGCGGTCGAGCTCATCGGTGGTCTTGGACTCGGCGGTGAAGTCGACGACGGCGTAGATGCCCTCGTTCTTCTTGTTGATCTCGTACGCCAGACGACGACGTCCCCAGATGTCGACCTTGTCGACGGTGCCGCCATCATTACGGATGACGTTGAGGAACTTGTCAAGGCTGGGAGCAACGGTGCGCTCATCGATCTCGGGATCGAGGATAACCATCAGCTCGTATTGGTGCATGACTAACCCACCTCCTTCGGACTCAAACGGCTACAGGATCTCTGCAGCAGGAGGGTTGTGCATACGTCGCTTCGTGGAGGCCGCACAATCGCGGCACACGGGCAACCTAGACAGCATAGCGGATGCCACGCGCCCGCGCGATTCGCCCTTCGCGCCGGCCCCGCCGCATCCCCTGCACTCGCAGGCGAGCAGTGCGAGCTGGGGCGAGCTGGGGCGAGCGGTCAGGCGTCGGTCGGTGCCGTGCGGGCCGCCCACCAGGCGAGCAGGCGCTCGGTCGCGGCATCCTCACCGATGGGGCCTTCGTCGAGGCGCACCTCGAGCAGGTGCTTGTAGGCCTCGCCCACGACCGGGCCCGGCGAGACGCCCAGGATCGCCATGATCTGCTGCCCGTCGAGTTCGGGTCGCACCGCGGCGAGCTCCTCCTCTTCGGCGAGCACGGCGATGCGCTCCTCGAGGTCGTCGTAGGCGAAGGCGAGCTGGTCGGCCTTGCGGCGGTTGCGCGTCGTGACGTCGGCACGGGCGAGGATGTGCAGCCGCTCGAGCTGGTCGCCCGCATCTCGCACGTAGCGGCGCACGGCCGAGTCGGTCCAGGCGCCATCGGTGTACCCGAAGAAGCGCAGGTGCAGTTCGATGAGCCGCGAGACGGCGTCGACCGTGTCGTTGTCGAACCGGAGCGCACGCAGTCGCTTCCGGGCGAGCTTCGCGCCGACGACGTCGTGGTGGTGGAAGCTCACCGCCCCGCCCGGTTCGAAGCGCCGGGTGGGGGGCTTGCCGATGTCGTGCAGCAGTGCCGCGAGCCGAACGATGAGGTCGGGGGAGTCGAGCACCCCGCGCTCGATCTCGTACTCGATGGCCTGCTCGAGCACCGTGAGGCTGTGCTCGTAGACGTCTTTGTGGCGGTGATGCTCGTCGCGTTCGAGCGACAGGGCCGGGAGTTCGGGCAGCACGCGCTCGGCGAGCCCCGAGTCGACGAGCAGCCGGATGCCGCCGCGAGGCGCCCTCGTCAGCAGCAGCTTCGACAGCTCGTCGCGCACCCGCTCGGCCGAGATGCGGTCGATCTCGGCCGAGAGCTCGGTCATCGCCTGCGCGGTCGCCGGTTCGACCGAGAAGTCGAGCTGGGCCGAGAATCGCGCGGCCCGGAGCATCCGCAGCGGGTCGTCGCCGAATGACTGCTCGGGTGCCGCCGGCGTGCGCAGCACGCGCGCCACGAGGTCTTCGACGCCGCCTGACGGGTCGACGAGTTCGAGTTTCGGCAGCCGCAGTGCGAGCGCGTTGACGGTGAAGTCCCGCCGGGTGAGATCGTCTTCGAGGCTCGAGCCGAAGACGACCTCGGGCTTGCGCGATGCGCCGTCGTACGCGTCGGCACGGTAGGTGGTGATCTCGACCGTCTCGCCGGCGATCTTCGCGCCGATGGTTCCGAACGCCCGGCCGATGTCCCAGTGCGCCTCGGCGATGGGCTTCACGATCGCGAGGATCTCGTCTGGCGTGGCATCCGTCGTGAAGTCGAGGTCGTTGACCGGCCGGCCGAGGAACGCGTCGCGCACGGGACCGCCGACGAGAGCGAGCTCATGGCCCGCCGCCTCGAACGCGGATGCAAGGCGTGAAACGGTCGGCGAAGCCGCCAGCTCGCCAAGCCGGTCGAGGGCCGCCGCGACACTCTGCATCCGTCCATGTTAATCGGCAGGAGGCGGTTCGCCGGGCGCGCCCGTGGATGCCGAGCGGATGCCCGGCGTCCACGCCGTAGAATCGCCACCATGGTGCCCGAGTCGAACCCTGCGCGCCGCCGGTGCTCACGGGTCGAATCGACGGATGGCGCCCAGCGCTCCCCCCGAGGCAGTGTGCGAGCGATCGCACGGCGCCGAGCGATCGCCGGTTTCAGTGCCGCCGTCGCCGCGATCGCCGCACTGACGGCGGTGCCTTTGGCCGTGAGCGCCTCGGCGATCGCAGTGGGGGATGCCGCGGCGAACCCCGTCTCCTCCGCGCACGCCGCTCCTCCCGTGCGCACGTCGGCGCTCTCGACCAGCGGCGTGCACCTGCGGGTCGCACCGACCGTGTCGACGACGATCGATCCCGCCGCCCCCCTCACGCTCGAGGTCGAGGTCGAGAACGCCACTGCCGAGTCGATCTCTGCGGGCGGCCTTCGCGTGGTGCGTTCCGCAGAGGCGATCGACGACGCCGCCGAGCTCGACGCCTGGCTCGCACAGGCGCCCCGATCGACACCCGATGCGAACGGCACGACCGAGACGACCGAGGCCGAACCGCATGAGCTCGAGGGCATCGAGGTCGCGGCGGTCGCGTCCGACGCGCTCGCGCCAGGTGCCGTCGACGTCGTCTCGATCACCGTTCCGGCCGAGACGATCGCGGATCTCGCCGGCGCCCCGGTGCTCGGGCTCGGCGTCGAGTTGCTCGTCGGCGACACGCTCGTCGCGTCGGCGACCGACGCCTACGCCAGCCGCGCCGCGCCGGCGACCGAGTCGCTGTCGGTCGCGCTCACCTACCCGCTCACCGTGCCCGCGTCGGCCGCCGGCCTGCTCACCGCTGAAGACCTCGCGACCTGGACCTCTCCGTTCGGGCTGCTCACGCGCCAGCTCGACGCCGTGGCCGGCCGACAGGTCGCCGTCGCCGTCGATCCGCGCATCATCGCGTCGATCCGGGTGCTCGGCTCGGCGGCGCCGGGTACGGCCGTTGCATGGCTCGGTCGCCTCGCCGACCTTCCCAACGAGATATTCCCGCTCGCGTATGCAGACGCGGATGTCGCGGCGCAGGCGCAGCTCGGCCTGGCCGGTCTGCTCACGCCGACCGGCTTCTCCGACGCGCTCGACCCCGAGAACTTCACCGGCGCCGACGGAGCCGCCGAGGTGTCGCCAGAGGATGCCGGCGGTGCCACGTCGACACCGAGCCCGACCCCGACGCCGACGCCGACCGCACCGGTGCCTGGAGAACTGCCCACGACCGACGCGCTGCTCTCGTGGCCGTACACGCGCTCCGACATCGCCTGGCCGGCCGACGACACGATCGCCGCCGGCAACCTCGGCTTCCTCGGTGCCGCGGGCCTGACGACCGCGATCCTCGCCCCCGGCAACGTCGCACCGGTCGAGCAGTGGTCGAACGCCGCCTCGAACATCGACGGCTCGACGGCTGTCGTCGCCGATTCACGAATCACCGCGCCGCTGCGCGAGGCCTCGGCCGCACTGACCGAGACGGCGTGGCGGGCCGCCGCCGGTCTGCTCGGGGCAGAGCTCGCGATCGGGGGAGCGGAGAACGTGGGCGCGCCACTCACCCTGCTCGCCACGTTCGACCGCGGCGCGGGCGCGCAGTCCTCCAGGGTCGCCGCCACGCTCGACGAACTGGCCGCCAGCCCGTGGATCGAGCTCGCGCCCCTCTCCGACGCCATCGGCGCACCGCCCTTCGAGCGCGGGCTCATCACTGAGCCCGAGAGCGACCAACGCCTGGCGAACATCGACCGGATTATCCGCGCCGACGCCGACGTCGCCGCATTCTCGACCGTGCTCGACGACCCTCGAGTGCTCGCAGCCCCGGTGCGGCGCGAAGCGCTCGCCATGCTCGACGTCGCCTGGCTCGACGATCGCGAAGCGTGGGACACCGCGGTCGGAGAGTGGTTGCTGCGGCAGCGCAACACCCTCGGCGCGGTCTCCGTCGTACCCAGCAGCCCGATCAACGTCGTCTCGACCGAGACGGGCGTGCCCACGACGATCCTCAATGGCTTGCCCTACCCCGTCACCGTCGTCGTCGACGTCGACCCCTCGAACGGCCGACTCATCGTCGAAGACCAGGCCACGGTCACGGTCGACCCCGAATCGCGAAGCACCGTGCGCGTACCGGTCGCCGCCGGCATCGGCAACGGCGAGGTCACGCTCACGGTCACATTGACCTCGCTCGATGGAGTGCCGGTCGGCAGTCCCGTGATGATCCCCGTGAACGTGCAGGCCGACTGGGAAGGCTTCGGCGCCGCGATCCTCGGCGTCGTGCTCGTCGTGTTCTTCGGCGTCGGCGTCTGGCGCAACATCCGCCGCCTTCGCAGGCAGCGCGCGGCCGCGGCCGCGGCCGCGGCCGCCGACGCCGACGCAGCCGCAGCCGCCGACGCAGCTGTCGACGAGCCCGTGACCTCTGATGCAGAGGTCACGGCGCCCTCCGATGACCAGGTCGCGGCACCTTCCGAACAACAGACGGAGCAACCCGCTGAACCCGGTGATGAGCGCCGCGATGGCTGACGATCGCATCGGACGCGCCAGCGTCTTCCTCGCCTCCGGAACGATCGTCTCGCGCATCCTCGGGTTCGTGAAAACGGCGTTGCTCGCCGCGGTCATCGGTGCGAGCGGTGCCGGCGCGAACGCGTTCGCCGCAGCCAACCAGCTGCCGAACACGATCTACGCCGTGGTCGCGGGCGGAGTGCTGAGCGCCGTGCTCGTACCGCTGATCGTCCGGTCCGCGGCACATCGCGACGGCGGTGTCGCCTACATCAACAAGATCATGACCCTCGGGTTCGTGATCCTCGCGGGCGCGGCCCTGATCGCCACATTGCTCACGCCCCTGCTGACCCTCCTGGTCGGAAGCCGCCTGCGCGACGGCGTGTTCGCCCTCGCAGTCGCATTCGGCTACTGGTGCCTGCCGCAGATCTTCTTCTACGGCATGTATTCCCTGCTCGGCGAGGTACTGAACGCCAAGCGCGTGTTCGGGCCGTTCACCTGGGTGCCTGTGCTGAACAATGTGGTCGCACTTGCCGGGATCGGGGTCTTCGCCCTGATCTTCGGTACCGATGCAGAGGGAACGCGCCCCGCCAGCGAGTGGGATTCCGGGATGATCGCGCTCCTCGCCGGGAGTGCGACCCTCGGGGTCGCCGTACAAGCACTCGTGCTCTTCTGGTTCTGGCGCCGAGCCGGTCTGCGATACCGGCCCGATTTCGGATGGCGCGGTGTCGGGCTCCGCTCCACGGCCGGCCTCGCGGGCTGGACCTTCGGCATGCTGCTCCTCACGACGATCGCCGGCTTCGTCGAGACCTCCGTGGTCGGCGTCTCCGCAGCGTCTCCCGACGAGCCATCCGTCGCCATGCAGCAGAACGCCTGGCTGATCTTCATGCTGCCGCACTCCGTGATCACGGTCTCGATCGCCACCGCCTACTTCACGAGGATGAGCGAACACGCCGCCGTCGGTGACCTTCGAAAGGTCCGAGACGATCTCTCCAGCGCAGTGCGCGGTGTGGGCGTGATCCTCATGGTCGCCACTGCGGTGCTCATGGTGTGCGCGGTGCTTTTCGCTCGAGTCTTCTCACCCGTCGAGCCCTTGGTGTGGTCGACCGGCGCCGTGATCCTGGCCTACCTCGTCGGCCTCATCCCGTTCAGCGTGCTGTTCATCGTGCAGCGCACCTTCTACTCGCTCGGCGACACGAAGACTCCGTTCTTCATCACCCTCGTGCAGGTCGTGCTCACCATCGCCGGCAGCCTGGCCTGCATCGCCCTCCCCAGCGCATGGGTGGCGTTCGGCATCGCGGTCGTGATCAGCTTCGCCGGCACGGTTCAGGCGGTCGTCGCCATCGTGTTGCTGCGACGCCGAATCGGCCCCCTCGACGGCCGACGCATCCTCGTAGCCTTCGGCCGGTCGGCTGCGGCGCTCGTGTTGCCGGTGCTCGTCGGTCTCGCCTTGCTCTGGGCACTCGGTGGCACATCCTTCGACGGGTTCGCACTCTCGAGCGTGTTCGGCGCGATCGTGTCGATGGCGATCATCGGGGCGGTGATGAGCGCGGTGTACTTCGCGGTGCTCTGGATGCTGCGTTCACCCGAGCTGCGCAGTTTCGCCGAGCCTCTAGTCGCGCGCCTCCGCCGCAGCTGAGTTGCGCGGCCCCACCCATCGCGCAGCGGCGACCATGCGACATCCGTCATACACGGGCACGCCGGCCGCCCCCGGAATACTCGCCGCCTAGACTGTGTTGTGCATCTCGTGGCATCCGATTCGTTGAATGCTACGAATCACCAGCAACGACAGGAGCGGGTTTGCGCGACATCATCATCATCGGTTCGGGCCCGGCCGGTTTCACGGCAGCGATCTATGCCGCCCGCGCGCAGCTGAAGCCCCTGCTCATCGCGAGCTCGGTCGAGATCGGCGGCGAGCTGATGAACACGACCGAGGTCGAGAACTTCCCCGGCTTCCCCGAGGGCATCATGGGCCCCGAGCTCATGACCAAGCTGCAGGCGCAGGCCGAGCGGTTCGGCACCGAGGTCGTCTACGACGACGTCGTCGAGCTCGAACTCGACGGGCCGGTCAAGCGCGTGAAGCTCGGCAACGGCGACGAGCACGAGGCGGCCGCGATCATCTACGCGACCGGTTCCGCCTATCGCAAGCTCGGCCTCGCCGAAGAAGAGGTGCTCTCGGGCCACGGACTCTCGTGGTGCGCGACGTGCGACGGGTTCTTCTTCCGCGAGAAGACGATCGCCGTTATCGGCGGCGGCGACTCGGCGATGGAGGAGGCGACGTTCCTCACCCGCTTCGCCGACAAGGTCTACGTGATCCACCGTCGCGACACCCTCAAGGCGTCGAAGATCATGCAGCAGCGCGCCTTCGACAACGAGAAGATCGAGTTCATCTGGAACGCCGAGATCGCCGCGATTCACGGCACCAGCGCGGTCACCGGCGTCACCCTGCGCGACACCGTCACCGGTGAGGAGCGCGGGCTCGACCTCGACGGCCTCTTCGTCGCGATCGGCAACGACCCGCGAACCCACCTCGTGCACGGCAAGCTCGACCTCACCCCCGAAGGCACGATCGCCGTCGAGGGGCGCAGCTCGAAGACCTCCCTCCCCGGCGTGTTCGCGGCGGGAGACGTCATCGACCCCCACTACCGCCAGGCGATCACCGCCGCCGGAACCGGTGCGGCCGCCGCACTCGACGCCGAACACTACCTCGCGGCGCTCGGCAACGAGAACGCCGCCGAGGCCTTGCTCGAGACGGAGTTCGTCGCCGTCAACTGACCAGGTGTCGCCCGACGCTTCGGGAACACCAACACCGCCGCGCGCATACCGCGCGGCATCCGATCACGAAGGCTTCACCAAAGGAGAACGCAATGACTGCACGTGCAGTGACCGAGGCCACCTTCGAGCAGGAGGTCCTCAACAATGAGAAGGCCGTGCTCGTGGACTTCTGGGCCGAGTGGTGCGGCCCGTGTCGCGCCGTCAGCCCGATCCTCGACCAGATCGCGACGGAGCACGCCGAAAAGCTCGACATCGTCAAGATCAACGTCGATGAGAACCCCGGTCTCGCGATGAAATACCAGATCACCGCGATTCCCGCGTTCAAGGTCTTCGAGAAGGGCGAGGTCGTCAAGACCGTCATCGGCGCCAAGCCGAAGCCCGCGCTCGAGGCCGACCTCGCCGCCTACATCTCGTAGTCGGCGGTCGATCTTCAGACCCGTCCGGCGAAAGCCGGGCGGGTCTTTCGCGTCTCCGGCCCCAACCATCCGTTTCAACGCAGAGCGGCGGATGTCGCGGCGCGACCATCCCGAGACAACGACCCCGATACCCAGCAACTACCATGGAAACCCTGAGCAGAACGGAACAGTGCAGTGGCATCTGACGGCGTCCCCCAGCGGACCGGCAACAATCTCGACCCTTGGTACGCGAATTACGCCGAACGAGCCGCCGGGCTGGCCGCCTCCGAAGTCCGAGCCCTCTTCGCCGTCGCCTCACGACCCGAAGTGGTGTCACTGGCCGGCGGCATGCCGTTCGTCTCAGCACTCCCGCATGAGCTCATCGTCTCCTCGATGGAGAAGGTCATGCGCGAGCGCGGCGCGGTAGCGCTGCAATATGGCTCTGGTCAGGGAATTCCCGAGCTGCGCGAGCAGATCCTCGAGGTCATGGCGATCGAGGGCATCCACGGATCAGTCGACAACGTCGTGACAGCGACGGGCTCGCAGCAGGCCCTCGATCTCGTTGCGAAGCTCTTCATCGATCCCGGAGACGTGATCCTCGCCGAATCGCCGAGTTATGTCGGCGCCCTCGGCATCTTCCGCTCCTACCAGGCGAACGTCGCCCACGTCGCGACCGACGAGCACGGGCTCATCCCTGAGGCACTTCGCCAGACGATCGCCGCGCTGCGTGGCCAGGGCAGACGCATCAAGTTCCTGTACACGATCCCGAACTTCCACAACCCTGCCGGTGTCACGCTCTCGGCCGAGCGCCGTCCCGAGATCCTCGAGATCTGCCGCTCGAACGAGATCCTCGTGCTCGAAGACAATCCGTACGGGCTTCTGCACTTCGACGAGCCCGCACCCGATGCGCTTCGCTCGCTCGATCCAGAGGGCGTCATCTATCTCGGATCCTTCTCGAAGACCCTCGCCCCCGGGTTCCGGGTCGGGTGGGCGCTCGCGCCCCATGCGATTCGCGAGAAGCTCATCCTCGCGGCCGAGTCCGCCATCCTCTCGCCGAGCTCGTTCAGCCAGCTCGTCGTCTCCGAATATCTGGCCACGGCCGACTGGCGCGGCCAGATCGATACGTTCCGCGGGGTCTATCGCGAGCGCAAAGACGCGATGGTCGAGGCGCTGGGGGAGTACCTGCCTCAGCTCAACTGGACCAACCCGAACGGCGGCTTCTACGTCTGGGTCACCATGCCCGACATGCTCGACTCGAAGCAGATGCTGCCGCGGGCGGTGAAGGAGCTGGTCGCCTACACGCCCGGCACCGCGTTCTTCGCCGATGGACGTGGCAGGCATGCCATGCGGTTGTCGTACTGCTATCCGACCCCAGAGGCCATTCGCGTCGGAATTCGTCGCCTCGCGACCGTGATCAACGGTGAACTCGATCTGCTCGACACCTTCGCCGGCACGGGTCCATTGCAGCTGCCACCAAGTGCGGGCTACGATTCCGCACCGCCATCCGACCTGAAGTAGTGGAGAAAGACCTGATCATGAGCGATTCTTCTGGCCTTTACGTCGTCGTGCTCGCGGGTGGCATCTCTCACGAACGCGATGTCTCGTTGCGCTCGGGTCGCCGTGTCGCCGACGCCCTCACCGGCGCTGGCCACCGAGTGGTGCTCCGTGACCCCGACGCCGGACTGTTGCCGTTCCTTGCGAGTGAACGCCCTGACGTCGTGTTTCCCGCGCTGCATGGGTCGAGCGGGGAAGACGGATCACTGCTCGAGCTGCTCGCTGCGATCGACGTTCCCGCGGTGGGTTCGAGCGGCGCGGCGGCGCGGCGTGCGTGGTCCAAGCCGGTGGCGAGTTCATTGCTCGCCGCAGCGGGAGTGGCGGTGCCCGAGTCGATCGTGCTGTCGCACGAGTCGTTCCGCGAGCTCGGCGCTTCCAGCGTGCTGCGAGTTGTTCGCTCCGCCATCGAGGGCGACCTCGTCGTGAAGCCGGCGTCGGGCGGCTCGGCCCAGGGTGTCACCATCGTCGAAGACCCGAACGACCTGCCCCGCGCGATGGTCGAAGCATTCACCTATGCCGAGGTTGCGGTGGTCGAACGCCGCATCTTCGGAACGGAGATCGCGATCGCCGTCGTCGATACCGGCGACGGTCCTCGTGCACTTCCGGCCGTCGAGATCGAACCGACAGCCGGCGTCTACAGTTTCCAGGCCAGGTACAACGCCGGGGAGACCACGTTCTACACGCCGTCGCGTCTGGCTGATGCGACGGTCGCAGCAGTCTCGGATGCCGCGGTGTTGGCGCACCGCACGCTCGGACTTCGCGATCTCTCCCGCGTCGACTTCATTGTGGATGCCGAGGGGACGCCCTGGTTCCTCGAGGCGAACGTGATTCCTGGACTCACCGAGACCTCACTGGTGCCGCTTGCCATCGAGGCATCGGGCACGAGCGCTTCGGCGCTCTATGGTTCCCTCGTCGAAGCCGCACGGGATCGCACGAACTGATCTCGTCGAAGCATGGAGCGAGGGGGTCGGCCTGACGGGCCGACCCCCTCGCTGTACATACTCGAGCGCGTATAACACGGCGACGGCCGTGAGAAACCGGCTGCTTTCAGTTCGTCAGGAGCGATTCTCCGGCCGATTCACGATCAGACGCCGTCGAGATTCTCGCCGAGCTCCGTCAGGATCCTCCGAAGATCTTGGACTGTCGCGAAATCAACCGTGATCTGGCCTTTTCTTGCTCCGAGTGCGATCTTCACCCGAGTGTTGAGGCGGTCGCCGAGCCGGCTTGCGAGGTCTTCGAGGAAGTCCTGTCGTTTTCCGGCCGCCGGCTTCTGTCGAGACGATTTCGGCTCGTTCGTCGCAACCGCCTCGGCGGCACGCACCGAAAGCTCCTCGTTGACGATCTTGTCGGCGAAGCGCTGCATCTCGGTCGCATCGTCACCGATCGACAGGATGGCGCGTGCGTGCCCCGCCGTCAGCACACCGGCGGCGACACGGAGCTGCACCGGCTCGGGCAGCTTGAGGAGCCGCAGCGTGTTCGAGATCTGCGGTCTGGAACGCCCGATGCGAGAGGCGAGTTCCTCCTGCGTGATGCCGAAGTCGGCGAGCAGCTGCTGGTAGGCCGACGCCTCTTCGAGCGGGTTGAGCTGTGAGCGGTGCAGGTTCTCGAGCAGCGCGTCGCGAAGCATGTCTTCGTTCGCGGTGTCCTTGACCACCGCAGGGATCGAATCGAGGCCGGCCGCCTTCGTCGCCCGAAGACGACGCTCGCCCATGACCAACTCGTACTTGCCGGGCAGATCGGGGTGACGGCGAACGACGATCGGCTGCAGCACGCCGAATTCGCGAACGCTGTGCACGAGCTCCGCGAGGTCATCGGGATCGAAGACGCTCCGCGGCTGCTGGGCGTTCGGAACGATGTCGTTCGGATCGAGGTGGGCAAGGTGGGCGCCCGGTACCGTGATGAGGCCCTCGCTCGCGACCGCCTCTTCGACGACGGCGATGGCCGCGGTGGGCTGCGCGTCGGAGTCGGGGAAGAACACGTCGACGGGTCGCGATCGCGTGGCGTCGTCGCCACTCGGGATCAGTGCGCCGATTCCACGGCCAAGTCCGGTCCGTTTGGTTGCCATCAGTTCGACTCCTCGGGTTTCGCAGCGCCACGACGGGCGATCTCGGCGGCTGCTTCTCGATACGACAGGGATCCACTCGACGCGAAGTCGTAGCTGATCACGCTCTGCCCATAACTCGGAGCCTCAGACACCCGCACTGAACGGGGAATGATCGTTTCGAGGGTCTGAGCGGGGAAGTGGTCGCGAACCTCCTGCGCCACCTGCTGGGCCAGGTTCGTGCGGGAGTCGTACATGGTCAAGAGGATCGTCGACAGCCGGAGTTCGGGGTTCAGGTGCTTCTCGATCAGCTCGATGTTGCTCAGCAACTGCGAGAGTCCTTCGAGCGCGTAGTACTCGCACTGGATGGGGATCAAGACCTCACGTGCCGCGACGAATGCGTTGATGGTCAGCAATCCGAGCGACGGCGGGCAGTCGATGAAGACGTAGTCGTAAGGCCGCTCCATCGATGCGAGGTGGGTATCCAATGCACGTCGCAGTCGCTGCTCGCGGGCGACGAGCGAGACGAGCTCGATCTCCGCGCCGGCGAGGTGGATCGTGGCGGGCACGCAATCGAGCAGCTCGTGTTCCGTGGAAGGCTGCACCACCTCCGCGAGCGCGACGTCGGAGACGAGCACCTCGTAGACGCTCTTGCGTTCGGAACGGTGATCGACACCCAGTGCGGTTGACGCGTTGCCTTGAGGGTCCAGGTCGATCACGAGCACGCGGGCACCGGATCGAGCGAGACCGGCGGCCAAGTTCACGGCTGTCGTGGTCTTGCCGACGCCGCCCTTCTGATTCGAGATCGTCAGTACTCGTGTCGAAGGCGGCAGTGGGAGGACTGCCTCATCGAGTGCGATGCGACGACGCGTCTCGTCGGCGAGTTCGTAGGCCAGGGGAGTTCCTCCGTGATCAGTAGACGTTTCACGTGAAACATCGGGGGCTTCGGTTTGGATCTGGGGCGCGAGCGACGACTGAGCTCCAGCGGGCTGCGGCGCGGGAGGTGGCAGAGGCGACGGCGGGACAACGAGCATTGGCGCGACGGGTGGTGCGGATTGCATCGCGGATTTGTCGACCGATGGTGCCCACGAAGAATGTGCGTGCTGCTGAGACTGGGCGTCGATCGGCAGTTCGAACGTTGCGCGCTCCGAGGGATGCGATTCGGCGGGCTCGCTCGGGGAATCCGAAGGAACGGCGTCGGGAGAGGGACTGATGTCTACGCTCTCTACGCTCGCAGGGACAGCGAGCGGCGTCACATCGAGTGACGACGCAGCACTTGGGTCTGCGGTTTGACTGCTTGAGAGTCGTTCGTCAGTGCCTTCGTGTGGCGCGGCACCCCTGTCGACAGGCATGCGGGTCGGGTGCAATGCCGACGCGGTTTCAGCCGTAGCGTCACCGACGATCTCTCGAATCAGATCTTCGAGGAGTCGATCAGGGCCAGCAGCCGGATGCCGGCTCGCTTCAGAAGGCTGCGGCTCGACCTCGTCAGCCAAGGCCGCGGCGGTGGCTGCATCCCAATCAATCCCGCCGCTGGGTGTGTCTCCCTTTGGAGTGCCTGTCTTCTCGCCCTCTAGCGGTGGCGACGTCCACACTGGGGTTGCGCCGGAGGCAGCAGGGGAGGGGAGTGGGTCCAGCGACGGCGGAACTGCGACATCACCGTGCCGGTGCTCGTTCGATGTCGACGGTGCCGGTGCCGGTGCCGGTGCCGATTTGAATACTCCGCTGGGCCGCGAATCGCGACTCTCGGAGCTGGTGGTCGGAGACGTCTGTTCCTGACCTGGTTCAACAAATCCCGCCGGCCGCAGCGGCTCACTCACAGCATCGGGCTGATGATCTGGCGGCGCCGACTGCGAGGGCGCCGTGCCGTTCGTCATCTCGTCTGGGCTGGGGCGAGGGCGCTTGCGGTGAAACCAGCCACGTCCTCCGCCCTGTGCCATGCCGACTACTCCAACCCGTTGGTGTGTGGCCAAGACCGCCGCTCTGCGGCAGTCTCGGTCCGAGAGTCAAGCCTAACCGCCGCAACCCACTCTCAAGTTGACGACGAGCGAACTCGACGAGATCCGAGCCGATCGTCCCTGTGGAGGAGTGCTCCGTCGCGGATCGAGTTCGCCAGTGCCGGCTTCGGGCCCGTGCGCACACGAAGCATGGACTCTCCGAAGGGCGCCAGAAGGCACCGCCGCATGGACGCCGGGCAACGGCATGACCTCTCGCGGGCCTGCAGGTGTCCCTCGATCGTCTGACGGCAACCTTATGGCGCCTGGTTCCCCCGGCCGTCCGGTGCTGATGGCCAGGTGAGGTGCTGGGCCAAGTGAGGTGCTGGGCGGGGTGAGGTGGTGGTCCAGGCGAGATGGTGGGCCACGTGAGGTGGTGGTCCAGGCGAGATGGTGGGCCACGTGAGGTGGTGGTCCAGGCGAGATGGTGGGCCACGTGAGGTGGTGGTCCAGGCGAGATGGTGGGGTGGTGGGGTGTTCGCGGGCGACCGTGTTTCACGTGAAACACTGAGGCGCGAGCGGCGCCGGCGGCGCAGACGGTTCGGGCGCCGGCGGACGGTGCATCCACACCGAGCGAGGCGGATAGTGCAGAAGATCGCATTGGTACGGCCACTCTCGGGCGGTGCAGCTATTGAGAGTCGCTCGGTGCGTCAGGGAGCCAGGGGTAGTCCTCACCTGACCCCGCACATCGTCAGGCGTGCGTGTCAGAGGTATGTGATCGATCGCCTCAGTGCTCGTGCACACCCTGAATCCTCGTTGCGTTTCACGTGAAACGGCTGATCGCTCGCGCGCATCCGAGGCGACCGAGACAAAGCTTGCCTGGCGCCAAGTGCATTGCGGCACGGAGGAAACAGAAGGGCTCGGGTGGGAGTGGAAGCGACCCACACGGCGCTACGTGCTCCCCTCCTCGCGATGTCGAGCAATCGCGCGTCGCGATAGGCCAAGGGCTTGGCTCCTCGAGAACTCCGATGCCAGAGAAGGCGCCGGATCGCCCTGACGTGACGCAATCCCGAGTTGCAGCGGCCGCACCGGCTCTCAACAACAGCCAGGTGGAGGGCGCTCGAACGCGGCCGAACCAGCCGAGTCCCCACCAAGAACCGGCGCAAGGCGCGCTTGGTTGGGCCGCGCTGTGCCCAGCCGGGTTGTGGGGCGTTCGGTAGTCTGACTCCACCGTCACGGACCTGCCATGTTTCACGTGAAACTGCCGCGCGAGCCTGGCATCCACCAGAGACCCGGCCGCGACCGACGACGACATGTGCTCAGCCCGTCACCCGGTACAACACGACCGCCTGGCACACCGCGCTCGGTGACGACCTCCATCGAAGAAACCCACAGCCACCCACTTCAGTCGACCGCCCACCGTGCCCACCAACCGCAAGCCCGCCCATATCGACCGCGTCATCGACGTCTTTGACAAGTCGAGGTCACGGCCGTCTCATTGGCACGTTCACCAGTTCGTGCCTGATCCATGCAGACACCAGCCGGCGGGGTGTGTGGTGACGCGACGCCAGCGTCCGATCGCTGATGAGGGTTCATCGACGCTGCGCGGGTGCCTCCGTGTTTTCACTACGGGTGTTCCCGATCACCGGTGCCGAACGGGCGTTGCCGACCTTCGGTGCTGAGACGGTCGCGTTCGCAAAGCCCTGACCCGCCGGCGGGATACGGCGATTCTCTCTGAGGCGACCGCCCCGCCAGCAGACCGCAGCCGCACCTTTATAGGGAGGTGAAAGGACTATAGAGAGGTGAAAGGACGCGACAGTGAAGGTGAAGGAGGCGACAGTGGAGTTGGAAAGAGAGGAGGAAGTGGCAGTAGCAGTAGCAGTAGCAGTGACAACGACAACGACAACCGAGTGAGCTGCACTCACCAGCCCAAACGCGTCGACCCGATGAGCTCAAGCACGGAACCAGAGCGCGCAGTGCGATTCGAAACACGGCGCTGCCCAGAACTCTGCCCCTGTAGTCGCCGTCCCCAGCGTTTCACGTGAAACACGAGGGGGGAGCCGTTACGCAGGATGCACGGCGGATGCAGATTCCGCCCTTCTCACTTAGCAGGACGGCCGAATGCCCGAAGGCTCGAAGGCTCGAAAGCACGAAGGCCTGAAGGCCTGAAGGCCACCGTCCTACTCGTAGCACTCGGGCCGAAGCCACGTGCGTACGACCGGCGCGAGATCGACCCGGGCGTCAGCCCGCGGTGGCGCGGAATACCCGAGTCACCTCGGAGACCACGCCTTCGCCGAGCACGAGCACCTCGACGTCATGCAGGTGATGCCTGCGAATGACCTTCTCGGCCGCGGCGATCTCGCCGTCGACGCCGGCGCCCTTCATGAGCACGAGTTCGCCGCCGGGCTTCAGCAGGGGAGCGGTGACGGGGATCAGGGTGCGAAGTGCGCTCACCGCACGAGCGGTGACCTGATCGAGGGAATCGAACAACTTCGACTCTTCCGCGCGGGCGCGGACGACCGTGACGTTCTCGAGCTCGAGCTCCGCCGCTTGCCGTTCCAGCCAGGCGACCCGTCGCTCCATCGGCTCGATCAGTGTGAAAGAGGCATCCGGGCGCAGAATCGCGAGGACCAGACCGGGAAGCCCGGCGCCCGAACCGACGTCGCCGACGCGACCCGGGCGGAGGAGCGGCGCGACGAGCGCACTGTTCAACACGTGCCGCGTCCACAGGCGAGGCAGTTCCAACGGACCGATGAGTCCGAGTTCTTCGCCGTGGCGTGCGAGCGCGGTGGTGAAGGCGCGGCCCTTTTCGATGTGGTCGCCGAAGAGCTCTGCCGCGGCGGCCGGCTCGGGCTCGAGTCCGTCGAGTTTCACGTGAAACGTCAGCCGATGCGAGTGATGACCGTGTGCCGGTCAGCACCCTCGCCACGCGACTCCGAGTGCAGTCCGCGCTCGGCGACGAGATCGTGCACGAGTTTGCGCTCGTAGGACGACATCGGGGGGAGCGAGGCCTCGGAGGCGCCACCATCGATGCGTTCGGCGGCCCGAGCCACGAGGCTCGCCAGCTCGTCGCGGCGCGCGTCGCGTGAACCGCCGATGTCGAGGATCAGGCGGGAGAACGCACCGGTCTTCGTCTGCACGGCAAGTCGGGTGAGCTCCTGGAACGCGCTCACCGTTTCGGGCTTCGAAAGCAGGTTGAGGTTCGCTCCCTCACCCGCGTTGACCGACACGTATGCGCGACCGTTGCGCGCGTCGATGTCGATATCGCCATCGAGATCCATGATGTCGAGGAGCTCTTCGATGTAATCGGCCGCGATATCGCCCTCTTCTTCGAGCTGCACGGTCGAGCGGTCTGCGGTGTCGTGATGCACGTCGGTCATGGGTCTACTTCCCCTGCTTCTTCGCGCGAGCCTTGCTGACAGGCTGCTGGCGCTGCGTCTTCTTCGGTTCCTGCGACTCGATCTCGGTCTTCTCCTCGATGACGAGCTTGCCCTTGCGGGCGAGTCGCTCCTCGCGGGCCTTCGCGGCCTCGCTGCCGGGCGTCGGCATGTTGCGGATGACCACGAACTGCTGACCCATCGTCCAGAAGTTCGAGACCAGCCAGTAGAACATGACGCCGATGGGGAAGGCCACACCGGAGAACGCGAACACGAGGGGGAGCAGGTAGAGCAGGATGCGCTGCTGGCGGAACATCGGGCTCGCCTTGGTCTCGGGCGACATGTTCTTCGAGACGATCTGCAGCTGGGTGATGAACTGCGAGGCGGTCATCAGCACGATCATCACCGCGGCGATGACCATGACCTGCCACGGGTACTCGCCGTTCATGGCGCCGATGAACGTGCCCTTCAGCGGGGCGCCGAGGAACTCGGAGTTGGCGAAGGAGTTCGCAAGATCTTGCGTGAACACGCCGACGCCGGCCTTGTCGTGCTGAGCGTCGTTGAGCACCGAGAACAGGCCGAAGAAGATCGGCATCTGGAGCAGCAGGGGCAGACAGGAGGAGAGCGGGTTGGTGCCCGTCTTCTTGTACAGCTCCATGGTCTCGCGCGACATCGCCTCGCGAGAGAACTGGTCCTTCTTGCCCTTGTACTTGTCTTGGATCTTCTTCAGCTGCGGCGCGACTTCGAGCATGCGGCGCTGGCTCTTGATCTGGCGGACGAAGATCGGGATCAGCGCGGCTCGCACGACGATGACGAGACCCACGATCGACAGCACCCACGTGACGCCGGCGTCGGGGTTGAGCCCGAAAAACGTCCACATCGAGTGGAACGCGACGAGGATCAGCTCGATGACCCATTTGATGGGCCAGAGGATCAGGCTGATGAAGTCCATTGGGCGAGTCAGTCCTTTCGGGACGATGAGGGGGAGGAGAGCAAGAGCTCCGCGTCATCGCGGGGCGCGTCGGCTGCGGCCGAGTCACTGAGTGCACCGGTCACGAGTCGATCGCTGTCGACGGATGCCTCGTGGCCGGTGAAGCCGGTGGCGTGGTGGTGAGCACCGTGGTCGGTGTCGGCGAAAGACGGGAATGCGACATCCGTCTGCCCGAAGCCGGTGGGAACGACCCACCCGAACCTGGTGATCCGGTAGCGGGAGTGACTCGCGGCCTTGACGTCGTCGATGCCGCCGGAGGTCCACGGATTGCAGCGCAGGATGCGCCAAGCCGTGAGAACCGAGCCCGCGATGAGGCCGCGCTGCTGCACCGAGCCCAGGCCGTACGCCGAACATGACGGGTAGTAGCGGCAGACATCGCCGTAGAGCGGGGAGATGACCGCGCGGTACCCGCGGATGAGCAGCACCCCGATGTTGCGGGGGATGAGCACCACGAACAGGGCGGCGTTCTTCACGCTATTCGCCCTTCTGCGATGCGGCATCGATCGACGCTCGAGCGCGCCGGCGCTCGAGAGCGTTCAGCACCTCGGCGCGAATCTCATTCCAGTCGGCGGCGGACGCCGACGGCAGTGCACGAACCACCACGTCGACGTCGCAGACGCCGTCGCCGAGCGCTTCGTGGCAGACGGCCTTCAGTCGCCGCCGCACCAGATTGCGGCGAACGGCGGTGCCGACCTTCTTCGAGACGATGAAGCCGAAGCGTGCGTCGGTGCCCGACTCCCGTGAGCGCAGATAGCTCACGGTGTGGGCACCGGCGACCTTCGCACCTCGGCGCACGATGACTCGATAGTCGTCGGCGCTCGTGATGCGATTGGCTTTGGCGAGCACCGAGGAACTACGCGGAGAGCTCGGTGCGACCCTTGCCGCGTCGCGCCGAAAGGATGGCACGGCCGGCGCGGGTGCGCATGCGAAGGCGGAAGCCGTGCTTCTTGGCACGACGACGGTTGTTCGGCTGGAAAGTACGCTTGCTCATTCTTCTTCTCCGGCGTTCGGATCTCCTCGCCGGAATCGCAATTGCGTGAAGGCGGGAAAACTGGGTGCCCTGACGGGCTGGGGTCAACTGATTAAAACTACGGCCTCGAGGCCGTGGGGTCAAACCGAAACACGTTCGACCCGACGCAGTTCAAAAGAGACAGTATCGCGCGAAGCTCAGGATCGCCTGTGGAACGACACGCCCGCGAAGTCGAATCCCCCAATCGGCATTTGTCGGGAGCGAGTTCCTCGGATAGCGTTTGACACCAGTTATC